>NZ_FNDE01000041.1 GCF_900099925.1 Aneurinibacillus thermoaerophilus | reverse complement strand
TGCGTGGGCGTATGTATCGCTGTTCGTGCGGCTATACCCAACATCGGGACATTCACGGTGCGGCGAATCTACTGTCCAAAGTGTTGTATGAAAACCGGATTCAGTCCTTGCCGTTTGAAATACAGAAACCCACGTATCTACGGATCGCCTAAGCGAGAAGTAGTAGATGGTTTGTTCCGCCCCACGCCTGTAAGGGTGTGTTGCTGAATGATTCCCCTCGCAGACGGCACGTGTCTGTGAGATCAGCGACAACCCGCTGATCGCCTGTTCTGTCGAGGTGGATAGTTCAGAAACCCCCACTTCAACCTATGGTAAGTGGGGGAGGTTCATTAATGTATAGAGTAGATAGCTGAAGAAAGGGATGAGCAACGATGTGGAAGCGTGTTGCCCAAGAAACTTTAGAACAAAGAAAAGTTCCGGTATCTAAATTACGTGTCATGACACCACCGGAAGTATTTCCATGTGAGACGACGGCGGAAATCGAACCGCTTAAGGAAGGAATCATCGGTCAGGATCGGGCCGTGCGCGCAATGGACTTCGGACTGAAAGTCAGAAAGCATGGATATAATTTGTTTGTTGCAGGTTCCCCGGGCACCGGCAAAACCACATACGCCAAGGTGAAAGCGCGCCAAGCTGCGGAAGGAAAGCCCGTGCCTGACGATTGGTGCTATGTATATAACTTCACCCGCCCTGACCATCCGCTAGCACTATCATTTCCGGCTGGAGAGGGCATGAAATTCAAGGCAAGAATGGAAGAGTTGATTCAGGATATTGAGCGGGAGGTACGGAAAACGTTTGCCGGGGACGAATACGAAAAGCAACGCCGTCAAGTTTTGCAAAATTTCGAGAAAAGGGCGCAGGAACAATGGAAAAAGCTTGATGAACTCGCGCGTGAGTTCAATTTCTCGCTGGAACGTACGTCCGAAGGCGGAATTATCACGGTTCCGCTTATGTTCGGAAAACCGCTCAGCAATGAGGAATTTAATCGCCTGTCTGAGGTTACGCGCCAGGAGATTAAAGAGAAAAGCAAAAAGCTAGAACAGGAAGTCGCCGAGTCGGTACGACAAATTCAGCTAATCGAAAAAGAGGTCGAACGGCAAATTGCCCAGTTAAACAAAGATTCCGTCCGCCAGGCCGTACAGCATCTGTTTCAGCCGCTGTTTGCGCAGTATGAAGATGAAAAAGTGCGCGAATATTTGCGCGCGTATCAAGAAGACGTCATTGATAATTACCACTTTTTTAAAGACGAACCTTCCGAAATGGGAGCGATGGCACGGTTATTGCAAAGGAACGAAGAAGCGAATTTGCTGCGCTACAAGGTAAATGTATTGGTCGATAACAGCGGAACATCCGGCGCTCCGGTTATTTTTGAAAGCAACCCGACCCATTACAATTTGTTCGGGCGTATCGAATACCGGAGTACATTCGGCACGATGACGACCGATTTCACAATGATTAAACCGGGATCTTTGCATATGGCGAACGGGGGATATTTGATCGTGCAGGTGGGAGAGCTTTTGCGTAATCCACTGGCCTGGCATGTTTTGAAGCGGGTATTGAAAACGGAAAAGCTCCGTATTGAGACCCCTGCGGAAGAATATGGGCTTATCGCTACAAGCGGCCTGAAACCGGAGGCAATTCCGCTGGATGTAAAAGTTATTTTAATTGGCAGCCCGTATGTATACTACTTGTTATCTGAACTGGACGAGGACTTCCATAAACTTTTTAAAGTCAAGGTCGAGTTTGACACGGATATGAAAAAAGATGGCCGAAAGTACCGGGAATTTGCGGCTTCTGTTCGCAATTATTGCGAGAAAGAAGGCTTGCTGCCGTTTCATCGTTCCGCTCTGGCGGAGCTAATGGATTACAGTACGCGTCTGGCCGGTGATCAGCGCAAATTGACCGCCAGATTTCACGATGTAAATCGCTTGCTTGTGGAGGCGAGCTTCTGGGCAGAAGAAGAAGGCAGCCCGGTAGTGGAAGCACGTCATGTGCGGCAAGCGCTTGCGGAGCAAGAATACCGTGCCAATCGGCTGGATGAGAAAATGCGGGAATTAATTGAAGAGGGCACGATTATGGTCGATGTGGACGGTGAGAAAGTGGGGCAGATTAACGGGCTTGCAGTAATGCAAACAGGCGATTACACGTTTGGCCAGCCGCACCGTATTACGGCTCGTACGTTTATCGGGCGCCAGGGTATTATCAATATTGAACGGGAAACCTCACTAAGTGGTCAGCTACATCATAAAGGCTTGCTTATTTTGAGCGGATACCTGGCGGGAAAATTTGCTCAGAATAAGCCGCTTCCCTTGTCAGCGAGCATTACGTTCGAACAGACATACAGCATGGTTGATGGGGACAGTGCTTCAAGCACCGAACTATATGCGCTCCTGTCTTCGCTCTCAGGCATTCCAATTAAGCAGGGCATCGCCGTGACAGGATCGGTGAACCAATGGGGCGAAATCCAGCCGATCGGCGGTGTAAATGAGAAAATCGAAGGCTTCTTTGCGGTATGCAAGGCGATTGGTTTGACCGGTAAGCAGGGGGTTATTATTCCGCACCAGAATGTGAAAAATTTAATGCTTCGACCCGAAGTCATCGAAGCGGTAGAGTCCGGGCAATTCCATATCTGGCAAGTACGTACCATTGAGGAAGGAATTGAGATTCTTACGGGCGTGGAGGCCGGGACTTGCGATGAAAAGGGAGACTATGAAGAAGGCACTGTATTCGGTGAAGTTAACAAACGCCTCACCCGCATGTTTGCTTCCATCAAAGATGATACTGACCAGATTCTCGGCGCCGATGCCAAAGCAATGCAACAGCGTGTTGATACTGAAGCAGAAAAAAAGGAAAAATAATGGAAGCCAGTAAGCCTAATATTTTTTTGCAAAAAATCTATTGAATTTTTATTAATAAAATTGCATAATATTTCATAGGAAATGCATGGTGTGAGACGTGACATAATATGCACGAGTAGAGAAGGGGAGGATTTGAACAATGGCAAAAGAAAAAGTTGTTCTGGCTTATTCTGGCGGTTTAGATACATCTGTGGCGATTAAATGGTTGCAGGAAACGTACAATTATGACGTTATCGCCGTAGCGCTTGACGTCGGCGAAGGCAAGGATTTGGAGTTTGTACGCGACAAAGCGCTGCAGGTTGGTGCCATTAAATCATACGTTGTGGATGCAAAAGAATTGTTTGCGAATGAATTTGTTTTGCCAGCACTAAAAGCGAACGCAATGTATGAAGGCAAATATCCGGTCGTATCCGCCCTGTCCCGCCCGCTTATTGCGAAAGTGCTCGTTGATATTGCGGAAGAAGAGGGTGCAGTTGCCGTGGCCCACGGCTGCACAGGCAAAGGGAACGATCAGGTGCGTTTCGACGTTTCGATCACAGCCCTTAATCCGAACTTGAAAATTGTCGCTCCGGTACGTGAATGGGGCATGAGCCGTGATGAGGAAATCAAGTACGCGATGAAGCATAACATTCCGATTCCGGTTGACCTTGACAACCCATACAGCATTGACCAAAATCTTTGGGGCCGTGCGTGCGAATGCGGTGAACTAGAAAATCCCTGGAACGAGCCCCCGAAAGGTGCATATGACCTGACGGCTCACCTGGAAGATACGCCGGACGCTCCAGAGGAAATCGAAATTGAGTTCATCCAGGGCAAACCTGTAGCGTTAAACGGCAAAGAGATGCCGCTAAGTGAACTTATTCTCGAACTGAACAAAATTGCGGGCAAACACGGCGTGGGGCGCATTGACCATGTAGAAAACCGTCTCGTTGGCATCAAATCCCGCGAAGTATATGAAGCCCCAGGAGCAATTACGCTTATTCTGGCGCATCGCGAACTGGAGTTCTTGACACAACCACGCGAAGTGGCGCAGTTTAAGCCGATTATTGAGCAAAAAATCTCCCAGGTTATTTATGAAGGCCTGTGGTTCTCACCGATTATGGATGCGCTCAAGGCGTTCGTGGAAGAAACGCAAAAATTTGTGACAGGTACCATCCGTGTGAAACTGTTCAAAGGTCATGCGATCGTAGTCGGAAGAAAGTCGGCATCCTCTCTGTACGATGAAAACTTGGCGACATATGGTACGGAAGATACGTTTGACCATCAGGCGGCGATCGGCTTTGTCAAACTGTGGGGCCTGCCGACAAAAGTGTTCGTACAAACGAATAAAGACAAACTGGACCATGCGCCGAAAGCGGTCGTTATTGATAAAAAAGAAGCAATCAAGCAATAAAAATGCTTGAGATTGACAGGAGAATCGAGGTTTGAGAGGAGGGAAAGGCGTTTTCTTTCTTGAGGTGGAGAGAAGGAAAACGCCTGCATTCATGAAGCTATGGGGCGGTCGATTTACCAAAGCAACCGATAAACTTGTAGAAGAATATACGGCATCCATCGGGTTCGACCAGCAATTGTGGAAAGAGGACATCACCGGAAGCCTCGCGCACGTGGCAATGCTGGGCAAGTGCGGCATTATCGGCGAAGATGAGGCGGCCACGATTGCGGAAGGCTTGAAAAAGGTGGCTGCCATGATCGAAGCGGGTGAAGCAGAGTTTACGGTTGAGAACGAAGACGTGCATATGAATGTGGAAAAAATGCTGATTGAACAAATTGGACCGGTGGGCGGCAAATTGCATACCGGGCGCAGTCGCAACGACCAGGTCGCGACCGATATGCATTTGTACCTGCGTGCGCGTGTCGTCGAAATTGTTGATTTAATCGTGAAGGTTCAGGAGTCGCTGCTTGAGCAGGCGAAAGCAAACATCGACACCATTCTGCCGGGCTATACGCATTTGCAGCGGGCACAACCGGTATTGTTCGCGCATCATTTAATGGCGTACTATTCCATGTTACAGCGCGATGCGGAACGGTTGATGGATAGCTGGAAGCGAATTAACGTCTTGCCTCTGGGAGCCGGCGCGCTGGCGGGTACGACGTTCCCGATCGACCGCGAATACGTGGCTGAATTGTTGAAATTTGACGCCGTTTACACGAATAGTATGGACGCGGTAAGCGATCGCGATTTTATTGTTGAATTTTTGGCCAATGCTTCCCTGCTGATGATGCATCTTTCTCGTTTGTGCGAAGAACTGATTCTCTGGATGAGCGACGAGTTTAACTTCGTGGAATTGGACGACGCGTTTTGCACAGGCTCCAGCATTATGCCCCAGAAGAAAAATCCGGACGTGGCGGAACTTGTCCGCGGCAAAACGGGTCGGGTATACGGCAGTCTAATCGGTATGCTTACGGTTCTCAAAGGGTTGCCGCTTGCGTATAATAAAGACATGCAGGAAGACAAAGAGGGCATGTTTGACACAGTCGCCACACTTCATGGCGCGCTATCATTGTTTGCTCCGATGATTCGCACGATGAAAGTCAAGAAAGAAAACATGCGTCAGGCGGTGGCGCATGATTTCTCCAACGCTACTGATTTGGCGGATTATTTGGTTGGAAAAGGTATGCCTTTCCGTCAGGCTCATGAAGTTGTAGGAAGAAGCGTGTTGTATTGTATTGAGCAGGGGAAGTACTTGCTGGATATGAGCTTGGATGAGTTCAGACAGTTCTCTGAACAATTCGAAGAGGATATTTATGAAGCGCTCAATCCTGTGAACGTTGTCAATGCACGCAATGTGCTGGGTGGCACGGCGAAGAATCAAGTAGAAATTCAGATTACTGCCGCCGAGGTTCAGCTGAAACAAACACACGTATGGGTGGAAGAACATATCAAGAAGATAAACGTTCAACTCTTATAAATAGGATGAAATGGAAGGATAGAAGAGAAATAGAGACTATCGGTGAGGCCATCCCCTTTTACAAGAAGGGGATGTTTTTTTTGCTAGAAAATTGTCGGAAATAATGTGCGATTCTTCATGCGTTTTGCTCGACAAATGGTATAATAGAAAAGGCGTTTATTGTTGGATGATGTCATTTCCACGGAAGCGATAGAAAAAATTATAGTTTGGGTGATTTTTTTGATAGAAATGCAGGATGTATGGAAGACGTATCCGAACGGAACCGTGGCCCTTCAGGGAATTGATGTCCGCATCAAAGACGGGGAGTTCGTCTATGTCGTCGGACCGAGCGGTGCGGGAAAATCAACGTTTATTAAACTGATGTACCGCGAGGAAAAAGCGACAAAAGGGCAAATTGTGATTAACGATTTTCATATCAATCGTCTCAAAGAGCGTCAAATTCCTTATCTGCGGCGGAAGATTGGCGTCGTTTTTCAGGACTTTAAGCTACTTCCGAAACTGACCGTCTACGAAAACGTAGCGTTTGCAATGGAAGTTATTGAAGAGTCCAGGAAAAAAATTAAGCCGCGCGTAATGGAAGTGTTGGAGCTTGTAAGGCTGAAACACAAAGCGCGCTCACTTCCTGACCAGTTGTCCGGAGGGGAACAGCAACGCGTGGCAATTGCGCGCGCGATTGTAAATCGACCTGATCTCATTATCGCCGATGAACCGACCGGAAATCTTGATCCGGAGACATCGATGGATATTATGCAGACATTGCTCGAGATAAATCGGGGCGGGACAACCATTGTTATGGCTACACATAATAAAGAAATTGTAAATAGCCTGCGCAAGCGGGTGATTGCGATTGAGGCAGGACGGATCGTTCGGGATGAGCAGAGAGGGGAGTATGGCTATGAAGACTAGCACGCTTTCCCGTCACATGCGCGAAGGATTCAAGAATCTTGGCCGGAATGGCTGGATGACGTTCGCTTCTATTAGCGCGGTGATGATTACTCTCTTAATTCTCGGCGTTTTTTTGATGATGGCGATGAACATTCAGCACCTTGTCCAGACCGTGGAGAAACAGGTCGAGATTCGTGTTTCACTCGACGTAACAGCTGACGATGCAACGGTGAAGAAGGTGGAAGGCGCGCTTAAGAAGCTGCCTGACGCCGCCGAGGTGAGGTTTGTTTCAAAAGAAGAAGGGCTGAAGAACTTGAAAGAAAGTTTTGGCGATAAACGTGACTATTTGAACGGACTGGAGAAAGAAAATCCTTTGCCGGACACCTTTATTGTCAAAGCGAAAACACCGCAGCAAACCGGAGCCTTGGCTCAGAAAATCGAAGCGATCGACGGTGTGAAGAAGGTTAACTATGCTGAGCAAACGACGAAGAAGCTGTTCGCCGTAACGGATGTGATTCGCTTTGTCATCGTGGCATTTATTATTGCCCTTGCGTTTACGGCAATGTTTTTGATTGCCAATACGATTAAATTAACCATTATAGCACGGCGCCGGGAAATCGAGATTATGAAGCTTGTTGGCGCGACCAACGGCTTTATCCGGTGGCCGTTTTTTGTGGAAGGAGCACTTATGGGGATCATTGGCGCTATTGTGCCGATCATTGTCTTAAGTGTAGGATACGCCTCTTTGCTAGATTTTGTGGAGCAACAGCTTGCGCTTTATTTTTTGCATCTTTTGCCGATATATCCGCTTATGCTGGAAGTTTCGCTTGTGTTGCTTGGAATCGGCGCTTTTATTGGTATCTGGGGAAGCTTAATGTCCGTGCGACGGTTTTTACATATATAAAAAATCAAGAATTATGAGGAGGAAAAGATGGCGAAGAAGTTCCTGATTCCGCTGGCGGCTACCATTCTTTTTACGGGAATGACTCCGGCGGTCAGCCAGGCTAATGAAGTCGCGAATGTTCAAAAGGAAATTGATAGAATTAAGCGAGAGAGTCAGATAGCAAAGAATAGAGTAAGCTCAATCAAACAGCAAATTAGTAGTATCCAAGCACAGCAACAGTCGACCAAAGAAGATATCATGAGCATTGATTTGAAGATGAATGAAACCCAGGCGAAAATCGACGAGTTAAACAAAGAGATCGAGAAAACAACTGCTGAACTGAAGCAAGCGGCCAAGCAGCTTCAAGAAGCCATTATCCGAGTAGAGAAGCGCGACAAATTGCTAAAAACACGCGTATCCGCTATTTATGAAGCAGGGGACATCTCTTATCTGGAAGTTTTGCTGGGCTCCCAGGATTTCAGTGACTTTCTTGAAAGATTGGATGCTGTGAAGTCGATTGTTGAACAGGACGTGACGATTCTTGAAGACAATAAGCGCGACCGTGACATTATTGCGGAGAAAAAGAAACAAATCGAAACAGAATTGCAGAATTTAAAGAGAATGCAGGCAGAAGCCCAGCAGCTGGCCGCGCAGCTTGAAGAGCAGAAACAGGAGCGGGAGCGTATTCTGAAAGAGTTGATAGCAAAAGAGGGCGAATTGCTAGAAATCCAGGAGGAACAGGAGCATGCGTCGCTTGAGCTTGTCAATCAGCTGCAGCAGAAGATCGAAGAGAAACGTCGGGCAGAAGAAGAGGCTCGCCGTGCCTCTTCTTCTGATGCCGGAAGCTGGTCTCTGCCGCCCGTTCATTCCGGTGGGCAGTTCGTTTGGCCTGTTTCCGGTGCTCGCATGTCTTCTTCTTTTGGCTATCGTATTCACCCGATTCTTCATACCCGTAAGTTCCACGATGGCACCGATTTGGCTGCTCCGCAGGGAACGCCGATTTATGCGGCTGCGGATGGTGTGGTAGCTTCCACAGGTTATATGAATGGGTATGGCAATACTGTTATTATTTATCATGGAAACGGCTTAAGCACATTGTATGCCCACATCCGTCATGGTGGAATTGTCGTGTCTGAGGGGCAGGAGGTAAAGGCGGGCCAAAAGATTGCGGAAGTCGGTTCTACGGGGCGTGCTACCGGCCCGCATTTGCACTTTACAGTCATTCGTAATGGTCAGAAAGTCGATCCGATGTCATATTTGCGATAATTTGGCAATAACAGATATATCCCTGATATATCTGTCATATACTAGGTGGTAAATCGGATTGATCAAAGGTGGTGTTTTTATATTGTATGTAAAACGCCGTACGCTTTTTGTGATGCTTCTTCTTGTCGTCGTTTCCACCAGCATTGTTACCTTAGCGGCGGCCAAATTTTTTGGACAGGGTTTCGGTCAGAACGGCACCCGCGTGCCTGAGGGACAGGCGGCGTCGGGACAGGCAGTACCGCAAAATCCCGATTTCGCAAAAGTGTACGAAGCTTATCAGTTAATCGAAAATACAGCATTGGAGAAGCAGGATAAAGCCAAGCTGATTGATGGCGCCATCGAGGGGATGGTGAAGACGCTCGATGATCCGTTCTCCGATTATATGAATCAGAAAGAAACGAAAGACTTTAATTCGTCTTTGCAATCAACGTTTGAAGGTATCGGTGCGGAAGTAACACTGAAGAATGACCGGGTAACCATCGTTTCTCCGATCAAAGGTTCCCCTGCTGAGAAAGCGGGCCTTCGTCCAGAAGATCAAATTTTGAAAGTTAACGGCAAAAGCTTGCAAGGGATGAGCTTAAGTGACGCGGTGATGCATATCCGCGGGCCAAAAGGAACGAAGGCGGAGCTTGAAATCATGCGTCCAGGTTTATCCGAACCGTTGCGTATCGTGGTTATCCGTGATGATATCCCGATTGAGACGGTTTACAGCGAAACGATTCAGCGTGATGGCAAAACGTTCGGCAAGCTGGAGATTACCCAGTTCTCACAGGATACGGCTAAACACTTTGCTAATGAATTGCAAAAGCTTGAAGAAAAAGGAATCGATGGCTTGATTGTTGATGTGCGCGGCAATCCGGGCGGCTTGCTGGATTCTGTTGTGGAGATTGGAAATTTGCTTGTGCCGGATAAGGGGATTATTTTACAAATTCAATATAGTGATGGTAAAAAGGAAGTGTTTCGTTCCGAGAAAGGAAAAGCTGCATATCCGATCGTTGTGCTGACGGACAAGGGAAGTGCCAGCGCTTCAGAAATCCTGGCTGCCGCGCTGCAAAGCAGCGGATATAAAGTCGTCGGCACGAATACATTTGGCAAAGGAACCGTGCAGAACACGATGCCGCTCGAAGATGACAGCCAATTGAAAATCACGGTAGCCAAATGGTTGACACCGGACGGTACCTGGATTCACAAAAAAGGCGTAATACCGGATGTGAAAATTGAGCAACCTGATTATTTCAAAGCGGTTCTGTTACCGGATGGTGTGGAACTGAAGCGCGATATGACAAGCTCTGATGTGAAGAATTTGCAATTAATTCTCAAAGGACTTGGACAGGCGCCGGGTCGCATGGACGGGTATTTTGACGCTCGCACGGAAGCAGCGGTTAAAATCTTCCAAAATCTGCACCAGCTGCCGATGACCGGCAAGGTAGATAAAAAAACGGCAGGTCTGATGCAGGAAGAGTTGATAAAACGCATTCGAGACCCGAAAAACGATTTGCAACTACAGGCGGCCATCGAAGTATTATCCCAACAGACAAATTAGAAATCAGGGAGGGTTCGCCCTACCGTTTGTAGAATTATAGAACCACGGCCTTTATGTCGTGGCTTTTTCTTTACTATAATAGAAGTGGTTTTTCTTACAGGATGATTGGTTTCAAAGGACACTGGCATATGTTGGCTCGATTTTTTAAATCGGAGGATGGGAAATGGGTGATTGGTCAGGATTCTTGCTGGATGTACTGATACAGATTCCGAAGTTTTTATTAAGTCCTGCTTTGTATATATTTGCTTTGCTTTTGTTTTGGCACTATCATAAACAGGTTGTTCAGGAGCGCAAGCTGTTTCATGTGCGTTTGACTTCGGCGCCGGGAGAGCTCCTCCGCTCGCTTCTGCTGGGTGCGCTTGCGGGCGTGGGTGTTTCCGCGCTTCTGCTTCTCTTCGGAATCGCTCTTTCCTATTATGATGTTGTGCTGTTATGGGGGATAAGCATCCTTTTTGCTTTGATAAACATTCGCTTTTTATCATTCGCATACAGCGGCGGTTTTTTAGCGATTGTGTCGGTTTTGGCAAGATTGGTTCCGCCTGATGGTGCGGATGGATGGCTTGGCCAATTGCTTCTATGGCTGCGGGCAGTGAATATTCCAGGCGTTTTGGCACTGGTCGCTTTACTGCATATTGCTGAAGGGTTGCTTGTGCAATTGACGCCGAAACAAGGATTCTCTCCTGTACTGATCAAAAGCCAGCGCGGACGGGTAGTTGGTGCATATGTGATTCAAAAATATTGGATGATCCCGGCTGTGTTGTTTGTATCAGGTGTTCCGGGCGGCACTTATGCTATAGATGCATCGGGCTGGTGGCCGCTTTTTTACGCGGGAGCAGCGGCATTGAGTTTATTGCCGATCCCAACCGTAATCGGATATGCTGATTTGGCGGTATTGTCTACACCGCAGGAGAAAGCGAAACAGGCGGGCAGACGAATCATGCTATTCGGGATTTTGCTGTTTGTGCTGGCCTGGGCGGGCGTGTATTGGCTTCCTGTCGCTGTATTCGGAGGTCTGCTTTCCCTGCTTGGGCATGAGGCGTTTCGTATTTACGGGAAATGGCAGCGTCGATTGTATACTCCGCTATATGTGCAATTGAAAAAAGGTGTCCGGGTATTGGCTGTTGTGCCGGGAAGTCCGGCGGATGAGATGGAAATTATTACGGGCGATGTAATTTTGCGTATTAACGGACGCGAAATTAACAATAAAGCGGCGATTTATCTGGCATTGCAGCGGCAATCGGCTTTCTGTAAAATGGAAGTAATGAACAGGGAAGGACATATTAAGTATGTTCAGCGTTCTGTATATCAGGGTGATCACCATCAACTGGGGCTTATCTTGGCGCCTGATGTAGAAACGGACGAATATGTTGAACAGGGAGGGTACAACCGATTATTCGGTTTATTCCGCAAAGTCCGGACGCGCCGCAACAATGAATCGTATGAAGTCCCCTTTGAACAGGGAAAGGATGTAACATTATGATCATAAAATACGTGCTTGCCTTACTCGTTCCGCTTCTTCTCGCGGCGGTGATTTCGCGTGTGGCACTTAATATATGGGTAGGCGCCATTGTGACCCTTGGCATCATGATGGCTGTCTTCGATGGTCCGAAGCAGCCTCTGCCGGTTATTTTATTAGGCGTTGCCAGCGGCTTCGCCGGAACGTACATTGGTTATCGCTGGCTTAAAGGAATTAGTTTGACGGAGTAGGGATGACAGCCCTCTCTTTTTCCCCGTTGCTGGGTTGCCTCTTTTGCGTATTTTTGCGTATGAAGCGAAAAAGGCAAAAGCGCTTGGGGAGAAGGAGAGGGTTGCTCTTATTCTTTACAAATTTGATCGGAACATTAGTTCGAAAAAAATTTCTGGAACCCCCTTTTTCGTAAATATAATGTGATATAATTAATGGCAGCATTTTAATAGAAGGAATGGTGAAACTTTGGAAAAGCTCAACAAAAAGTTCGAGCTTGTCTCCGATTACGAACCGAAAGGGGACCAGCCGACCGCCATTGCGAAGCTGACGGAAGGAATTGTGAACGGTAAAAAACATCAGACTTTGCTTGGGGCTACAGGAACGGGGAAAACATTTACGATGGCTCAGGTGATCAGTAAAGTTAATAAGCCGACGCTTGTCATTGCGCACAACAAGACGCTTGCGGCGCAACTTGCTAGCGAGTTCAAAGAATTTTTCCCGAACAACGCAGTTGAGTATTTCGTAAGCTATTACGACTATTACCAGCCGGAAGCATATATTCCACAGTCGGATACGTACATTGAGAAGGATGCCAGCATCAATGAGGAAATCGATAAACTGCGCCACTCGGCCACCAGCGCCTTGTTCGAGCGCAATGATGTCATCATTGTTGCCAGTGTGTCCTGTATTTATGGTTTAGGTTCGCCGCAGGAATACGGCGCTATGCTTCTTTCCTTGCGTCGCGGCATGGAAAAAAGCCGGGATGAGGTGCTGCGCAGGCTGATAGATATTCAGTACAACCGGAATGACGTCAATTTCACGCGTGGCACGTTCCGGGTACGCGGCGATGTCGTGGAAATTTTCCCGGCTTCCAACAGTGAACATGCGATTCGCGTTGAGTTTTTCGGTGACGAGATTGAGCGTATCACTGAGATTGATACGTTAACCGGAGCGGTGCTGCATGAGCGCGAGCATGTGGCGATTTTTCCGGCTTCTCACTATGTGACCGGCCCGGAGCGTCTGCGGCGGGCCATCAAAAGTATTGAGGAAGAACTGGAAGAACGCCTTGCCTACCTGAAAGGGAAAGGAAAGCTTTTGGAAGCGCAGCGCCTTGAACAACGAACCCGCTACGATATTGAGATGTTGCAGGAAATGGGCTATTGCTCCGGCGTGGAGAATTATTCGCGCCACCTGAACGGATTGCCCCCGGGGGCGACGCCGTATACGCTGCTTGATTACTTTCCCGACGATTTTCTCATTATGGTGGACGAGTCGCATATTACATTGCCGCAAATCCGCGGCATGTACAATGGAGATAAAGCACGTAAGGATATGCTAATCGAACACGGATTCCGCCTGCCGTCCGCCGCAGACAACCGCCCGTTGACATTCGAAGAATTCGAGAAACATATCCATCAGATTATTTATGTATCAGCGACGCCCGGGCCGTATGAACTTGAGAAAGCGCCGGACGTAGTGGAACAGGTGATTCGTCCAACCGGGCTGCTTGATCCGACGATTGATATTCGCCCGACCAAAGGTCAGATCGACGACTTGCTAGGCGAGATTAACGAGCGCATCGTGAAGAATGAGCGCGTACTTATCACGACGCTTACAAAGAAGATGGCCGAAGATTTAACGGATTACTTGAAAGAAGTCGGAGTCAAAGTTCGCTATTTACACTCGGATATTAAAACGATTGAACGGATGCAGATTATCCGCGATTTGCGTCTGGGAGTGTTCGATGTACTGATTGGAATCAATCTTCTGCGGGAAGGATTGGATATACCAGAAGTTTCGCTAGTGGCCATTCTCGACGCCGATAAAGAAGGATTCTTGCGCAATGAGCGCTCCTTGATTCAGACGATTGGCCGGGCCGCGCGCAACGCCAATGGTCACGTCATTATGTATGCTGACAAAATGACGCAATCGATTGAGCGTGCGGTGGAAGAGACGTACCGCCGCCGCAAAAAACAGATTGCGTATAACGAAGAGCATGGCATTACGCCGCAGACCGTTCGTAAAGCGGTGCGCGATGTGATTGAAGCGACAAAGGTAGCGGAGGAACAGGAAGAATATTTGCCGCAGAAAGCGTACAGCAAGCTGAGCAAGAAGGAGAAGAAGGACGTTATTGCGCGTCTTGAAGCCGAAATGAAAGAGGCAGCGCGCGCGTTGAATTTTGAGCGCGCCGCTGAATTGCGCGATTTAATTCTTGAGTTAAAAGCGGAGGGATGAAAGAACAGATGAGCCGCGAAAATATTGTCATCAAGGGCGCACGCGCCCATAATCTAAAAAATATAGACGTCACGATTCCACGCGACAAGTTCGTTGTATTGACTGGGCTGTCCGGTTCAGGCAAATCTTCGCTGGCGTTTGACACGATTTACGCGGAAGGACAACGGCGCTATGTCGAATCCCTTTCCGCGTATGCGCGCCAGTTCCTTGGGCAGATGGACAAACCAGATGTGGACTCTATCGACGGCTTGTCACCGGCTATTTCCATTGATCAGAAGACGACGAGCCGCAATCCGCGATCTACCGTGGGAACGGTCACGGAGATTTACGATTATCTCCGTCTTCTTTTTGCCCGCATTGGGCGGCCGTATTGCCCGGAACACGGCGTGGAGATTACGGCGCAAACCGTGGAGCAGATGGTAGATCGTATTCTCGCTTATCCGGAAAAAACGCGCCTGCAAATCCTCGCGCCACTTGTGCAGGGACGTAAAGGCGAGCATGTGAAGCTGCTTAATGAAATTCGTACCCAGGGTTATGTGCGCGTTCGCATTGATGGAGAAGTGCGCGATCTATCGGAAGAGATCAAGCTAGAGAAAAATAAGAAGCACTCGATTGAAGTGGTCGTTGACCGGATTGTAGTAAAAGAAGGCATCCAGAGCCGTCTTGCCGATTCGTTGGAGACAGCGTTGCGCCTTGCCGAAGGACGGGTATTGGTGGATATTATCGGACAGGAAGAACTGCTGTTCAGTCAGAATCTCGCATGCCCGATATGCGGGTTTAGCATGCCGGATTTGGAACCGCGTATGTTCTCATTCAACAGTCCGTTCGGTGCCTGCTCCAAATGTGACGGTTTGGGCAGTCAGCTAGAAGTCGATCCGGATTTAGTTGTACCGGACCCGTCCAAAAGCATTAACGAAGGCGCGTTGGAGCCATGGAACAGCGCTACTTCTAATTATTATGAGCAGATTTTGACCTGTGTGGCCAAACATTATAACATCGATATGGACAAGCCGTTCGAAGAACTGACGGAAGAGCAGCAGCATGTGCTGTTGTACGGGAGCGGTAACGAACAAATACATTTTCGCTACAAGAGCGATTTTAGCCCAACGGTGCGTGATACGTATATGACGTTTGAAGGAGTCGTGAACAACGTACAACGGCGCTATCGTGAAACGGGATCTGACCATGTGCGCCAGCAGTTGGAGATGTATATGAGTCAGAAAAAATGCCCGGCGTGCAAAGGGCACCGTCTTCGTCCGGAAGTATTGTCCGTGCTGATCAACGGGAAAAACATCGCATACATTACCGATTTGTCCGTTGCCGACGCCTACATGTTTTTCGATAACCTCAAGCTGACGGAAAAAGAAATGCAGATTGCCCGCCTGATTTTGAAAGAGATTAAAGCGCGCCTGCAGTTCTTAATCGATGTCGGTCTTGATTATTTAACGATGAGTCGTTCCGCTGGCACGTTGTCAGGCGGAGAAGCTCAGCGCATTCGTCTGGCGACGCAGATCGGTTCCAGTCTGATGGGTGTACTATATATTCTTGATGAGCCGAGCATTGGTCTGCACCAGCGCGATAACGCCCGCCTGATCAAGACGCTTGAACATATGCGCGATTTAGGCAACACGTTGATCGTCGTTGAACATGACGAGGATACAATGCTGGCAGCTGATTATATTATTGACATTGGGCCGGGGGCTGGCATCCACGGCGGACGGGTTGTGGCGCAGGGTACGCCCCAGGAAGTGATGAATGATGAACATTCGCTAACAGGTCAGTACTTGAGCGGCCGAAAATTCATCCCGGTGCCGCTGGAGCGTCGCAAGCCGAACGGCAAATGGATTAAAGTGCTCGGGGCGAAGGAAAACAACCTGCGCAATGTGAATTTGAAAGTGCCGCTCGGCGTGTTTACGTGTGTAACCGGAGTGTCCGGTTCGGGCAAATCGACGCTTATTAATGAAATTTTGCATAAAGCGCTGGCCCGCGAATTGCACAAATCAAAGCAAAAACCGGGCGCATACCGCAAGCTGGAAGGGCTTGAACACCTGGATAAAGTGATTGACATCGACCAGTCTCCGATCGGGCGGACGCCGCGCTCCAATCCGGCTACATACACCGGAGTGTTTGATGATATTCGCGATCTGTTCGCGCAGACGAATGAAGCGAAGGTGCGTGGCTACCAAAAGGGTCGGTTTAGTTTCAATGTAAAAGGCGGCCGGTGCGAAGCATGCCGCGGCGACGGCATTATCAAGATCGAAATGCATTTTTTGCCAGATGTATACGTGCCGTGTGAAGTATGTCATGGCAAACGGTACAATCGCGAGACGCTGGAAGTGCGCTACAAAGGCAAAAATATTGCTGATGTTTTGGAAATGACGGTAGAGGATGCACTGGAGTTCTTTAAAAACATTCCGCGCATTCAACGCAAATTGCAAACGTTGTATGATGTGGGACTTGGCTATATTAAGCTTGGTCAGCCGGCCACCACGCTGTCGGGCGGGGAAGCCCAGCGCGTGAAGCTGGCTTCAGAGTTGTACCGCCGCAGTAACGGCAAGACGCTGTACATTTTGGATGAACCGACGACAGGCCTTCATATTGATGATATTGACCGCCTGTTGAAAGTGTTGCAGCGCCTGGTGGATGCCGGTGACAGCGTGCTTGTGATTGAGCACAATCTGGACGTCATTAAAACGGCCGACTATATTATCGATCTTGGGCCGGAAGGTGGTAGCCGCGGTGGGATGATTGTCGCAGAAGGCACGCCGGAAGAGGTCGTCAAGGTTGAAGAATCGTACACCGGACAATTCCTGGCGCCGATTTTGGAGCGTGACCGCAAGCGCTCTGAAGCACGTTTGCAGATGCAGCCATAAAGGAGATACGGCAATCCATAAAGAACGGGACGCCAAACGTTTTCATTGCTTTTCCATCTCACGTATGTTTTTTCGGAAAAGGGATGTGTGTGCTGTTTGGTCGTCCCGTTTTTTGACTCGTATTTTCAAATTCATAATGGCTGTATGATACAATTAAAATATTATGATGTAGGGAAAGGGTGGAGCTTCTTGAAGAAAACCCAGGTGCGCGACATTGTGAATCACTTTCAGCTGAAGGTAGTGAGCGGAAAAGCGGGGTTGCGGCGCGAGATTACGGTAAGCGATATTAGCCGTCCTGGCCTTGAAATGGCGGGGTATTTTAATTTTTATGCGGCTGAGCGCATACAACTTCTTGGCAAAACGGAACTGGGCTTTTTTGTAACGCTTGGTGAAGCTGAACGAGAAGAGCGGATTAACAAGTTGCTTGATGAGAAAACGCCTTGCATATGCATAGCACATGGCTGCGAAGTGCCGGAAGAGCTGATTCGTCAATCGGAGGCTCGCAGCATTCCGGTGTTGATTTCGTCGCTTCCAACTACCAAGTTATCCAGTAAGCTGACTACATATCTGGAAGGACGGCTTGCTCCAACGACCACAATGCACGGGGTATTGGTCGATGTATACGGGGTCGGCGTTTTGTTGGTAGGACAAAGCGCGATTGGAAAAAGTGAAACTGCACTGGAGCTTGTCAAGCGCGGCCATCGTCTTGTCGCGGACGATGCGGTGGAAATCCGGCAGACACAGGAGAATCAGTTGATTGGCAGCGCGCCGGAGCTGATCCAGCATCTGCTGGAAATTCGCGGGCTGGGGATCATTAACGTCATGACCTTATTCGGTGCCGGGGCTGTTCGCAATTACAAACGAATCTCGCTTGTTATTCGTTTGGAAATTTGGGATCCGCAGAAAGTATATGATCGCCTCGGTCTTGATGAGGAAAAACTAAAGATTATGGACGCGGAAGTGCCGCAGATTACGATTCCGGTGCGCCCGGGCCGCAACCTAGCTGTTATCGTAGAAGTGGCGGCCATGAACTTCCGCTTGAAGCGTATGGGCTACAACGCAGCGGTTGTGTTCAGCAAGAAGCTGACAGATACGATCGAGGAAGCAGTAGAAGATATTTGAATTCGAGGAGGCATAACACAACATGACGAAGGCGATTGACCCGATTGCATTTCAACTGGGCCCGTTATCCGTACACTGGTACGGAATTATTCTGGGGACGGCTGCGCTGGTCGGCTTGCTACTGGCGCTGCGTGAAGCGAAACAGGTTGGCATGGATCCGGAAACGATTATGGACGTTGTGATGTATGCGGTGCCTGCTGCTATTATTGGTGCGCGTATTTACTACGTGATTTTTCGTTGGGATGAGTATTATCGTTCCCACCCGGAGGAAATTATCGCCGTCTGGCACGGCGGCATTGCGATCCACGGCGCGCTTATTGCTTCTATATTGACAGCGTATATTTATTCACGCATCAAAAAAATTTCATTCTGGCGGCTGGTGGACGTGGTTGCGCCGAGTTTGATTATCGGACAAGCCATCGGGCGCTGGGGCAATTTTATAAATCAGGAAGCGCACGGGGGGCCGGTGAGTCTCGAATTCTTGCAGAACTTGCATTTGCCGCAGTTTATTATTAATCAGATGTACATTTTTGATCCGGTGACGAATACATATTCGTATTATCATCCGACATTTTTGTATGAATCGCTCTGGAATCTTCTCGGTTTCATTCTTTTAATCACCATCCGGCGCTTGTTACCGTTAAAGCGAGGAGATCTGTTCCTTACTTACGTTATCTGGTATTCTATCGGACGCTTTTTTGTGGAAGGAATGCGTACGGATAGTTTAATGTTGACGGAAACGCTGCGCATGGCTCAGGTTATAAGTCTGCTTCTCATCGCATTTGCACTCATTATGATGGTGGTATTGCGAAAAATGGGATATGCTACCAAAAGATACGGTGAAGCATAGAACGGAATTTTGGTTTGAAGGGAACGAGGTGTATTGATGTATCAATATGAATATGTTTTATTTGATCTTGATGGAACTTTAATCGATACGAATAACTTAATCCTCACATCGTTTATGTACACGCTTGAAAAGTTTTATCCCGGTAAGTATACGCGGGAGGATCTCATTCCGCATATGGGCAAGCCGTTGTACGATCAGATGGCATTATTCGATCCGGAGCGGGCGGAAGAATTGGTACAGGTGTATCGCGAACATAATGAACGCGTACATGATGAGCTGGTGGAAGAGTTTCCGAACGTGCTTGAGACGGTAGGAGAACTTGCTGAAATGGGCATCAAAATGGGAATCGTAACTACCAAACAGCGCAAAACGGCAGAGATGGGCTTACGTCTGTTTGGGCTTGATAAATATATGGATACCGTGATTTGCTACCAGGATACCAAGAACCATAAACCACATCCGGAGCCTATACAGAAAGCGATGCAAAATTTGAAGGCCGATCCGGCCAGGACGCTGATGGTGGGAGACAGCCAATATGACATTCAGGCGGCACAAAACGCCGGCATTGCTTCCGCCGGTGTAGCCTGGAGCATGAAAGGCGCATCCTTTCTGTCGTCTTTTAACCCGACTTATTTGTTGAGTGACATGACGGAGCTGATCCAGATTGTGAAAAAACCAATTCGACAATGGTAAGAGGTGGAAGATGGCGAAGCGGAAAACCGAACGCTATCCGGTTCAGGGGCCAAACTCGCTCTGGCAGATGTACAAAACGGTAAGTTTTTGGAAAGTGGTAAAATGCTTTATTGTTGTACAACTGGCTCGCTATATCCCATGGCTGCCGCTAAAAAACTGGATGTATCGCACGTTTCTCGGGATGAGGATTGGCGAGAATACGGCGGTTGCGTTAATGGTGATGATTGATACGATGTTTCCAGAGCGGATTTCTATTGGCTCCAATACGATTATTGGTTATAATACGACAATTCTGGCCCATGAATATTTAATTGACGAATACCGTTTGGGAAATGTAAAAATCGGCTCAGGTGTGATGATTGGCGCAAATTCGACGATTCTTCCAGGCGTGACCATCGGGGATGGAGCGGTTGTATCCGCGGCTACGCTCGTTAATCAGGATGTTCCGCCGGGCGCTTTCGTCGGCGGCAACCCTATGCGTATCATTCGGCAGCCGTGAACAGCATCATTGCTTTTGCCAAAGCGGTGCGGATAACTTCCTTGCGGAAAATCAATGAAGTTTAAAAAAGGCGCATTAGCCAGCAACATGCGAACCGGATATTTCCGGTTCGCTTTTTTGTATTGACGGATAAATCAATGAATGGTAGACTACTCTCAACGAGAAATCCTTTAGTTCGCTACCAAACTAAAGGATAGAGAAAAGGAGTAGAAGCCAGGATGTCAAAGCCGTTAGGATTTGAAAAACCGCTGGGAATGCGGGATATCCTTCCCGATCTCCTCGAAAAACAGCGCTGGCTGGAAAAGCGAGTAAAAGCCTGTATGAAACAATGGGGATACCAGGAAATTAGCACCCCAACGCTTGAATATTACGACACGGTCGGAGAAGCAAGTGCAACGCTCGATAACAGATTGTTTAAATTGCTGGACAGCGAAGGCAAAACCGTCGTTCTGCGTCCGGACATGACGGCGCCTATTGCTAGGGTCGCATCTTCGCTTTTGAAAGAAGAACCGCTTCCGTTGCGGTTGATGTATTCCGCGAACGTGTTTCGTGCGCAGAGAAACGAAGCGGGGCGCAATGCGGAGTTTACACAACTCGGAATTGAATATATCGGCTCAGCATCCGTTGATGCGGATGCCGAAGCGATTGCGCTCGCTGTATCTGTTCTAAAAGCGGCAGGGGTGAAAGTGTTTAAAATAGCGGTGGGTCATATCGGTTTTCTTGAAGGTCTGCTTGAGGAGATTGTCCAAAGACTGGAAGACCGCGAAAGGCTGAAAGAATTTTTGTATCACCGCGATTATGTAGGCTTCCGTCATTATGTACAGGGGTTGCATCTTTCGCGGGAAAACGCAGCGCGGCTTTATGAACTGCTGAAACTGCGCGGCGGCAAGGAACTGATCGACAGGGCGGAATCTATCACAGTGAACGGGCAGGCACGCAAGGCTGTTACTAATTTAAGACAATTGTGGGAAGCGCTTGAGGCGTATCAGGTTGAAAAATATGTCCTGCTCGATTTGAATTTGCTGCGCAACTTGGACTATTATACAGGTATTCTTTTTGAAGGCTATGCCGCCAATCAGGGGTTTGCGATTTGCACGGGTGGCCGCTATGACGGACTGATGGCGCGCTTTGGTCGTCCGTGTCCTGCAACCGGATTTGCGGTGCAGATGGATAGCCTGCTGGAGGCGGTGGACTATCAGCCGGAACAGCCGAGCAAATTCCTGATTTTATATAGTGCGGAACAGCGTATGGAAGCGCTGGAGAGGGCGCGGAAGTTGCGCGAGGAAAACAGTGCAGTAGTCATTGCGCAGCGGAAAGAAGAGCTTGCGGCCCTTGATTTTTCGCAATATGCAGAAGTTATTGATCTGACGGAGGAGGAAGCATCGTGGCGGTAAAAACAGAAGAAAAATTGGTTATAGCCATGCCGAAAGGCCGGATTTTCGAAGAAGCGGCAGAATTGTTGCGCAAAGCCGGCGTTTCTCTTCCTCCGGAGTTTGATGATTCGCGCAAGCTTATTGTTCCGGTACCGGAAGCGAATTTAGAATTTATTCTCGCCAAGCCGACGGATGTGCCGACATACGTTGAGTATGGTGTGGCTGATATCGGAGTTGTTGGAAAAGATGTGCTTCTGGAGGAAGGGCGCGATGTGTATGAGCTGCTTGATTTAAAAATCAGCCGTTGCCGCCTTGCGGTCGCCGGGTTACCGGACTGGAAGCCGTCCGGCGGTACACCCCGAGTTGCCACCAAGTACCCGCGAGTGGCGTCTAAATATTTTCGTGAACAGGGGCAGCAGGTGGAAGTGATTAAGCTGAATGGCTCTATCGAATTGGCACCGCTTATCGGATTAGCGGAGAGGATTGTTGATATTGTATCGACCGGGCGTACGCTGAAAGAAAACGGGCTTGTTGAACTTGAAGAAATCATGCCGATTACAACCCGCTTAATCGCAAACCGGGTGAGCTATCGGATGAAGAGCGAAGCGGTCGACTATATATATGAGAAATTTGCTTCAATAGTGGAGGAGAGTTAATTCATGATCAAGATCGTCGATGCGGCTGATTTTTCCACCCAACGCGATGTGGAGACTGGGACAGAGGCGCAGCGGGCCACGGTGCTGAAAATTCTCAAGGCGGTAAAAACGGAAGGAGATGCGGCGGTAATCCGCTTTACCGAGCAATTTGACCGCATCAAATTGCACACAATGAAAGTAACGGAAGAAGAATTTGTCCAGGCGGTTCGGCAAATCCGCCCGGAAGTACGTGAGGCTATCCGCGAAGCGGCCACCAATATTCGCGATTATCATAGCCGCCAAATGCGTCAGTCTTGGTTAACTACAAAAGAATCCGGCACGATGCTTGGACAGTTGATTCGGCCTCTTGCCCGTGTCGGTCTGTATGTGCCGGGTGGTACGGCCGCGTATCCATCATCCGTACTGATGAACGCGATTCCGGCACAGGTGGCTGGTGTAGAGGAAATCGCGATGGTAACTCCACCCGGTAAAGATGGCAAGATAAATCCAGGCGTGCTGGTTACGGCGTATGAACTGGGCGTTAAGGAAGTATACAAAGTGGGTGGCGCTCAGGCGATTGCCGCTTTAACATACGGAACGGAAACGATCAAACCGGTAGATAAAATCGTCGGTCCGGGCAATATTTATGTTGCGCTGGCCAAGCGCGAGGTATTTGGTCTCGTGGATATCGACATGGTGGCGGGGCCGAGCGAGATTGTCGTGCTGGCGGATGAAACAGCGAATCCGGCATATGTGGCGGCCGACTTATTGTCCCAGGCTGAACACGATACAATGGCTTCCGCCGTCCTTGTGACCGCTTGTCCGCAGCTAGCGGAAGCGGTACGACAGGAAGTGGAGCGGCAATTGGCCGAACTTCCGCGCAGAGAGATTGCGGAAGCGTCCATTCGGGATTACGGTGCGATTTGCGTGGTGGAAAGCCTGGAACAAGGACTGGAGGTTGTCAACCGACTCGCTCCGGAGCATCTGGAACTGATGGTGAAAGATCCTATGGCATACATCGGAAAAGTCAGGAATGCCGGTGCGATTTTTCTGGGAGCGTATAGCTCTGAACCGGTCGGCGATTACTTTGCAGGACCGAACCACGTATTGCCGACAAATGGAACGGCGCGTTTTTCTTCGCCGTTGAACGTGGATGATTTTCTCAAAAAATCAAGCATAATTGCTTATAGCCGGGAGGATTTGCTGGCGAACGGTCGTAAGATTGTAGCGCTGGCTCGCCAGGAGGGACTGGAAGCGCACGCGCGGGCGATCCAGATGCGATTGGATAATGAAGGAGAATAGGGGGAGTAACAGCTATGCGTCGGGCAGCAATTGAACGAAAAACAAACGAAACGGATATTAAACTTTCTTTTAATATAGATGGAGAAGGGGAGACGGAACTTAAAACCGGTGTCCCGTTTCTTGAACATATGCTTGATTTGTTTACGAAGCACGGTCATTTCGATTTAATGGTGGACGCTAAAGGGGATATTGAAATCGACTACCATCACACGGTGGAAGATATTGCGATTTGCCTTGGTCAGGCGTTTCGTGAAGCACTGGGCGATAAAAAAGGCATCAAACGCTATAGCAGCATGTTTGTGCCAATGGATGAGGCGCTTGGCCAGGTGATTGTCGACATTAGTAACCGTCCGCATTTGGAATACCGCGCTCAGTTTCCGTCTACCAATGTTGGCAATTTCCAGGTGGAGCTTTTTCATGAATTTTTCTGGAAGCTGGCGCTTGAAGCGCGCATTACGCTGCATATTATTGTGCATTACGGACACAATACGCACCATATGATTGAAGCGGTGTTTAAGGCGCTCGGTCGCGCGTTGGATGAAGCAACAGCGATTGATCCGCGGGTAAAAGGTGTTCCGTCGACGAAGGGGATGTTATAGTGATTGCAATCATTGATTATGGCATGGGCAATTTGCATAGCGTTAGCAAAGCGATAGAACGTCTTGGCTACAGGTATGAATTTGTGTCGGACGTAGAAGCTCTTTCGCATGCGGAAGGCGCCATTCTTCCAGGAGTGGGGGCCTTTGGTGACGCGATGAAAAATTTGCGGGAGCGCGGTCTCGTGGAGCCGATTCGTGATCTGGCGGCGAATGGCAAGCCGTTGCTTGGCATTTGCCTCGGTATGCAACTGCTATTTGACATGAGCACCGAGCACGGCGAGCATGAAGGACTTGGCATTCTGCCGGGACGCGTGGAACGTTTTCAGGGCGATTATAAAATTCCGCATATGGGCTGGAACAGGCTTACATTTTTGCAGGCTAACCCGATTTTTGCAGGCGTACCCGAAGGATATGTCTATTTCGTGCATTCATATTTTCTGCAGCCGACGAAGGAGAACCGTTCTGTTCTGCTCGCGACAGCGGATTATTATCAGGAAGTACCTGCAGTAGTCGGAAAAGGAAACGTGTATGGCATGCAGTTTCATCCGGAAAAAAGCGGAGCGGTTGGCATGAAACTGCTTGAGAATTTCACGAAGATGTGCAAAACAGCGCGTGTAAAGTAAGCAGGCAACAGAGAGGGAGTGGGGAGATGGATTTCATTATTTATCCGGCGATTGATATTCGGGGTGGCAAGTGCGTGCGCTTGCTGCAAGGCGATTACAATAAAGAAACGGTGTATGGCGATTCGCCGGTTGAGATAGCAAAGCAGTGGGCGGCCCAGGGAGCAGAATGGATTCATCTAGTTGATCTAGATGGCGCAAAAGCAGGTAAACCGATAAATGACGAAATCGTATTAGAAATTGCCCGCAAGCTTGATGTTCCGGTGCAAGTCGGCGGGGGATTGAGGCGCATGGAAGACGTCGAGCAGTATATTGCAGGCGGTGTGAGCCGGGTGATTCTTGGTACGGCAGCGATTCAGGATGAGCCGTTTACTGAGCAAGTACTAACCAGGTACGGTGACAAAGTGGCGATTGGCATTGATGCCAGAGACGGTTATGTGGCGACACACGGTTGGTTGAAGACATCAGAAGTGATGGCAGAAGAATTGGCCAAAGCGCTTATAGCTAAAGGGGCAGCAACCTTTATTTATACAGATATTTCCCGCGATGGTACGCTTGAGGGGCCGAATACAGAAGCAATTGTACGACTGGCGCGTGCAACCGGGAAGAATGTGATCGTGTCCGGAGGCGTGAGCCGAGAGGAAGATCTGCTTGAATTGGCTCGTTATGCAAAGGATGGTGTGGGGGGCGCCATCGTCGGTAAAGCATTATATACGGAGCGAGTACAATTGCCGCAGGCACTGAAACGGATCGGGGAGGTAGTCTAAATGCTCGCGAAACGAATTATTCCTTGCTTGGATGTAAAAGAAGGGCGCGTCGTCAAAGGCGTCAGCTTTGTGAATCTGCGTGATGCGGGTGATCCGGTGGAACTGGCAAGGCGTTACAGTGAAGAAGGAGCGGACGAACTTGTTTTTCTTGACATTTCAG
The DNA here is from genome assembly GCF_900099925.1 of Aneurinibacillus thermoaerophilus. Lineage (GTDB taxonomy): Bacteria > Bacillota > Bacilli > Aneurinibacillales > Aneurinibacillaceae > Aneurinibacillus > Aneurinibacillus thermoaerophilus. Next base: position 5,861 of record NZ_FNDE01000041.1, on the reverse strand, counting down.
CTTCACATGAAGGGCGAGAGACGATGGTGGGGGTTGTTGAGAATACGGCTGCAAATGTAACCATCCCGTTTACAGTAGGGGGCGGCATTAATACGGTGGACGATATGCGTCGTTTGCTTCGTGCCGGAGCCGACAAAGTTTCTGTTAATACGGCGGCGGTTAAGCGTCCGGAACTGGTGCGCGAAGGTGCAGAGATATTCGGGAGTCAATGCATTGTAGTGGCAATTGACGCTAAAGCGCGTGAGGATGGCGATGGCTGGGAAGTGTATACGCACGGTGGGCGCCAAGCAACCGGTATTGACGCGGTAGAATGGGCGAAACAGGTCGAAGAATTGGGTGCAGGGGAAATTTTGTTAACTAGTATGGATTGTGACGGACAAAAGGATGGTTTCGCACTGGAGCTTACGCGCGCAGTATCTGAAGCGGTTCGTATCCCTGTCATTGCTTCGGGTGGCGCCGGAGCAAAACAGCATTTTTACGACGCATTCGTGAAAGGAAAAGCGGATGCGGCGCTCGCTGCTTCCATTTTTCACTACAAAGAAACCTCCATTAAAGAAGTAAAACAGTATCTGTGCGAGAGAGACATCGAGATACGTTTGGTAGAGGAGACGGTAGTACATGAACATAAATCATGTTAAGTTTGACGATCGTGGTTTAATCCCGGCGATTGTGCAGGACGCGCAGAGCAAAGAAGTGCTTACGCTCGCCTATATGAACAAAGAGTCGCTACAGAAGACACTGGAAACAAGGGAGACATGGTTCTTCAGCCGTTCGCGCCAGGAGTTGTGGCACAAGGGGGCTACGTCAGGGAATGTGCAGAAAGTGGTGGACGTGTTGTATGATTGCGACAGTGACGCGCTGGTTGTCAAAGTGATTCCTGCGGGTCCCGCCTGTCATAAAAACGTGTATTCCTGTTTTAGCGATTCTCTGCTTGGCGAAGAAGCAGGTGTAGCCGAAAATTCGCCTGCTGATGAGAAGGAAGTCAAGAATCGTTTTGCTATCATTAACCGTCTGGAAACGTTAATTGCGACTCGTGAAGCGGAAATGCCGGAAGGTTCTTACACAACATACCTGTTCACGGAAGGTGTGGACAAGATTTTGAAGAAGGTTGGCGAAGAAGCGAGCGAAGTGATTATCGCGGCGAAAAACCGCAGTCATGATGAACTGCGATATGAAGCGGCCGATTTACTGTTTCATTTGCTTGTGCTGCTTCGTGAGCAGAAACTGCCGTTTGATGCGGTACTTCAAGAATTGGAGAAACGTCACGCGAGGTAATGCAATAAGAAGTAATCAAGGGATAATAAATTTTAGAAAAGAGGCTGTCCCCATGACTTTGAGACAGCCTCTTTTATTTATAAGGAGTTTGTTGACCCCCACGATAAAGAAAAACAATTTTATTTTTTTCATCCTTTTTTTGGCTTCTTTGCTACAAGATACGCTTAAATTCCTCTTCAAACGATAAATTGACTGGTTCATCTAAAAGATGACTGCAAAATTCTAAATTTGTAGTTGGTACATTTTCATCTACTTCCTCAAACGTAACGTGCTCGATTCAAACATGCCCTTTACCGTTAAGTAAAACACCGAAAGAAATCGTCGCACTATTTTCAGGTACATCTAATACAATTGAGTAACGGTTCCAATTCGTTGTTTTCGTAATCGGGCGGTTTGACATATTATCAAATTGGAGAATATCATCGGAGGCGTTGTCAACTCTCCTCCATAATCCACAAAACCCTTCAACAGTTTCTGTTTTAATAAAGGCCGATAATTTGAGGCGCTTCCCTTTGTATTTATTTGCTTTAAATGATGGCATCATAGTAGCGAATTGATCTTGTGATTCGAAGCGATGCAGGTGAGCGATATCCAGAATACGTTCTTTTGTATAAAGCAACATACTGGCAGCGTTCGTAATTCTTCTTCGTATATAATCCGCGACCGTCATCCCTACTTCTTTTTGAAAAATTCGATGGAAATGGTACATCGAAAATCCGACCTCGCCAGAAACGCATTCTAGAGACAACTCCTCTTGTAAATGATCTTCTATAAATTTGCTCGCTTTTTGAATTTCTGTATCGTAAACCATTTTCTCATCCCCTTGCTGCTAAATTTAGCATAGCAAATGCCGCAAAAAAAATTTGACTTTTTTTGCGGCATTTTTGAACGGAAGCACTGCTCCCCCTATCTTTTAAGGGGAGTGGTGTTTTTTGTTTTCTAAGGAGGTACAAAAAACCATTCGTTTGCTCCGGGCGTTTGTTCTATAGAGAAGGCTATCTTAAGTGTGGTATACTTAAACAATAAGGAAGATAAATTTGGAGGGACATATGGCCAAGCAGCAATATGCGCCGAAAAAGAAGGGCAAAATTGTTCCGATTCATATGGATGCAGATTTCTATTACGAGTGGGCAATGCGCTATCTTGATAAGCTTAATTTTCAAAAAGCTCTTCGCTATTTGCGAAAGGCGGTTGAAATTGAGCCGAACAATCCAGATTATTATTGCAGTATGGCTGGCATATTGGCTGAACTCGGCAAATATGAAGAGTCCAATCGGATTCTTTGGCATGTGCTCGACGAAGTCGACCCCTCACTTGATGAATGTTATTTTTATCTTGCCAGCAACTATGCCAATATGATGGAATTCGAACTGGCTGAACAATATATCTTGAAATATTTACAAAGTTTTCCTGAACCGATTTATGCGGAAGAAGCGGAAGACTTACGGGAATATATCGAATTTCATTTACAGGATAGACCTCGTCAATCAGAAAGTGATACCAGCCTTGAAGTTGTGTTTCAACATGATCGCGCGCGCCGTTTGCTGGAAGAGGGACGGTTTAACGAAGCGGCTCGCTTATTGCTTTCGATCATTAAAGGGCATCCTGACTTTATTGCGGCACGCAATAATTTAGCGCTTTGTTATTACTATATGGGACGGTTTGAAAAAGCAATGGAAACCGTTCAGCAGGTGTTGGAAGAGGATCCATGCAATATTCATGGCCTGTGCAATCTAGCCGTTTTTTATTCTCATTTGCGCAATCAGGAAAAGCTGGAACAATTATTAGCTGTTCTAAAAAAGATCATACCTTATCATTTTGATCTCGCATACAAACTAGCGACCACTCTTGGGATTCTGGGCGAAGACGAAGCGGCTTACTTTCTGTTCCGCAAGATGGTTCCCCGCACAGGACAGGGCGACTTATATATACTGCATTATACTGCAGTAGCCGCTTACAATACGGGAAGGATAGGCGAGGCCGAATCTTTATGGAAAAAAGTCGAGCGCATTGATCCGTCCGAAAAGGTGGCACCTTATTATTTAAGGCAGATACAACAGCGTAAGATCGGCGGTCAAGCGATTTCGGAAGCTTCGTACCATTATCAGCTTCCATTTCATGATACGTTTCCGTTTGGAAGTATAGAGACGTCGTCTGATGAAATTAACCAGGAGTGGAAGCGGAATCCGTTGCTTCGCTCTTCGCTTCTCTGGGCGCTTCGCTTTGGCGATCGCGATACGAAATTTCAAGTTATTCAAGCGTTCGCTTATATTGCGGACAGTGAAGTAGAAGAAGCGCTGCGGGGATTCTTAATGAATCCGGTGGAAGACGACTATTTGAAAAAATTAGTCATTTTCGTTCTTCGTAAAATGGGAGCGGAACAACCATACAAGGCCATTATTAATCAGCAGACAAGAATTATTGATTTTCGGTTGCGATCAATAGTACCTGTTTGGACGGAAAAGTGGCAGGAAGTTGCCGAGTGCTTGCGTGTTCATATGCAGGACAGGTATGACGTGCTGGAACAGCAGGAAGCCCAAATGCTGTGGATAGATTATATCGGAAAAACATATCCGAACGTGCCGACGATTCGTAAAAAAGAAGCATGGGCCGCGTCGTTAGAATACGTCATTGCTCGGCGGTACAATTACGCGATCACGCAAGAAGAAGTCGCGGCTCGCTACGGTGTCTCTGCTGCTTCCTTGGCGCGTAATTATAAGTTAATCACCGCTGTATGTACATTGCCTTAAATAGAGAGAGACAAAATTCTGTAAAGACCCCGGTACATACCGGGGTGTATTTGTATATATTATGAGGATGATAAGAAGATCAAAACATCGAAAGTGACGCATTATAGACAATTTATTTATTTAGAGTTATTATAAATAAAGATTTTAAATCGAATTTTTTCGATGAAGGCGAGTATCTCCTCTACTGTTGAGGTAAGATATAGGTAACTAGGAGGTAGGAAGCATGAGCCAAGAAAAAATTTATGACGTTATTATTGCTGGAGCGGGTCCTGCAGGCATGACAGCTGCCGTGTATACTTCTCGTGCCAACATGAGTACATTGATGATTGAGCGAGGAATTCCAGGCGGGCAGATGGCAAATACCGAAGAAATTGAAAACTATCCTGGCTTTGAATCGATCCTTGGTCCGGATCTTTCCACTAAAATGTTTGAACATGCAAAAAAATTTGGAGCTGAATATCAATACGGCGACATTAAGGAGATTGTAGACGGTTATCCGTATAAAGTAGTGAAAGTGGGAGACAAAGAATTTAAAGCGAAGTCTGTTATTGTAGCAACCGGAGCAGAACACCGTGAACTGGGCGTTCCGGGCGAGAAAGAATTCTCCGGCCGCGGCGTTTCATATTGCGCGGTATGTGACGGCGCATTCTTCCGCGGAAAAGAGCTTGTCGTTGTCGGCGGCGGTGATTCCGCAGTAGAAGAAGGGGTCTTCCTCACGCGTTTTGCGACAAAGGTGACGATCATTCACCGCCGCGACCAGCTTCGCGCGCAAAAAATTCTGCAGAAACGCGCGTTTGAAAACGAAAAAATCCAGTTTATCTGGGATACGGAAGTAAAAGAAATCCGCGGTGATGGAACTGTCAAATCCGTGTTGCTGCATAATAAGAAAACGGGTGAAGAAACTGAATTCAAAACGGACGGTGTCTTCATCTACGTAGGTATGGATCCGCTTTCTAGCGCGGTGAAAAACCTGGGTATTACCAACGAAGCGGGATATATCGAAACCGATGAGCGCATGGCAACACGGGTACCAGGTATTTTCGCTGCCGGCGATGTACGCGAAAAAACGCTACGCCAGGTCGTAACTGCGACAGGCGACGGCGCTGATGCGGCCCTGTCTGCCCAACATTATGTGGAAGAATTGAACGAAAAGCTGCACGAAGAGTCTAAAGTAAGCCATTGACAAACGGTCATAAATTTTTAATAGCGTTGTAACGTTGTTGAAACATAATAGGTATATATTGAAGATAATTAATTGACCCCTTTTATAATTAAGAACCCTTGGCGCAGACGGACGAGTCTGCGTTCTTTTTTTGTGGGGAGGAAAAACTGGTAACGCGTTTACCTGTGAATTTTTCTTAGCACAACATGCAGCGTTTCTATTTTGTCTTACCGGATAGGATATGTTTTAGTTTTCCTCCGAGAGAAGTCTCCCACTTCTAAACGTGAAGGTGCTTTCGTCACCAGTGAAAGTGGGAGATGAATTTCGGTTAGGCGTAGCCTAAAGTTGGTTCTTTATTTTGTTGTGATATAATCAGTCTTAGATAAATAAAAGGCTGTTGTATCAATGAAATTAATAATAATCATTCGATGTTCTCATTATATTATCATCTTGTTCTGGTCGTGAAATATCGTAGAAAAGTGATTGACGATACCATATCTGACTATGTGAAAGATATGGTTGTTCGATTGGGTGAAAATTATAATATTTCCTTAGTTGAATGGAATCATGATATTGACCATGTGCATATTTTGTTCAAAGCACATCCAAATACTGAAATGTCAAAGTTCATCAACGCTTATAAAAGCGCAAGTTCTCGACTTATCAAAAAGCAT
>NZ_FNDE01000015.1 GCF_900099925.1 Aneurinibacillus thermoaerophilus | reverse complement strand
AACGTTATACATCGCAAACCTGTCCGGTTTGCGGGGCGAAAAAGAACGTGCGTGGGCGTATGTATCGCTGTTCGTGCGGCTATACCCAACATCGGGACATTCACGGTGCGGCGAATCTACTGTCCAAAGTGTTGTATGAAAATCAGATTCAGTCCTTGCCGTTTGAAATTCAGAAACCCACGTATCTACGGATCGCCTAAGCGAGAAGTAGTAGATGGTTTGTTCCGACCCACGCCCGTAAGGGTGTGTTGCTGAATGATTCCCCTCGCAGACGGCACGTGTCTGTGAGATCAGCGACAACCCGCTGATCGCCTGTTCTATCGAGGTGGATAGTTCAGAAACCCCCACTTCAACCTATGGTAAATGGGGGAGGTTCATCATTATTCCGGAAAAAAAAGCTTGTCCAAATGGGGATATATTTGTGATATACTACGTGATATACAAAGTATATATCACTTCTGTAGAAAGGGGTGGGTAGGGAATGAAGGTACGTGCATTACCCATCTTTTTATCCGTTTTAGTGAGCAGCTTGCTGTTATTTGGGGGTTGGTATGTCTTTCAAAATCAATTTGTGAAAAAACCAATCTCCAATGAAATTGCAGCAATGCAAAGCGTAAAGCTAAACAACATTACTGTCGGCCGTGATGCCATTACCCTTAATGTTTCGTTTAATGATCCGGAGAAGTTTGCCGAAGATTATAAAACGATAAAGAAAATTGCATCGGATAAGGCAAACGGAAAAACGGTAAAAATAGAATGTTATTCTCCAAATATTTCCTTGCAGAAGATTTGGGAGGAGAACGCTTTTGCCGTTGCGGAGGCGATGGAACTTCACACATATTCAAAAATTCCCATCGCGCTTGAAGAAATGAAAAAAAAGCATCGTTTAAAGAATGCAACTTCTTATATGGACGAGCAGAATGTGTACATTTATTTGAATGACGGCAAAGGTCCGTATTATGCGGTATTGCCGCGCGAGCGAGAGGTGAGCCGGAATGGTTAAAGAGATCATCATCGGTGCGGTACCGGTTATCATCGTGTTTCTTGTATTTCTTGGTATCAATGTAGCTCCGTTAATTATTGTAGCGATGGTTATTAGTTTTATTGCGTTTCTGATAATGAGACAAGGCGGCATGCCTATTGCACAGAAGAAAAGCGCGCTGGATACGCCAAAAACGACAGTAAAATTTAAGCAAATCGGCGGACAGGAGCGCGCGAAGAAAGAGTTGATGGAGGCGCTTGATTTCCTGATTCACAAAGATGCGTTAAAAGAATACGGAATTCGTCCGCTGAAAGGCATACTTTTGACCGGACCTCCAGGCACCGGGAAAACGTTGATGGCCAAAGCGGCAGCGAATTATACGAACTCTGCGTTCGTCGCGGCTTCCGGCTCCCAGTTCGTTGAAATGTACGTCGGAGTCGGCGCGCAGCGCATTCGCGATTTGTTTAAAGAGGCAAAGCAAAAAGCCGAAAAGAATAATCAGGACAGCGCGATTATTTTTATCGACGAGATTGACGTGCTGGGCGGGAAACGCGAAGGGAACCAGCATCGCGAATATGACCAGACGCTTAACCAGTTATTAACAGAGATGGATGGTATTACGACTTCTGAAAATCCACGCATTCTGATGATTGCGGCTACCAACCGGGTGGACATGCTAGATGACGCGCTTTTGCGCCCGGGACGTTTCGACCGGCAAATTGTAGTCGATCTTCCGGATATGAAAGCGCGTAAGCAAATTCTCGAGATTCATGTGAAAAATAAGCCGCTCGCAGACGATGTGGATATTGAAGCGATCGCACGCGATACGTTTAATTTTTCCGGTGCTCAGTTAGAAAGTGTAACCAATGAAGCGGCGATTTATGCATTCCGTGAGAAAAGCAAAGTAATTACGCAGCGTCACTTTGCTCAGGCAATTGATAAGGTAATGATGGGTGAACAGACGGACAGAGAATCAACTGCGGAAGAACGGGAACGTGTGGCCAACCATGAGCTCGGACATGCGATTGTCTCCGAAGTTGTTCGTCCGTTATCCGTGTCCCAGGTATCTCTGCGTCCGCGCGGCCAAGCGCTGGGATATGTGCGCCAAAGTCCGCAGCAGGATCGCTACCTGTACACCTTGGAGAACCTTGAACAACAGATTATGATTGCGCTCGGTGGCGCGGTGGCGGAAGAGATGATTTACGGCGGCCGTAGCACCGGTTCCCGTAACGATTTTGAACAGGCGCTTCGTTTGGTGAACACAATTATTGACAGTGGCTTGTCGGAGCTTGGCATTGTAAAAATGGAGATGGTCAGCAAAGAGGCGCTGCATGAAGAGCGTCAGCGCATCTTGAATGATTTATTAGAGCGTACGCGCCAAATTTTGAGCGATTATTTCCCGGTCTTTTCTCATGCGCTACATCATTTACTGCGCGAGGAAGTGCTTAACGGTGATCAATTTCGCGCGATGCTCGAAGAAGCGCGCGCCTTGCCGAAACAAAATAAAATCGAGGAATTGGAGGCTCACCGCCTTAAGGCATAGAACAAAGAAGAAAGGCTAATTCAATCGGATTAGCCTTTTTTCTTTGCTGGTTCAGATGTTTTACGGGTCAGCCTGCTGTGACACAAAACGGTTGTTTCTGCTACATGAGCAGGAAAAGAAGAAATGAGTAGTGTCTACAAGTCTCTCTTACTACTTGTATTTTTCTGCAAGAGAGTTACAATGAAAAGGTATTGAAAAAATAAAATTGTTGCATATTTTGTTGTGGCAGTAGAGGAGGGTTTATTTATGAAAGTAGCGAAGCGCGTGGCGCAAATTACGCCATCTAAGACGCTCGCCATCACCGCTAAAGCGAAGGAATTGCGGAGTCAGGGGTATGACGTGGTTGGCTTGGGAGCAGGCGAACCGGATTTTAATACACCAAAGCATATTATCGATGCTGCTGTACAGGCGATGGAAGAAGGACAGACGAAATATACGGCCGCTGCCGGCATTCCAGAGTTGAAAAAAGCAATTTGTGAAAAGTTAAAACGCGATAATCATCTTACATACAAACCATCACAAATTGTCGTATGCAATGGTGCAAAGCATGCTTTATATAACTTATTTCAAGCAATTGTTGACCCGGGCGACGAAGTTATTGTCCCGATTCCATACTGGGTGAGCTATCCGGAAATGATTACGCTTGCTGATGGGGTTCCGGTATTCGTAGAAGGAAAAGAGGAAAATGAATTTAAAATTACGCCGGAACAGTTGCGCCAGGCGATCACAGATAAAACGCGCGCAGTTATTCTTAACTCTCCGAGCAACCCGACCGGAAGCGTTTATGCTCGCGAGGAACTGGAGGCGCTCGCGCAAGTATGCATTGAAAAGAAAATTCTCATCGTATCCGATGAAATATACGAAAAACTTATTTATGACGGAGAAGAACATGTAAGTATTGCAAGCCTGAGTCCGGAAGCGTATGAGCTGACGATTGTGATCAATGGTATGTCTAAACCGTATTCCATGACCGGCTGGCGCATCGGTTATGCCGCAGGAAACGAAGAAATCATCAAAGCGATGGCGAATCTCTCCAGCCACAGTACATCCAATCCGACAACATTTGCGCAGTATGGTGCATTAGCAGCGCTCACAGGAACGCAGGAGCCGCTTGAAATGATGAAAGCGGAGTTTGACAAGCGCCGCAAAGCGGTTGTCAAACTGATGAACGAAATCGACGGCATTCATTGTGTGGAGCCGAAAGGCGCTTTTTATCTTTTTGCGAACGTAAGCGAAGCCATGAGAAAAGGCGGATATAACGATGTGGACGAATGGGCGCAGGCGTTGCTTGAAAAAGAGTACGTAGCCCTTATTCCGGGTTCCGGTTTTGGCGCGCCGAATCATATCCGTATTTCTTATGCCACTTCTTTGGAGCAATTGGAAAAAGGCATTGCCCGCATCAAAAAATTTGTAGAAGGCAGGTAAGCAAAAAGCTCGGAGCCGACTGTTACGGCAGTCTCCGGGCTTTTTTTGAGAAAAAAAGCGGCGGGCAGAAAACCCTCCGCTTTTGGATTTATAGCAGTTTGAATGAAGTTTTAATTTGGGCGTACATATCATTTAACATATCGGAAATTTCTGTTACTTCCTGATCGCCCACAAAAAGCGTTTCAGATGGAAACAAGGCTGCATACACTGTGCTGTCCCGTTTGGCCAATTTTAAATAAAGGGACTCGTTATAGTCTTCGCTATTCCATACTTTCTCGGGAATTTTTACAATTTCTAATAATTCAAATGAGTGCTTGGTATCCGAAAAAATGACAGCCGGAAATCCATCCCAGTTTTTATCCGTTTGTTCTGTGCGATACTTTCCTTCCCATGAAGCAGGCATATGAAGCGAAAAGCCCATCTCTTCATTGGTGTATACGTTTTTCTCTTTTGCTTCTTCAGCGGAAACGACAGAGACCGGAGTAGTCTGTTGCCCGGTTGGTTGAGATGAGGGAATGTCATCTGCGCGCACGTCCGGTTGTATGATGGCAAGGGCGCTTGCCGTACCGAGCACGCAAATCCCTAGCATGAAGGCCAACAGCTTCGTAGAAAGTTTCATCGCTGCATCTCCTACTTTCTAAATGAAATGTCAAATGTCACTTAACTTTTACCACCGGTTTATTGTTTTCATGCTGCATTTCCCCTTTTTCTGCGCTATACTTTCTCTGGAAATACTTATGATATAGTTATTGTAACAGGTTATTTTTATTTTTTCCTCCGCCTTAAGGCCGAGAGAATAAAGGAAATTCTTACGGCAAAGGAGGAAAGACAGCGTCTTTTGAACCGACTCTACCCATAAGCGAAAAACAAAACTTTTGCAAGACTAAACTTGTCGCGCCAGTCCTGCTATAATCGTTCATACATGAGAGGTGGATTTCAATGAGTGATGTCATAGCGAGGATGCTTGCGGCTGGTACGACTTCGCTTTCCAATCTGGTTTTGCAAAATTACCGGAAGCTCGGTCTTTCTGATGAGGAGATGATGCTAGTTATTCATCTCCTTGGCTTTAAGGCAGAAGGTAAACCATTTCCGACGATTGGTGAACTAGAGGAGAGAATGTCCGCTGACGCCTCAGTCATTATCAAAATGCTGCAGCGTCTGGTGCAACAGGGATATCTTTCAATTGAGGAAACGGTCGATCCTGTAACTGGGGTGCGTTCTGAATGGTACTGTTTTACGCCTTTATATAAAAAAATTGCCGCCTGTCTAGAGAAAGGACAGACAGATAGAGAAAAGCAAGAACGCAGAGATATTAAAAATTTGTACGCGATTTTCGAAGAGGAATTTGGGCGGCCCCTGTCGCCGATTGAATGCGAGAATTTGGCGATGTGGCTTGATCAGGATGGGTATAGTGAAGCGCTTATTATGGCGGCGCTTCGAGAAGCGGTTATTTCCGGCAAACTGTTTTTCCGTTATATTGACCGGATTTTATTTGAATGGCACCGTAACAACATACGGACGCCACAGCAGGCGCGCGAGTACAGCCTTAAGTTCCGCAAGCACCAGCATCGCGGCGAACGTTCTGGAACTGTTTTACAACAAGGTATATCGGGGGCGACCGCGGACGCGTTGCCGCAGGAATTTTCTTTTTACAACTGGTTGGAAGAAGAAAATGATTCATAGATGAGAGCGGTTAATTAACGATGATTTTCCACTGATTTTTATTTAGTAAAGAACGGTCGATGTCATACATATTTGGAAACGATGTGGGAGGCGGACGAATGAGCAACCTGGATGATTTGTTTTTATATACAAATCCGACGCGGCGTGACGTGAAAAATATTTATCGTGAGGAAAAATATGCACGGGGCATTCTGTTGAAAAATGGTGATATGATCGTCTGGAACGGTGATATTATGCATACAAAAGTGATGCCGTTTATTACCGAAACAGGTGTTCATTTTAGCCTGTTCAATGATAAGCTGGAGATTTGCTGGCAGTTCGAATCATGGGCGGAGATTCAGAGGCGACTGGTAGCAGCTAAGCCGTATTTTGACAACTTAGAGTTTCCGGAAGATGGGCGGATTGTGATTGATACGCGCTATTATACACATACTGATGTGTCGTTTCCGGAAATCCGTTATTATCAATTGTTTGAAGAAGGTTTTGAATTAGCGCCGTTAGAATAGAGAAATGTAAAAACCCGGAATTCATCGACCGAGTGGTCTTACCCCTGTCAAGTAGACAGTGTTAAAAAAGCCTATATTTTTATGCGTCCATTTTTTCCCGATATTCGATCGGCGACAGATAGCCGAGTTTTTTCTGGAACCGTTCACTGTTGTAAAAAGTCATATATTGCCCAATGGCTTGATGAAGTTCGTCCATTGACGTACACTTATCCATGTACAACTTTTCTGTTTTGAGATGCGAAAAGAACGATTCGATGCAGGCGTTGTCTAGGCAGTTTCCTTTGCGAGAGTGGCTGCCCACCATGCCCCACTGCTCGATTCGTCTGTTGTACGAACGAGACGTGTATTGGAATCCTTGATCGGAGTGGATCATGGTTCCAGTCACGTTTCTTTTTCTTTTTGCTTTATCCAATGTATCCAGGACAAGCTTGAGGTCATTTCGTTCGGAAATATGATAGGCAACAATTTCGTTACTATATAAATCCTGTATGGCAGACAAGTAAAGAAACTGGTTTTGGAAAGGAAGATACGTAATGTCGGTTACCCATTTTTGATTTGGTGCTTCTGCCTTAAACTGGCGTGCAAGAAGGTTTGGGTACACTACGGATGGTTGTTTGCCAAAGAAACGTCTCTTCTTACGGATCACCGACCGAAGGTCGAGATCTTTCATTAAGCGGTAGACACGTTTGTGATTGACATCGTATCCTTCTTTTCGTAAAGCAACGGTCATACGTGGATAGCCATAAAACGGACATATGGTATATATGGCTATGATGTGCGCCTTGAGCTCCTCTTCTAACTGTTTACGTCTCGCTTTATGTTCCCCTGGTTTCAGCCATTTATGGTATCCCTGACGGGATACCTTTGCAATCTCAAGCAACCAACATAAACGGTAGGTAGAGCGCAGGGTATGGATGATTTCAAATCGCTTCTCTTTTGGAATCACTCCTTGTGTAGATTTGGATATCGCTTTTTTAGGTAATCACGCTCCGCTTTCACATACGCCAGTTCTTCCTCTACACTTTTAAACTTCGTCTTTGGTCGTCCTTTTCTCCAGGCTGTTGATTCCCCTCTTTTATCTTTAAAATCTTCTCCGTTGCGGTACTTTTTCACCCATCGCTTCACCTGTGTATTGCTTCGAATCTCCAGTCGCTCTGCCACTGCTTGATAACTCATTCCCTCTTCTTCATACAGTCGAACCGCTTCCGCCTTAAGCTCCGGTGTGTAGTGTTGAAACTTCTGTCCCTTTTTAGCCATAAAAAATCCCCTCCAGTTAACAGTGAAAATCCATTGTAACACAGGGCTTTTTTACACTGTCAACCACAAGGGGATAATATCAGAGTTTAGTCAGAATCCGGGTTTTTTCTTTTGCCCGTGGCATGCCCACGAGTTTTTCTCATGAATTAGTTGCCATTGATTGCTTGTTGTCGGCGCATACGAATGGCAGCCTGGGCAGCAGCGATGCGCGCGGCGGGAACACGTGGCAGGAGTGAGGAAATAAAGTTTATGCCAACGTTCTGAAGGAACAGTACAGAATGTTTTTCACTAGTGTGCTCGCCGCACACGCCGATGGGCAGATTTGGTTTACGTTTCCGGCCCTTTGCAATGGCAATTTCAATCAGCTTGCCTACGCCTTCTTCGTCAAGATACACGAACGGATTTTCTGGCAAAATATTGTGATCCAGATAGTGAGCTAGATATTTGCCTTCTGCATCGTCGCGGCTGAATCCGTAAGTAGACTGCGTCAAATCATTTGTGCCGAAGGTAATAAAGTCAGCGTATTCAACCATTTTATCAGCGGTTATGCAAGCGCGCGGCAACTCAATAAACGCTCCGATCGGAATATCGATTCGATCGCGGTAGACGCTGAATACCTGTTCGAGCGTTTCTTCCACGGTTTCGCGTACAGCTTTCATTTCGCGCCAGTCACTTACAAGAGGCACGATAATGTTCGGGTAAACGGTCATGCCTTCCGCTTTCAGTTCAAGCGCCGCTTCCGCAATGGCACGGGTCTGGACTTCGTAAATTTCCGGATACGTGATGCCGATTCGGCAACCACGGTGCCCAAATGAAGGATTCAGTTCGTGCAGCATTTCGATCCGTTGCTGTAGCGCTTCTTTTTCGGCGAGCAGTTCTTCATCACCTGCTAGGCGCGCCCGTTCGATTTCGAGCGCAACGGTTGTCGGATGCGGCAAGAACTCGTGCAGCGGCGGGTCAATGAGACGTATTGTAACTTGCTTGCCTTCCATCGCCCGAAAAATGCCGATGAAATCCGATTTTTGTAGCGGAATCAGTTGCTGTAGCGCTTTTTTACGCTCGCGCGAAGTGCGGGCAAGAATCATCCGAGTAACCCGTGGCAGGCGTTCCGGGTCCATAAACATTAATTCCGTGCGGCAGAGTCCGACTCCTTCAGCGCCCATTTTGCGCGCCAGTTTGGCTTCCTGTGGCGTATTGACGCTGCTGTAGACAGCAAGCGTTTTATATTCATTGGTCCATTCGAGAAGGGTGCAGAATTCTTTCGAGAATTTTGGTGGTACCAGCGGAACTTCCCCGAGGATGACACGCCCGGTGGAGCCGCAGATGGTAATGACGTCACCTTCTTTGAGGATAACGGTTCCGGTGTGAAGCTCGCGCCGTTCCATATCAACGGTAAACGATTCGCAGCCGACGACCGAAGGCGTGCCCAAATCGCGTGCTACAACCGCCGCGTGACTGGTTACGCCGCCGCGCGTTGTCAGCACGCCAGCGCTGGCGAGGATGCCATGAATATCTTCTGGGGTCGTTTCCTGACGGACAAGAATGACAGAATGACCGGTACGGTGCTGCCGCTCCGCTTCTTCCGCATCAAACACAATAATTCCCGTGGCCGCTCCGGAACTGGCATCGAGCCCTTTGCCGATAATGTTAAGTTCGGCATTCGGATCGATTGTGTACTGCATGAGCGGTGCAAGCGATGCTGGGTCAACTCGCATAATGGCTTCTTCACGCGTGATAAGCCCTTCATTTGCCATATCGACTGCGATTTTAATATTTGCTTCGGCGGTTCGTTTGGCGGAACGGGTCTGCAGGATGTACAGCTTGCCTTCTTCTACCGTAAATTCGATATCCTGCACGTCACGATAGTGTTTCTCAAGGTTATAGGCAATTTCTTTGAATTGCTCGAATGTTTCGGGCAGCCGCTCCTGGAGGACGGTTAGCTGCTGTGGTGTGCGGATGCCAGCCACAATATCCTCGCCTTGCGCGTTAAACATGAATTCGCCGAACAGTTCGTTTTCTCCGGTGGAAGGGTGACGGGTAAACGCGATGCCTGTACCGGAGTTTGGCCCCAGATTGCCGAACACCATTTGTTGAATGGTAACGGCCGTTCCAATATATTCCGGAATTTTTTGAATTCGTCGGTAAATCATCGCGCGCTGGTTGTACCAGGAATCGAATACTGCGCCGATGGCGGTGATAAGTTGCTGTTTTGGGTCTTGCGGGAATTTATGTCCTGTTTCTTTGAAAACAATTTCTTTGAAAATGAGAATCAAATCAAGAAGATGGTCGCAGCTTAATTGTGAATCCTGCTCTACGCCTGCCTGTTTTTTTATTCGTTCCAGTTCGTCTTCGAATTGTCTTTCATCCACGCCCAGGACGATGGAGCTAAACATTTGAATAAACCGGCGATAGGAATCATAAGCGAAACGCTTATTTTCCTTATGCGCTGCCAGAGCGGCGACCGTATAATCGTTTAGACCGAGATTGAGGATGGTATCCATCATACCGGGCATGGAAATGGATGAGCCGGAACGGACCGATACGAGCAGCGGGCTACTCGGATGACCGAAGCGCTTGCCTGCTGTTTCTTCAAGCGTATGCAGCGCCCAATAGATTTCCTGTTCAATCTCTGGATGGATGTTTTTTCCTTCCTCATAAAAGCGACGGCAGGCGCTTGTTGTAATGGTGAAACCCGGAGGGACGGGGAGCCCAAGCCCGGTCATTTCGGCCAGATTGGCTCCTTTCCTTCCGAGAAGATCATTCATTGTTGCATTGCCTTCGTGAAACAAGTAGACGTATTTTTTACTCATCATTGTCGCCTTTAAGTGGCGGGCACCTCCGATTCAAGTAGCCAATTTGTACATTTTGCTTCCTTTTTACACTATTATAATTACGTATCATAGCGAATACGCCATGACTTGTGAACAAATATTGACTTTATTTTCAGGCATTTGCTACGATATAAAGCGACGAATTCAAATCGTTCTTTATAAAATAATGCTTATTTTTCAGAAAATTAAAACCTGAGCTTCTTGTCAGCAGAAGGCTTGTCCGATATACATAATTCACTTCGAGACAGACAAAAAAATTCCTGCCAAAAGCGGTGCATGATCGTACAGAAATTCAGGGGAGAGTGAAGGATACGGTGGACATGGTAGTTTCTGTTTCGTGGTTAGCAGAACATTTGCATGATGAAAAGCTGGCGGTGGTGGACTGTCGATTTGTGCTGGGACAGCCAGAGAAAGGAAGGGACGGATATAAAACTGAACACATTCCGGGTGCGATTTATTTCGATCTGGAACAGGATTTATCAGCGCCGAAAGCTGTACACGGTGGACGTCATCCCTGGCCGGATGCGGACGTGTTCGCGACTAAGCTTGGCCAAGTAGGGATAGACAATGATACAGCGATTGTGTTGTACGATGAGCAACAAGGGGTGATGGCTGCTCGTGCATACTGGGTATTGCGCTATGTTGGGCATGAAAAGCTGGCGCTTCTTAACGGCGGATTTCCGGCGTGGAAAGCAGCAGGGTATCCAGTAACCGCGGAAATGCCGAAGCGTAGTTCTGCTACATACGTACCCCGCGTCAGGAAGGATTTGCTTCGCAATGTGGACGATGTGCGTCGCCATGTAAAGGGCGGGCAAGCTCTCTTGGTTGATTCACGAGCACATAACCGTTATACCGGGGAAGTGGAAACGATAGATCCGGTTGGCGGCCATATTCCGGGCGCAGTGAATTATGAGTGGCAGTGTGTTGTTGACGAAACCGGGAAATGGAAGGATGAGAAAGTGTTGCGTGAGCATTTTTCCGAATTGCCACGGGATCGGGAAGTGATTGTCTACTGTGGTTCAGGTGTCACCGCCTGCGCGAATTTGTTTGCGCTTGAACGTTTAGGATACGAAAATGCCAAGCTGTATGCTGGCAGCTGGAGCGATTGGATTTCTTACCCCGACAACCCGGTAGCTACGGGCAACGGATGAAAAATCAGGAGACGGGCACTCTGAGTACAGATCTTTATTCGATTCAAGCGACGCCAATCATCCGAACGAAATCTTCGCTCGGCAATTATAAATAACGATAAGATAAAAAGCTTGCCCTTGACGTTACGTCAGGGGCTATAATTTTTGGTAAGCAAGGAGTTAGAAAGAGATGACATACGAACCATTGATTACGAGTTTGTTTGAAAGGAAAGAAATTTCTGTTGAACGAGAGGGAGAAATCGAATGAGGAACTCGAACAAGTTAGCCAATCCTGAAGCTGTTCAGGGTAAAAGAATGGGTTTGCCCAAATGGGGGGATTTCTGGTCTTTATTAAGTAAGCACAGGCCAGCTCTTTGGATTATAATCGTTGCTGTTGTGCTAGGTCTCGGGGAGACGCTTCTTTCCTTGCTTATTCCTTTGTTTACGATGGATATGGTGAATCAATTGTCAGCAGCAAGTCTGCAAGGAACTACAATTGTTTCAATGATAAGCGTCTTTTTATTTCAGGCGTTGATGTCAGGTTGTTCGATTTACACGATGTCTTATGTCGGTCAATATGTCGTAGCCCGGTTGCGCAGTGAGGTATGGCAACGGGTGCTGAAGCTACCTGTTTCGTTTTTTGACCGCAATACTTCAGGGGAAGTGATGAGCCGGATTACCAACGATACGAATGTCATCAAAGATTTTATTACAGCTCATGTTATTTCCTTCTTTTCCGGACTCCTTTCCATTATCGGAGCCGTCATTTTATTGCTCATGATCGATTGGAAAATCACGCTGTTTATGTTGCTCGCTGTGCCTGTAGCCTTGCTCATTTTATGGCCGATCGGTGCCAGAATGTTCGGGGTTTCCAAGAAGATGCAGGACGAAACCGCGCTGTTTCAAGGGGATCTTGGCCGCGTGTTATCGGAAATTCGCCTTGTCAAAGCGTCTCTGGCAGAACCGCTGGAACGAGAGCGGGGGGATAAGAGAATAACCCATCTGTTTCGTTACGGTTTGAAGGAAGCCAGGATTACGGCAATTTTGTCACCTCTAATGATGAGTATTATGATGCTTCTGCTTGTTATGTTGATCGGCTATGGAGGAGTGCGGGTTGCTGAAGGATCGTTAACCGGCGGTGAATTGGTAGCGATTATTTTGTATATGTTTCAAGTTGTTGTTCCTTTCACGCAACTGGCTTCGTTTTTCACTCAATTCCAGAAAGCGATGGGGGCTTCTGAACGGATCATTGAAATTTTACGGGAAGAACTAGAGGAGTCACACCCGCAGGTGATCGAGCAACCGCTGCGTGAGCAAGCGAGTGATCGGCAAAAGTCGCTCCGGTTTGATACAGTCAGCTTCGGTTATGCTCCGGACAAGTTCATCTTACGTGATTTGTCTATGACGATAGAAGCAGGACAAATGACTGCCTTCGTCGGTCCGAGCGGAGCAGGGAAGACGACGTTGTTCTCGCTGATCGAGAGATTTTATGAGCCGTCAGCAGGAACTATTTTTTATGGTTCTATGCCTCTCTCATCCTTACGTATTCAGGATTGGCGAAGTCGTATTGCGTATGTGTCACAGGAAAGTCCGATGATGGGCGGCACGATCCGCGACAATTTGACGTATGGCCTGGAAGAAGTTGACGAAGCAAAAATGAAAGAAGCGGTGGAACAGGCGAATCTGAGCGCGTTTATCAGCTCGTTGGAGAAGGGATATGACACGGAGGTCGGAGAAAGAGGAGTAAAATTATCGGGTGGGCAACGCCAACGCCTTGCGATTGCCCGGGCGATATTGCGCGACCCGGAAATATTGCTCCTTGATGAGGCAACAGCCCATCTGGACAGTGCTTCTGAGCAGTTGGTGCAGGAAGCGCTACGAGTGTTAATGCAAGGTCGAACCACGCTGGTCATTGCCCACCGTCTATCCACAGTACGCAATGCAGACAAGATCTTTGTTCTTGAAAAAGGAGTGATAACAGGGCATGGTACTCACGATGAACTGTTAGTAACTCACGAATTCTACAGAAAGCTGGTGCAACAGCAATTTGATCAAACCGGATGAACTCCGGTTTTTTTGTTAGAACCTTTTTTCCTGTTGTTCTAAAAAATCTTGAATATCTCGCTCAAGTTCTGCCGTTGTTGCGTACGGCGTATCAAGCTGGAGCATTCGCCGCAAAATCCGCACAGTCGCTGGAGTAAGCGTCAATTCTTCTTCCCAGATTCGCTCCGCCTCTCCTGCTTTGGCTTCATACGTACTGTATAGCATAAACAGCATAAAATGGCCGAGCGCGTATATATCGCTCCGTGGGTGGACTTCGCGTTTCAGCCTTTTTTCCGGCCAGTAATGGTCATTCGTTGTTTCCAGGTAAGAAGGGGAGTCGTCCAGATAGCGGGCAAGTCCGAAATCAAGCAGATATATTCCGTCGTCGTTCCAGATGACATTTGGAATGCGTACGTCACGGTGGATGATTCGCCGTTCGTGCAGGTGTTTTATAAGCGCGAGAAGTTCGAGAATGATTTCCCAAGCTTCACGTTCCCCGAATTTCCGGTTTTCCTCAAATAGCAAATCCTCCAGTGTCTTTCCCTGTATATAGTTCATTACGTAATAAAGCTGTCCGTTTTCTTCAAATGAGTCAAATAAACGGGGCATTCGCGGATGGCGCAGCGCGGCAAGCATATTTATTTCATATTCATACAGCGTTTTGCCTTTAGGACTGTTTAGACGGCTTGGACGCATCTGCTTCAGCACTCTCTTTTCTTTTGCTTTATGGTCAAAGACAAGGTAGGAAATGCCGTAGCTACCCATCCCCAGCACATGAATAATTTCATAGTTGCCTTTAATAACAGCGCCGGACGGGTGTGGCCGATCCAGCCACCATTCTTTGATTCGTTGCCGCCATCGTTTGATTATATTCACTGTTCCATACCCCTTTTTTTGAAGCTTGACTTTTGGAGTTTGTTCAGAGTACTTCGCTTTTCTATCTTGTTTATACGTAAATTAGGATTTACAGGTTTCAATCAGCGCGGAATGCCTGGGAAATATGATACATTTTGCTAGATAAAAACGAAAACTTTTTGCTTTTTCCATGACAAGATTAGACAAAATCTATGGGACGCTATTTGTATAATAAATATAACAATAATAGAAAAAGAAGGAGGGGCTTTGTTGTGTTTCGTAATGAATTTTTGCAAGTTGTCTGGGAGAAGGGGTGGGTTGATGTGCAAGAACTGGCCAGGCTGCTAAATACGACAGAGGATTTAATTGAAGCAGAGGCAGGGGTGTGTGCGGCGCACGGTTGGATTCGTATGCTAGATTCTCTTATCGTGGCAACGCCTGCGAGTTTTTTTATTTTCATGATGCAATTTATTTTGACACTCCACATGGCTGAAGCCGTGGGATTCTTAAGTCATTAGCGTCCACAGTTCGTTTTGGACAATACCAGAACCTCATACCATGACGTTCAAAGGAACATGTGACCTACTACCAGCAGGATGAGCACCGCTCATGGATTTGATTCTATAGGAAATGGTTGCTCTAAGTCATCCCATGAAGGGATGGTTGAGCAGCACCGCCTTTTATTCCACAATTCAAACGGTAGGCTTTTAGACGGCATTTTTGTAAGCATAAAGATAGACGGAAAATTCTATTTTTAGACAGTATGGCCTGTCTCTTTTTCCCCTATTTTTTCATAATATGGAATATAAAGGTGAAGGAAGGAGGGACAGGTCATGGAGATCGACATTACCGCGATTACGGCACTTGGCATGGCGCTAACTCCCGTTGTTGCACAGTACTTAAAAGTTCCTAAAAAATTGCGTTCTTTTCTCACCGTTATATTAATCACACTTTTAAATATGGGGAATGCTTGGTTGTATGGCGATGACAATTTGCTTGCAGCAAGCAAGGAAGGAATCATTGCAGGATTGATGGCGGTTGGGATTTATTCCACGGGCAAAAACGCAATCGAGCAAACACAGCAAAGGCGCAGGAAATTATAATGTGAAGCGGACATAAAACTCCTTTCTAGGTACAGACTACGAATAGTACCGGATGAGAAAGGGGTTTTTTTATGTGGAAATGTCCTTATTGCGGAAGTGAATATGGGATGCCTTATCGAGACAGTAATTTAACGGGAATGCTTTGTCTTGAGGAAAGATGCGGCCGGTTTCATACGATGACGGAGGAAGAAAGCCAGAGGGAAGAAAGGCATGTCTATGAGTCCGATATGTAAGCGTTTGTTGGTATCGTTTGCTAAATCGGGTACAATAGAAAGAAAGCTGAAAGGAGCGAAGATATGAGCAAACTAACGTTCGTAAGTCGCGAGCAAGACGGGCTTAGTATTCACGTATTGCCCACAGAAAAATTTAAAAC
Organism: Aneurinibacillus thermoaerophilus; assembly: GCF_900099925.1. GTDB lineage: Bacteria > Bacillota > Bacilli > Aneurinibacillales > Aneurinibacillaceae > Aneurinibacillus > Aneurinibacillus thermoaerophilus. Next base: position 60,788 of record NZ_FNDE01000015.1, on the reverse strand, counting down.
GACGACCATTCTTATACATATTCAATTGCCGCTGCAAGAGGATCTTGTTACAAAGGGAGCATTATTGCCGAACGTGCTCCAGCGCGGGACAGCAACCTATCCCAATCCAGCCCAACTGCAGCGGCATCTGGATTCATTGTACGGTGCTATTTTTAGTGCGGGTGTTATGAAGCGTGGGGAGAAGCAAATTCTCCAGTTTTACCTTGAAATCGCGAACGAAAAGTTTCTCGCCGATTCCCGACCATTGCTTGAAGACGGCATGCGTTTCCTGGGGGAAGTGTTGACGCGTCCGTTGCTTGAAAACGGAGCATTTACAAAGAAAATAGTGGAGTTGGAAAAAGAAACTCTTGCTAAGCGGATTGAAGGGCTCATCGATGATAAAATGCGGTATGCCAACCAGCGGTTGACGGAAGAGATGTGCAAAGATGAGCCGTATCGGTTGCTGGCATACGGGATTCATGAACAAATCCCGGGAATCACTCCGGAAGATTTGTACGGATTTTACCAAGAGGCGCTTACTTCTTATCCGATTGACATGTATATTATCGGGGACGTGAATCCGGAGGATGCGGTAGGACTTATACGGAACTACATTCCGCTGACCCTTTCCAGGGTGAAGCAGCTTGCGCCGACCCCATACAAAAAAGAGGTACGGGAAGAGCGGATCGTAACAGAAGAAATGAACGTGGTGCAAGGCAAGCTTAATATCGGGATGCGCACTCAGATTAGCTACGCAGATGACAATTATGTGCATTTGATGATGTATAACGGGGTGCTGGGCGGCTTTCCGCACTCCAAGCTGTTTATGAATGTGCGTGAAAAGGCGTCGCTTGCTTACTATGCAGTGTCACAGTTAGAGACACAAAAAGGGCTTTGCATGATTATGTCTGGAATTGAGACAGCGAACTATGATAAAGCGCTTGCCATTATTAAAGAGCAGCTGGAAATGATGAAGCAAGGCGAAATTACGGACGTCGAGCTGAACCAGACGAAAGCGACGCTGTCAAACCAGTTGCGTGAAACCCAGGACAGCGCTTCTGCTATCGCCAGCATGGATTACAGCGGACGTTTGGCGGGACGCCACCGTACGTTAGAAGAGACGCTTGCCGCCATTGAAAGTACGACGAAAGAAGATATTGCGCGCGTAGCACAAAAGGTAGAAATTGATACCATTTATTTTTTACGTGGAAAGGGGGAGACGAAGTAAATGAAAACTCGCCATTATGATCGGTTGAATGAGACAATTTATTATGACCGTTTGGATAACGGTCTTGAGGTTTACATTTTGCCTAAGCAAGGCTTCAGCAAAACGTACGCTACGTTTACAACCCGTTATGGATCGATCGACAATGAATTTCGTGTACCAGGAAAAGAGAGAGTAAAAGTGCCGGATGGCATTGCTCATTTCCTTGAGCACAAAATGTTTGAAGAAAAGGAAGGGGATGTGTTTACAGAATTTGCCGCGCACGGGGCGTCCGCGAATGCGTTCACCAGCTTTGATCGCACAGCCTATTTGTTTTCCAGTACACAGGATGTGTCTCATAATGTGGAGACATTATTGAATTTTGTGCAGAGCCCATATTTTACTGATCAAAGTGTAGAGAAGGAAAAAGGCATCATCGGTCAGGAAATCCGCATGTACGATGACGACCCGGACTGGCGGGTATACTTCGGACTAATATCAAATTATTATCATGACCATCCTGTGAAAATCGATATCGCAGGCACGGTTGAGTCCATTAGCAAAATTACGAAAGAAATGTTGTACGAGTGCTATGAGACGTTTTATCATCCGTCCAACATGCTGCTTTTTATTGTAGGTGCGGTAAACCCGGAGGAAATAATGGAACTTGTGCGACAGAATCAGGCACAAAAAACGTACGGTCAGCAACCTCCGATCGAGCGTTTTTATCCAGAAGAGCCGGAAGGTGTAGCCAAGAAGCGCTCGGTAGTCCATCTTCCGGTTGGCATTGCGAAGTGCTTGTTCGGTTTTAAAGACAAGAGGGCTGGGCTGGAAGGCGAAGCGTTGTTAAAACGGGAAGTGGCGACCGAAATTCTGCTTGATGTGCTCTTTAGCCCAAGTTCGGATTTGTATCAGAAGTTATACGAACAAGGACTGATTAACAGCGGGTTTGGCGCCGATTATTCAGGTGAGACGCAGTACGGATTTTCTATTATTGGGGGCGACACGAAAGATCCGGATGCGCTTGTTTCCATTGTTGAAAGCGAGCTGAACGATGCGCTTGCACGCGGCATTGCCGAAGAGTCTTTTATTCTTTCAAAAAAGAAGAAGACAGGCGAATTTCTTCGTGCGCTGAATTCGGTGGAATTTATCGCTAATTCATTTACAAAATACCGGTTTTCCGGGACGGATTTATTCGCGCGTGCAGACATGCTAGAAACGATGACGCTGGATGATGTAAACGCACGCTTTAGGGAGCATATTGATTTCGAACAGTTTTCTGTATCGATCGTGACATCGCCTGAAAAACAGTAAAATATACGGGAAAGGAAGAACATGATGAAAGAACGCAAGCAGGCGTGCGTGACTGGAGCAAGCCGCGGCATTGGAGCTGCGATTGCCCTTAGACTTGCACGAGCCGGCTGCAATGTTACGCTGCATTATCATTCTTCAGCGCGTGAAGCGGAACAGGTAGCTGAGCAGTGTCGCGCTGAAGGGGTGGAAGTAACGCTTGTGCAGGCAGATTTGACAGCAGTAGATGGAGTTGAACACCTGTTTGATCAGATACTCAAATCACCAGATGTTCTCGTATTGAATGCAGGGCTTAGTTCTTACGGTCTGATTCAGGATGTGACGCCAGATGAGTGGGAGAAGATGATGAATGTGCATGTACGGGCGCCGTTTTTCTGCGCCCGTCTTGCGCTTCCACATATGCTGCGCCAGGGATGGGGACGCATTATTACCATATCTTCTATCTGGGGAATAACGGGCGCAAGTTTTGAAGTGTTGTATTCGACTGCTAAGGGTGCGGTCGTCTCGTTTACGAAGGCGCTGGCGAAAGAAGTGGCGCCTGCAGGGATTACTGTTAACTGCATCGCTCCCGGTATGGTTCGCACGGAAATGATGACGGGTGCGTTCAGCGAAGAAGAGCTTGCGGGGATTGTAGAAGAGATTCCGGCTGGCCGCATGGGCACACCGGAAGAAATCGCCGCGCTTGCCGCGTTTCTTGTCGGCGATGAAGCTGGGTATATCAACGGTCAGGTTATTAGCCCGAACGGGGCATGGTATTGCTAAAATGAAAGGAGCTATGCATAAAACTGTCCCAAGCTGTGCATCTTAAACGTGAAGGGCAAATATGCCCTTGTATACGCAAAACGAAGGAGGAAGACGATATGTCAGTCTTGGAAAACTTTCAGGATTGGAAAACGTTTTTGGCGCAACGCGTGACCCAGGCGGCAAGTGCTGGAATGGAAAAACAAACAATGGAAAATATAGCATATCAAATCGGCGAATATCTTTCCAATCATGTTGACCCGAAAAACGAACAAGAACGCCTCCTGAAAGAGTTGTGGGATGCCGGTACGGAAGAGCAGCGTCATGCGATGGCGGGCGCTATGATTAATTATGTACAGAACAGGAAGCAATAACGTATTTTTTATCTTAATCCCCTCTTCGTTGAGGGGATTTTCTATTTCTATCTGTTTTTTATTCATTTGCTGTTTTTTGTGTTGGAAGAATTTTATTTTTTAGTGTAGAATAGTGTCGTTACGGAAGAAGAATCAAGCAGGGAAAGGGCGTTTTACTCAAGATGGAAACAGAAAAACAAGATTGGTATCTTGAATACGAAATTCACAAAAATCGGCCCGGATTGTTAGGGGATATCGCTTCCATTCTTGGGATGCTGAAAATTAACATCGTGACGATTAACGGTGTCGAATCGCTGAATGGGAAGATTAATCGCCGACGCGGTTTACTGATTCGCACTGATGATGCAAAAAAAATCGAATTATTGGGCAGCATACTGGAGAAAGTTGAAAATATAACACTGCGCAAACTGCGTCAACCTACAATTTTGGACTTGCTTGCCGTGCGCCATGGACGCTACATTGAGCGTGACGCGGAAGACAAGCGGACGTTTCGCTTTGTGCGAGAAGAAATTGGGGTACTGGTTGACTTTATGGCTGAGATTTTCAAGCGGGAAGGTAACCAACTTATCGGCATTAGGGGCATGCCTCGTGTGGGCAAAACCGAATCAACGGTGGCGGCGTGTGTGTCTGCCAACAAGCGCTGGACATTTATTTCTTCCACGCTCTTGCGCCAGACTGTACGAAATCAGCTCACGGTGGAGGAAATGAACGGAAGCAAGCATGTGTATTTAATTGATGGCATTGTGTCAACCATGCGCAGCACCGAACGCCACGCGATGCTCATGCGTGAAGTTTTACGTATGCCGTGCACAAAAGTTATTGAACATCCGGATATTTTCGTGCGGGAAACCGAATATGAATTGTCTGATTTCGATTATATTATCGAGTTGCGTAACGATCCTGATGAGGAGATTACATATGAAAATATAGAAACAGGATTCTCCGGGTTCGACATTCCGTAGGGAGTTCCCGGAGTGGCAGGAGGTGGATGATTTGTCTGAGCTCGCAGAAGTTTTACGAAAAGCCAGACAGGCAAAAGGAATGTCGCTTGCTGAAATACAAGAGACAACTAAAATACAGCGCCGCTATCTGGAGGCGATTGAGAACGGAAATTTTGATGTGTTACCGGGGCATTTTTATGTCCGTGCGTTTATAAAAAGCTATGCCGAAGCGGTTGGACTTAATCCTGATGAATTAATTAGTCAGTATAGTTCCGAGCTTCCAGACCCGCCAAAGGTAGAGGAGTCTCCCCCACCGCTAAGGCAAAATCGGCACGGGCGTAAGGAGCGAGACGGCGCCAGCAGCAAATGGATGTCGCGTATTTTGCTTTATTTGTTCGCCATTCTTGTCATCGGGGTGATTGCGGCCGGAATTCATTATGCCCTGAAGAATCAGGGAGCCAATCCGGCTCTGCCACAGACGGAACCGAAAGAAGGGACGACTCCGGCAAAGAAAGAAATTATCGTTCCGCCACCGGATACGCCTGAAACGAAGCAACCGCCTCAGCAGCAACAGCCGCCGGTTGCGAACGGAAAGCTTACACCTGCACCGAAAACCGGCTCAGTTATTAATTATGAATTGACAGGTGCCGACAAAATTGTTGTAAAAGTAACGGCCAAGAAGGGCGATCACTGGATGGATGTATCCGGAACGAACGGTCGAGTTGGCATGAAAACGCTGAAAGAAGGTGAAAGCCAAACGTTTGAAGTGACGGAAGGAAACATGGCGCTTATCCGTGTTGTACGGGCGCGCGATGTCGAAGTGTTCGTCAATGGACAGCCTGTCGATACATCGGAAGCGAAGAAAAGCGGTACACAAAGAATTAAGATTGTTCGTAAATAGTCCCTGAAGTATCAGGGGCTTTTCTTTTGACACCTTTTTTTCAGTATATTATACTGATAAATGGAAAAATGGACGCTTGTGTCTACTGGACGGAGGAAATAGAGTGGATAAAACAGCAACAACAGAGAAAGTAGCGATCATCACGCTCGGATGCGAGAAGAACCTTGTTGACTCCGACATTATGTCACAGTTGATTGATGAGCGAGGCTACCTTCTTGTGGACGATCCGCAGAAAGCCGATGTCGTGATTGTAAATACGTGCGGCTTTATTGATGCGGCGAAAGAAGAGTCGATTAATACGATTCTCGAAGTTGCCGATCTGAAAGAACACGGGAACTTGAAATCTTTAATTGTAGCCGGCTGTCTTACGCAGCGCTATAAAGAAGTATTAATGCAGGAAATGCCAGAAATTGATGGGATTGTCGGAACCGGCGATTTTGATAAAATCACCCGGATTATCGAGGAATCGCTGGAGGGCAAAAAACCAGTTTTTGTTGGAAATCCGGTTTTTTCCTATGAGAATGCAACACGTCGCAGAGTTGAGAAAGGAACATATTCCGCGTATATTAAAATTGCGGAAGGTTGTGATAACAAGTGTACATTCTGTATTATTCCGCAACTTCGGGGCGCGTTCCGGAGCCGCACCATTGAATCCATCGTGGACGAAGCAAAAGAACTTGCTGCTCAAGGTGTGAAAGAGGTTAATCTGATTGCTCAGGATTCCACAAATTATGGGTTTGACATTTATGGTGAACGTGTGTTGCATAAGTTGTTGCGCAAAGTATCGGAAGTCGAAGGGATCGAATGGATTCGCCTTCACTATGCATATCCAGGATATTTTACCGATGAATTGATCCAAGAATTCGCGACCAATCCGAAAGTATGTAAATATATCGACATGCCACTACAGCATAGCGAAGACCGGGTGTTGAAACGCATGTTGCGCCCAGGACGCCAGCGTGATGTGCGTGAGCTTATCGCCAAAATCCGGTCAGCTGTGCCGGATGTGGCGCTTCGCACGTCCATCATTGTCGGTTTTCCGGGAGAAACGGAAGAAGAGTTTGAGAATCTTAAAGCGTTTTTACGGGAGATTCAGTTTGACCGTTTGGGCGTCTTTACGTATTCACAGGAGGAAGGAACGGCGGCCGCAAGATTGCCGGAACAGATCCCGGCGGATATTATCGAACGTCGAGCCAACGAATTGATGGAAGTTCAACGGGAGGTGGCCAGCGAACGCAACGGACGTTTTGTCGGTAAAGTGATTTCTGTGCTGATTGAAGCATATGATGGCAAGAATGATGTATACATTGGCCGTTCACAGTATGATGCGAGCGAAATTGACGGCGAAGTGTTTGTCACCGGCTATAAAGGCGAACTGGGACAAATCGTTCCGGTGCGTATCACCCATTCGTACGACTTTGATCTTGCGGGGGAGGTTATCTAGTTGAACCTGGCCAACCGGATTACGCTGGCACGAATTTTTCTTGTGCCAGTAGTTATGATTTTTTTGCTCGTGCGGTTTGATGATTTCGGATCGGTTAAAGTTGGAGGCGTGCAGATTACATACAGTGAAATGATCGCCGCGCTTATTTTTATTGTTGCCGCCGCGACGGATGGGCTTGACGGCTACATTGCCCGCTCCCGCAAAATGGTAACCAACTTGGGAAAATTTCTTGATCCGCTCGCTGACAAGCTTTTGATTTCCGCGGCTCTCATTTCGCTTGTGGAAATGCAGCGGCTGGACGCTTGGATAGCCGTGGTCATTATTAGTCGTGAATTTGCTGTAACGGGACTGCGTCTGGTAGCCGCGGCAGAAGGATTGGTTATTGCTGCAAGCAGGCTTGGCAAATGGAAGACGGTATTTCAGATTATCGCCGTAGCCGCGCTTATTTTGCAGAATTTCCCGTTTGAAACATGGCATTTTCCGTTTGCCACAATTATGGTTTGGGCGGCCGTGATTATGACAATTGTTTCCGGTGTGGAATACTTTGTAAAAAATAAAAAAGTGATTCCGCTCGCGTAACGTTCACCCGCCATTTTCGGCGGTTGATTTATTTGGGAGGCGTTTTACATATGAGAGCAGAAATTATTGCGGTCGGAACGGAGTTATTGCTTGGGCAAATCGCCAATACAAACGCCCAGTTCCTCTCGCAAAAGTTAGCGGAAATTGGAATCGGTGTCTATTACCATACTGTCGTCGGCGACAATGCTGATCGGCTGTACGTACAGATTCAAGAAGCGCTCAACCGTTCGGATTTGCTTATTTTTTCTGGAGGATTAGGGCCTACCAAAGATGACCTGACAAAAGAGACAGTTGCCAGAGCTGTCGGGAAGCCATTGGTGCATGACGAACAGGCGCTTGCGCGCATTATCGCTTACTTTAAACAGCGCGGCATGACGATGACGGAGAACAACCGTAAGCAGGCGCTTGTGGTGGAAGGAAGCCATGTATTGCCGAACGACCATGGCATGGCACCGGGGATGGTTATTGAACATAAAGGTAAACATCTCATGATGCTACCAGGGCCTCCGCGTGAATTGCATCCGATGTTTAACACGTATGGAATCCCCTACCTTTTGTCACTGATGGGTGGCAAAAACGTGGTGCACTCCAAAGTGCTTCGTTTTTTCGGTATTGGTGAGTCGGCCCTTGAAGAAGAGTTGATAGATTTAATTGATTCTCAAACGAATCCGACGATTGCGCCGCTTGCGGCTGAAGGGGAAGTCACGATTCGCTTGACCGCTAAAGCCAAAAGTGTGGTGGAAGCAGAGACGATGATCCGTTCCGTTGAAGAACAAATCGAAGCGCGCGTCGGACAATTTATTTATGGATATGACGATGATTCGCTCGCTTCGGTGCTGGTGCGTGAGTTAAGCGTACGTGGTGAAACGGTGGCATTTGCGGAGAGTGTGACAGGAGGTTTGGCGAGTCATTTACTCACTTCTATTCCGGGCAGTTCGGCCGCGCTGAAAGGTTCTATCATTTGCTATACAAATGAAGTAAAGGAAAAGCAACTAGGCGTGCCGCGGGATGTGCTTCAGACCACGGGAGCGGTGAGTGGCGACGCAGCGCGTATTATGGCGGAGCAAGTGCGTCTTAGAATCGGAAGTACATATGGAATTGCGATTACAGGAGAAGCTGGCCCACACGCGTCGGAGAAGTCTATAGGTCTCGTCTATATTGGCGCAAGCGATGGAAAACATACGAATGTCAGGGAACTTCGCCTATCCGGTCAGCGTGCCGCAATCCAGCTTCGTGCGGCAAAACATGCAATATTTACAATGCTTGAACGAATAAAAAAAGGTGGTTTTTAATATATGGCAAATTTTTCAGACTTCGCTTTACACAGGACGATTCAGCAAGCCATTTACGATATGGGCTTCGAAGAACCGTCGCCAATTCAAGAACAGTGTATTCCGAAAATTCTTGAAGGATACGATTTAATTGGACAGGCACAGACCGGAACGGGGAAAACCGCCGCGTTCGGTTTGCCGCTAATTGAGAAAGTAACAAACCGTAACGCTGTGCAGGCGATTGTCCTCACACCGACGCGAGAGTTGGCGATTCAGGTGTCCGGAGAACTGCGCAAAATCGCTAAATATAAGCGGATACGTACGCTTCCTATTTATGGTGGACAGTCCATTGGACACCAGATTCGTGCGCTGAAGCAGGGGGTACAGGTCGTCATTGGCACGCCGGGACGAGTGTTGGATCATTTGCGTCGTAAAACGTTACGTTTGGATCAGATCAGCATGCTGGTGTTGGACGAGGCGGATGAGATGCTCGATATGGGCTTCCAGGATGATATTGAGGCAATTATTAAAGAAACGCCATCTGATCGCCAGACGCTCCTTTTTTCGGCGACTATGCCACAGGAAATCCTGAGGCTTGCTCATAAATACATGAGCAACCCGAAGACGGTATCCATCAGCCGCAAAGAAGTGACCGCTCCGACGATTGAACAAGTGTATTACAAAGTATTTGAACGCAGCAAGCTTGAAAGTTTGTGTCGTATTCTAGACAGTGAAGAAATTGAACTCGGCATTGTATTTTGCCGTACGAAGCGCGGTGTGGATGAACTTACGGAAGCGCTTCAAGAGCGTGGATATCTGGCAAGCGGTTTGCATGGTGATTTAAGTCAGGCCCAGCGCGACAAAGTTATGCAGGCATTCCGCGACTCTACAATTGAGCTGCTTGTGGCGACTGATGTTGCAGCGCGTGGTATTGATGTGGGAAATGTGTCCCATGTCGTGAACTATGATATTCCGCAGGATCCGGAAAGCTATGTACATCGTATTGGTCGTACCGGCCGCGCCGGTCGGAAAGGCATCGCGATGACACTGGTAACCCCGCGCGAGATGAAGCAGTTGCGTACGATTGAAAAAATCGCGAAAACGACATTGGAGTCCCGTAATGTACCTTCATTTGAGGAAGTGATGGAACGCCAGCAAAGCATTTGGAAAGAACAGTTGATCTCCCTGTTAGAAAGCGATAGCGATTTGGCGCCGTTTATGGAAATGGTCGAGCAGCTGAAAGAAGAATACACGCTGGAAAAAGTGACAGCGGCCGCCCTTTCGCTTGCATTTGCACCGTCCGTTTCTTCGGTGGAAGAAGAGATGTACGACTTTGGCGAAACGGGTGCTTCCAAGGGAATGGTTCGCTTCTTTATGAACGTCGGCCGTAGCCTTGATCTCCGTCCTCCGGATTTGGTGAAAGAGATTTCCGAGCTGGTTGGTATCCCGAGTAAGGCAATTGGTCGGATTGATATTTTTGATAACTTCACGTTTATTGAAGTAGCGCAAGATATCGCACCGTTCGTGTATGAAGCGTTGCGTCATTCCCGCATCAAAGGAAAACGGGTGAATATTGAACCCGCCAAACCGCGCACCAAGCGATAAAACAAAGCTGAAAAAGCGCAAGCCCTCCCGCTTGGCATACTTGTCAGACAGGAGGGCTGTTTTATTGGATGAAGAACAGCAACGCTCGCGAGCTTTTTTCAGTGAATCATTGACCGCTTATCGGCAGGAAGCGTATGCCTGCGCTGTCACTGTTTTAATCGCTTCGTACGTAATATCAGTCAGCTGTTCTAATTCTTCCAAGCTCATCGAAAGAATCGGCATTAGCACGATTACCGGGCCTAGCGGGCGGATGATGGCGCCGTTTTGCCGTGCGTGCAGAATAACGTTATGCTCTACTTGCATATGCATGGGGAATGTTTTTTTGCTATCTTTATCTTGTACAAGTTCGATCCCGACCATCATGCCGCGTTGCCGCACGTCGCCGACGTGTGGAAGAGTGTGGAATTTTTCTAAATTCTGCGCAAGACACTCGATTTTTGCCACAAGGGAATCGATAAGCTTTTCGCGCTCGATAAGTTCAATGTTTTTAAGCGCGACCGCACAGGCAAGCTGATTTCCGGTATACGTATGTCCGTGGAAAAACGTGCGCAACTCTTCCGGTTCGCCCAGAAACGCTTCGTAAATTTCTTCCCGCACGAGCGTGGCCGCCAGAGGTAAGTAGCCGGCTGTCAATCCTTTGGCTACGCAGAGAAAGTCCGGCTCTACATTTTCTTGCTCGCAGGCGAATAGAGTGCCTGTACGACCGAAACCGACCGCCACTTCGTCGGCGATCATAAGTACGTTATAGCGGGTGCAAAGTTCGCGCACGCCGCGTAAAAACCCGTCTGGAGCGGTAATCATGCCGGCGGCTCCCTGTACAAGCGGCTCGATAATGAGCCCGGCAATTTCCTCATGATGTTCTCTTAACATCGTGTCCAAAGCTTTCAGGCACAACATTTTACACGCTTCCGCGTCGTTGTTTTCCGTAAGGCGGTACGTATACGGTGCCGGGGCTTCCAGACGTTCGAATAGCAGCGGCTTAAAGATATGGTGAAATGTTTCCATGCCTCCGACGCTAACCGAGCCGATCGTATCTCCATGATATGCTTCGCGCAGGGATATGAACTTGTTCTTTTTTCCGGCATACCGAATCGGATCTTTCAGCTGCCAGTATTGGTAGGCCATTTTCAGCGCGATTTCTACTGAGGTAGACCCTGAATCAGAGTAGAAAACTTTTGTTAGTCCTTTCGGGGTAATTTCTACTAACTTTTTTGCCAGCAGAATGGAGGGGACGTTTGCTGCTCCGAGCAGCGTTGAATGCGCTATTTTTCCCGCCTGCTGAATCAATGCCTCGTTCAGTTCTGGGTGGTTGTGGCCGTGCACGTTCACCCAGAGCGAAGAGTAACCGTCCAAATATTTGTTTCCTTCTACATCGTACAAGTAGCTTCCTTCGCCGCGTTCGATAATGAGCGGCTTTTCCCGGCGGTACGTTTTCATCTGGGTAAATGGATGCCACACATACTCTTTGTCCCACATCTCAAGGCTTTGAACTTCTTTTTTCTGCACAATTATCCCTCCTATTGTGATGATTGCGATACTATTATTTCTGCCCGTCTCAGACGTTCAAGCAGCAACGTAAGACGCAAGCTGCGCCCGATTTCAGGAAGTCGTTCACGTATCCGCTCAGGCTTAAAGTCCGTTATGTCAGGCAGCATACCGAGCACGGGCAGGTTCGTGAGGCTGCTTATGATTCGCACATTATCTTGCATCATTTCGCTTGGATTGTCCGGCATACGGTTTACAAGCAAGCCGAGGATCGGGATGCGGCAGGCCCGGGCATACTCAACGGTTAATATCGTATGGTTAATAGTACCAAGACCCGGATGCGTCACAATCAGCAGGGGTAGCCGGAGGTCGCGAATCAAATCCGCGGTCATGTACACCTCTTGCTTCTCTTCCATAATGGGTACTGCAAGCCCGCCTGCGCCTTCCACCAGTACAACATCATGCTTTTTCCTTAAGGTAGACAATTGCTGAGCGATGTGCCCCGGATTAATGCGTGTTCCGGTTTGGCGGGCCGCAAGATGGGGCGAGACGGCGGGCTCCATACAGTACGTACAGAGCGTATTCTGTTCATACGGGAGAGAATGAAGCGAACGGTAAAACGTCACATCTTCCGCAACAAGTCCTCCATCGCCCTGCACGCCTCCGCTTTGGATTGGCTTGTAAGGCACCGCGTCGTATCCGCACATGGATAAAAAAGCTGTCAGGCAGCCTGTAACCATTGTTTTGCCAACTCCCGTATCTGTTCCGGTGACGAAAAACGAAAGCCCCTGTTTCATGCTTTCACCGTCCAAGTAAAACGTCCTTTTAGCGGAGCGATTTGTTTATATACTTTGACAGCAATAATGGAGGCTATGATACAGAGTAAAAGATCGCCAGGCACTGCCAGCAGGAATCCGTAGAGAAACGTTTGCCAGAGCGTGAACGTTTTGCCTGCAATTATGTTCATGGCAATGTAGAGATAGGCTGTCCCCATCATGTATACGATGAATAGCCCGGCGAAATGGGCAAGGATGAAATCACGCAGATTCGGGTTCGTTTTTTTTTCGACAAAATGCCCAATTGTATAGGCGGCAATAGCAAATCCAACAAGGTAACCGAACGTAGGCTTCAGCACATATCCGAGTCCGCCGCCTTCGGTAAATACGGGTGCTCCGGCCAATCCAACGGCCAGATATACGAGTTGGCTGATCAGCCCGAGACGGCTACCAAGCAGTGAGCCGGCAAAGTAGACAAACAGAATTTGCAACGTAAACGGGACGACCGGCACGGGAATTTTGATGAATGCACCGATGGCGGTAAGCGCCGCGAACATGGCAGCGAGGATGAGGCCTGTTGTTGGAAGACCTGTTTTTTGTTTCATAGTTGCATTCCTCCTTCATGTAATCATTTTTTAGAAAAATGTTTCACCACGGTATGTATGTCGAAACATCAAAGGAAATGGACGAAGAACCGTGTTATTGTCAGAGTAAAAGCAATTCCTATCAATTGTCAACCTTTTTAATTTTTTAGTTAACAAATATATGGAAATAAATTCAAAATAAACTTGTGAAGCGAATGAGTGTTCGTAAAAAATGCTTGGCAAACATCTAAAAAAGAGGTAAAATAAATTACGTTGATAGGATGCTTATCAGTAGAATTGATATAAATATGAACGAAGGGAGCGATGGCTTTGTCCGATCGCAAAGCTGCTTTAGATATGGCCCTGCGCCAAATTGAAAAACAATTTGGCAAAGGTTCGGTAATGAAATTAGGAGAAATGGCTGCGACACAGCAAGTTGCCACTGTATCAAGCGGTTCAATTGCGCTTGATATTGCGCTCGGTATCGGTGGATACCCACGCGGTCGCATTATTGAGATATACGGTCCGGAGTCTTCCGGTAAGACGACGGTTGCACTACACGCCATCGCTGAAGTGCAGAAAACGGGCGGCACCGCCGCCTTCATTGATGCGGAGCACGCACTTGATCCGGTATATGCGCGCAAGTTGGGCGTAAATATCGACGAATTGCTTCTGTCTCAGCCGGATACGGGAGAGCAGGCGCTGGAGATTGCGGAAGCGCTCGTGCGCTCCGGTGCAATCGACATCATTGTCGTAGACTCTGTCGCCGCGCTTGTTCCGAAAGCGGAAATCGAAGGCGAGATGGGAGATTCACATGTCGGTTTGCAGGCTCGCCTGATGTCTCAGGCATTGCGCAAATTAGCTGGCGCAATTAATAAATCGAAAACGATTGCTATTTTTATCAATCAGCTCCGTGAGAAAGTGGGCGTTATGTTTGGTAACCCGGAGACAACACCGGGCGGACGCGCTCTAAAATTCTATTCGAGCGTGCGGCTTGATGTCCGCCGTGTTGAAACACTGAAACAGGGGAACGACATGGTAGGGAACCGCACGAAAATTAAAGTCGTGAAAAATAAAGTGGCGCCGCCGTTCAAAACGTGCGAAGTGGATATTATGTATGGCGAGGGAATTTCTCGCGAAGGAAGTTTGCTTGATATTGGAACTGAGCTGGATATTGTCAGCAAGAGCGGGGCTTGGTACTCCTACAATGATGAACGACTCGGTCAAGGCCGGGAGAACGCTAAACAATTCCTTAAGGACAATCCGGATATTGCGCACGCTATTGAGATGAAAATTCGCGATCATTTTGAATTGAACCAGAGCGTATCCTTGCCAACTGCGGAAGAAGACAACAAGGACGAAGAGTTTGTACTGGATTTCGAATAGGTGACGCATGTCTCTATTTAAAACGAAAGAAAGTTTAATTGCTTTATTTGTGTAAAGCTTTTAAACTTTCTTTTTTTTCTCATGGTATGGGAAAGCATATGCTGCTTTGTTTCGGTCGTTAAAGAATAAAAGAGTGCCTTTAGTAGCAAGTTGCTACCCACTGGTTTTCTCTTAGCTTGATTCTATCACAGAAAGGAGGGGCAGGGGGGAATATCGGACAACGGAACAGGCAGGAACTTGTTCTTGTCCGAAGCCTATTCCTTCCCCACCTATAGAGGTAGGGATCTCCTGCGCGAATACGATGAATGAAGAGGTACGGAAGGTGGCCGTTATTACACGGCTGGAACGCCAAAAAAAGAACCGGCACCGGATCAATGTGTATTTGAATGGAGAATATGCATTTGCTATCCATGAAGACGTTCTGATCAAGTACCGGCTAAATAAAGGGTGTGAGCTGGACGAGGTGGAGATGAGAGATGTGTTGGAGGCCGAAGAAAAGAACAGGGCCGAGCAGTATGGTTTACGATATATCAGCCACAGGTCACGCACGACGGAAGAAGTCCGGCAGCATTTGCTAGCGGGAGGCTTTCCACGTGAAGTGGTTGAGGAAGTAGTACAGGGCTTTATTCAAATGAAGTATTTGGATGATGCGCGGTACGCCCAACAGTGGGTTGAAGAGCGAATGCGGCTTAAGCCTCGGGGACGTCATCTGCTTCGGCAAGAACTGCAAAGGCGTGGTGTTGACGCGCGTCTGATAGAGGAAGCTTTTCATAATATGGAACAGGACGTGGAGGAGTCTGCTTGTCTGGAAGTCGCGCGGAAAAAATATGCTCGCCAGCATTTTGCATCGTATACGGAAATGCGGAATAAAATTGGTCCTTTTCTTCAGCGTAAGGGGTTTCCGCTCGACATTATCGCAAAAACGCTTGAAAAGCTGAAGAATGAGCGGCTAGAGAGAGAAAGATAACATCAATTGCTCATTCTTGACATTCTTGCGGTATGATGGCAAAATAAATTTGTATATTCTTCTTTATCGT
Organism: Aneurinibacillus thermoaerophilus; assembly: GCF_900099925.1. Taxonomy (GTDB): domain Bacteria; phylum Bacillota; class Bacilli; order Aneurinibacillales; family Aneurinibacillaceae; genus Aneurinibacillus; species Aneurinibacillus thermoaerophilus. The sequence continues at coordinate 45,170 of NZ_FNDE01000015.1, read as the reverse complement.
GGTCCTCTATTTTTTCGCTAGCCTCGATTTGGAATATACACATATGTTTTACAGCGGAGAGATTGGGAAGCGATCTCGTTTTTTAACTAAATCGGTACTTGCTACAATTGTAACAAGACAAAAGACCTCAGATGCAAGGAGGTGACAGAAAGATGAACTTAGTACCTGCAATTCTCATTGCACTTGCATCTCTGGTGGTCGGAGCGGGAATTGGTTATTTTGTTCGTAAATCGTTGGCGGAGGCGAAGATTTCAAGCGCGGAAGAAGCCGCCCGCCAAATTGTAGACCAAGCCGAAAAAGAAGCGGAAGCACTGAAAAAGGAAAAAGTGCTTGAAGCGAAGGACGAAGTTCACAAACTGCGAACGGATGCCGAGAAAGACTTACGTGAAAGACGGAACGAGATCCAGCGCCTTGAGAAGCGCGTGTTGCAAAAAGAGGAATCGCTTGACCGGAAAATGGAGCTTTATGAACGGAAAGAAGCGGAGATTGAGCGCCGTGAGCAGGCGGTTAATGAAATGCACGCCAAAGCGGAAGAGTATCTGCAAGCTCAGGTAATAGAACTGGAACGTGTGTCCAATCTGACACGCGAAGAAGCGCGCGAAATTATCCTGCAGCAGGTAGAACAGGAAGTGCGTCATGAAGCGGCCATGATGGCTAAAGACATTGAACAGCAGGCGCGGGAAGAAGCGGACAAGAAAGCGCGCGAAATTATCACCACCGCAATTCAGCGTTGTGCTGCGGATCATGTGGCTGAAACGACCGTTTCGGTTGTCTCGCTACCAAACGATGAAATGAAAGGCCGCATTATCGGTCGAGAGGGACGAAATATACGCGCTTTGGAGACGCTTACGGGTATCGACTTGATTATTGATGATACTCCGGAAGCTGTTATCTTATCGGGTTTTGATCCCGTTCGTCGTGAAATTGCGCGAACCGCACTGGAGAAGCTTGTGGCAGATGGACGCATCCATCCTGCGCGCATTGAAGAAATGGTGGAGAAAGCGCGCCGTGAAGTGGATGAACGTATCCGTGAGTACGGCGAGCAAGCGACGTTTGAGACGGGGATTCACGGGCTTCATCCTGACCTTATCAAAATTCTGGGCCGTTTGAAGTACCGTACAAGTTATGGACAGAACGTGCTGAAACATTCCATTGAAGTTGCCCATTTGTGCGGCTTGATGGCTGCGGAACTAGGCGAAGACCAGACGCTGGCGAAGCGAGCCGGTCTTCTGCATGATATCGGCAAGGCGATCGATCATGAAGTCGAAGGTTCACATGTTGAAATTGGGGTCGAATTAGCGAAAAAGTATAAAGAACATCCTGTTGTTATTAACGGAATTGCCTCACACCATGGGGATTGCGAACCAACATCGGTTATTGCGATGCTGGTGGCCGCGGCAGACGCTTTGTCCGCCGCTCGTCCAGGGGCGCGCCGCGAAACACTTGAGACGTATATTCGTCGTCTAGAGAAACTTGAAGAAATTTCCGAGTCGTTTGAAGGCGTGGAAAAATCGTATGCGATTCAGGCAGGACGCGAAGTCCGCATTATGGTGAAGCCGGAGCAAATCGATGATTTGGAAGCGCATCGGTTGGCGCGCAACATTACTAAGAAAATTGAAAGCGAGCTCGACTACCCGGGACACATTAAAGTTACGGTTATTCGGGAAACCCGGGCAGTTGAATATGCAAAATAAGAGACAAAAGCTTCTCCGAGCGATCGGCAGAAGCTTTTGTTTGCATCGGCCCATGAAAGGAGAGACTACATGAGATTGTTGTTTATCGGTGATGTGGTGGGGGCTCCTGGCCGCAAGATGCTTCAGGAAATGTTGCCGCGCTTGAAAAATAAATACAATCCGCATTTTACGATAGTAAATGGAGAAAACGCGGCATCAGGGCGAGGCATTACACCGAAAATTGCAAACGAGTTTTACGAGTGGGGGGCCGGCGTCATTACGCTTGGCAACCATTCATTTGACAACAAGGAAGTGTTCGAGTTTATTGATGATGAACCGCGCATTGTGCGACCGGCAAACTATGCGCCTGGCGCGCCCGGACGCGGCGTCACATTCTTGAAAGGCGCGGCGGGAGGAGAACTTGCGGTAATTAATTTGCAGGGGCGTACGTTTTTGCCTCCGTCCGATTGCCCGTTCCGCACAGCCGAACAAATCGTGGAACAGGTGCGGAAACGCACACCATATATTTTCGTCGATTTCCACGCAGAGGCGACGTCGGAGAAACAAGCGATGGGCTGGTTTCTGAATGGTAAAGTAAGCGCTGTGGTTGGAACCCATACGCATGTACAGACCGCGGATGAAAGAATTCTTCCTGGGGGTACGGCGTATTTGACCGATGTCGGGATGGTTGGTCCGCGCGATAGTATTTTGGGAATGGAGCGCGAAGCGGTGCTGAAGAAATTTTTGACTGGTTTGCCCGTACGATTTGAAGTGGCCATGGTTAAAGCGCAATTAAACGGGGTAATTATTGATATGGAAAAAAACACCGGTCGTGCGATCTCTATTCAGCGGATTATGATTGACGAAGCTCACCCGTTCATGGAGTAGTTGGTTTTGAATTTTCGTATTTTTTTCTCCCAAAATAGTAAGGAACAGGAATGATTTGTACCTTCGCCGAATAGAGTAATTGTGGTAATTATCAATCTATCTAAGGAGGTACTTGAGATGGAGGTATTAAAAGTTTCAGCAAAGTCCAACCCTAATTCTGTCGCTGGTGCCCTGGCCGGTGTTCTGCGCGAACGCGGCGCAGCTGAGCTTCAAGCCATCGGAGCGGGTGCACTTAACCAAGCAATTAAAGCCGTAGCGATCGCAAGAGGGTTTGTAGCACCGAGTGGTGTTGACTTAATCTGCATCCCCGCCTTCACCGATATTATGATAGAAGGCGAAGAACGAACCGCGATTAAATTAATCGTCGAACCTAGATAGTTGAATAACCACACCGGTCTTCTATTAGCTGTGCCTGTTTATTCATTAGAATAAGCAGGCTTTTTTTCGTCGTATAGGAAAGGATATGTTGCTTTAAAATATTTCCGAAGGAGAGGATCGTGTTTTAGCATTGCCGAAAAGGGTGTTAAGCGGAGAAAAAGACAGAATTTCGTTTTTTTATTTGATTTTTTTTTATGTTTTTTCATATTAGGGAAAGGGAAAGTTAATTTTGTTAGAATAAATCTTTAAGGAAGGGTTGAAATTTACATGAGAGAGGACTACAATGATAAAAGTTTGAAGTACACAATTTGTTCATATTTTTTAAATAGATACATACAGTAATGACCTGACCAGTGGAAAAGGGCTCAACACTTAGTGTATCTGTTTAAAAAATGATACACTTTTCAGCTGAAAAGATCGATTTATCGTCTTGAAGGGGTGGAGTTCATGATTAGTCAACTTTCTTGGAAAGTTGGAGGACAACAAGGTGAAGGGATTGACAGTACGGGCGAGATTTTTGCGATTGCGCTCAATCGTCTCGGGTATTACTTGTATGGGTACCGCCATTTCTCTTCCCGCATCAAAGGTGGTCACACCAATAATAAAATTCGCGTAAGCACAAAGCCTCTAGGAGGAATTTCTGACAAGCTCGATATTTTGGTTGCGTTCGACCAGGAAACGATCGACGTTAACAGCCCTGAGCTTCGCAAAGGCGGCGTGATTATTGGCGATTCCAAGTTTAACCCGAAAGCGCCTGAAGGAATGGATGTTCGTCTATTCTCTGTACCTTTCACTGAGATTGCCGAAGAACTCGGAACGTCTCTAATGAAAAACATGGTAGCCATCGGAGCTTCCAGCGCCCTGTTAGGTCTGCCGGTAGAATCGTTCACTGAAGTGGTGGATGAACTGTTCGGCAAAAAAGGTCAAAAAGTTGTAGAGAAAAACATGGAAGCCATTAAGCGTGGTGCCGAGTTTGTAGATAAAGAAGCGGGCGGTCCGATTGAAGATCTGCGCCTAGAAGCTGCTGACGGCAAAAAGCGCATGTTCATGATCGGTAACGACGCCATTGCGCTTGGCGCACTTGTGGCAGGCTGTCGTTTTATGCCGGCCTATCCGATTACTCCAGCATCAGAAATTATGGAATACTTGGTTAAGAAGCTGCCTGAATTCGGTGGTACGGTTATTCAAACCGAAGACGAGATCGCTGCTGTAACAATGGCGATTGGCGCCAACTACGGCGGTGTACGTGCGATGACAGCCTCCGCCGGTCCTGGTCTTTCCCTGATGGCGGAAGCGATTGGTCTGGCCGGTATTACGGAAACACCGCTTGTTATCGTGAATACGCAACGTGGTGGCCCGTCCACAGGTATGCCGACCAAGCAAGAACAGTCCGATGTAAACGCGATGATTTATAACACACACGGCGAAATTCCGAAAGTTGTAATTGCGCCGAGCACGGCGGAAGAAGCGTTCTATGATACAGTGGAAGCATTCAATATTGCTGAAGAATATCAGGTGCCGGTCATCGTGCTTTCCGATTTGCAACTATCTCTTGGTAAGCAAACAGTTGAGCCGCTTGATTTGAATCGTGTGGAAATTCGCCGCGGTAAGTTTCTCGGCGGACAAGACATTCCAGAGCAGGAAGGCGAACTTTTTAAGCGCTATGAGGTAACGGAAGACGGCATTTCGCCGCGCGTAATTCCGGGACAGAAAAACGGTATTCACCACGTAACGGGCGTTGAGCATACCGACACAGGACGTCCAACGGAAGATCCGGTACTTCGTATGAAGCAAATGGATAAGCGTCTCCGTAAGCTGAAAAACCTGAAAGTAGATACGCCAGTATACAAAGACGTACAGCACGAAGAAGCTGATGTGTTGCTGGTGGCGATGGGCGGTACGCGCGGTGCCGTTATGGAAGCGAAAGAACGCCTCGCGGCTGAAGGCGTAAAAATTAATTATGCCCATGTTCGTCTTATCCATCCGTTCCCAGTGGCTGAGATGAAGAAATTGGTGGAGAAAGCGAAGAAAGTAATTGTTATCGAGCACAACGCAACCGGTCAATTAGCTGACCAGCTCAAACTGCATGTGGGAATGGCCGAGAAGATTAACAGCATTCTGAAGTATGACGGCAATCCGTTCCTGCCTGGCGAAATCTACAATAAATGCAAGGAGCTGTTGTAAGATGGCAACATTTAAAGATTTCCGCAATAGCGTTAAACCTAACTGGTGTCCGGGATGCGGAGATTTCTCCGTACAGGCGGCGATTCAACGTGCTGCGGCCAACGTAGGGCTCGAACCTGAGAATCTTGCAGTTATTTCCGGTATCGGATGTTCCGGACGTATTTCCGGTTATATCAATGCATACGGCGTGCACGGTATTCACGGGCGTGCGCTTCCGATCGCGCAGGGACTGAAAATGGCCAACCGCGAATTGACGGTTATCGCTGCCGGTGGTGACGGCGATGGTTTTGCGATCGGAATGAGCCATACGATTCATGCGATCCGCCGTAATATGGACATTACGTATATCGTAATGGATAACCAAATCTATGGCCTGACGAAAGGTCAAACCTCTCCTCGTTCGGCTGAAGGATTTGTGACGAAATCCACGCCAAAAGGCTCTATCGAGCCTGCAATGAAGCCGCTGGAACTGGCGCTTGCATCCGGCGCGACATTCGTGGCACAAACAATGTCCAGCGATCTGAAAGGTATGACCAGCTTAATCGAACAAGGTATTAAGCATAAAGGCTTTGCGCTGATCAACGTATTTAGCCCATGCGTAACATTCAACAAAATCAACACGTACGATTGGTTCAAAGAGCATGTGAAAAACCTGAGCGATATCGAAGGTTACGATCCGCATGACCGCATTGCCGCAATGCGTGTGCTTATGGAAACAGACGGTCTGGTAAATGGTCTGATTTACCAAAACACGGAACGTGAATCGTATGAAGCGCTGGTACCTGGCTTCCGCGAAGAAGGTCTTGCGAAACAGGAACTCAAAATCGACGAAGCGAAATTCCAAAAGCTTGTCAGCGAGTTTATGTAATCATAAGCGAAATCAAGCACCGACTGCCGTATGGCGCTCGGTGCTTTTTTTTTATCTCTGTTGCACAAAAAAACATGGAATTGGCAATGCGTTGTCTGCTTTTGTTATCATAAGTGTGCAGGAGAAAAACGAAAGGATGGGCAAAGAATGAGGCTTACGGTATTAGGCTTTGAGTCACCGGCCCCAGGTCCGGGCGGAGCGACCCCTGGGTATCTGCTGGAAACAGCGGCAGGAAAGCTATTAATTGATTGCGGAAGCGGTGTGTACGCACAATTGATGAAGCATATTCGGATAGAGGAATTGTCTGCGGTTGTGCTTTCTCATTATCATCATGATCATATTTGCGATATGCCGATTTTGCAGTACGGCGTTATGATGGCCTCCATTTTTGGCAAGCGAAATGGTACGTTTCCGGTATACGGTCCGGCCGAGCCGCAGGATTGGGCGCATAAGATGACATATCACCAGTATACAGTTCTACACACGGTAATGGAGAATAGTGTGCTGCATCTGGCCGGCGTTGAGATTTCGTTTTTACGCACCGATCATCCGATCATGTGTTATGCGATGAAAATAACGGATGGGAGGAAGACGATTGTATACGGGGCTGACACCGGGCCAGGCACAAATTGGGACATCTTTGCGGTGGATTGCGATTTGTTTATTTGCGAAAGTACGTTTACAACGGAATATGTGCCACGGGGAAAGCGTGCCCATCTTTCTGCCCGGGAAGCAGCACAGATGGCGGAGCGCATTCGGGCCAAACAATTGCTACTTACGCATTTGTCGCCTGACATCCCACGGAAGAAGTATGAGGACGACGCGGCGGCAGGAAGGTATTCCGGCTGCTGGCAGCTTGCCGAAATCGGGCAGGTGATTGAGATATGAACACGATGGAGGCGCATAACCGCGCGCGCTTGCCGCGTATTACGGAGATGGCGCACCGTCTTTTGGCTGAGCGTGTAAAGGCGGGGGATACGGTTGTCGATGCAACGGCCGGCAACGGGCATGACACGCTGTTTTTAGCCGGGCTAGTTGGAGAGACAGGCATGGTACACGCCTACGATATTCAGGAAGCCGCCATTCAAGCGACTGCCGCGCGCTTGGAGAAAGCGGGCATGAGCGACTGCGTTGTTCTGCATCATGCTTCCCACACCGAGATCTCAGCGCTTGCCGCTCCGTTACAAGCCGTCATTTTCAACCTAGGGTATCTCCCTGGTTCTAATAAAACGATCATTACGCGCGCTGATTCAACGTTACAGGCTGTTCAGGCGGCGTTGTCCCGCCTTGTATCCGGTGGCATCGTACTGTTGGTTGTATATCGCGGTCACGCGGGCGGAGAAGAGGAAGCAGCCGTCTTGGAAGCGTATGTACGCAAATTGCCAGCGCGAGAATTTCTTGTTCTCAAATATGAATACATAAACCCGGAGAATCAGCCACCATATATTTTAGCCATTGAAAAAAAATGAGTGCAAAGAGGGGTACGCAAACGCGTATCCCTCATTTATTTTATGCCCGGTTCCCTGGCAGACCAGCTTTTCGTTGGAAGGGGACTTTGACATTTTTGAAGCCGGCGTTATGCGGTGTGGGTTGATGTTGCTGTGTGTGAGCTTCTCGAGCGCGTGGTTTTCCGGGCGGCTTATACAGTTCCGTTGCGAATTCAGCTCGTGCAAAGTCCCGTTTGTTGCGAAAAATGTCATGATGATTCGGCATTTTGGTCACCTCCAGGTTTTTTCGGGGCGTAATTGTAGTATATCCGTCATAAAGAGGGACATAGATGTTAATATTTTCAACGCTTATTTGCGAATTTTATAGGTAAAAAAGTATGATTTGTATTTTTTTCTAGGAACTTCCTCATCTTTTTTGTTGAAAGTTATTTTACAAATGGGTATAATTGCCTAGTAAAGAATTATCTCGCTATGTAAAAAAAAGCAGAATAAATAAGCTGATTTTAATTGTGGATGGCGTTTCATTGATACGCATGATGTGATGAAAGGCTTTTTAACATAAGTAGCGAGAAGCCCCCTTTTTCTATAGGCGGGAGATGGATTGTTCTTTCTTTTGTATTTACAAAAAGTATGTTTCGTAAATGGGAAGAACGGCTACACATTTTGTACACATTACATGAGATATATGGGGGATGGAGAAGCATGCAAGCAGATCAAGTGAACGCGATTCTTTGTGGGACGCGAAGCGTGCTGGAAAATCATTTGGGAATGCAAGTTGTACCTGGCAAACCTTCTTTGCAGGTGAATCCGATCTTTTCTGGCCAGATATCTGTCATCGTCGGAATGACTGGATCGTTGAAAGTGGATTTGATCCTTGGAATGACGCAAAAAATGGTTTGTTCCATCATTGGACGGATGTTTGGTGGTATAGAAATAAATGAAATCGACGAAATGGGATGGAGCGCGTTTTCTGAATTTGGGAACTGGGTAGGTGCGGCATGTTGTACAGAATTGGCGAATAACGGTTACAGCGTTAATATTACGCCGCCGATTATCAACGAAGGGGAAAGCAAATTCCGTTCTGTGCATAAGTTTATCAGCATTCCATTCTGTGTCGAAGGAAGCGAAATCATGGTACACATAAGCGCACAAGGATAGGAAAAAGGGAACAGGCGGATAAGCGGAGGACCTACTTTTCGCTCACCCGCCTGTTTTTTATGGCAAATGGGTTTCGTCATTTACGGGCCAGGAGGCGTTATGGTCGTTATAAAAACCATGTTGGCTAAACCTTCCTTTGTATGTAAAGGATTTTTATTTTATAATTAATTACTTGACTTTTCCTTTGTTTTTATGCTGTTAGTTATGTATAATTCTAGTCGTATCAATATTAAATCATTATTTTTTACGGAGGTTATTATGACACAAGAAGTAAAAAACAATGCATCTTCTTCCGTGGACTTAAAATCCACCAAGAAGGAGAAGGATTACAGCAAATATTTCATCGGTACGCCGCCGAGTTTGAAAGAAGCGAAAAAACGGACGAAAAACGGAATCGCCTACAATCAATTCGAAGGCATTCCAGATGACCTAAAAGATCTGGGGAAAGGCCGCATGTTTCTCATTCGCACGTACGGATGCCAGGCCAACGAACATGACACAGAGACAATTATCGGCCTGCTTCAGGCAATGAGCTTTACACCGACGGAAGATGAGAAGGAAGCGGACATTATCCTGTACAATACTTGTGCAGTTCGCGAAAATGCGGAAGATAAAGTATTTGGTGAGCTGGGCCGTCTGAAGCCATTGAAGAAGGAAAAGCCTGAGCTTATTCTTGGCGTGTGCGGCTGTATGTCACAGGAGGAAGCGGTTGTGAACCGCATCCTGAAAAACTTCCAGCATGTCGATCTTATTTTTGGTACGCACAATATTCACCGCCTGCCGGTGCTTTTGCGTGACGCATTCTTTAACAAGGAAATGGTCGTTGAAGTGTGGTCCAAAGAGGGCGACGTTGTAGAGAATTTGCCGAAAGTCCGCAAAGAAGGCTTACGCGCATGGGTAAATATCATGTATGGCTGTGATAAGTTCTGTACGTACTGTATCGTGCCGTATACGCGCGGAAAAGAGCGCAGCCGCCGTCCGGAAGACGTGATTGCGGAAGTACGGGATCTGGCGCGCCAGGGCTACAAGGAAATCTATCTCCTTGGTCAAAACGTAAACGCCTACGGCAAGGATTTTACGGATATTGAGTTTGGTTTTGGCGACTTGATGGATGAAGTGCGCAAAATCGACGTGCCGCGTATTCGTTTTACGACAAGCCATCCACGTGACTTTGATGACCACCTGATCGAAGTGCTTGCCAAGCGCGGCAATCTTGTAGAACATATTCACCTGCCCGTGCAATCCGGCAATAATGAAATTCTAAAAAAGATGGCACGTAAATATACGCGTGAACAATACCTCGAACTTGTGCGCAAAATCAAAGAAGCGATTCCGGACGTTGTGCTGACGACGGACATTATCGTCGGCTTCCCGGGCGAAACAGAAGAGCAGTTTGAGGATACGCTGTCGCTTGTGGAAGAAGTTGGATTTGATTCCGCCTACACGTTTATTTATTCGCCGCGTCATGGCACACCAGCCGCAGGCATGGAAGACAACGTAAGCGAAGAAGAAAAGAAAGAGCGTTTGCAACGCTTGATTAATCTGGTACAGCGCATCGGACGGGAGAAAAATGAAGCGCTCCGCGGCAAAGTTGTAGAAGTATTGGTAGAAGGCCCAAGCAAAAACAATCCAGATATGATGACTGGCCGCACGCGTACAAACAAAATTGTCCATTTTAAAGGAACTGAAGACTGTATCGGACAGTTGATTCATGTTAAAATAACAGAGCCACAAACTTGGACATTATACGGTGAGGTCGTCACCAAAGTAGAGGTGTAGCGTGCTGATGGAAGAGAAACAGGAACGTACGTATGACTACTCGTCCATTATTGAGTCGGCAAAAGAACTGGCTGCGCTCATTGCAAACTCAGAAGAAGTCGAGCGGTTTAAGCAGGCGGAGAAAAAAATCAGCGCCAACGGACGGGTGCAGGGATTAATTATGCAAATTAAACAGAAGCAAAAGCGCATTGTTAAGCTGGAGCACAGCCGCCAGTACGATCAAATCCCGGAAATCGAAAAAGAAATCGACGCGTTACAGGATGAACTGGACACAATTCCGATTGTCCAGGAATTTAAGCAAACGCAGCAGGACATTAATGAGTTGTTGCAAATGGTTACGAGCGTTATTGCCAATAAAGTGTCCGAAAATATTATCGTATCTACCGGCGGTGATCCGCTGTACAACGACACCGGATACCCGAAGGCCAGGCCAGAAGGCATCAGCGACGGCTGCGGCGGCTGTGCGTAAGCGAGAAAGAAAAATGCATCGAAGTTTGATAAATCAAGGAGCCAGCTACATTTATAAAGCTGGCTCCTTTTTCAGCTCTTTCTATGGTTTTATGAACAAAATACAATTTTTTATAGATCTCGGGCTGTAAACTTGCGTATTGCCAGAAGAAGGGCTGCGATACCATATAGTGCAGTGTATGCCAGCATAATATTGCTCGGGGCAGACAGGCTGCCGAATAAACCCTGGGCAGCGAAAGATAGTGGATTGTCTGCTGTGTCAAACAAGTAGATCGTCATTTTGCGGAAGAGAGAGTCCATTGGGAAAAGTAGGCTGGAGATGATTCCGATATTCATCATTGCTGTTTTCTCCATGAGAACGCCTAGCTGCTCTACAAATCCACCGATAAAGCTAATTCCATATAGAATAATAAGAACAATTCCGCCGTTTACTGTCGTCATCATACTACTGCACAAAAGAGCTACAGCGACAAGAATGAGTGGCTGCACGATGAAGATTCCCAGTGCTTTAATAGCTTGTGAAAACGTAATTTCGACGCGGAGTATGTCACCACCAATCAACTGGTTAATGAGTAGAATCCCAAGAAACAAGCAAGCAGCATATCCAGCAAGCAAGAGACTTAACCCGATGAATTTGCCGCAAATGACGGTACGCCGGGAAATAGGCCTGGCGAGCAGCGTATCAATCTGATGGCTTTCGATTTCGCTGGCGATGCTGCCCACGCTGCTCAAAATGGCGAGCAACGCTGTGATAAATGTAGCGAAATATAAACCGATCCCGAGAATTTGCGTTGCGAAAAATGTTTCTACTATTACGAAGTCAGGCGAATTTATCACTCGTCCTGCTTTTGCTGTCGCTTCCTGGGCCGCAAAATAGGTAGCTATTCCGTAAAACAGGAGAAACGCAAGCGACATGAGTACGGTAATATAAAAAATTCGTTTGTATAAAATTTCTTTACATGTTAGTTTCGCGATTGTCCACATGAGCTGTTTGCGCCTCCTTTTTGTTCACCCAATACATAAATACATCTTCGAGATGCGGCTGACGGGGAGTTGCTTGGTAAATTGCAATTCCTTTGTCGCTCAGATGACGAATCATAACAGGAATATTCTCTTCCTGTTTCAGTGTAAGCAGCCAGTGGGTACGCCCTTCGTCTGTAAAACCAGTGCATTCTTTCTGGATAATAAAGGGGGACAGTTCATCCCATATCGCTGAGGGAGCTGGCCCGATTGTCATATCCACTTGGGGTTTCACAGCGGACAACTTGCGCCAGTCCCCTTGAACAACAAGTTCACTTTTATGAATAATGGCCACATGGTCACATACGCTTTCTACTTCACTGAGCAGGTGGCTGTTCAAGAAAACCGTTTTGCCTTCGTTACGTAATTCATCCATTAGTTCACGGACTTCACGGCGGCCAATGGGATCAAGTGCTGATGTTGGCTCATCGAGAAAAACAACCTCCGGGTCAGAGAGAAGGGCACAGGCCAGGCCGATACGCTGCTGCATGCCTTTGGAGTAGCTCCGAATTTTTTCATCTCCACGTCCATGCAGCCCTACTCGCTCCAACAGGTATGGGATTCGTGTTTTGCGTTCTGTGCGTGAAAGGCCGCATAAGTCTGCGTGGGTTTCTAACAGTTGGCGACCTGTTAGCCATTCAGGATAGCGGAATAATTCTGGAAGATAACCGACTCGCTTTCTTGATTCGATGCTTCCAATAGGAGCGCCGAGAATGGTTCCTTTCCCGCTTGTTGGAATAAGCAGGCCGAGCAAAGTTCGAACAAATGTACTTTTTCCAGCACCATTCGGGCCAAGAAAGCCAAAAACGACTCCGCGAGGTACCTGAAGCGTGATGTTGCGGCATCCAGCTTTTCCATCGTATTGCTTTGTTAGTCGTTGTGTTTCAATTACATACTCCGATTTCAATCTTTTTCCTCCTAACGCACAAAGAGAGCACCTCCTTGTTACAGGAGCCGCTCTTTGCTACTTACTTTACTTCATTTGATTTGCCAGTGAGAGTAAGGCATCTGTATGCGTTTCGTTCTTGCTGTCATATGCGTTCATGTAATGAAGTTTACCGTCTTTTTGCCAGATAAGGAATGTCTGGTTTTCCGCTTCATATATGATCCCCTTTGCACCTTGCACGGTTACTTCGCGTGTTTGGTGTTTTTCATCTATAATATACGGAATAGGCAGAGTACGCTGCCAGTCCTGGATGCTTGCGAGCTGCTGTTTTACGTTCTGCGGGATGAATGGCAAGGACAGAACGGTTTCACGAAGCTGGTTCAAGTCTACATCCTTTGGTACTTGTATTTGCGGAGCACCACTTTCCATATATGAAATGTGTGCAGACGGGTGTGCTTTTTTCGTGTCAGCATTCGCAGGCACCAATTCTATATGAACGGCTTCCGGTACTGTCAGTGAGAATGGTTTGTTGTCCAGTTTTTCGTCAAATTCTACATTGGCTTTCAACTGATGCAGCAAGGCATTTGTTTTCTTCGTATCCAGTTGCATGTGCAGTGTAAAGCTTGGAGACACAAAAATGTTTTCCGTTTTGTATCCTTCCGGTATTGCAGGGAGCGCGTAACCTGCCTTTATAGCATCCTCTCTCTTTTCAAAAGTACGTGTTCCACGGTCTCCATTTTGTTCTCCTACCCATATTTTACCGATCCCTTTAATCTCTTTCATTCCTTTTTCATTTCCCGCGACCCATCTTTCGATCTCTTGTAAATCGGATTGGGTCAGCTTAATCATTTCTACTTTATCCATGCGGAAAATGGAGAGGAACTGGCTTGCAGCCACTTGTACTTGTGGGATAGCCAGAGAGCCAAGAAGCACAGCAGCAGCTGTACCTGCCATGAGTTTTTTGTATGGTTTCTTCATGTTTATCCATCCTTTTCGTTTGGTTTTTACAGGTTTAAGTTCGTGTTGCAAACGCTGTTCAAAGCGTTCCCAGGCTGCATCTGTGTCAATGGAGAGATGGGAACGCTTTGGCTCGGTAAAAGCCTCTTGTATTGCCGTTTCTGCCCATTGTTCTAGTTTTTTTGCCTGTTCCAGCGAAGTGCGGCAATTTGGACAATGCTCCAGATGGGCAGAGAATGCTTTGCGCATATCACGGTTTATTTCTCCGTCTATGTAAGCCTGAATAAACCCGATATCCGGACATTTCATTCAGCATACCCCCTTATATGTTTGTACATGTTGCGAAATTTTGTTTTAGCCCGCGCGAGCAATGTGCCGACAGATGATTGTTCCACGTTGACAGCCTGTGCTAGTTCTTTATAGGTAAAGCCAGAATATTTCATAAGGAGAAGAGTACGCTCACGTTCTTCCATATTCATGAGTACCTGTCGTACAGATGCAATTTCTTCTTGTTGAAACCATTTTTCTTCCGAAGAAGGACTATACGTTTCTGCTTCGATATTTTGCTTTTTATCTCGCGCAGTGCGTCGCTTTTCTGAGCGTAAGCTGTTATAGGCAGCATATATGGCGGCTTTGGTTAGCCAGGCTGGAATGTTTTGAATGACAGTGCGATCTGTGTGATAAAGCTGAAGGAATACTTCTTGTGCGATGTCCTCTGCTTGAGATTGATCCTTTATGATGCGCATAATTTGCCACACAACGTAAGGATAGTAGGCTTTGAACAGGTCTTTGAAATTATCGGACGCAGCCGAAGAAGTTTGCTTTTTTATCAAGGTTGCTCGAACCTCCATTTTTTCCCTCCTTTCTCGTCCGTTCACTTTATAGAAACCGCTCGCGTGGTTTTTGTGACACGTGACGTGGAAAAAATAATGAACAAACTTTCACTTCAGTGTAAACTTTCCAAGCTCTGCTTTTAATTCGTTTGAAAGAATCGTCGTTTCTTCAGCACCGGCCGCCATTTCTTCAATCGTAGCCGACTGTTGCTGTGCGGCGGTAGCCACCTCAGAAGCAGTGGAAGACTCCTGAATAATACTGGAGATTTCCTGCCATGCATATAATACATGCTCAATATTTTCACTTATGCAGTCAAGCCTTTTTTTCATACTAATCCTTTTAGACAACGATTCAAAAAAGATAAAGATATGCTTTCTTTGGAAGAATGGTATGATATTAATCTTTTCACCCAAGACGCTTGCCCTGCATACTTATGGATTATCAGTCATGATGCTGATCAGGGTGGCATGGATGAGGTGTGAAAGAAATGGATATGGTTGCACCCGTGATGGTTGCCCTGCATACACATGTAGGGAAACGTTGTATGGAGGAGGTAACAACATGTCGAGTACAAATAAAGAGAAGCAGCGTCGGGAAATCGTCACGAAAGCCGTCTGTGGCCGGGGACGAAAATTTTCCGAAGCCACTCATACCGTTACCCCATCCCACAAAATGGTCACTATCTTAGGTGCTTGGGTTATTAACCATACGTACCGGGCGGATAAGGTAGGTGAAATAGTAGAGGTGAGCGGAACGTACGAAATCAACATCTGGTATTCCTACAATAACAATACGGATGCAACATAATCTTAATTGATAACAAAGAAGCGGCAGATTTTTTGTCTTGCTTGCGTTGGATAACAGAACTAGAATAATATACAATAAAAGTAAAATATGTAAATGGAGGGGGAATCTGTGGAATTAGCCACCCGTGACATCTGTCTTAAAAAGAACACCTTATTAAAGAATACATACAGAATAAAAAACGTTATTTCTTGTAGTGAACTGTCGATTGTCTATACTGGTCGTCATGCAAAGAGTGGGGATATTCAAATTATTAAAGAGTATTTTCCAAAAGCATTAGTATTGCGAGATTTGGATGATAAAACTGTTTTATGTCGGCTTCCCTCTTCTAAAGGGAAGTATTACGAACTGATGGAGTCTTTTTTTAATGAAGCTACTATAATAAAAGAATTATGTCATAAAAACATAGTTAGATATATTGATCACTTTGAAGAGAACGGGACAGGCTATATTGTTATGGAATATTACCCAGGGAAAACGCTTGACAGATATATAGAAGAAAAAGAAGTTTCTATGACAGCCTTTTTTAATAAGACCTTGCTTCCTTTGATGGATGCGTTGGATTTTATACATAAGAAAGGAATTATTCACAGGGACATAAAGCCTGAAAATATTCTTATCAGTACAGACGGACAGCCTATACTTATTGATTTTGGCTCCGCTATTTATTATAAAAATGATCCCAAACATAAAATATTTACGACCCCTGGTTTTTCACCTTTAGAATTTTATTCAGAAAAGTCGAAGTTAGGGAGATATTCGGATATTTATAGTCTTGCGGCTACATTATACTATTATTTGAGCGGAAGGGCCCCTCTGGATGTGTCTGAAAGATTGATCGAGGATAGGATAAAAAATGTAAGGCATTATAATAGGGACGTGACGCCTCTGCTATCAAGCGTGATTATGTGGGGGCTTTCAGTAAATTATAAAAAGAGATGCTACTCACTGAAACTTTTTAAAATTGCTTTTTATCTAGAACATCTCCTTCGGAGAATCAAAAAGTTTATGAATGTATAAGGTGGTTCAAAACAAACAATACATCAATCCCAATTCATCCAGAATCGCACAAGATCCCCCGCCTCTAAGCATTAGCATAGGTGGGGGATGAATCGCGCTTCTTTTTCCTTTCGTTCTTTTTGTATAGAAAATTCTGTTTCTTATTTTGGGAAAGTCTGGTTATTTTTAGTTCGAATCCTCCTAAATATCCTCATGTTTATAGGAAGAAACATTTGCAAGGCGTACACCAGCCTTCCTTTTTTTATGAAGGGCGTGACGTAGATGGCAAATCAGATTAGAAACGCCGCGAGTTGTTTCTGTTTTCTACCCACATGTTAATTTTTTTAACAAAATCTCAATCGGAAATAATAAGAAATATGATAAACGGATATTTTATAAATTTTGTAAATAAAAATGTTTTTTAGGTATTAATAGACGGGGAAATTATACCGAATATATAAGGTGTAATTATCCTTTTTAGGTAAAAAATATAAAATGGGTATTTATAGTTAATCTTTAAAATGGAAATATTTCCTATACTAGTATATACATGTTTGATCAAGATATAAAGAGAGCTTTAAAAGATAGATCAAATAATAGGAAAAATAGCATAAAACAATAGTAGAATTATACTGTTATTTTTTATATTGACACGATACCAAAAAAAGGTTTAATTTATATGCTAGAAGTGCATTCCATATTTTTAAATAAAAGTTTTTTATTGTATATATTACAAAATAAAGGTATTTATTTTTGTCGATGCTGATAAGTCATACTTTAAATATGGCTACTCGTATATGTGGATTGTTAAAAAAAGTTTTTTTTTACTATGTTATTCACTAAAAACATAGAAAGGAGGAGGCTATAAAAATTTATAAGTTGACGAGGGTTGTACTATGAAAAATTCTTTATAGTAGCTAGCTGTACAAGTCTTGGATACATAAAGTCCAAAGCGGCTTGTCTGTTTATGGAAATCACTTATAAATTTTTATGGCTGAAGATTATGGATATTATTCATCAGACCAATAGAACGATACTGTTTGAGGAAATTAATCCAGAGAAGCTTGACCTTATTACTCTCGTAGGAGATGTAAAAGGGATTGATAGTTTGAGTGATGACAAAATCAAGGAGATTAACCAGCATTTAGTTGTAAGAAGTTTTGACGAATTTTTGGATAAGTTTTCACCCAAGGTATACTCCTTCTACAATGCAGCTAACCAAAAAGTAATGTATACATTGAAAAAGCCAGAAGGTATCGCAGAAGATTGTATATCTGAAATTCATATCGATCAGAATAATGATTTTTTAAAAATGTTATTTACATTGATTGATACGAAGAGAATACAGGGGATAACCAATGTAGACTTTAAGTTTGAAAACCTACTGGACATGATATCTCCGAAAAAAGTTATGGATGATATCCGACAGGTGAGAAAAGAAATTCACTATTTATACAGTAAGTATGAGGAATTAGACGAAGGAGATCCTAAAAAGCTTGATCTTGGAGACAAGTTAAATCATTTGTTCGAAGATGCAAGTAGAAACTATAACAATGTTATGGCCATGCTGCCACTTGCTATTGATGATATTAAGACAAGACTTTTGCTTGGAGGGGCTCAGGAAGAAAATAAATCTGAAGATATACAGGTTGGTATGCTCACTATCGGTGACAACGGTGAGTTAAAAATCATTGAAGCTCCTAAAAGCGATAGCATGGAACTTATGGTAATTGATGAGAATACCAATGGACTGGCCGCCATTTTTGAAGAAGACTATGATTCTGTCACTGAAACTCCTTCTTCTTATGTGAGAGACCTTGTTGTACGCACCTTTTGCCCATTACCTGCAGTTCAGACTGAAATTGATATTGAAACAGAAGTGCAGAACTACAATACTTACCTTGAATTTTACAAGAATGCAAAAGATGACTTTGTGAAAACGGTCAAGCCTTTAGTGGAAAAGATTTTAGGTGTGAAAATGTTTTTTGACCAATATGCTACAAAAAATAAGGGGATGCAGCCTTCGCTTCTGATTACGAATAATAAGCTTGATATGATGGTTAAGAGTACCAACATAATGAGGCTGGAAACGTATCTAAATACGGTAAACTCAAAGAATGATTTTTCGGATACCGTATGGTTTGGTATAGTTCCTTCCGTAGAATTAGAGTCATCGGGAAATTCCAAAGTAAGTAGAGAGAGATTCAAGGGAAATAAAAAAATTGTAAAACAAGACGGCAATACGATGGAATCTTTGGCGATGTTGCTTCATGCAGTTAAAGATTTTAAAGTACAGATATTTTTTAGTTTTGTGACGGGAGAAGAAACCACTTTTAACAATATGGCTACTTCCGGCATTGATAAGTACATAGATAAATGCCAGGTACTGGTGAGAAAAGAATACAGTGAATTTGCTATTCCATGCCTTCCTAACTTTACGATTATTCCAAAAGATAAATCCGGGGTTGTTATTGATAGTAAGATGTTGAAAACCGAAGATGGAGTGAAGATCTCACATGAGAAGGAAGACATCCTTAAGCTGTGGATTGAGGGTGTCTATGTAGGTGCCAGTTATGTGGCCGCTGGCATTGTAGCGGCATACCAGTGTCCGGAATATTTGAGAGAATACTTTAAGAATGTAAGCAGGGAATATCCTGGAGTACGATTTGACATAGAAGCTGGGGATAACGGCCTCAGAGCCGTGACAACGATGGCCAAGGAAATATCGGGATTCACAAATAATATCAAGGACTCGATTAATAGAAAAAATTTTGGTTTTGTTTTCTCTTCTGAGAATGCACAACTAGAAGGAAAAGATATAAAAAGAATTACTGTTTATAAAGCGAGAAGCCTCGCAATGGCAGAGGATGGATTTGATTCGATCTATAAAACGCTTGTAAGCACTTATATAGAAAGGATTCTCCGATTCCAGACTAACGATTTTAAACATGATAACATTATAAAATTTTTCAGTAATAATCCGAGCAGTCAGAAGAGCAAATGGCTTGGTACGCGGGGGTTCATTAACTCCATTATCCAGGATGGAGACGACATAAACTATATCATTGATGACAAAAACAATTTGTGTCATATCGATCTTGTGTTTAATGGAAATGTGAAGAACCTTGAGGTCACAATAACTAAAGCAACGAGCGCAGCCAAAGCATAAAAAGCTGGTGCTATATTCATAAAGCGATTTTGTTAACGAACTTGTAGAGAATCCAGATGAAGTATTTATTTAGGAAAATAATAAGGATGTTAGAGGTGTGTTTTCAAAAGTACACCTTTAAACATAAACCTCGAAAGCACATCAAGTTTTCGAGAGCAATATTTAATAATGAGGAGGTTACTTCGATGGGATTTAAACTCAGAGTAGAGGGAGCCGAAACAATTGAACTAGGTATGGATAACATCATGACTGTAACTTATGAGACAGATACTCCCAATGATTCGAATGCAAGGTCTACAGATGTAGGCGCTACTCTCCAGATAACAGGAAAAATCATCACAGCGACAGATGGAGATAATGCTGATGACACGATGAAGCTAGCACTGTGGTCTCTGATACCGGCTGAAAAGGCTGATTGTTACAGAAAGGTTACTTTGGAAGTAATCGCTGCAGACCAGGTTGTGCGGAAAATTCATTTCCCTAATGCATTTGTGGTAGATTATTCTGAAAGATTTGGAGATACAGAAGGTGTAGGTGTATTTAATCTTTTAATTAAGCAGAAAAAAGATAAGACGGAGAAAACAACAATTGAAGGTGGATATAGCGTTTAATTATATGATGTGCTTTTAAGGATATCAAATTTCCAGGAAATAGCAGCGAAAATGTTAGAGGTGTGTTTTTAAAAGCACACCTCTAACCATAAAAGTAAACTTTTCTAATAGAGGAAAATACACCTGGGAATTCCTTTGAAAAGTATGGTTGGTAAAAAAGGGTAGCAAGGATGAAGAAAATGAAAAATTATTACGAAATACTAGGGATTGAAAGAAATGCTTCCCGGGAGGAAATAAAAAAGGCGTATAGAAAACTGGCGAAGCGATATCATCCTGATGTGAATTCTGGAAGTAGTGAGTCCGAGAAACTCTTTAAAGAAATTAATGAAGCATATCGTATTCTGTATGACGAGTCATTAAGAAAGACCTATGATGCCAAAATGAACGGTGTAAAGGAAGAAAAATCGAATGGAAAACAAGACTCTGATAAAAAAGCAGAAGTTCACCGAGAACATGGAGGGGATCAGTGGTTTGATATAAAGGATATGGAAAAAAATTTTGAACGTTTTTTTGGTTTTAACCCAAAAACTAAGGAAATGACATTGAAAAATAAGAGTATAAAAAATACAAATAAACATTCTATTAATATAACAAAATTTTTTGAAAGGTATTTCCGAGTAAACAAAAAATAATCATCATTTAAATTTGATTACTTTAAAGTTAGCATTAATTATCAAACGGGGGAATGGATGTGAGGGGTGTAGCGAATTTTTTTAAACGATACATAAGGAATTCAAATGAAACGGAAAGCTCCTTCTGGATAAATATTGTAGATATTTTGATTGTAGTAATAGCAGTAGCTGCCCTTATATATGTGTATGGGTTGAATATGAATACCAGCTTAAAAATAGGTGTTAGTCTTCTTCTTTTAATTGTTACGATAAGGTATGTGATAAAAAAATACCGAGTTTTTACAGTTCAACATGAGGAAAAAAAAGGAATTACAAGACTTGTTCTTTTGGATGAAGAGGGGGAAAGTGTAAAGGAATGGTATATACAGGGGGAAACCTCTTTGCTAATTGGTAAAAATTCAAGCCAAAACGAGGTTGACATCGATTTATCTGATGCTGAATATGCGTCGCTGATCAGCAAACAACATGCTGTGCTGAACTATGCTGCAGGAAATTGGTACATTGAGGATATTGATTCTAAAAATGGAATTGGAGTAAAAAAAGCTAACAAAAGTACAAAGAGAAGATTGGAGAATCAAACACCGTATAGGATTGATTCAGGTGACATTATATACATAGCGAACACACGGATATTGTTCAAATAAGAATACATCGTTTGATTCAAAATAAACGGAGGAATAAATGGTATGAGTCTGGCAAGATGCAAAAATGGACATATGTTTAGTACAAGAAAACACGGCAGCACATGCCCTTATTGCAACATTGTGATAGAGCCAGTCCTAAAGAGTGAAAATAGAAAAATGGTGGCAATGGGTGAAGATGAGAAGACAATGCCATATTTGGGGGAAGTAGAGGGAATCGAGCCTGTAACTGGGTGGTTAGTATGTATAGAAGGACCTCAAATTGGTCAGGATTATAGGATTATGGCAGAAAAGAATTTTATTGGAAGATCTGAAGAAATGCACATACGAATTATCGGAGATAATACGATCTCTAGGCGTAACCATGCTGTTATCGTATACGACCCCAAAAAGAGGAACTTTTTTCTGTTGCCCGGTGATGCGTCAGGACTTGCCTATCATAATAATGAAGCAGTGTATTCGCCTGTAGAATTAACCGCATATGATGTGATACAACTGGGCAGAAGTAAATTTATATTTATTCCTTTATGTGGCTCTCATTTTGAATGGGAAAGCAATGCGGCGGGCAAGGAATGATGATCATCATGGAAGAACAGCAATTGCTACCTTACCTGATAGTACTGGCATTTATCATATCTCTTCTTCTTTTATTTTATGTAAGACGGCTTTTGCTGAATAGGGATGCAAAGCCGAATATCCTGATTGGCAATGGGCAAACCATAGGAAGGCGGGAGGAGCAGGATGATTACTTCTCGACGGCAACGACCGCGAACGGAACGATAGCAGTACTGGCTGATGGAATCAGTGGGCTTGCAAATGGAAGGGTAGCAAGCACCATTGCTGTGACTACATTTATACAGGAGTTTTTAAAATTAAATAATACAAAAAACATCCCCCTTTTTTTTACGAAAGCTTCCCGTTTGAGCAATACAGAGATTCTGCGGAACTTCAAAGGAACAAGGGGGGGAACAACACTCGTTGCTGCTGTCATATCCGATGGCTACCTTTACTGGGGAGCTGTAGGAGATAGCATCATCATGATTTTTAGAGATGGTGAGTTTATCAATATAAATCAAAAGCATATTTTGGAGTCTTTGCTGGAGGAGCGCTATCTTGCGGGAGAAGTTACAAAAGATGATGTACTGGATCATCCGATGAGAAAGAGATTAATTAATTACTTGGGCTATGAAGGTTTTAAGAATATAGAAATTTGTAAAGCACCTATTCCATTACATAAAGGTGATAAGGTGATTTTGTGCAGTGATGGGGTTTACAACAGTGTAACAGAAATAGAATTAGAAAAAATTCTTTCCAAGAACATTTCTCCTTATGATGCTGCTCAGGAAATAATTGAAGCTGTGGAATATAAAAGACTGAGGAACCAGGATAATGCAACAGTTATCATACTAGAAAATGGCTGGTAGAATTCGGGGTTGCAGATAAAATTCTGAATGAAAAGGAGGAGTGGAGTGTACGAATGAGAAAGGACAACAGCGAGTTTAAAACAGCATTCCTATCTGAAGCAGGTACTTTCATAAATAACAAAGACTATTTTGCATTTACGGAACTTGACGATATGGCCTGCTGGGTGATAGCACACGGACTCGATTCGGATAGGGAAGTAGAAAGTGCTGAAATGGCAGTCAAAAGCATATTGGGGAATTTTATGAATAATCCTACGATGTCCAGAATGAGAATAAAAAAATACATACAGGAAGCTCACAGATTGTTGCAAGATGAGAGCAGAAGGGTAAGGCTTAAAGCGAGTCTGCTAATGGTAGTAACGGATTATTCAAAAATGATTTGGGCCGTTGCAGGCAACACGAGGCTGTACCATTTTAGGAACGGGAGACTCAATTTTAAAAGCAAGGATCAGAGTCTTGCGCAAATGATGGCAGATGAAGAGAAGATACCGGAAGATGAAATTGAAGAGCATGAAGAAAGAAACAACCTGCTGAACTATATGGGAAAACCCCATGATTTTGAACCTTTTGTATCGAAAAAGTATCAATTGATAGACGGAGATGTGATGGTGCTGTGTACCTCCGGGTTATGGGAGGGGGTAAGTGGCATCGAAATGCTGGATGCAATGGAAGAGGTAAAAGAACCTTCGGAATTGGTTGACATTCTGGAAGACGTTCTTTTGAGTAAACAGAAAAAGATAGTAAATAATTATACCGCAGTCGCAATTTTTGTAAACAAGACCTATCAAGAAGATCCCACAAAAAAAATAAGAGTAATAAAAAGAATCTCATTAGCACTGTTGCTTCTTGCATTAGTTGGGGGAGGAGCGATCGTATATAAGATACAGAACACGAAGAAAAAAGCAGAAGCAGTTGCCAGTATGTTCGAGCATGAGAAAAATGGGGATATTTTCGTGCAGGACGGGGATTATGCGAAAGCCTTAAAAGAATACAGCGAAGCACGGAATGCAGCTATAAAGATTAAAGATAAGATACATGCTCAGTTGCTCGGTAAGAAACAAAGGATAACACAGCTTATCACAGATGGGGACGCTTCCTTTAAGGAAGGCGATTACGCGAAAGCGGTAAGCAAGTATGAGAAGGCGCAAAAAGAAATGCAAGGTCGTAAAGATTTTAACATGAAAGAATTAGAGGAGAAAATACATAAATCTCAATCTTTTATCCAAGTCTTAAATTTGAAGAAAGATGGGGATATGAAATTTGAAAGACAAGATTACCAAGGAGCAAAGAATACATATCAAAAAGCAAGGAAAGCGGCAATTGCAGTTTCCTTTGCTAATGGGGAAAAAGAGATAAAAGCAAAATTGGATGAAGTTGAGGAAAAAATATCCAATCTGGAAAAGGAAAAAAAGCAGCTGGATGGCGAAAAGTTAGAAAAAAAAGGGGATAAGAGCTATTCCTCACAGGATTTTGAGAAAGCCATTGAGTCCTATACTATGGCCCAGGAGGTTTATCAGGAGATTGACATGCTCGAAAAAGTTCTAAGCATAGAACGGAAGATAATGAAAGCCGAGGAAAAGCTAAATCCGATTCCAAAGGCCGGCTTAGCGGGTTCAGATGCTACTCCTAATGGCCAAGCACTCAATAATGACATGGGAGAAGCGGATGCAGTACCTAATAAAGCGGGAGGAATCAAGTAAATGGTCATGAAAGACATTGTAATGGAAAGGTTAAGTAAGATGGAAGACCTTGAGCAACGTAGATTGCTGAAAAATATTATCACAGGGGTTTTTTTAAATCTGGTGGAATATCAGGAAGAAATGAACAGGAAGTTGGAGGAACGGGTCTTTAACGAGGTGAGAGATAGCGAGGAGAAATATGATGTTTATGTGACAGTATGCTCTAGAGATAAATTGGATCCAGTCCATGAATTTCTATACCCGATGATACCTGAAGATGTAGAAGAGAAGACTTATGATATGAAGAGTTTGGCATGCAAAGTAGATCGAAAGGAAGAGGTTCGTCTACTGACGATATTTTTACAGTGCAACTTCATGAAAATAAAAAAACTTATAGATAGCCAGAGAATATTTTCAGGAGAGATAATCACCACAGGAGGACGTTATAGGATCGAGGTACGTCTTCAACAGAACGAAGCTTATATGCACGAAATAGAGAAATTATACAATATTTTCTTGATAAATGGAATTCATTGGAGAACTATAAACCATCCGTACGCGAATAAATTTTTTGATGTCATGTTGGTGGGATGTGAGGGAACGCTAAAGGAAGAGGAAGAAATACTGGAAATAACAATCGATCTGGAAGAATATGAAAAATATAAAAAACTCGATATGATCCCTTTATGGAATATAGAAAGGCTGCCTTTAAAAAACATCGGCTTTCCAGTTCCGGCTACTGACAAGGTAAATTTCGAACATGTGTTATCACTGCGAAAAATGGGCACAAAACATGGTTACCTTGTGGAGGGGAACGAGGAGATAATACGCTACATCAAACGAACGCCAGAGGAGCTTATTATTGTGTCACCTAGGGAAAAATCAGAGGTATGGAATGTGCTTAAAATCACACAACCTGTAGAAACAAACATCGGCAGGATAGAATACGAGCTGGTATCAAACAAGCGAGAAAACAGCTTCGTTAGCGGATTTGCCCGGAAGCAAGCAGTGAGCGTCAGAGCGAAAGGGGAAATTGTGAGGATCATAAACTCGTTTGAAGTCTCCAGGTACCTTGAATTAAAGCATATAGAAATTAGCAAACGGGCGCATGGAATGGAACAAACCTACGGGATGAACCGATTCATAAACGATAATATGGGAGTTGAAAGCGATAAAAAAATTATGCGGCTTCGATTCAAGGCACGCGAAAGCAGCAGCTTTATCCTCTATGATCTTATGAGCTTTCTAGTATCAGAGGTACAACTGTATTTTCCGGAATACAAATGTGAAGGAGCGTTATCTTGAATTACATATGGGACTTAATCATAAAGGCGGAACAGTCTGGCATCGAGAAACAGTATATCCGTTTCGTTCCTGCTAAAGTGTATTCGCCCTATATGGAGCTAAGCAATGAATTGATTAATACGCGGGTTATTGAACAAAAGGTAGAAATCAATCCTTACTATAGATTTTACGACATTTTCCGCGATCTGTTCGATGCCAATAACAACGATGATATAGAGTTAAGGGACACTTTGTTTGATATCATTATTCACTTTTTAGCGGATATTGATCTTATACAGGGGATGAACAAGCGGGAGTATTATATCAAGTTTGTACTCAGGGATATTGAAAGGGGTCTTCTCGGAAACAGTGTTAGAGAAAAAATAAGACGATTTAATAGAGAAGAAAGGGAAGTGCTCGCTCATAATATTTTGCGGCTATATGAAACAGGCGAGGCGTTATATCTGTTTAGAGATACGATGCGAAAAATATTTAAGAGTTGCATCATTTACGCAAATTGTGAAGAAAAGGATGAGTTGCTTATTTACATCGGTCAGGAAGAAAATGAGACAACTCAAGCAAAGCTTGAGCTTATTCAAGAAATTTTTCTCCCTGTGCGTTTTCATACGGAAATTTACTGGAAAAACCACTTTGGTATTATCGGTGTCGCGGAAACCATGCGAATGGACAACATTGCGCTCTACTAATTAGGCAGGCAAGGGAGGCAGGTTGCTATGAACACATATTCATACAGGCTGTATATAAATAAAAATAGCCGAGAAGGGGAACGAAATGCAGTAAGGTACACACGGGATGAACTGTTGGAGATGACGACATTTCAACTGAGAAACATATGTTACAAGGAAAAGTTAGTCAAAGGATTGATCAATACGTTAGACAGGGAGAGTCTAATTGATACTATCTTAAAGTTTAGAAGTGCCGAAGAAAGCTTGTTGATAAAGAGCTTTAAAAAAGACGGGTTTGAAAGAATAGAGTCCGCCCTTAAAAAATATTTGAATACACCGCTGTCGGATAACGGAAATATAAAAATTCCAGCGAAAATGACCATATATACTGGGTTAAAGGTAGACAAGCTGGATCAATATCGTGTGGAGGTTGGACATGACATTGTTGAATCTAATGTACTGCTTGTGAATGATGCTCTCGAATTGTGTGCGATTCTCAATCTCGTAAAAGACGATGTTGGGGATTATTACCTGTCTACGGAAAAAGAAGTTGAAATAAGAAGAACCGGAAACAGAAATTACAGCTTTTTGTTTTTTAGAAAGCAAGATTCAGAATATATTTATAAAACCTACTATGAGGACAGACCCCTTCCTCCTACAAACTTACACTACTATAAGATACCGATTGCAGATTTGGAGATTAGAGAGCTTGAGGAAACAGAGACAGCGCTGGCGATAGATTTTGGAACTTCCAACACAACAGCCGGAGCTTTTCTTGATAACGGATATATATCTTCTCCTTGCAGTAATGATTTGTTAAATGGAAGGATAAGGTTGAATAGCATTAATTTTGTTATGTTTCCTGATACGACTTCCAAGGAGGAATGGATAGAGCTTCTACCGACAGTAGTGAGTGTGATAGATTGCTCCGACCCTCAAGACATCAAGTATAATTTCGGCTATGAAGCACTGAAATATATGAAAAAGAACGGATACAGCGGTCATGCTACAGCATTTCATGGGATCAAGAGATGGGTAAACAGCTATACGAAGATAGAGGAAGTAATGGATGGTCAGGGAAACACAGCGCAAGTGAAAAGAAGCGATATTCTAAGAGCGTATATCATGTATGTGATAAAGATGGCAGAGCACCAGTTTAAGTGCCGTTTTAAAAATCTACATATATCCAGCCCGGTAAAATTAAAAACACAGTTTATCGAGATGTTTACTGAAATATTGCCGGAGTATCACATTGAATCCGAAAATGCACTGGATGAAGGCATGGCGGTGCTTTTTAATACGATCGCTGATCAGATAGAGAAAAATAATTTTATAGATGGAGAAGAATACAAAGCTCTTGTCATTGATTGTGGTGGGGGTACCACTGATCTTTCCTCCTGCTTGTTTCGAATTGAAGATGGGCACATCTCTTATAAAATTGATATTCATACAAACTATGAAAACGGGGATACGAATTTCGGAGGAAATAACATCACCTATCGGATTTTACAATTTATGAAGATCGTATTTGCAGACTATTACAGTAATGGAAAGAGCGCAATTGATATCGACAGCTTAATTGATATTCCTGGAACGGATATTTTTCGGCATGTAGATGAGTTTGGGGTTCGATCAGTATATGAGAAATTTGAAGCTTACTACCGTGCAGCGGAAAAAATAATTCCGACCCGATTTAAGGAGTATGAGAACAGAACATTAGATGAATATCAGAGGGTAAGAAATAATTTTTATTTTTTGTGGGAAATTGCAGAGGATATGAAAAAAGAATTTTTTCGGAAAACCGGTATTTTGAGAAACCGGTTTTATTCTGAAACTAAGAACTATCGCGAAAATGACCTTAAAATCACAGCAGTGGATCGCTGGTTCTTATCAGTGTGGGAAAATGGACGATGTAAGGATGTGTATGATGTTCCAGATGTAGTCTTTAATATAAAAGAGATTAATCAGCTTATTAAAGCGGATATTTATGAAATCGTTCGTAAGTTTCTCGAAGACTTTTACCAGGAGGGAAGGCTTCAGGAATATTCAATCATAAAACTCACAGGTCAGTCATGCAGAATTGACGTTTTCCGAGAAGCGTTAAAGGAATTTGTCCCAGGAAGGAGTATCGAATTCAGACAGAAATCAGAAGATACGGGAAAGGTGCCGGACTTAAAGTTATCCTGCTTGAGAGGAGCCTTGCGATATCTCAATGCCCAAAAAGCGGGATATATCGAGGCCAGCATCACAAATCATGCCCCGGTAGTTCCTTATTCGTTAACTGCATTTACACATAATCGGCAGGAGAAAGTGTTGATCAGAAACCAGGAAAGACTGAGCCAGGTTCAGGGATCCATATCCAGGCCGATTGGGGTTACAGAGATCGAATTCTACTTAAAAGGAAACGAGGGAAGTATACGGCACAAGTATGTATACATAAATTGTGCTGAAAACTATAAGCCTGTATTGTACCGGAACATCGCCGAGAAATATGGTGGAAATATACCTCAGGACGATACGGATTCCATTGTAAATGGAGAAGTGAAATTTTTTGTGTTTGCTGACAAAGACAATTGGGGCTTTCATGTCGTTCCCGTTGCAAGACAAAATGAACAACTTTATTTAGGCAAGAAGAAATTTTTCGCCTTTGAAAACGACCTCTCGGAATTGGATTACTTTGATGGATGGAAATAATGAAATATAGAGGAAAGGGGAGGCGTCATTGTTTTTAGATCTTTATCCAAACTTCAAGAAAGGAAGAATCTTGAAGAAAGAGATGTTGGAGAGTCTAAGGGATTATCCCAGGAACTTCATCGACATTCGGTTTAAAGATTATTCGGATGGGGTTGTTGTAGGGGCTGAGATCCTCATTGAGGAAGACTGCCTTACCATCACAAGCGGAATCGTGAAGCACGGAGGCAGAATGTATATGCTTGAAAATGATTGCCAAATCCCTTACCGTGCTACAGGGGAAGAGATCTTAATTAAAATACAGTTTAAAAAAGAAGATGTACACGCAGATTTCATTTCTTATGGTACAGAAATATTTCTGGATGAAGATGTGCGGATAAAACAGGATGAACTGGAACTGGGACGGTTTAAATTAAAGCCAGGAGCCAGATTACGATCAGAATACCAGAGTTTTGCCGACTTTGCTACAGAATACAATACTGTGAATATCATCCATGTGAAATATTCCGGTTTTAGAAAAAGTACCCTTAACCCCGCTATCCTAAGGTACTTTGCAACCGAAATATTAAAAAGTGGCAGTGTAAACCCAAACCCTTATGACATCGCATTTTCTATGCAGTGCATGAACCAGGGCATTGTGGACAGGGAACTCATTCTTCACTATATAGCAAACAGGTTGGGAAAAGGATACAAGGAATACTCGAATGGACAGATACATAAATATTTGGGAAGCATTTTGGAAGAGGTCAAAGGTGGGAGCAAAGCGAAGCCAGGGCTTAGACCTGGCGGACCTCAGAGAGTGATTGTGGATTAAGTATAGCAAGGAATGGTGAGTCTGATGGAATATATGGATGAAAAAATTATTGAATTGATGAATGAAAAGCAGGAGGAACTCGCTCGAATTTTCAAGGAAAATAATGGTTATGAAGGAACTGTACGGCAGGATGTGCAAACAGACTTTATTGAAATAAACGATGAAATCATCCCATTTGAGGAAAAAAGTGTACTGAAGGATAAGGTCAAGCTACGTTTGCCTGAGACGTTTATCGTCATGCCTCCTGAAATTGCGTCTTTGAAATACCCTTCTGAAAGAAGGCCGAATCTGATCTACACAAATGAAAGTGCCTCCATTAACATTGCCTTCAACCATACACAAAGCCCGCTACATGATACAAATATGGAGGCGTTCAAAAAAAGCATGGTGCAAGTCATCAAAAAGACGCAGCCACTGGCCCGATGGTTTGAAGAAGGTGTAAGAAATGTGAACGGAAGAAACATTGGGTTCTGTGATTTTCTAGCTCCGGCATTGGACGTAAACATTTATAACTTACTATTTTTTGCTGAGCTGGAGGGAAGAGCCCTCCTGTGTACATTCAATTGCACGGAAGAAGAGATGAAGGATTGGAAACCTGTAGCAATGGGAATTATGGACTCGGTGAAAATAGTCCGATGAGAAAGGGGAAACTGATATATGAGTCTATCTGTTATTACATATAACAATTTGCAGGTATCTCCATATAAGCTCGTCAACCTGCTGGAGTTAAAAATCACGAAGAAAATCAATGATCATGCTAGATTGTACTTTACGGGAATTGTACCGGAGGAGCTAAAGGATAGTTATGTCGAGATGACTGATACTCACACACAGATCCAGATCAATCAGATAGATGAACAGTCCAACAGTACCCCTCTCTTTACTGGAATGGTATTAAGTATTGAAGTGAAAGCAGTTAGAGATATTTACTATATAGAGGTGGAAGCTGTATCCCATACGTATCGTTTAGATGTTAAACGGAAAAGCCGCTCTTTTCAAAACAAGGACATGCCTTATTCCGCTTTGCTACAAAAAGTAGCTTCTGACTATCCAGGTGTGGATGTTATGGATGTAGCTTCAAAAGCCGCTCGTATCGAAAAGTTCACCATGCAGTATCAGGAGACAGATTGGCAGTTTTTAAAAAGAATGGCCTCCCGTTTTAACACGGGGCTGGTACCGGCATCTACTTTCGACAGGCCCAAGTTTTACTTCGGGGTGCCAGAAGGCGGCTCAAAAGGAAAGCTGGAGGACTTTCACTACAGTGTAAGAAAAAAAATATCAGATTTCCGGAATGCTTCAGAGAACTACATCCAGAGTGTTGATGAAAACGACTTCATCTACTATGAAGCAGAGACAGATCAAGTGCTTGACATTGGCAGCAGGGTAGATTTCAAAGGAAAAAGTCTATTCGTTTGCGAAGCATATACACAGATGAAAAACGGCCTGTTAAAGCATCAGTACATCTTATGTTCAAAAAAAGGGATGAGTCAGAACACCTTCTATCATTCAGGAATTACAGGACTGTCTCTTCAGGGAAAGGTAATCGACGTAGAAAAAGACAATGTCAAGGTTCATCTTGACATTGATCCGGAACAAAGCGTAGCCGAAGCATACTGGTTCCCTTATTCATCGGTATATACAGCAGAAGGAAACACCGGCTGGTATTGTATGCCGGAAATAAATGACTATGTCCGCATTTATTTTCCAAGCAAGAAAGAAGAAGAAGGGATTGCGATCAGTTCGGTACGGAAAGATTCGGAGATCAGAGAAAAGAATAAGCTTGAAAATCCTGGCATTAAATATTTCAGAACGGCGGCCGGTAAAGAAATAATGCTTAGCCCGGAAGAGATTGTCATTACCGGAAAAGATGGAGAAATCTTCATCAAATTAAGTGAAAAAGACGGAATTCAAATCTTCAGCAAAAAAAATATCAAAATT
Source organism: Aneurinibacillus thermoaerophilus (assembly GCF_900099925.1). Taxonomy (GTDB): domain Bacteria; phylum Bacillota; class Bacilli; order Aneurinibacillales; family Aneurinibacillaceae; genus Aneurinibacillus; species Aneurinibacillus thermoaerophilus. The sequence goes on along the minus strand of NZ_FNDE01000015.1, from coordinate 13,257 downwards.
GTCTCGCAGGAAGATATCTCGATGAGCGCGGGAAAGAAAATTGTCATGTCTGCTAAAGAAGAGATCAATATAACTTGTAAGGAAAGCAACATCAAGATGGATGGCAACACAAGCATCACAGGTAAGGAAGTAAAAACAAACTAAGCGCTATAGAATGAGGAGGGAGAAAGAGAATGGTTAAAGAGGAAGTAGTGCAGCAGTTCATAGAAAACGATGTAGAAAGCAAAAGTCTTGAAAGCCTGTTCGCTTTGGAAGAATACTTTCAAATGCATAAAGATGCACTCGCTCAGGGGTTTATCCAATCTTTTAAGCAACTATGCCTAAAAATAAAAGAAATGCAAGCACAAGGAGAAAAGAATAACATCGGATATATTACGTATTCCATGTTGCGTACGGAAATTTTGGAAGGAAGACATATTTATTTACTAGAGGCTTTTGATAATACCTGGTTTTTTGATCGAAAGGAATGCCAGATCGAATATGATGCTAGCTGGGCGTTTCAATTTCTAGATCGATTAGAAAGTGAACTGGAAAAAAGAAGTAAAACATACATGGGAGCCATCACAAAACCGGATATTGAGAAGATAAAGCTGAGAGAGGCTAAAAAATACAATCTGTATGTTGTCAGTCTTGCCAAGTATGCGATGTCACAGGCAACCGCATTGCCCGAATATTCGGATATCGAGAGAGAAGAGGAATTGGAAGTGCGGGTCGGAGAATACCTGGATATTAGCGAAATTGTCTATAAAGAGGATACAAGAGTAAAAGATTCCATAGAGATGAAAGAATGGCTAGAAGAAAAGCTAGAGTATGAGTACGCGTATGAAGTATTCTCCAACCTTGATTTGTCCCACGGGGATTATGAAGGCATTGACTTACGATATGCAGATGTAAAGCACAGTAACGTATCAAAAAGTAATTTGCGTGGGTGTATATTGCTTGGTACAAAATTTACTCATTGTAATTTGCAAGGAACGGATTTTAGCCACAGCCTAATTAGTGAAGCCGACTTTAGCCAAAGTAATCTAAAAGGTGCCATATTTCGTGATGTTGAAGGGTTAAGTGGTTTAATTGATTCAACCTATTGGGAAATGCCAGGACTTACTGCGGTGAACTTTGAAGGAGCAGACCTTGAGGGAGCTGACTTTGAAAATGCAAATCTCAAAGGCGCTGTGTTTGTAGGAGCCAACCTTACCGCTACTAACTTCAAAGGGGCTAATCTTGAAAATGCGGTATTCTCTGTGGAAGATATTGAAAAAGTAAGACTCGATAACAGTCAAAGGGAAAGCATTATTTTGAAATTCTAACTTCCAGGGAAGGGGACAAAGGATGAACTATTTTATCATTTCGCAGGATGAAAGGATACAGGATGCTGTCCAGCCGATGGGTATATCCCAGGTGATTACAAAAGAGATGTTGACAAAAAAGAAAGTCCGTGACATGGACAAGTTGAATCTTCAGTTTCAAATTAGGGAACAAGATACAACAGAATATGTAGACTTTATTGAAAAGCCTATTCCGTTGCTATCTGATAGAGGCAAGCAAATCATAGAAAAGTATGTGCCGAAGCTGTATTTTAAATCTGTTATGCTAAAGGACATGAAACGGTTGAGACAGGAGCTATACTGGCTGATTGTGCCGCCTCGTATAGATTGTCTGTCCGAGCAAACTGAATTTCATAAAGACGGTACGTTAAAAAGGCTAGTGATTGATGAAAGCAAAGCAGCGCCTTATAAAATTTTCAAAATAAAAGGGATTATGGAAGAGTACATTCTTATTAGTCTGGATGTGGCAGAAAGCTTATTGCGGAGAGATTTTACGGGGATTCGGCTCAAAAAAGTAGAAAAGGAAATCGTTGAAGAGAGGGGATAACCTATGGACGTCAAAATTTTTGATAGTAACGGGGAAGGGCAAAGCTATGTAGTGGCAGGGGCGGTGTTATCCTGCAGTTATGGAAGTACGAAGAGCAAACTGCAAGCTCCTTTCAGTCATGGCGTATACAGCAGGGGCAAGGCACAGTTGAACATTATGGATTATAAGCCAAACATTAACATCATGCCTTTCGGCTTGTGCAGCAGTATGGCCAACCCGGCAGTAGCGGCGGCCACAGCGGCCAATAAAGGTGTGCTTACAAGAATACTTTGCACGCCAGTTGTGACGATGCCATGGATAAACGGGAAACAGAATGTCCTGATCGGGAAATATCCCGCACTTCTCAACAAATGCACGAACCAGTGTATGTATGCTGGGATCATCAGTATTGTAGATGATGGACAGGAGTAAGAAATGGAAGGTAGATGTAGCGGGGACTGAAGAAGGAACATGTCACTTTATTATGGACTTCACAGGAAAAGTAAAGGAGGGGTGAGGTGGAAATGAGGGCAGGGTATGGAAATGTTGAGCTTATATCTCCTTATGAGGTGCAACGTCTAAATGAAATTAAAATTGTGAAAACAGTAAATGACCATGCGAAACTCTATGTCACAGGGATAATCCCGGAAGAACAACAAGACTTCTATATTGAAATGGCAAACAGTACGGATACGGTGAAAGTTAACCAGGTGGAAAATGGTCGCATCGTACGGCCACTTTTTAGCGGACAGGTGTCCCATATCGAGATCAAGGCTGTTAGAGGTATCTATTACATAGAACTGGAAGCCAGATCCCATACGTGCAGGATGGATGTGAAGCGGAAAAGCCGCTCCTTTCAAAATAAAGACATGCTATACACTGACTTGATCGAGACAATCCTCGCCAATTATTCTGGTTCTGACTATATTGATACTGTTTCGGAGACTTCCAAACTTAGGAAATGCATCATACAATATGAAGAGACAGACTGGCAGTTTCTGAAACGAATGGCCTCCCATTTTGGTGCGGTTCTTCTTCCAGAAGCGACGGCAGATGCACCAAAGTTTTGGTTCGGCATGCCGGAAGGAAGACCGGGAGAGCTATGGGAGCATCAATACAGCGTGAAGAAAACCCTTCCCATCTATATGAAAACAACAGAGAACGATTATGCAGCAGGGTTGAGCGGGAACGATTTTTTGTACTATCGAATAGAAAGCGAAGCCTATTTCAATCTTGGAGACAGAATAACCTACAAAGGGAAGGAGCGAGTGGTTGCTGAGTCTACGGCTGTGATGAAAAACGGCACCATGACCTACGAATACATATTAGCATCGGAAAAAGGCATCCGGCAAAACCTGATTTTTAACGATCAGATTACAGGGGCATCCCTGGAAGGCAAAATCCTCGATGTAGCCAAAGACACCGTCAAAATTCACCTCGATATCGATAAAACCCAGGACAAAAACGAAGCCTGCTGGTTTCCGTATTCCACACCCTACACCGCTGAAAGCAACAGTGGCTGGTACTGCATGCCGGAGCTAGGAGATACTGTGAAGCTGTACATCCCGGGCAACCGGGAAGAAGAAGCGGTAGCCATTTGCTCCATTCGCAGAGGACAAGACCGTTCTCCCAAGGTAGAAGACCCCGCTATCAAATACTGGGGAACGCCGCATGGCAAAGAGATGATGCTGGGGGGACAGGAACTTATTTTTACCGCCAAGGAAGAGGGAATCTTCCTCAAGCTGCATGAAGAAGATGGCATCGAAATCCACAGCGAAAAACCGATCGTCTTTACCTCGGAAAAAGACCTGAAAATCGATGCAGGTAATGAGCTAAGTGTCCAGGCACAGGAAGCTGTCTACATGGTATGCGGTGCAAGCAGTATGATGCTGGATGGCATCACCGATATTCAGGGTTTGCGAGTGGAAATGGAAGGTACGGTGAAAGGGCCAGTTGTTGTGGACGATTTGATAGAAGAAGAGGAAGCTCCACAGAAAGAATGGGAGGGAGACAGGACGGAACTCGCCCAGCACGTAGCAGGATTGATCCCGGGATCAGGAGATGCGGACGGGAATCTTCAGGAAGGCGGGAAAGACATCGCTCGCACTGTTGCGGCATGTGTCCCTTTTGTTGGTGAGGTGGCCGCACGAGCGAAAATGGCGCTAAAAGCAGTCAAAGCTAAGAAAGCTGGGCGGAAGACATGAGCTGGTGGGGGACATTAAAAAAGAAGGCAGGACTGCAAATAAGGAAGTTTTCACAGTCGGTGTCAAGAGCGACAGCCGCTGTGCAGCGAACAGTGTCACGAGGAGTAACAGCGATAAAAAAAACGGCATCAAAAACAGGAACAGCCATAAAGAGAACGGTATCCAAGCTCACAACGACCATTAAACAGAATGGGGTAAAGGTACAAAAGTTTATAACATCGGCTGTGAAAGCAACAAAAATGGCTATAAAGAAGGGAATAAAAGTAGCCAAAACAGCAGTAAAGAAGATTGTAAAAGCGGGGAAAAAGATAGGGAAAGCAGCAAAAGCATTCGCAAAGAAGGCAGTATTACAAACACAAAAATTTTTGAATTCGATGGCAAGGGCAACGAAAGCATTTACAAAGAAGACAAAAGGGACATTGGAAGCAGCGAAACAAAAAGCGACTGCATTCGTAAAGCGTGAAGGGGGAAAGGTTGTTACCCAGGCAAGGAAGATAAAGAATAACCTCAGCCAGAATGAAAGGGTTAAGCGATTAAAAAATGACATGCGAAAGGCCCTTGTACTATCTAAAAGTTTTGGAAAGGGAGTTTGGGATGGTGGAAAAGAAGCGTTCACAGATACAGTGGAGTTAGCAAAACAACTTTGGTATAATCCAGAGCAAACGGTACAAAATATTGGTCAATCCCTGAGGGGAGAGTATAGCAAGGCAAAAAAATTTGCTGGACAAATGGTGAGTGACCCGTTCGGAACAACGAACAAAGTTATCCTTGGCATAGAGAAAGAATATGATGAATTTCAGAAATTGAGCCCTGAGCAGCGAGCTTATGTGATTGGGAAATTTGGGGGGAATAAGGTTGTAAACTTAGTAGGCGACAAAGGTTTATCGGTTGTTACTAAGCAAATGGCAAAGGCAGCAATGAGATTACCCCCCCATGTGATAAATGTTATAAATAATGAAAGAGGCTCAATATCAATTGGAGGAAGCAACAGGAATAAAACTACTCAGGGGACGGCAAAAGCTAAACAGTTTACCAAAGAACAACTTGCCACTAAACCGAAAAATTCACCTGATCCAGATAAGTGGCAGAAAAAAGGTGGAAAGATTACAATTGATGAAGATAATACTTGGACTTATCATGATTGGGAAGGGAATTCTGTATCATATCCTGGTGGGTATCCAGATTTCAAGGGGGCTGGAATGGTAAAACAGGAAGTTGATATAGGGAAGTTTGAAAGCTATCCAAAGGATTTTGCGAAAGCTGATGAATTGGCTCCAAATGGGCCTAAATCAAACAAAAGTACTTGGCATCATCATCAAGATGGTCAAACAATGCAAGAAGTTGATAAAGAATTGCATGATAGATTTAGGCATAGAGGCGGAATGTCACTTTCTCGAAAAAAGAAAAAATGAAAAGGAGCTGTGTTAAATGAATATTAAGGGTTTTGGACAAGCCACAGATGAGATGATAAGCAATTTTGAACAATATATAGGCTTTTCGTTACCAGAAGACTATAAACAATTTTTACGAGAATATAATGGGGGTACTGCAATTGTAAGATACAGTACTTTTTTTGTAGAAGAGTTAAACGAAAATATACCTCTTGATGTCATGTATGGATTGGGAGTAGAAAGACCTTTTGACATTATTAAATGGTACGACGAGTATGTGGACGATTTGTTTCCAAATAGCATAATAATAGGCGATGATCCTGGATCGGGAAAGATTGTTTTAGTAACTGATCCAGAGTATAAAGGAATTTATTATTGGGACCATGTATTCCATTTTGAGCAGTCAAGTGAAGATGAAAATACTTATGAGATTGCCGATAGTTTTCAGGCGTTTATTGATGGATTGAAGAATCCTTAATTACCGAGTTTACGTTATAAAAGCAGGGTCGTACAATACCACCAACAAACCAAACACTAAACAACTTGACAAACACTGATAAACTTTCAAAGGCTTTATTTTAACTTGAAATCTGAGCAGATTAACCCCAAACGAGTACTTTAAAGTTCGTCTGGGGTATTTTTTCGTCTAAAATTTTCATACACAAACCCTATGCAAGTTAGGAGGACCAGAACATGATGCGAGGACAAACAACAATTTGTGGAGCAACAACTAGAAAAGGGACAAGCTGCCAAAACATCCCGATGAAAAACGGGAGATACCTGATACATAATCCATATTGTAACAAATAATACGTAGTCCTCTACTAAGGGGACGGCAAAAGCTACACCTTCGAAACCTCCTACTAAGGTAAACTATGGTGACCATTATACAAGAGATGAAAAAAGAAGAAAGGTATTAAAACCGAACGTCGAATATACAACTCCATCGGGACACACTTACAAAACCGATGATAAGGGGCGTATAGTAAGTTGTGAAGGAAAACTTAATTTAGAACAAGGAAAAAGAAACACCCATGCTCAGAAGGTGGCGGGTAGAGAAGATAGACGTCCAGACGATGATGGCGGACATTTAATAGCAACTATATTTAAAGGTTCGGGTGGTCTTGACAACCTAGTTCCTATGAATGGGAATCTAAATAAAGGTGAGTGGAAGAAACTTGAGAATATGTGGGCTACAGCTCTTGAGAAAGGAAAAAGCGTGGAGGTGAAAATAAATCCTAAGTATCAAGGGAATTCACAGCGTCCTGTAAGTTTTGATATAGAGTATAAAATTGGTGATGGGAAATGGAAGTTCAAAGAGTTCAAAAATAAACCTGGAGGAAATTGAATATGGATGAAATAAGATTGAATAGCATTTATCAAAAAATTGCACAGACCGTAATTGAAACAATACCAGAAGAGTGGTTAAAGGTATTTGTATACGGTGAGATAACTGAGGATGTAAGAACGTCATTCTTCTATTATTACCCAGATAATAATAGTATTCCAACATATAGCCATGATATTCCAAACCTATTTGGAATAGATAAAGAAGAGTACAAAAAATTATGGCGGCAATTGTTAGATGGTTTAGAAGAATTGTGGTATGAGTTTAAGAACAATGGACAAGAACCTTGGACAAGTATCACTTTTATTTTTGATAATAAGGGTGATTTTAAAATTGACTATGATTATGAAGACTTATCGGATGCAGACGATAATGAAAGAAGTATTATTTGGGAACATAAATATTTAGGACTTATCCCAAAAGATGAAGATGATAGGTTATTTCTGGAAGAATATCTAAGAAGTATTGAAGATAAAACTGAATGATTAGAACTATTATCTACCCCAAACGAGTTATTAACACTCACTTGGGGTATTTTTTCGCCTAAAACCTTCATACACAAACCCCATGCAAGTTACGGAGGAATAGAATCATGATGCGAGGACAAACAACCATCTGCGGTGCGTTAACCCGAAAGGGGACAAGTTGCCAAAACATCCCGATGAAAAACGGGAGATGTCGGATGCACGGTGGAAAAAGTACAGGACCAAAAGACCGGAAAAAGTTGTGTAGAAACCAAAACGCCGCAGGCAACAAAGCAAGGGTTACAACCGGGGAGTATGAAACCATAACGTGGGAGACGTTGACAGCGCAAGAACAAAACAAGTTGCGGCAACACTATGGCTTACAACTTCACCAACGGATAAATAACCCATATGTCATGGAAGACGTGCGTATAGCAAGAATGCTACAGCGAAGCAGAGAGGAGACAGAGGATATCCGCTGGATTCAGATTGAAGAAGCCTTGACAAGGACACAAGGGAAAAGGTTTAAACAAATTTGCAGTATGTTACAGCGATAACCTACGAGAATCGGGTATGCTGCCATTCTACAAGGAATCCCACTGAATACACCGGACAGGGGAAGAGAACGGCATGAGCGAAAGCGCTCGTAGGCATACATGTTATTCTTGATGCCAAACGGGATATGTGTCATACTTTTGCCCATATCATACGCCTGTGCGTAGCTTGCGGATTGTCCGCATCCTTTGAAACCTTCTACACTTGCGAAAACTTATTATACAAACAAACTTCGAGCACTTGATTACCTTCTGGGTAATGCAGGTGCTTTTTTTGTTGTTGAGCCGGGAGAATGGGGAGGGGAAAATATAATGATATAGTCCAATAAGTGTTAAGTTTTTTATATATCCTACGAAAAAATTTGGTAAACAAGGGGGAGAACAAGGATGGCGCCAACCGTTTCAGTAGACAAACTTGTGCTGGAATACAAAGACGTGCCGCTGTCTGTATTTTATCGGTTTTTTATGCGTGTGCTGTTGCAGAAGTACAAGGTACGCTGGAGAGTATATCGAAAATTATACTGTTATCAATTTCATATACGGATGGGAAAGGGGGAATATCTACATGTGTTTTACAAGAACTTTCGGGAGAAGGAAGGATTTTTACATACGTTGCGCCTGGAGACACGACCGGAATATTACGAACGACTGAGTGAGATATGGGAATGGTTGCGACAGAAAGCAAGCAGAGTAGAATTTGTAAGCTGTGACATTGCGTATGACGTGCCGTTTTCGCTAGAGAATGTAGTGGTGATGAGCCGCGATATACGGCGATCTTTACACTTGTATAAAACGACTCGATACTTCGGAGTGCCGCATCAGCGAAAACAAAATGGTTACTGTCGGGTGTATGATAAGAAGCAGGAGCTTTGGGACAGGCATGGGATACAAATGGAAGGGGAATTGACACGCATTGAGATTGTGTATAAGCCAGCCGAAAATATTGAACTGACACATATACGAGACTGTCCGCCGGAACAGAACAAGCAGTATTATGCGGCAGTGATAACAGACTGGGCAGCGATGAAACCGAAAAAGGCAGAACAAATACGAAACATACAGAACGGAACAAATCTATACACCCGGTATATACGAGAAGGAGTGAAAAAAGAACTTGCCAGCCAGTATGTGTTGGATTTCAACGGGCTGGCAAGGAAAGAGTGGGAGAGAATACTTGAACCTGTGTATACGGCGGTGCTAGGAGTGGCTTAGTGTTTCTCTAGAACAAGCAAGTCACTGATGGATACGTCAAGTGTTTCACAGAGAGAAGCGAGTGTACGTAGATAAATGCGCTGAACCGGTTGATTGCATAACGTACTGACAGTAGAAGGACGCAGACCAGCTTGGTGGGCAAGCTGTTTTCGCGTCTTTTTTTGTTCGGCAAGAATTTCGTTGAGACGAAGACGACGGTATAGGACATAAGGGGACACCTCCTCTTGTATGAAATAACGGTTGCGTATAGTGTACGGTCTTCTGGTGAAGAAAACGAGCATAAAATTACGGGTTGTGCAGATTTTGGATGAGGTCGTATACTACGCATCAACGGTAAACCGTTACGAAAATTACAATTTTCTTTACGGGAGGGGAAATACATGCGACAGAAAGTCGTGGGATATGTACGGGTAAGTACCATAGGACAGGTAAAAGACGGGTACAGCCTCGCCTATCAGGTGGAAGAAATTGAACGATACTGTGAAGCGAACGGGCTTGACCTTATGCATATGTATGAGGACAGAGGAATAAGCGGCGCAAAAGTAGATGAAGAGGAGTTAACGATTGAACGGGAAGGGTTACAGGACATGTTGTATGACCTGCGATGGCGAGAAGTAGAGGGCATTGTTGTACTGAATACGTCGAGACTATGGCGTTCGGATATGGTGAAAGTAGTAGTGCAACGAGAGTTGCGCCGCTATAACGTAGATGTGAAGGCGATTGAACAGCCGAACTACAGCATTTATACGAAAGACCCGAACGATTTTTTGGTGAACGGAATGCTAGAACTGTTAGACCAGTATCAGAAGATGGAAATTGCGATGAAACTGGGAAAAGGCAGAACGAAGAAAGCGAAGGAAGGAGGGTATGCTGGAGGCAGAGTCCCGTTTGGCTATACGGCAAGAAAAGGACAAAAGAAGATACAAGTTCATGACGAACAGGCAACCATTGTTCGCCGATTGTTTGCGCTTAGAGAAACAAACTCATTATGGTCGCTGTCGCAGTTGGCGGAACAGCTAAACAGCGAAGGCTATCGTACACAACAAGGCAAACGGTTTACAAAAGTGCAGGTGAAAAATATGCTGGATCGCAAGGCGTTTTACCAGGGCTTCTATACATACGGTGGCATCCAAGCAGTTGGACAGCACGAAGCGATTTTATAAAAAGTTTTCTGCGGTATTTAAAAAATAGAACCTTTTTATTATAGATTAGGCAGGTTACGTTGAGCGAGAAATAAACGGATAGGCTGGCGTCCCAATGCGGGTCTTTAGACGAACGCTTGAACTCAGGTTGCCGACGTTTATTGTTGTTTGACACCATTCATAAACAGGGGAGATGGCTTTTTCATGCACTATAAGCAGAAGCATATTTATGTAGGAGTTGACCTGCATAAGAAAACCCATACGGCTGTGGTCATAAACTGCTGGAATGAAAAACTGGGGGAATGTACATTTGAAAATAAACCTGCCGCTTTCCATGAACTGATGGCATATGTAAAGTCGTTTACGAAAAAAGGCATGACCCCTGTGTATGGGTTGGAAGATGTAGGTGGATATGGTCGCTCGTTAGCGGTGTACTTGTTGGAAAATAACCAAAAGGTGAAAGAAGTAAACTCCGCCTTTTCGTATGCCGAGCGCAAAAGCTACCCGACCACACAAAAAAGTGATAGCTGGGATGCGGAATGTGTAGCGAAAATCCTGTTAAACAAGCTGGACATATTGCCCGATGCAAACCCGCAAGACGTGTACTGGACGATTGGTCAACTGGTGACGAGAAGGAATGGCTTGGTGAAAGCATTGGTAGCGCTCAAAAACCAGTTGCACATGCAGCTGAGTTATCACTACCCCAGCTACCGAAAGTTTTTTAGTGACATTGACGGCAAGTGTGCGTTGGCGTTTTGGCAGAAGTACCCCGCCCCACATTTACTCGAAGGTGTTTCGGTAGAAACATTGGCGGCATTTTTACGGAAGTCTAGCCATAACGCCTGTTCTACAAGGAAAGCAGAGGACATTCTCTCACTTGTACGAGCAGATGGTGACACGACAAGAAGCTATCAGGAACAACGAGACTTTTTAATTCAAAGCCATGTGCGAGATATAAAATTCAAAAAGCAGGAAATCCAGTATGTAGAAAACGAAGTAAGTAGGATGATGGATAGGCTAGACTACCAACTGGAAACGATGCCGGGTATAGACCTTGTAACAGCATCAGCGCTCGTTGCGGAAATTGGCGACATCAACCGCTTTGCTAGTGCAGACAAACTGGCACGTTTTGCAGGAATAGCGCCTGTCAATTTCAGTTCTGGCGGGAAAGGTACGAACCAAAAAAGTAGACAGGGAAACAGGGTACTGCATGGCTTGTTTTACAATCTAGCAGTACAGCAAGTACAAATATCCAAAGGCAGCAAAAAGCCTCGCAACCCATTATTTTATGAATACTTCAACCGTAAGAAAGAAGAAGGCAAAACGCCAACCCAAGCGTTGGTATGTGTCATGCGCCGTTTAGTCAACATTATTTACGGTATGATGAAAAACAAAACCGCCTTTCGTATGCCCGAACAGGTGGAACAACGGGTAAGCTAATCCAGCCAAAGGTGGCGTTGTTCATAACAAACAATAGCCGCCATTCGTTGTAGATCGCCAGCTTTACAACATAGGGGACGGGTAAAGCTCCTAATAAGACTTTTGTCGATAATCCATTTGATGATGCAGGGAAACTTAAACCGAATGTGAAGTATAAAGCTGGTGAGCACCAATATGATTATGAAACAGATCATCTTGGTAGAATTGAAAAGTTTAGTGCTGATGATTTAAAATTGACTACAAGAGATAAACGATTACCGCATGCTTCAAATACACCAGGTAAACAGCCAGGAGACCATGCAGGTCATCTGGCGGGAGATAGGTTCGGTGGTTCTCCTGAGTTAGACAATCTTGTCTCGCAATCAAGTGAAGTAAACTTGAGTAAATATAAAAAGCTTGAAAATAAATGGGCAAAAGCAATAAAAAACGGAAAAAATGTAAAAGTTGAGGTTAAAATTAAGTATGACGGTGAAAATCCTAGACCTACAGAATTTGAAGTGATTTATGAAATTGATGGAGCTATTGATAAGCTTGTTATAAAAAATTAAGGAGTGATTCTATTGACTAAGAGTTTTGAAGATTACTTTTCAGAGTTACAGGCTGATATGGTATCTGTATGTTTAGAATACGTAGACCATAAAGCAGAGGATATTTATTTATATTGTTCTTATGAACCAGAGACTTATTATTTCAATGTGTTTTATAGGATTAATAAGACATTTGTACTAAAACATAAGGTTAACGACGCCGTTAGATTAGTAAATGGAACACAAGAATATAATTATGATGTTTCAAGAGATAGACAATTAGGGCTCTTAAATATTTGTATTGAGGATTTAAAGAAAATACATGAGGTATGTAATGCTTTCAATCGAGAGATGCCGACTGAAATGAAATTGCATTATAACGTAGAAAAAAATAGTTTAGTGGCAAATTATAAATATGAGTTAGTATATTCAAATGATGATGAATTACTTCCAGATGATCTATTTGAACAATGGTTTGAAGAGATTAGTAAATCACAAGCGTAGTACACTTCAAGTTTGTAAAATATTTTGTTCAAGTGAAATAATGTATTGAGTATTGAAAATGAGAAAAGGATAGGTTAAGTTTCTAATTTTTATTCGCCGGGTTTACATTTTAGAGGCAGGATCGTACAATCTTATAAACACTTGATAAACTTTCAAAGGCTTATTCCAACTCGAACAATGAGGAGGAGTAAGCCTTTTTTGCATGTGAAAAAATGAGGAAGAAAAATATGGTGTAACCGTCAAGTACCTTTGAACAAAATTCGCTAATCTATTTTCAACAACACACCAGCCTGATCGATACCATCATAGCGGATTACCCCGGGGTGTTAAAGCCGATGATAAAATCCCCAATATAGCCGGAATAAAATTCCCCAACCTACAATAAGAACCATAGACATCTGAGAGGAGCTATGGTTCATGATTACGAGAGGGGAATTTTTTATGATCAAGGAGTTATACCGGAAAGGAATGTCTATCTCTGACATTGCCCGGCAGTTGGGGATTGATCGAAAAACAGTTCGTAAGTATCTTGGGGAAAACTCCCCGCCTTTGAAAAAGAAACGAACGAGCCGAGGAAGTAAACTAGACCGCTATAAAGACTACTTGCATAAACGCATGAT
>NZ_FNDE01000002.1 GCF_900099925.1 Aneurinibacillus thermoaerophilus | reverse complement strand
GTATTAGCTCCGGTTTCCCGGAGTTATCCCGGTCGTACAGGCAGGTTGCCTACGTGTTACTCACCCGTCCGCCGCTAACCTCAGGAATGCAAGCACTCCATCGGTTCGCTCGACTTGCATGTATTAGGCACGCCGCCAGCGTTCGTCCTGAGCCAGGATCAAACTCTCCAAAAAAGTTGAAGGTTGATACGCAAGCTCGTAAGCTAGCTCATAAAGAAAGAATGTTTTTCGGGCCCCATAAAAGTGCCTGAAATCAACTTTGAAGCTGACCTTCACTTTCATGGGATATTTACCTCGCACACAAACGAGTGTCACTGTTCAGTTTTCAAGGAACTTCTGTTTCTATCACTTTTTATCAGTGACTTTTATATTTTATTACATCCCTGATAAAATTACAAGCATTTTTTAACTTAATTTAGGGATGTTTATTTTCTGGATATAAAAGCTATTTTTTCGAATCGACAAGAGAAAATATATCACGATTCTTACGTAAAAGCAATTACTTTTTTATATAAATAAAACTGGAACAAGGTTGTCTCATAGGATACTAACGACATAAAAACAAATGCTGTATTTTGCCGCCGTTCATTTCCCCGAATTTCAACGGTGAACCAGCCCCGGAAAAAGACAACAACAGTCTGGCGCCAAAACCAACGCCAGACTGTCGCTCTTAGTCAGCAAACAATTCTTTTGTTTGTAAATACCGGTATATTGCTACTGCTGCTTCCGCTTTCGTCACCTGGCGTGCAGGTTCAAACTCGCCTTTGGAATTCGCTTCCATGATATGAAGACGAGTAACAAGGGCAGCGTTTCCTCTTTTCTGAATCGCAGCCTCATCTTTGAATTTGCTTTCAAATACTCCCTCTTTCGCTGCCAGTTTGTCGTATCCCAATCCCCTGACAATCAGTTCCGCCAAAAATTCACGGGTGGCCGGCTCATTCGGGCGCAGCATTTTGTCTTCTCTCGACAGCAAGCGATTTTGCAAAGCCCATTCTGCCGCCTGTCTATACTCGCTTTCTTCCTTAACATCCGAGAAGAAAGAGTCTTGCTGCGGGTTGTAATAATCGTACGGTTGGCGCGCTGCTATGTAAAACACTTTCAGCAATTCTCCGCGAGTCAGTTTTTGATCCGGGTTTACTTTACCATCCTTTACTTCAAGCAGATTTGCATCCACCATCTCCTGCAATTCTTTTTGAAGCGGATGACCGGCAATATCGGTCACAGGTTGCGTAGAATCATTGATTTTCTGAATACCATCTGATTTCCATTCTCCGGTTTTTGCATCCAAATAGCTTAAGCCTGCATCATCTGTCTGCCCTTTTGTTTTTATGCTGATCTGGTATACAGGCTTCGCTTTCCGGATTTGATCAGCTGAAAGAGAGAAAAACGGGGGGAATGTATAATAGCCAAGCTCCGCTTTCAATAAAGACATAATCTTCTTTTTCGCCTGCTCAGGGGAAATTATAGTACCGATATCCGGAAGCTCAGATTTGGACCAGTTCATATTGTAATTCACAATTTCTCCCGTCTCGGCGTCTACAGTAACCGTCGCTCCTTCTCCCACTACCCGGATCCCATTTTCCTTGCGTACGAATGAAACGTCATAACTCATAATTTTGTTTGTGTCTGTTCCGAAATAATTTGGAGAAGCTTCCATCGTATACAGGTTACTCAAACGTCCCGGAAGCACCTTTCTAACAAAAGCCTCCGCTGTTTTTTCCGCCTGTTGTGCTGTCACATTCACCTTCACTTGCTCCGGCTTTTCCATTTTCATGCCGTATCTTGTATCATACCGATTTAAGCTGATTAATTCCCCAGTCTGCGCATCTAACGATACATAAATGTGCTTGTCAGAACCGTCTTTACTCTGCCAAAAAAGCTCCCATATTTTCCTTTCATAAGGAGAAGTTTCTTCGCGGTAGCTTCTTTGCTGAATTTCTAGAGATTTATCAACTAAACCCAATTCTTTTACTTTTTCTATTGCTCCCGCTTCATTCAAGTGCATATTGGCGGGAGGAGAAGTCGGACTCGTGGAAAGTACGCTTTTCAATCCGGAAGCGCTCGTCAGCTCTTTCCCATCTACCATGGAAAGCTGTTTGCCTGTTTTTGCGTCAATAATAAAGTTCGGAATGACACTGTATGTGTCATTTGACGTTTTTAATTTTGGCGCATATGCAAGCGCAATCTTTCCGCCCGGACGTGATCCATTCGGCAAATAAGCCAGTTCCAGTTCTAAATCTCGCTCAACACTTTGCAAAATCTCAGCTTCACTCTTTATGCCTTTATTGCTCTCAAACTGTAGCTTATTATGCCAGTTAAATTCCAGCCTCTGCAGCTTTCCTCTCTTGTCGTATGTAAAGCGTACGCCCTGGTCAAATACCGGGATTCCGTCATGCTGACGCGTAAAAACAAGCGTATTCTCCATGCCAGAAACTCCACGTTTGAAACTGTCCAGCGATGTCTCATCAAATTTTAGTTCATTCGCATATGCACCATAATGCTTGGAAACAAATGCCTTCGCTTCCGTTAGCAAATTTGCCGTATCAATCTTGCCCGGTAAAACATTCCTCCGTTCCATATCGCGCGACCAACGATCCATGCCTAGTATCGTTCCATCTTGTGCATCAATCAAAATGTTAATATGGCCGTAATCGTCTCCCGGTTGCCCCAAATTCCAGGATAAGTGCCAAAGCGTACGACCTATCGCTTTATTGTTTTCTAATTCTACTTGGTCGTTCCTGTACCCAGCTGGAATGGATATCACCGTTTGTGCAATGCGCAGCGCCTCTTCACGCGAGATTTTCGCTGTTTTTATCGGTTGTGATTGGACGAAAGGTGTTGCTGAATCCGCTTTGACCTCTGCTGCCATTACGTTGTAAGGCAATATCCCGCCCGCGATGAGGGATACCGCCAGCAAAGAACTTGTCCACTTCTTTTCTTTTTTCATGCTTCTTCCTCCCTCTTATTTTTTCACTAATATTGACGAGCACATATGAGAATTAGTTCCATATTTTTTAAATTTTTTCCTTGATTGATCATTGATCTCTGCAATCAAACAACATACATGTTTTCCTTATTCATTACATATTACAAAAAAACTTGTCCCTATAATATTTATAGAGACAAGCGAGAAATTAGACCTGTTTTTTCTTTATTAACAAAATCACCATCCAGCACATGAAAAAAATCATCAATCGCCAGAAACACAACATCAAAAATTCGGGTAAGCTTTGATATTTATCTCCGGACGAACTGATCTTCTCCATCTTTCTATCGGGATCCGCGATTTGGAGATGTTGTTCCCTCATAAGTACCGATGGATACTCTCTTACCACTCCGGAATCAGTTTCAACAATTAGACCGTCTGCTCCGTTTACATGGACGCGAAAATGATCCTCTTTTGGAATGGAAGCGTAAACGTTTTGTCTGATCCGGTAACGTTCTCCGCCTTCCGAAATCTTTGCACCTGCCTGTAGCACAGGAACGGTTTTATAATTTTTAAATCCGTAATCAAGCAGTTTGATCGCGTCTTTATAAATTTGCCTGTCACCATCCGCTTTCATTAACACGGCGATAAATTCCGTCCCTTCGCGCTCGGCTGACGCTACAAGCGTAAACCCTGATTGAGTGGTATACCCGTTTTTGACACCGTTTGCTCCCTGATAAGATACAAGCATTTTGTTATGATTGATCAGCTTGCTCTTCCATTCTTTTCCTTCCCACGGTTTTACCCGCGTCCGGACGATTTGTCGAAACTTTTCATTTTTCATTGCATGGGCCGTAATTTTGGCCATATCGGAAGCGGTTGTTATATGGTCTTCTTCATACAAACCGCTCGGATTGGTAAAATGGGTATGATGCGCTCCGACCGAAGCAGCAAATTCATTCATTCGTTGACTAAACGCCGCAACGCTTCCGTCAATATGTTCAGCAATTGCCACAGCAGCGTCGTTTCCCGAATTCAGCAAAAGACCGTATACTAAATCTTCAAGCCGTTTTTGTTCTCCTTCAGCCAGAAAAATCCGCGTCCCTTCCGCTTCACGCGCATTTCGAGACACCACTACGTTATCGTTAAGCCGCCCATATTCCAAAGCAATAATGCCGGTTACGATCTTTGTAATACTGGCTGGTGCCATTGCGCGATCCGCGTTCTTTTCATATAACACATCCCCAGAACGTGAATCAACAAGGATAGCCGATTCGCTGTTCAAAGTTAAATGGTTCGCTTCTTCCGTCGCGCCGACACTTCTTTCAGATGCTGCAAACGAGCAATTTACCGGCAAAAGCAGCAGTATTATTAATAATAGACAGGGAAAGCTTCTGACTGTGCAGAATGTAACATAAAATATCGCAAATATTTTCATGCGAATTATTATAAATCATAGGAAAAGGTTGAAAAAGGAGCAGAAAGATATAAATTTCACTAGGATAACTTGCTGCAATAACAAAGAGTGCCGAAAAGCAAATGATGGGACACCCTGGGTCTGGTGTCCCATCGTAAATCTGCTTCTCCGACAAACAAGCTGGAATATTTTCTTGTGGAGCCGTAAAAACCGGACGATACATTTCCCGCGTTATCCATTCACAATAATCCCGCCATTGACATGAATCATTTGCCCAGTAATGTAAGAAGAGTCATCCGAAGCAAGAAATACATAGCTTGGTGCCAGCTCCTGCGGTTGACCCGGACGCCGCATAGGCGTGTCTTTGCCGAACTTCTCCACTTTATCCGGTGGGAATGTCGAAGGAATTAGCGGAGTCCAAATTGGCCCCGGCGCCACACCGTTTACCCGGATGCCTTTGTTAACAAGCGACTGAGACAGAGAACGGGTAAACGTAACGATTGCCCCTTTAGTAGAAGAGTAGTCGATTAGTAACGGATGGCCCTTATAGGCGGTAATTGAAGCCGTGTTGATAATTGAACTCCCAGGTTTTAAATGCTTCAACGCCGCTTTCGTTAAATAGAACATGGAAAAAATATTTGTCTGAAACGTCCGATGCAACTGCTCCGATGTAATATCTTCGATGCTGTTCTGCACATGCTGCTCAGCCGCATTGTTTACAAGAATATCCAAGCGACCAAACTCGTTAATGACCTGCTGAACCGCATTCTGACAAATCTTCTCATCGCCGACGTCGCCAGCTATGAGCAAGCCTCTGCGCCCTTCCTCTTCTACTTGACGCTTCGTTTCTTCCGCATCGCTATGCGCTTCTAAATACATAATGCACACATCCGCCCCTTCTTTGGCGTACGCGATGGCAACCGCGCGCCCGATGCCGCTGTCTCCTCCCGTAATGAGCGCCACTTTGCCTGCTAACTTGCCGCTGCCTTTATAGTTATAGTCCTCCGCATTTGGCCGTGGAGACATTTTCGATTCAATATCTGGCTGAAGATATCCGTGTTGTGGAGCCATTGACGTCAATGTATCTGCCTGTTTTTGTTCTGCCATCATAAGCCATCCTTTCTTTCTTGCGTATTCTTGCAAAAACCATCACATTATATGTTGTTCCCGTTCTGTGCCCATATGAACCAAAAAAAGCGAAACCGTTTCGGCTTCGCTTTTTCCAGCATTCTTCTTATTTAAGCATCGCGGTATATACTTGTTCGTCCAATGCTTTCGCTTTTTCTAGGTCATACGTTTTTTCAAATTTCGGTTCCTGGGTAATTTTTGCGCCCCAGAACATGCTGTCATAAACGGCAGAGATATCAACCTCAATCTTTGCGAGCGGCATAGCCACACCTTCCATCTTTTCTTCCAGGATCGTGCATTTACCAACGATGGAATAAACCGTTTCCAGACCAATGACACACAGGGTAACACGCGGGTTCGCTTTCACGTTCGTAACGATGCGGGAAGAGTTCGTAACGGAAAAGCGAACTTTGCTTTCGGATGGCGCTTTCACCCAGGAAATCGCGTTAACGGTAGGCGTCTGTGTCTCCGCGTCTACCGTACTTAAGAGCACAAGCGTTTCTTCATTGAGCAGGGCCATTTGTTGTTCTGTTAAAGTTGTAGGCGCTTCCGTTTTCTTTGCCATGATAACCACTCCTTTGTATTACATCGCTTTTTTGCCTTTGCCGAGATAGGCGTCGCGCACCGCTGGGTTCTCCGCTACTTCCTGCGCGGCTCCGCTGATAACAATCTGTCCCCTCTCCAGTACACAAGCATAATCCGCGATGCCGAGCGCCGCTCTTACGTTTTGTTCTACCAGAATAATAGTCGTTCCGAATTCTTGTTTCAATTGCTGTAAAATTTCCATGATGCTTTTAACGATAAGCGGAGCAAGCCCGAGCGACGGCTCATCAAGCATAAGAAGTTTCGGATTCGCCATCAACCCTCTCGCAATGGCAAGCATCTGCTGTTCTCCCCCGCTCAGCAAACCGCTCGGGCGATCTAGCATTGACTGAAGCCGCGGAAAAAAGTGCAACATTTTTTCATAATCGCGCAACACTTGTTGCCTGTCGCGTCTAAAGCGGTGATAGGAACCGAGAATGAGATTGTCTTTTACTGAAAGAGAATCGAAGATTTGCCGCCGTTCCGGAACAAGAGCGATTCCTTTCGCAACAACCTGCTCGGCACGCAACTCTGAAATATCTTCGCCTTCGAAAACAATATTTCCTGCTTGCGGAGCATAAATACCCGCAAGCGTTCCGAGCAACGTGCTTTTGCCAGCGCCGTTCGAACCAACAATCGCCAGAGTCTCGCCTTTTTGCAGCGAAAAATGAATGCCGCGCAGCACGTGAAGGTACCCGTGATACGTATGCAAATTCGTTACTTCTAACATTCCAAACCCCCCTCATCTCCCAAGTAGGCCGCGATGACACGCGGATCATTATAGATTTCCTCCGGAGTTCCTTCCGCAATTTTGCCTCCGTAATCAAGCACAACAATCCGGTCGGCGGTCGACATCACGGTTTCCATGTCGTGCTCCACAAACAGAAACGTCATACCTTTATTTCGCATTTTTAAAATAACATCTACCAATTCACGTGACTCTTCTGGATTAAGACCTGCCATTGGCTCATCGAGTAAGATAAGTTTCGGGTCCGCAGCAACTGCGCGCGCAATCTCGACAAGTCGCTGGTTACCGTATGGAAGCATAGCCGCGCTTTCATACGCTTTATGCGCCATCCCGACAGCTTCGAGATATTCCAGCGCCTTTTCCAACATCGTCCGTTCTTCTCTTGCCACCTGCGAAAGGCGAAACCCTGCGCCAAGCAAACCGGTTTTACCACGGATGTGCATGCCGGTCATCACATTTTCAATGACCGACATATTGTCGAAAATTTGCAGATTCTGAAATGTGCGTGTAATTCCCATCTGTGCGATTTCAAACGTTTTTTTTCCGATAAGTTCCTGGCCGTAAAAACGAATGGAACCTGACGTAGCGGGAAGGATAGCCGTAATCATATTAAAAAGCGTCGTTTTGCCGGCGCCATTCGGCCCGATAACAGCGACGATTTCCCCAGGAAAAATGTCAAATGAAACATCATGTACTGCCATAACACCGCCGAAGCTTCTGGTCAGATTGCGCACTTCAAGCAATGGTGCTGCCTGGTTCATCTTTCACCACCTCCGACCATGCTCACCTGAACTTCCTTCTCGTCTTCAAGTTCCATGTGCGCATTCCTGCTGTTCTGACCGCCGCTGTCCTTTTTTCTCCTAAGATTCTTCCATGTTTTAGAAAGTGCCGGTACAAGTCCTTCTGGCATGTAAATCAGAAGAGCTACTAACAATACCCCAAAAAAAACAATCTCGAATTCACCGCTTGCATTGCTCATGACAAGCGGGATCACCTCTTTCAGCCCTTCGCTTAAAAAAACGAATACAGCTGCACCAACCATACCGCCCCATATGCTCGCCATGCCGCCGATAATCACCATAATGAGGAAATGAATCGACGCCATCGCCTCAAATAGCTGCGGGCTAATGAATGTAACATAATGCGCGTACAGACTGCCAGCGACCGCGGCATATACAGCGCTCATCATAAACACTTGCAACTTGTATTTCTGGGTGTTGACGCCAAGAGCGCTGGATGCAGTCTCACTGCCATGAATGGAACGGAGCGCACGACCAACGCGCGATTGAATCACGTTGCGTGCAAACAAAATACTGCAAATCGCAAGCGGCCAAACAAGATAGTAGTAAGCGAAATCAGTCGTAAATTCAAAACCGAAAATTTCAAGCGGCGGAATGCCGAAAAATCCATCCAATCCTCCGGTTAACCCTTTGAGCTGCTTAAAAAAAATAAACACAATGACACCAAATCCAAGCGTGGCCAGCGACAAATAATGTTCAGTGAGCTTCAATGTCGGCACCCCGACAATATACGCAATGATGAGCGCCACGAGCGCGCCGGCAGCGATCCCGGCAAGGGCAGGCATTCCCATCTTGGCCGTCAAAATCGCTGATGTGTAAGCTCCTACACCGTAAAAAGCCGCATGGCCAAGCGAGATTTGGCCGGCATATCCCATAAGCATAGACAATCCCGTTCCCACAATCGTATAAAACCCGATCAATACCATCATGCCCAAAAAATAAGGGGATGGAATCAAGAAAGGCAGGGCCAGCAAAACGAACGTAAGAACAAGCGGCCCCTTGAGGCTGCGGCTGTAAATCAGCTTGATATTTGTTTTCATCACGCATCCTCCTTCTACACCCGTTTTCCAGAAGATTTGGCCAAAATGCCGTTTGGCAACAGGAACAGTACGAGCAACAAGATGCCGAAACTTACTGCATCTTTAAATCCTGTCGTCCATAATCCTTCTGTGAACGCTTCCAAAAGTCCGATAATCATCGCACCAAGAATCGCCGCTGGAGCGTTGGATAAACCACCGATTACCGCGGCGATGAACGCTTTGATTCCGAGCATCAATCCCATGTTGTACGTCGCGCCGGAAATCGGCGCGATAATGATCCCGGCAAGAGCACCGAGACCTCCACTTACACTGACGGAAATAAGCGACATCTTCTCCGGCCTAATTCCCATCAACCTTGCCGCGAAACGGTTAACAACACACGCGGTAACCACTTTGCCAATGAACGTCTTTTCAAAAAATATATACATACAAACAAGACTAATGACCGAAATGCCGATCGCCCACAAGCTTTGCGGCTGAATAATTGCCCCCCCAAGGTTAAAAGCGTCTCCCGCTGTTAACGGAATGAGATGATACGGATCCGTCCCCCAAATAAACAAGGCAATACCGCGCAGCGCGATGGATACGCCGATCGTAATAATAATTAGCGTCGGAACGCTCGAATGGCGCGCCGGATAAATCGCTACGCGCTCAAACATAGCAGCAATCATAACAACTGCCACAATGCTCAGTAAAATTGCAAGTAAATAAGGCATCCCTGTCCCTACAAGCGAAATGCAAATCAACGCCCCAAACATAGCGAACTCTCCTTGTGCGAAATTGAGGACGCCTGTAATGTTGTATATAATAACAAAACCGATCGCAATCAAAGCGTAGATGCTGCCAATGGTCAACCCGGAAAAAAGCAGCTGAACAATTTGGCTCATGTCTCCCATGTATGATTCACTTCCTTGTCTACTTATTTACGCTATCCGTCCGACCGTATGAAAATAAAGGCTGGTTCCTCCCACGTAACGGCCAGAGAGCGAATCAGCCTCCTGTGCTTTTCTAGTTGTCTTTTAACGTCCACTTTCCGTCTTTAATTTCAATAATGGCAAGCGAATCAGACTGCAAACCGTTATGGTCTTCCACGGACATATTGAATGTCCCGGTAATGCCTGTAAAATCTTTGGTGCCTGTTTCAATGGCCGCACGAATTTTTTCCGGATCATCTCCTGCCGCTTTAATGGCAGCAATTAAAATTTCAAACGCATCCCAGGCATGGCCACCAAATGTGCTCGGTGCATAGTTGTATTTTTCTTGAAATATTTTCATATACGTTTCAAGCACCGGCTTTTGCTTGTTGTCGGCTGGAACCTGATCCACAACGAGCAGGCGGCCTGCCGGGAAGATGACACCGTTTGCTGCTTCACCCGCAAGTTCGATAAATTTCTTGTTTCCAATACCGTGAGATTCGATAATTGGCACCTGAATACCAAGCTCCCGCACATTTTTTGTTACTATTGCCGACTCCTGAGCGGTTCCCCAGATCACAATCGCCTGTGGATTTTTTTGCTTTACACGTGTCAGCATCGGCTTCGCATCATTAACTGTAGCTTCAAACACTTCTGAGCTGACAATTTCAATGCCTGCATCTTTCGCCAACGTCACAAATTCTTCTTTTCCACTTGAACCGTAAGGATTATCTACACTTAGCCACGCCACTTTTGTAAGATTTTGAGATTTTAAGTATTCAACGACGCGCGGAATGACAACATCATCGCCTTGCGCGGTTTTAAACACATACTTTTTCACCGGCTTATTAATATTTTTGCTGGCCGCGACCGAGATAAACGGAATTTTCGCTTTTTCCGCCTGCGGAATCATCGCCAGCGAATTTCCGGATATCGTTCCCCCGATAACGGCTACCACTTTATCCTGTTCAATCAGCTTCTTAATCGCTATGACCGCTTCGTTCTGGTCAGACTTGTCATCATAGGCGACCACTTCGATTTTCCGCCCATTAATGCCACCTTCCGCATTCACTTTATCCGCCATCATTTTCAGCGTATCCATCTCCGGTTTGCCAAGAGAAGCCGCGCTTCCGGATGCCGAGAATACGCCGCCGATCTTAATCGGCTCACTGTTTTCCGACGCCTTTTTGTTTTGGTCGGCGTTCGTTTCGCTGCTTTTGCCCGCGCATCCCACAATAGAAAATGCGAATATCAGACTCAATATAAGAACAAATAACCTCTTCACGGCAAAAGCTCCCCTCTTCGTTTATTATTTCTATTATTTTGTCACTTTTTTGGATACCGGTTCCTTCACTTCCACTAACTCCCCTGTCAGGATATTCTGGACGAGCATCGCTTCTTTTTTCCACGTTTGCGGCGGCTCCGTACCCCAGAATGTCGCGCGCTGCGGATCTTCCAGATGCCATTTGATCGGTTCCCAATCCGGATCATTCGTAAAATAATCACCTGTATAAAGCTCAAGCCTGTGTCCGTCCCAATCACGCACATAGACAAAAAATGCATTGGATGTACCATGACGACCCGGGCTCCGCTCAATATGTAGCGCGTAGCCAGAAGCGGCCAGATAATCGCAAGCGTCCAGGATCGTTTTGGCGTCATCCACCCAGAAACCAATATGGTGTAGGCGCGGCCCGCGTTCGTTAACCAGCGCCAAATCATGTACGCTCGGCTTCCGGTGAAGCCAAGAGGCCCAAAGCCTTTCGTTTTCAGCTGAGCCCACCACCGTGTACTCGGAACATTTAAACCCTAATTCTTCCATATACCACTTATGAATGCAATAAATATCTGTCACCAAACAATTAGCGTGATCAATTCTCTTAATTTTAGCGCCTGTATGTTGATTAAATTTTTGCAGCATGCGCTCCGCTTTTTCCATCTCAAAGAAAAATTCCACTGGAAACCCTGCAGGGTCCTGGATACGAAGAGCGCGCCCTTGCCCACGTTCTTCGTCTTTTTCCACCCAGCGCATCGGCAAATTTTGAGCCTGAAAAAATGCTTCCAGTTTGTAAAGCTCCTCTTCGGAACCAACGCGATAAGCGATATGATTCAAACTTGGCGTATCGGCTTTTGTTAGCACTAGGCAATGGTGATTTCCATCTTCAATCGCCCGCAAATAAATATGGTTACTATCCGCTTCCGTTTCGATAAACCCAAGTGCATTCACGTAAAAATCGCGCGCTCTCTCCAAATCCGTCACATTAAATTCGGCGTGAGCCAAACGGATAATGTCAAAACCGATCACGCTTTCATTCCTCCTTTTTTAAAGAGGACTAGCGAAAAGACGAATCAGCTTTTCACCAGCCCTATAAAACGCTTACATTTTACACTTTAGTATAATTTCGAGTCGATTTTTTCACCCGGTTGAGAAACTCTTTGACCATTGCTTTATAAGGCTCTTTGTTGTATATGTCATAGTACACATTCGACATGCGAACCGGATCGCCGAAGAAATAATATTCGTACAACGCCTGGCGCGAGCCGAACGCGCTCATGGAAATATCCCAAGCAAGGCGGAACAGTTGAACGCGTTCATAACCGTCAATGTTGGCTCCCTGGGTGTAACGGTGCACAAGATGGCCAATTTCCTCGCTGTTAAAGTCTGCTTCTGTCGGAATAGCCATCAAACCAGACGCTCCGAGAATGCGGATAATTTCTACCATGCGCTGGTATATTTTCGGATACCAGTTGCGAGCGGCGTTAAGTGGCGCAAAATCCGGCGTCATATTGCCGTACTTGTCGATAGCGGCGTTTTGTTCTGCGCGGTACAGGTGAGAACGCATCGTTTCAAGCACAATCATGATTTCGGCCGCTTTTTCCTTGACATGCTGAAATTGTTCGATACCGATGGCATCAATAATGCTCAGCACAACGCCAAGAACAAATTCTGTCTTGGCTGTGTTTTTCGCCACGACCTGGTGAGTCATATGAACGACGGCATTCGTCTCCACATACGTTCGGTTGCAAATATCCGTACTTTCACAAACAAATACGCGGTTCCAAGGTACCAATACATTCTCAAACACTACAATTGCATCACTCTCGTCAAAGCGGGCGCCTAGAGGATGATCCCATTGATTTCTCCCATAGTCAAAGGACTCACGGCAAATAAATTTCAGCCCCGGCGTATTGTTCGGAATCGCAAACGCGAACGCGTACGGATCATCTTTGGAACTGCCTTTATTAAGCGTGGACGGAAACACAACAATTTCGTCCGTGACCCCGCCCAGCGTAGCGAGTAGACGGCAACCATTAATTACGATACCATCCGCGTTTTTCTCCGTAATACGGGCTGATAAATATGGATCTTTTTGCTCGGACTGGATTTTGGAGCGATTAGCCTGCGGATGGATCAATGTATGGGTAAGACTAATATCGTTCTCCCGACAATATTCGTAATAGCTGCGCGCGTTTTCGCCGAAGCGAGGATCGGCCTGCGCGAAAAAAGACGACGCCGTACCGAACGCCATAATGCTTGTATTCAAATAATCAGGGGAACGCCCCATCATTCCACCCGAATAATGCGCCCACTCCGTAATCATTTCGCGGCGTGCCATTAAATCTTCTTTCGTTTTCGGCTCGATGAACGACAGGCCGACTTTGTCTCCCGTCGTAGGAGATGTGTAAAGCATTTTATCTGCTTTTTCATGCTGAAGATCATACAGATTTACCATGCTTTGAACGATATTGCGAAAGGCTGGATGCTCCGTTATTTTTTCTACTTTTTGTCCATGAATCCATATGTTGTTTTTCGCCGCCTCCAGCGCCTCCAAATACTGCTTGCCTGTGCGTGCCGGCATGACTCATCCTCCCCGCTTTTAAATTTATATACATGAGTATCGTGATAAGGGGATAAGATGCTTATCTATCAAGTCTAAGGCATATAGCTCCGCACCATCTCTATCCCCTATCCTTCCGTTTATCACTTAGCGACTATTCCCGTCCGTTCTTCCTTCTTTTTACCGAACTGTGGAATCGGATGCTCACCTATTGCTACATGAATCACCTGGGTCTCCGTGTAAAATTCAAAGCTATAATGACCACCTTCCCGGCCAATACCGCTCGCCTTGGCGCCACCGAACGGAATCCGCAAATCTCTCACATTCTGCGAATTTATCCATACCATGCCACTCTCTATTCCCTGAGCCAGGCGATGCCCTCGTTTCATGTCGTTCGTCCAAACATACGCGGCAAGACCATATTTTACATCGTTCGCCATCTGTAGTACTTCCGTTTCTTCTTTAAACGGAATCACTGCCAAAACCGGCCCAAAAATCTCCTCTTGGACGACGCGCATACGATTCGTACAATTAAGAAGCAACGTGGGCGCTATATAGTTTCCTGTCGAACATTCAGCTGGAACGATACCACTTATAACCTCAGCGCCTTCCGCCTGGGCAAGGGCAATGTAGCTAGTTACATGTTCCCAGTGTTTGCGATGAATGAGCGGCCCAACCTCAGTTGCCGGATCCATCGGATCACCCACTATAATGTTGGCCACCCTTTCCTTTAGCGCATCGACGAATTGGTCATAAATTTTCTCCTGCACAAACAAGCGGGAATTTGCGGTACAACGCTCACCGTTAAAGGAATAGATTCCCCAAACAACCGCATCTAACGCTCGCTCCAAATCCGCATCTGCAAACACGATCGCAGGCGATTTTCCGCCTAACTCCATCGAGCAACGTTTGAGCGTATCCGCGCCATTTTTAATAATTTCAGATCCGGTTTTCGTCTCACCGGTAAAAGAAATAAGCTGAACATCAGGATGCGCAACGAGCGCGGCGCCCGCGGTTTCCCCGAACCCATGCACAACATTAAATACACCCGGCGGTAGGCCCGCTTCGTGGACGATCTGAGCAAGCTTATTCGCCGTCAGTGGTGACCACTCGGCTGGCTTAAGCACGCAAGTATTGCCTGTAGCAAGTGCCGGAGCCACTTTCCATGTCGCCAGCATGAACGGCGCATTCCACGGCGTAATCAGTCCGGCTACACCCACCGGCTTATGAATCGTATAGTTGATAAACGAACTGTCGACTTGATACGCTTCGCCTACCATGCGGCTTTTCACCATCTCGGCATAGAAGCGAAAATTTTCCGCGGCACGCGCCGCCTGCTTCTTCGTCTGGCTAATGGGAAGCCCCGTATCGAGCGATTCAAGATAGGACAATTCTTCCGCGTTTGCTTCAATCAAATCTGCAATACGTACAATATATTCCAACCGCTTCGCTACACCCATTGTGCGCCATGGCCCTTCGTCGAATGCCTGGCGTGCCGCCTGCACCGCGAGATGAATGTCTTCCGCTTCCCCTTCGGCTACTTCATTTAGCGTTTCATTTGTAGCTGGATTCATGTTTTGAAACAATTTGCCGGACGTTCCCTCAACGAATTTTCCGCCAATATAGTGCGGTACCCGTTCAACGTTGTACTTGCTCACAAGTCTCACCCCCGGTCGAAACCTTCGTCCTCCCGTCCAACACAGGATTTTCCAGCGAACCCAACCCGTCAATTTCGAGGCGCATCGTATCTCCCGGACTCACATGGGAGATGCCTTTCGGAGTTCCTGTCAGCAGTACATCACCCGGCTCCAACGTCATAAAAGAACTGACGAACTCAATAATATCTGGAATCGAGTACATTAAATCTTTTGTATTACCGCGTTGGCGGAGCTCGCCGTTCACATACGTGCGAAGTTCCAAGTTTTCCACATCCGGCACATTTTCCTTCTCCACGAAATACGGTCCCATCGGCCCAAACGTATCGTGCCCTTTCGCCCGAACCGGTGGACGGTAGAAATTGTTGACAAAATCCCGAACGGTCACATCGTTAATAATTGTATAACCGCTTACATGATCATACGCATAGGCATGCTTGATATTTCTTCCACCTCTGCCGATAACAACGGCCAGTTCATTCTCATAATGCATATATGTAGCTCCGTTCGGATAGTATACCGGAGCCTTGTGACCAACCAGGGAACTGTTCGGTTTGATAAACAACACCGGCTCCGCTGGCTTCTCCAAGCCAAGTTCTTCGGCATGATCCGCATAGTTAAGCGCGAGACCAATCATATGGTTGGGGGTAAGCGGCGGCAACCAGAATTGAACACTTTCCATCGAATATTCTTTTCCTGCTTGATCAATAATCACCTCTCCATCCACAATCCCTCTCACAATGCGACCTTCATGGAAAAATCGTGCATGTTTCATTCTTTCATTCCTACTTTCTCATCCAAGAGTCCGTAACTAATAAGCGTCTGCCTGATTTCTTGCTGCAATTCTACAGAAGGCGGTCCCATGGGCAGGCGGAGCGCCGGATTCATTTTGCCCATCATGCCGAGCGCGGTTTTCAAGGGGCCTGGGTTCGTATCTTTGAACAGTACATCATTAAGCGGCATCATTTTATAATGAAGGTCGATAGCCGCTTCCACTTCACCGGCCATCCATAGGTTGTAAAGATCGGCTACCTCTTTCGGCATCACGTTGGCGGTAGCGCTCACGTGTCCAGCTCCGCCAATGGCAAGCATCGGATAGCAAAGCAGCTCAATTCCGGAATACAACAGGAAATCGCGGCCACAATTCAACAATACCCTGTTCACATGCTCAAAATCTTTGTTTGATTCTTTTACACCAATGATATTTCGGCAATCTTCAGCAAGACGCGCCAACGTTTTTACTTCAAGATTGACCGCCGTACGTCCCGGAATGTTGTAAATGATAATCGGGATGTCTACCGAATCGGCGATCGTCTTAAAATGGTTGTACAGCGCCTGTTGGTTCGGCCGATTATAGTATGGAACAATTACCATCGCCGCATCGGCCCCCATTTCCTGCGCACGCTTTGTAAGATGCAGTGCTTCCGCATGGTTGGTGGAACCTGTGCCAGGCACGACCGGAACGCGACCAGCTGCCGTTTTGATGGCAGTTTCCATCACCAGTTCCCGCTCCTCAATCGTCAACGAGCTTGGCTCACCGGTAGTGCCCGTTACGGAGATACCATGTGTGCCGCTTGCGATATGCCATTCAATCAAACCTTTTAGCGCCTGAACATCCACATTCATTTGTTCGTCAAAAGGAGTGACAATCGGTGCGATAGAGCCACGCAGACGTCGTTTTGCCTCTTGATACATCTTTTCCATAGCCTCCTTAAGAAATAATATATTATTTGAAAATAATATGTTTTGCGAAAATTTATCATAAAAAAAATTACTTGCCTTAAAAATGAATCAAAATGGATTCTTTTTGGTGGCAAACAGTGAAGCTTTCCGATTTCTTAAGGCGCTGGCAGTGTTCAACTTATGCTGCCTTGCCATTTTTTCGATATCTTCGAACAGGGCACCCTCTTTCAGCATCTGAATGATGCGCGCGTGTTCTTCTACCGAATTGTGCGCGCGTTGTGGCACGAACGTAAAAGCAGAACGGCGGAGCGTATCCATTTTGCCCATTACCTTCTTTATTTCCTCTTTTAGGTACTGGTTGTCGCATTTCCTGTAAATGACGCAATGGAATTCACGGTTTAGCTCACCGAATGCTTCAAACTCGAACGCAAGCAACGCCTCTTTCATCTGTTCATTCAGCCGCTCAAGCTCGCTGATTTCATCAGGTGTAATGTGCGCTGCGCTCAGCGCGGTTGCGTATCCTTCCAGAATAGCCAATACGGAAAGTGTATCCACGTATTCGGTTTCATTGATCGTGCTAACGATGGCACCACTGTAAGGTTTATATTGAATAAGCCCTTCAGACTCTAACTGTCGAATCGCCTCCCTTACCGGAATGATACTTAACCCCAGCTCCTTCGCAATTTGATCAATGACTATTCGTTGGCCCGGCCCGAACGTGCCGTTAAGAATACCGGTACGCATGAAGTTGTAAGCATAGTGCGTTTTGCTCATTATGTTTTTCTTCATGTTTTTATCATATACAAAATCATATATGATTTCAATATATTTTCTAAAAAAATCATATATGATTTTCGGATGGTATCTCAAGACAAAAAAAGCGCCTTTCCTTAACTGGAAAAGACGCACGGGATGCTATACACCATCCTGTTTATAGGTCTTGCCTTTGGCTCCATTCATATGATTTGATCCCCCTGGTACCTTCTATTCAAACGCGAGAGCGACTCTGACGTTGCTCAAGAAATCGCCGCTCTTGCCGCCTGTTTTTGAGACTAGGTATGTCGGGCCAAGAATCATTTCTTTATCCATCGCCTTACACATATCATAGATGGTCAAACCGGCCACTGAAGCGGCGGTCAGCGCCTCCATTTCCACGCCGGTCTTACCTGTCGTCTTAACCGTTACCTCAATGTAAAGCGTATCTTTCCCATTATCAGAAAAACGGATATCCACACCCGTTAGCGCGAGCGGATGGCACATTGGAATCACATCTGACGTTTTCTTAGCCGCCATAATTCCGGCGACCTGTGCCACTGCCAGTACGTCCCCCTTGCCAATACGGCCTTCCTTGACACGGGACAGCGTCTCCGGCTTCATTGTCACCTGACTGCGAACAACCGCCGTTCTCTCTGTCACTTGTTTTCCCGTAATATCTACCATGCGAGCCCGCTGCTGATCATTAAAGTGTGTCAGCGATTCGTTCATCTACCTCAACCTCCTATTTGCGACATGCGGCGCACGGTCGGCTTGTGGGACTGTTCCTGCTTCATCAGCACCTGCGCCATCTCATGATTTTCAGGCTTCGCGTCAATTGCCCGCAAAAACAAATCCTGAATTGCGGCCTCATTTCCGATGAGCGGACGCACATTCCATTCGTCATCCCAATAAAGACAAGGCTTAATATTTCCATCAGCTGTCAAACGAAGCCGATTGCAATTGCCGCAAAAATGATCGCTAACCGGATGAATCAAGCCGAATGTCCCCACCGCTCCAGGCACCCGGTAATTTTCCGCCGGGCCATTGCCGTAAATATCCTCCGCCGGTTCATACGTCAATCCCATCTGCTTTACCCTTTCGAATACCGTTTCAAGCGAAAGGTACTTCGCGCGCCAACCATCATCAGCGTGTCCAATTGGCATATATTCGATAAAACGAACTTGTAGCGATTTATCCAGCGTCAGACGAATGAAGTCTTCGATTTCATCATCATTTTGTCCCTGCATGAGCACGACATTCAACTTCACCGGATGAAATCCTACACGCAGCGCGGCTTCCAAACCGTCAAGCACCCGTTTCAAGCTTCCGCCGCGCGTAATCAGCGCAAACCGTTCCGGTCTCAAAGAATCAAGGCTAATATTCACGCGGGTAACGCCTGCTTGCCGCAGCGCTTCCGCTTTTTGCGCAAGAAAAATCGCATTGGTTGTCAAGGCGATATCTTCAATGCCTGGGATGGCGGAAAGCATGGCGAGCAACTTTTCGATCTCTTTGCGTACAAGCGGCTCACCACCAGTAATGCGCAATTTACGCACGCCAAGCTTGGCTACGGCCGCCACCACCTCGGTAATTTCTTCGTAGCTTAGAATCCGATCCGCCGGTTCAAACTCCATTCCTTCCTCCGGCATACAATACACGCAGCGCAAATTACAGCGATCAGTAACAGAAATTCGCAAATAATCGTGGACGCGGCCAAATCTATCAACTAAAACTTTCATGAAGCTCGCATCTCCTTGCACCTAAATTTTGAAGTCTTATATATAAAAGCACTTCGAATTTTAGCAAACTACGCAAATTAACAATCGAAAAAGGTTGAATGTATATATTATACACATTTTCTTGATTATTCTCCTATTCGTATCGTGGTGAAATTGCAATGTGTCCGGTTTTAAACATACTCATAGTGGTAGAAGGAGCATCCGTCAAATTCGGTGCCATCAATCCATTAAAGACAACTGACAAACCTAATGATCTCAAGGGATTTCCGGATAGTTCGTTTATATTAACAGAATCGTATTTGGGATATTAACAGGATAATAAAAAGATTAATAAAAGATTGGTTTTGGATCTAAATAAAGATATCAAGGGTTTTATAAATTGTACCTTAGGTGGAAAAATAAGGATATAACTGCAATCTCTTTTATGAATGAACTTGGACTAAAAAACACCTTTTATCGCATTATAAAGGAATACGAAACCCCAAAATGAAAAATCTCCGAGACCTTATAAACATTAGACCATGTCTTAAAAACGATCTATGGGCCTTCTAGGGACCTCTTTTTTTGTCCAGAAGGCACTACATGAAGGAGCGGATGCGGAGGATATTCACCTCCGAATTTATGTTTTGCCTCCTGGACTGTTGTTTAGCAAATGGTATGTAACCTTTGGAGTGGTTACGTTCATTTTCAGATTGTAATTTACCCCGTTTTTGTGAAGCCAACCCTATCGGAAAAGTGAGTAATCACAAAGCCTTCCATCGTAGTCGCTTGTTTAAAAACCATAAATTCGCAAACAAATTATACGACCTTTCCTTGCCGATTGATTAGGAATAGACCGACAATAATAAACACCATTCCTAAACAAGCCACTAACGACAGTTGATTTTTAAAGATTATGTAATCCAGTAGTGCAGTGACAGGTGGGACACCATACAACAAACTCGTGACGTTTGTTAGATTTCCTTTTCGGATCATAAAGTACAATATCATTGAAGCTCCAACCGAAATAACAAAAGCCATCCAAAACAAACTAAAGAGAAAAGTGAAATTCCATTGAACGTGCCATCCTCCAAAAAACGGAAGAAGCATTAGGATCATCAAGAGGCCCCCAGAATATTGAATGGCCATGTTGATTGGTTGACTGATCTGAATTTGCTTTTGCATAAACGTACCGATCGTTATACAGACCAAACATAATATTGCACTTATTAAGCTGTATAGTGTGAAGTTTGGTTTTGAGATATTATCGGCAACGACTAGGATTAGTCCACTTAACCCTAAGAAAAGCCCCAACCACTGATAGTATCTAGTTTTGGTTTCCCCAAAAAAAGCCGTGATAATCGGTTGTGCCCCTAAGATGATGGCTAAGATTCCAGGCGACATGTGTTGATCTAGTGCGAAGAAATAAAAAATTTGGTATCCGGCTTGCAATAAAAGACCCGTAAGTACAATGTACCCCCACTCTTTCACTGTTTTCGGGTAAGTGGATCGGAGCATCAGACAAATCCCCCAGAGTAATGCCGTTGACAATAGAAAACGAAGAAATACGAACGTAAAAGCATTGGCATACTCTAAACCCAGTTTGACAAAGATCGCTCCACTGCTCCATGTTAAGATAAAACTTACGGGAACTATCCATTTCCAATTGCTTAACTCTTGTGAGGGTCTAGGTTGCAATTGAATATTCTTTTTCACTTTCATTCACCTCATTAAAAATGGGCTCTGTCTAAGACAAAGCCCATTTTAATTTATGCAGTTAGTTCTTTCCAGTCGTTAATGGAAAATCGCTCGCCCAAATCCCTTTTTTCAATCATGTACTTACGTAACTTTTGAGTCTTGTCCAAAAGCTCTTCCTTTCCGGAACGACGGGTAATCTCCTCTAGCCAGTCGTAAGCAGCGGATACTGGAACATCCTTATAGAAGTGAATCTTAGACAACATAAATAAAACATCTTTGAAATTGTATTTATCAATGATTTGCGAAAGGGACTGGATCATGTGTTCAACGGCCTCCGGCTTTAATTGTTCCCTTTTCGCAATAGTTGGCTTGATCTGTTCGTTGTAAAGCGCTTTGTTGGTAAAAATCTCGGACGGGTGGAAATCACCTGGAAATGCAAAATCAAGGCAGAGGAAAATCCGACTTTCGGTAGAGAAATTCACGGCAGCATGATCGATAGCCGCATCTAAAAACCAAATCTCTCCCTTTTTCATTTGAAACACATTATCCTCATCCGAATGGAAAGCGTGCTGATTATCTTCGAGAGGAACAAACACTCGAAAATATTGATTTTTCGGTTTGTTAAGCTCGACAAAATCCTTGTGAGGAATAACCATTCCATCAATTAGGTTCCTGGTACGAACCATTTTCAGGTACTCTAAATTAAAGTTTTCAGTGACGAGTTTGCTAATGTATGGAAGTTGCCGACCATACTCAGTTTGTTTTGCTGGATAGTCGAAATCGCGGTACATAGTATCAGTAGCATCTTGACTTGCGTTCCACAACGAGTTGTTAATCCAGACTCCGGTCCCAAACTCATCGTATTCCTCTGAAATTCTCGGAAATCCTTTAACTATTTCTAAATCCTTCTGCAACTGGGTGTCGTCCAACTCAATCTTACCAAAGATGTAAGATGGCATTCTTGGCCTTCTCTCCTTAAGTTGTCAAATGATTTCCAATGCAATACCAATATTATCAAATTATAAAAATATTTTCAAGATAGTTTTTTTTATAATTTTTCAATGAAGCAATTTATATATAAGGGGTAATTTTCGATTAGGAGTCGCCTAAAACGTATGCTATAATCATGCTAGAACGAACGACTTCAAAGCGAGGGTAATCGTAAGGAGATTCCTGTATGTTGCTTATCGTTCGGCTAAAACATACAAATCACTTGCCCCCACCTTTAAGCGAAGCACAAGTGGCGGGTAATTCATTGATAGGAGCATGCCCGAGTATGGATACGCGTTATTCACGACAATTGCTATTTGCCCCAATCGGAAAAGAAGGCCAAAAGAAACTGGGCGCAAGCCGAGTCGCCATCGTTGGCGCGGGCGCGCTTGGCGCGGTGCTTGCTAACCACATGGTTCGGGCCGGCGTCGGGTTCGTGCGCATTATTGACCGCGACTTCGTCGAACCGAGTAATTTGCAGCGGCAGATGCTATACGATGAAGAAGACGCGGCAAACCACCTTCCGAAAGCCGCAGCGGCAGCGGAAAAATTAAAAAAAGTAAACAGCGAAGTTATCATCGATCCGGTTATTGCTGACGTAACAGCTGTGAACGCTGAGGAACTGCTGGCCGACTGCGATTTGATTTTGGACGGTACCGACAATTTCGCCATTCGGTTTCTAATCAATGACGTAGCCGTCAAACACAACATTCCTTGGGTATACGGCGGCGCGGTAAGCGCGAAAGGTATGTTTGCAACCATTCGCCCGCACGTGACTCCCTGCCTGCGATGCTTGATTCCTGAGCCGCCAAGCGGCGGAGAAACATGTGATACAGCGGGCGTGATCGGTCCGATTATTCATATTGTCGCTTCCTACCAAGCTGTCGAAGGGCTAAAAATACTCGTAGGCGATCAAAAACATCGTAACCCGCACCTCGAGCATATGGAAATTTGGCGCAATTTCCATACCCGTATAAACCTGACGGATAAGAAAAATCCAGACTGTCCCGCTTGTGGAAAAGGTGTGTTTGAATTCCTTGATCTGTCCGGTAAAGAAGATACATTTACATCGCTGTGTGGTCGCAACAGCGTCCAAATTAGCCCGACGCGTGACCGACACGTCAATTTGGACGAGCTCATGGAGCGGTTTACTCCGCTCGGCAAAGTCGAACGGAACAAGTTTCTACTTCGCTTTCATGTCGATAACCATTATATTCTCGTTGTATTCCCGAACGGACGTGTCGTCGTGCAAGGCACCGATGACATCACAATTGCCCGTTCTCTCTATGCCAAATATATAGGAGCATAAGAAGAACTCGCGGATAAAAAGGGACGGCCGCTTTATGTCACTGCTAAAAAACGAGGAGCGAAACGTAAACCGAACGTTTTCGCTGCCTCGTTTTTTACTGATATATTCTTAGTGCTTTAATGCCATGTTGCTGCATGAATAAACGCCATGACCATTGGCTGTTGTTTTCTTTTTTGCTTCGTTCAAAATCAGCTTCCAAGCTCTGCTTAATGAGAGGAATCCGTTCTTTGGGAATCAATGCATACGGCCCAATAAACCGGTGAATAAATCCAACCTTGGCCAAGCGGGCAAATAGGTATTGCCCGACCATAAATTCGCTACGTACCTGTTCCCTCTCACCAAGTGCCACATCCATTGTTTCTTCCGCCCATATATCGTCGACCCGATACCCTTCCTCCCACGCTTCTATCACGCGATATATAGAAGGATACGCGGCCATCCAGCGCGCTGCAAGATGAAGCTCCTGCTCAGACAAATCCGCGTTCTCTTCCATCAAATATTTCTCAATGATCCGTTCGCCTTTAATATTCTGGTACTCAAGCAATAGCCATATACCGTACTGCGCTTCCCAGAACGGAATAAGCAACGCCTCGGAAGGAAGGGTAAGCTTGCTCCGAAACACATGCTTGGCCCGCACTTTCTCACGTAAATTCAGCGTCCGGCACGCGTACTCATGCATCTTCTCCATCAGCCGTTCATGCATCTCGTTAAACGCCCGCTGTTTCGCCTTCCGCTCGGCGAAAAAATCGACAAGAACCGACGATTCGCGTTCACTTGGCAAGACATTTCAACTCCTTACCTTACGAGTGTTTCCTTTTATTATATCATGAAACAGCGGGCATCAGCTCTACTCCCGTCTTCCTTCCCCGGCAAAAATGTTGTCATATTCCGCACGCGTCAAAAACACATCACGCGGTTTGCTGCTGCCTGTATAGCCGGAAATGAAGCCTCTTTCCTCCATCATATCAATTAACCTGGCGGCACGGTTATAGCCAATTTGGAAATTGCGCTGCAGAAGTGAAGCAGATGCCTGTCCATTCTCGACGCAAAATTTCACCACTTCAGCAAACAATTCATCCGTACTTTCATTGTTCAGCGCCTGAGTTAAATCTTCTTTTTCAAATAGATAGTTCGGTGCAGCTTGGCTTTTTGCGTATTCGGTCACAGCCTCAATTTCTTCGTCAGATACATAAGGACCCTGTAGGCGTATCGGTTTCGAGCTGCCGCTCGACAAATACAGCATATCGCCGCGCCCCAGCAAACGCTCTGCCCCGTTCATATCAAGAATGGTTCGGGAATCCGTTTGAGACGAAACGGAAAATGCGATCCGCGTTGGTATATTGGCTTTAATCAAACCAGTAATAACGTCGACAGAAGGGCGTTGCGTCGCCACAAGAAGGTGAATGCCACAGGCGCGTGCTTTTTGCGCGATCCGGCAAATGGACTCTTCTACGTCGTGCGGCGCAACCATCATCAAATCAGCGAGCTCATCAATCACAATCACAATGCTCGGTATCAAGCGTTCCGCCTCGCCCGGATACGCGCGGCGCATCAGGTCGTTATAACGTGAAATATCGCGGGCGCCCGCTTCCGCAAATTTTTCGTAACGGCTATCCATCTCCTGTACGGCCCACTTCAACGCGGCGGTTGCCTGTTTTGGATCGGTAACGACCGGAGCAACAAGATGCGGAATGCGATTATACGGAGCAAGTTCCACCATTTTCGGATCGATAAGAAGCAGGCGCACTTCATCCGGTGTTGCCTTATACAATAAACTTAAAATGATACAATTAATACATACGCTTTTTCCGGAACCAGTCGATCCAGCAATTAAACCATGCGGCATTTTAGCCAAATCTGCCACAACCACCTTGCCACCGATATCCATGCCGAGCGCTACCGTAAGCGGCGAAGAAGCTTCACAAAATGCGGCCGACTCAAGCACCGAACGCAAATACACCGGCATGCTTTGCTCGTTCGGCACTTCGATTCCGACAGCGGAACGCCCCGGGATTGGGGCTTCAATCCTGATATCGCGTGCGGCCAGACTCAGCTTAATATCATCGCTCAAATTCGTAATCTTACTTACCTTTACGCCTGGAGCCGGTTGAATTTCGTATCGGGTTACCGTTGGACCGCGGACGGCACCAATAACTTCAGCATTTACGTTAAAATTGTGCAATGTTGTCGCCAGTATCTCGCGCTGACGCTTAATGTACTCCTCGTCTTCCGCTTGCACATGCGGCGGTTGAAGCAGCAAGGAAAAAGGCGGCTTTTCGTACTTACCTGTTTGAGGTTTAGCCGTGGCGGGCATTCCCTCCCCGGATTCTGCACATCCCAGTCTTACATCCTGTCTCTCGACAAAACGCGGTTCTTCGTCAGCTTTTGGTCGGTTTACATCCACAAAAACAGGCGGTTGCCCGATTTGTACCCGCGGCTTCTCCGGTTCTGTCCGCTGCTCTTCCAGCAAATTCTGCTTCGTTCCATCAATTTCTTCATCATTCGCCTGCGTATGCATCCGGCTCTTCTCTTCTACTGCCGACGTCTTCACATGCTCCAGTGTCTCCGCATACGCTTTCGGTGCCTCTTCTTCCGGTCGCCGCTGTTCTTCTTCGACCGATGCCAAAACCATTTCTTTCTTTCCAGCGTCCGGCATTTTCAATTTTTTTAAAACCATCGGATGAATAAGAGTATTAGAAGCAGGAACAGGGGATTCCGCTATCTCTTTGCATTTTTTTTGTTCCGGGCGCTGACGACCATAAATCGGCGATATGACTTCCGTTGGCCGGAAAGAACCATTTCCTTTTGGCCGCGCTTGATGTGTAGAAGAGGCTTGGCGTTCCCCATCTGTAGAGTCTCGTCTTACCTGGTGAATGGTTGAGGGATCTCGTTTATACTGGCCGTTAAAAGCTAGCTTTTGTTCCTCCTCATAATGAAAGCGTTTTTCTTTAGCTTCCGGTTCATCGGGAATGAGCGGAAATCTAAAATTTTCCCGGTTATCCTTATGTGGCCTACGAGGCGCGGGAGTAGAAGCCTCGCGCCGGACGGCCCGGCGTCGTTCGATGCGTTCAGCTATTTCCTTTCCCTTAATTGTCCGCTTCGGATAAATATTGGCCGTGCGGATGGTTAAATTTCTATTTCCAATTGGAACGGCGGGAACATCATACTCCTGTTCCCCATATTCTTCCCTTACGGCTCTGCTCTTGAATTCTTCCTCTGCCAGAAGCCATCTCTTTAATCGTTCAAGCCAGTTCATTGGAACGTCTCTTCCTTTCTTTCTCCGCTTCTTTCGCTTCTTCTGTTGTGCCGTATCTATCACTTGCACGCCTGCACCTTTGCTTACCACCTTTGCCAAAAAGTGAGGCACCATCCTCAATTATTGTAGCATGATTTCTCGCTTTGGCTAGGTTTGAGAAAGAAGAAGAAAATAAATATTCCTTGCCCGATGCAATGAAATGGTATTATATTGGAAATGCGCACAAAGGGTGGGAAGGACGGCTAAAAAATATTAACCCAAAAAATAAGGAGGGGAAAAAGCGCCATGGCAAAACGTTTGACTCATCTGCTCGTTTTTTTGCTATGTTGCTTCATGCTTGCAGGATGCACAGAGTACGGGACAAAAACCGTAGAATCTATTACCGATAAAGAAATTAAAGCTACATATGAAACTTATAACAAAACCATTACCAGGAAAGTGCCGTCTATCCCCGATACCGTTCTTGCCATCCAACTGCACGAACTGCAATTCAAAAAAGGCCGTGTCACTATTACCGTAACCGACCCGGGCGGCAAAACAGTATTTGAAAAAACTTTCGAGCCCGGAACATACCAAGACGGCTATAGCGTTCATTTTGAAAAGGAAGGCGAGTATGAAATACGATTTGCCTTCGAACATGTCGAAAATGGAAAACATCATATCACATGGGAAACCGATTAAAAATAAGAAAAGCCCGCGTTCTTATATCCCGTCCTTTTTACCCAATGCGAGAGGACGGCCGCTTTGCGTCACAGCAGGCGAATCGGCAAAACATCGCACAAAAAAGACGCTGTCACATAAAGCGACAGCGTCTTACTTTTACCCGGAATGGCGGAGAAGGCGGGATTCGAACCCGCGCACGGCATGACCCGTCTACTCCCTTAGCAGGGGAGCCCCTTACAGCCTCTTGGGTACTTCTCCACATATATACGCTATTAGAAGTAACATTATCAAGAAAATATCATATTCAGATAAACACCGCAAGCATTTTTTCGTAAAAACTCCCCGTTTCCACCATCGTAAAAAATAAATATGCGGCAATTGCTTGACAACAAGCATGACAAAACCTCCATATCCTTCGGTAGGAGGATATGGAGGTTTTGAACTTTTTTAGCTTATGATACTTGCTTGCCTTTTGAACTCACAGCAAATAAGATCATGGCAACAAGCAAAAACGCAATGAGCGACACAAGCGGCCCAAAGAATGGGTTTTCCGGCAAGACAACACCTGCGGACACTGCGACGGCAATCAAAATGCCCATGAGCGCTTCCCCGGCAATAAAACCGGAAGACAGTAAAATCCCCCGCTCAATCTTCTGCTTGCGCATCTCTTCATTTTTCTCGCGTCGTTCCACCAAAACCCGAATAATGCCACCCAGCATAATCGGCATACTCAGATGAATCGGCAAATAGAGACCGACCGCGAACGGCAGCGATCCGATTCCCATAAGCTCAACGATAGCTGCAGCAGCCGCACCAATAAAGATAAGCGTCCACGGCAAATTGCCACTCATAATCCCTTCAACAACCATCATCATCAACGTTGCCTGCGGTGCCGGTAAGTTTTTCGAACCGAATCCATAGGCCTGATCAAGCAACATAAGTACAAAACCAATGGTCAGACTCGTAATAAATACGCCATACATTAATGCGTACTGCTGATACTTAGGCGTTGCGCCGACAAGGAACGCCGTCTTCAAGTCTTGTGACGTATCTCCGGCCATAGCCGCAGCAATGCAGATAACCGCCCCAATCGTAATAGCGGCAATCATGCCGGTTTCTCCGCCGAAGCCAATCATTTTCAAAACCAGGGTAATCAAAATTAGAGCTGCGATCGTCATTCCGGACACCGGGTTGGATGAACTACCGACAATACCGACGATACGAGATGAAACAGTAACAAATAAAAAGCCAAATAACATTACGAGCAAAGCACCCGGAATGCCAATATGAATCTTCGGGAAGAAAGCCAAGACAGAAATGAGAACAAGCACAAGCACAATAATATAGGGCATCGGCATATCTTGTTCCGTGCGAAGCACTGCCCCTCCATTCGAACCGCGCGTACTGCTAAACCCCCGCAGCGCAATCGCGAATGAAGATGCGATGGTTGGCATCGCTTTAAACAGACTCACAATTCCACCAAACGCGACAGCACCGGCTCCGATATAACGCAAATAGTTGCTCCAAATATCCCAAAATCCAAGCTGGCTAATTGGCCCTTCCGCCGGAAAAATCGGATTTGCAGCAAACGAGCCGAAATAACTAATTAACGGAATGAAACCGAGCCAGCCAAGAACAGCACCCGCAAGCATATATCCCGCGATGCGCGGCCCGATAATAAATCCGACACCGAGAAGCGCTGGAAGCGTATCCATTCCGACCGCTGCGTTTTTAAAACCGCGGATTCCCGTTTCGATCTCGGATGGAAACGCTTTAATTCCATCAGCAATGAATTTAAACAGCGCACCAATTCCCAGCCCGCTGAAAACAAGCTTGGCAAGCCCGCCGCCTTTTTCTCCGGCAATCAACACTTCAGCACAAGCTGTCCCTTCCGGATACGGAAGCACTCCATGTTCTTTTACGATTAACGCTTTACGCAGCGGGATCATCATAATAATGCCGAGAATTCCGCCCGCAAGCGCAATAATCGCAATCGTCGTCAGACTTGGATGCAACTTCCATATAAATAGTGCCGGAATCGTAAAAATCACACCTGCAGCAAGTGATTCCCCGACTGATGTAATCGTTTGCACCGTATTATTTTCCAGAATCGAATTGCGGCGCAAGATTCCTCGCAAAATCGCCATCGAAATAACCGCCGCTGGAATCGAAGCGGTCACGGTCATCCCAACAATCAATCCCAGGTAAGCATTAGCAGCACCAAACAAAACAGCAAGAATACCACCAAGAATAAGCGCCGTCCACGTCATTTCTGGTCGATGTTCATGCGGAGGAATGTACGGCACAAAACCGCCTGGATTTTGTTCTTGCCCAGAATTAGATTTCTGTGACATTTACATCACCACCTTCTCCTAACTTTGCTTTCCTTTAGAAAATAATGAATTTTCATTCTTTTAGCTCACCTCTGCTCTGCTCTAATTTGTTTTACCCCTCTAATACTTTAAACCAATTTTAAAAAAAATGTTATAGGTAAATTTATATTCCGAAAAATGTTAATTTTATAAAATTAAAAAAATTACAATTTTATAAAAGAAGAAATTTTACTAAATATACAATCTAATAAAATAGTGGTACAATGATAAAAATTTTAAGTTAAGAAAAGCAAGGCAAAAGACCGTCTGTTTTTACATGTCTTGTTTTTCTGACATTTTGGTAAAAGAAAAAGTGGAGGGGTTTATCTTGGCAGAGTTACGAAGCAACATGATCAAGAAAGGGTTTGACCGCGCACCGCACCGAAGTCTGCTTCGGGCCGCAGGCGTCAAAGACGAAGACTTCGATAAACCTTTTATCGCGGTAGTAAACTCCTACATCGACATTATTCCGGGCCACGTCCATCTGCAAGAGTTCGGAAAACTTGTAAAAGAAGCAATCCGCGAGGCGGGCGGCGTACCGTTTGAGTTCAATACCATCGGTGTAGATGATGGTATCGCTATGGGGCATATCGGCATGCGCTACTCCCTGCCAAGCCGGGAAATCATCGCCGATTCCGTGGAAACGGTTGTGGCAGCGCACTGGTTCGACGGTATGGTGTGCATTCCAAACTGTGACAAAATTACGCCCGGTATGATGATGGCAGCAATGCGCCTCAACATCCCAACGATCTTCGTAAGCGGAGGACCAATGGCAGCTGGACAGACAAGCGATGGACGCAAAATTTCGCTCTCCTCTGTATTTGAAGGTGTAGGCGCATACCAAGCCGGAAAAATCGACGACAAACAACTGCAAGAGCTTGAGCAGTACGGCTGTCCAACTTGCGGCTCCTGTTCTGGAATGTTTACCGCTAATTCCATGAACTGTCTGGCGGAAGCGCTGGGGCTTGCTCTTCCTGGCAACGGCACCATCCTCGCTACCGCTCCGGAACGAAAAGAGCTAGTAAAACGTGCTGCAAAGCAATTAATGGAACTTATCAAAATGGATTTGAAACCACGTGATATCGTAACAGAAAAAGCGATCGACAACGCATTCGCACTCGATATGGCGCTCGGCGGCTCAACTAACACGGTTCTGCATACGCTCGCGCTAGCAAACGAAGCAGGCGTAAACTATCCGTTGGAACGCATCAACGAGGTAGCGGCACGCGTACCACATCTCGCCAAATTGGCGCCAGCATCCGACTGGCATATTGAAGACTTGCACGCGGCAGGCGGCGTATCCGCAGTACTCAACGAACTGTCTAAAAAAGAAGGAGTGCTGCATCTGGACACAATGACCGTTACTGGCAAAACTCTTGGTGAAAACATCGCTGGCCATGATGTTAAAGACTACAACGTTATTTATCCAATTGATAAACCATATTCGGAAACCGGCGGTCTGGCCGTTCTGTTCGGCAATCTGGCTCCGGATGGTGCGATCATCAAAACGGGCGGTATCCAAGGCGGCATCACGCGCCACGAAGGCCCTGCCATCGTTTTCGATTCACAGGATGAAGCACTGGAAGGAATCGCTGGCGGTAAAGTAAAAGAAGGTCATGTCGTGATCATTCGCTACGA
Source organism: Aneurinibacillus thermoaerophilus (assembly GCF_900099925.1). Classification (GTDB taxonomy): domain Bacteria; phylum Bacillota; class Bacilli; order Aneurinibacillales; family Aneurinibacillaceae; genus Aneurinibacillus; species Aneurinibacillus thermoaerophilus. The sequence goes on along the minus strand of NZ_FNDE01000002.1, from coordinate 197,372 downwards.
AGGGCCAAAAGGTGGACCAGGCATGCCGGAAATGTTAGCGCCGACTTCACAAATCGTTGGCATGGGCTTAGGGCCAAAAGTAGCGCTCGTAACAGACGGACGCTTCTCTGGAGCTTCCCGTGGTCTTTCCATTGGACATGCTTCCCCGGAAGCCGCTGAGGGTGGACCACTCGCGTTTGTACAAGATGGCGACCATATCGTCATCGACATCGAAGCGCGCCGTATGGACGTACATGTACCCGAAGAAGAATGGGAACGCCGCAAAGCGGAATGGAAAGGTTTCGAACCAAAAGTAAAAACTGGTTATCTGGCCCGTTATTCCAAACTTGTAACATCAGCCAGCACAGGCGGTATTATGAAAGTCTAATTTTTTGCCGATACTTGAGATACATAGCTAGCAATGCTATGTATCTTTTTTTCTATGAAGATATATAGATGATATAGAGATAAGAAACGAAGCCACAAGAGTTTGGGATGAAATCGAGGAGATATTCATGATGGTAAATTTTATTCGAATCATTCTTGTAGTATTGCTATTTTTCTACTTTCAATTCTTCCCTCAATCGCGTCTAGAAGCGCCCGCACGTCCTGCGGCTCCGTTCTACGAAGTTATCGGTGTTCCGACAGGCCAGACACAAGAACAGTTAAAGCAGCAGCTGCACCGCTATATCGAGCGTCGCCATTATCCGCCAGGTAAAGAACCAGTCATTGTAGGTGTGCCGCAAGTGCGGTTTATTCCTGTATATACCCCGCTCCCCTTTTATCAACCGAATACGCTTTCTTATATCGCTTATAACAAGGGAAAAGATATCACATTTTTCAATCCGTTCTGTACCTGCGACGATCAACCTGAAGTTAAACGAATTAAAAAAGCGATCGCTCTGCAGCGCAACAGTCTAGAAAAGCTTCTTGTGATGCGCAGCGCACTATACAACTACTATTTGTATCATGATACATTACCCAAACAGCTGGACGCGCTGACTGCTCCTTTTCCACACAACTATCTATCACAAATTCCATTCGTTCAGCCGATACATGATGGTCGCGCCCCAGCTCTCGAAAATACAGGTATTATCTATCAACCGGAACGGTTCGATCCTCAGCAGGCGTGGCAGACGATTGCAGAAGTGCTCCGCATCGGCGGAATGCCGGAGCCAAGCATTGAACTTCAGCCGCTTGAGATCGTTGTCTATCAGCCATCTTTTCGCATGATCGTATATGCAGGACCCTACACAGTGCGTTCTTACTACATTGGCCTAGGAGCGGCAGATCGTACTCCTGCCGGTGTTTATTTTATTACCAAAAAAGTAAACCAGCCACTCTCACAAAGCAAAGTATACGGCACGCGCGGGCTTGTCTTAAGTGACACCGACTACGCCATACACGGAACGAACGATCCAGCATCAATCGGAAAAGCAGTTTCAAAAGGATGCATCAGGCTGCATAACTTTCAAGTTGAAGAGATATTCAGCATGATTTCTATCGGCACAAAAGTCACCATCACTGAAAAAGCTGCGCCCGGTTTTCACCAGCCCAACGCCCCGGGCTTCTATCTAAAAGCGCGCAAAGATGAAGAAAATCCGGGCAACGTCTACCACTGGAAACATTAATTTTTATAAGCAAAAAACCAACCCAAGCGCAAAATAGGAGTGCGTACTTCTCTTATTATCGCTATTATTTACAAATTCTATGGCGATGAGCGTAAATGGCAGCCTGTGTCCGGTCTTCTACCCCCAACTTGCTTAAAATATTGCTAACGTGTGTTTTTACCGTCTTAATGCCTATATATAATTCTTCCGCAATCTCCTGATTGGATTTGCCTTCCCCGATCAGGCGAAGTACTTCCAGTTCCCTATTCGTACACTGCTCATGCGGCAGCGCTTTCTCCACTGTCCGCTGGCGAAAGCGCGACATAATCTTTCCCGCCACCTGTGCTTCCAAAACTGGCTGCCCGCGGTAAGCCTGACGAATCGCCTCGGCAATCTCCGAAGCACGCGCCGTCTTTAGCAAGTAACTGAAAGCCCCGGCTTCGATTACCGGATATACTTTCTCGTCATCGATAAAGCTCGTCAGAACTATAACTTTGCCTTCCGGATGGACACATCTCATCCGCCGCGTTGTTTCAATGCCGTCCATTCCTTCCATCACCAAATCCATCAGAATAACGTCCGGCTTTGTTTGCTCGGCAATTCTAAGCCCTTCCGCCCCGCTACTAGCTTCTCCAACAATTTCAATTCCTTCTTCTGTTGACAGAAAAGCAACCAAGCCCATCCGTACCATCTCATGGTCGTCTATCAACAGTACTTTTATCGACTCACTCATATTGTCTCCTCCGCTTCTTCTCTATCCGACAAATGGAATGGTTACTTCAATCATCGTTCCATGGCCTGGCGCCGATGAAATGACCAGTACGCCGCCGATTTCGGCGACCCGCTCCTCCATTAACTTCATTCCATACGAAGATGATTTCTTCTCTTCCCCTTGAGAAAATCCAATTCCATCATCCGTTACTCTCAATCTTAAACGATTCTGTATCCTCGTTAGCTTCACTTCAACCTTTTTAGCCTTGGCATGGCGCAACGTGTTCGACAATGCTTCTTGCAAAATGCGAAACAGATGATCTTCCATCCCCTTGGGAAGTGATGGAAGATCTTCAATCTGCCAAGAAAAGGAAAGGGCGTGCTTTGCCTGCAATTCGATAAGCAATCCCTCAATTCCTTCTTTAAGTGATTTGCCTTCCAATTGGGTGGGACGCAAATGTAAAAGCAATGCGCGCATCTCGGCTTGGGCAGCTGCCGCCATTTCCTCCACTAATTCTACCTGCTGGACAGCTCTTTTCGGGTTTTGAGCCAGTGTACGCTTCACCGCTGCCATCGTCATGGAAATGGCAAACAGTTGCTGACTCACCGCATCATGCAATTCGCGGGCCAGCCGCTGCCTTTCTTCCGTCACCGCCGCCTGCTTCACCTGCTCCGTCAACTCCGCATTATGGGCAGACAAGCGCTGCAACGAAATCACTTGCTGCTGAAAGCGGATCGTCATCTCATTGAGCCGTTCTCCCAGCCTTCCAATTTCATCGTCCCCTAGATAAGGCACCCTTGTTGACAAATGTCCACGTTCAATCATCATCGCCGATTGCAGCAAAATTTCAATCCGCTTTTTCATTAAATTTCCATATATATATCCGATACTCGCACCAACAAGCGCAGCGATCATGCAAAGAAAAAGCAGCAGCACAAGCACGAACGAAAGATCGGGAAAAACCGGAAGCCGAAATCCCAGCTTGTCAAACAACCAATTCCTCAGTATCGGCACACTGGCCACCCCATGCCAGATAAAGAAAAACACGACACTTCCCACCGAAGCCGCGCCGACGCTTCCCCAGAGGAACCGCCTCATTAATTGCCACTGAATGTTGGCAAGCCTACGCTCTGACACCATACTCCTCCCCTATAGCTGAATAACGTCAATGTCGCCGATTAATAAACTCACAACAAGGCGTACGCGCTTATCCGAGTTCAGGTAACCGGAAGTTGAAAGTGTCATGCTGCGGTTAATGCCTCCCTGCTTGTTCCCGAACACATCAATATCGCCGAAATTCACGCTCGCCGTCAAAGATACTGCAAGGTCGTAAGGTACATAAATGTCAATATCTCCAATCCACCCATTTATAATAATGACGGTTTCACCGTCCGGAATGTAAGCACGGGATAGATCAATTTTTACGTCTCCAATTCCGTGCCAGATATTCATATCCTGTAATTGCCAACGACTTCCTGTAAGAAATAGATTGCCGATAAGCGAATGTTTATGCTCCGGAGAATGAAACGAATAAGTAAATCCGAACTCATCTCCACACACCGTCGCTTGTTCCAGGGGCTCATGCGAAATCGGACGAGCCAATCCGTCCCCCGGCCTGGAGGATTGTGGAATCTCGATTTTCTTGCTTTTCCCGCGAATCATGCGATAGCCAAAATAAATAAACAAAATGGATAGCATAAGTCCCATAATCCGGCCCGGATCAATATTTAACCAATAAGCAAAAAAACTCGTAATTCCGATAAACAAAAGTACGCTGCCGCGGATTTTCTTCCCGCGGCTCCACCACTTCAAACCAAAATATAAAAAAAGAAACGGAAAGAGGCCTACCAAGTTAAAATCTTTCAGGCCTAACATATCAAACAAAATACCCAGCCCGGTAAAAATAATAGCAGCTCCCAGCAAATATGAAAACAAAAGCGATTCTCTCGTCACTTCTCCACCTCCCATGTTGCAACAAACTCACATGCTTATGCCTGCTGCGCTTTTTCCAGAGCACCCTTATACGATCATGAAAAAGCAAAGGCGGGTATACATCCCGGGAGCTTCTCCCGTACGCACTCAGGATAGAAAGCGTAAGTATTTTATCCCTTTATATTATCTTAGCCGGCTGCACCCCGTACGTAAAACTGACTGCGGATTGGTTTTTTCTCCGTCTCAGGACGGAGCCGAAGAGCGGTATGTCAATCAGTGTGATTCCTGTCCCTCATGCGTTTTTGCTATGGCTTTTCTTAATTATAACGCAAACGAAGAATATACGGGATAACGATGAAAAAACGGTCTGATGTTATCCCCTCATTCGAGCGAACCAGACCGCTTGTGCTGAAACTTATGTTAATTGCTGTAAAATATACGACTTCAAGTCTACAATGCGCGGACGAGCAAACCGCTCCTTGGTTTCCCCGGTAATAATAAGCCCAACGAAGGAATCGAGCGCATGCAGTGAACCGTGGCTTGCGCCGCCGCGATGTACAGGATCATCGGGGGTAAAAAATTCGCATCCGTGAGCCGCTGTGGCTACAATTACATCGCCTTCCCGGGCATACAATGCACCGTACAACCGTGAAAAAAGATCGGGATAATCTCCGAACGCAATAAAAACGGAGCCGCCCTCTTCCTTTTGCCGCGCATCAATAAGGGAAAGATCGCCTTCCGTATTCCACATCCGTCCGTATTCATCGGCGATCTTATTTCCCGGAGCAAAAAACAGCTCCTGTTCCCCCCGCCGGACACGCACGCCTCCTCTTTCTTTCCACGCAAGCACATCAATACGGGAATCTCGCAAAAGACGTTTTATCGTTTCCTCCTGCACACCTTCTTTCAGCGGATAAAAGTAACACATTCTTTCATTATTGCAAATAACGACATCGTCGCTATCCGGCTTAATTTCCTTCATCTCGGCCATTTTCATGCCGACAAAATGCTGCGGTATGTCGATGTTTGCTTCCACCTCAGCTCCGATTTTCGTCTGGCCATGATCGCCCACGACAATAAACCTGCATTGCCGAATTGCTTCTTCTCCGCCGCCAAAACTATCAAGCAACCGTTGAATTCCCCTGTCCACTTTCGCCAAAATTTGCGGCCCTTGATCCGGCTTACGATGATAGGCATAATCCATGTTTGGCAAATACACAACCGTTAGATCTGGCAGTTTATTTTCTTTTACGAGACGACAGGTAGCATCAATGGCAAACCAATCATTTAAGCCATATTTCTGAAATATACTATGGCTCCATTTCCATGGAAACGAGCGCAAAAATTCCGAATCAATAAACCGGCCGATTGTACATATTTCCGGACCGCTTACCATGCGCTCAAAAGATAAGCCGGCTAGTATTAGTTTAAGAATTCCAGGCTTGCGAAGTCGGTAACGACAAGGACCGCGATGCACGGAAAAATTGAACGAAGCACTCGTTTTTCCCCGCCTTGTCAATTCCTCGAATACTGTAGTCACATCCTGGCTAAGGTGTGTTTCATTTACCTCAATCAGTGCATCTTTCGTACATTTGCTTACCCCGATGCGCCAGACTGACTTACTGCCATTAATATAATTAACGACTCTTTCTTCCGGTCGGTGGTACCAGATTAATCCCTGCACACCGTGTTTTTCCGGGTATTCACCGGTGACGAGTGATGCATCCACTGTAGCAGACATTGTAGGAAATACCGTCACACAATTATCCCAGTAAGCCCCTTTTTCCATCAAAAAAGAAAGAGCCGGAACAAGCCCCTTTTCCCGTGCTTCCTGCAGAACATGGGGCATAAACGAGTCAATGAGAAGTAGAATTATTTTTTTGCTCATATACGTTCACCGCCTCGTTTTCATTATGTTCAATTCCTGACATTTCTATTTATACAAATAAGCGCCCGGACGGCTGCTAAGCCTCTCGAGCGCTCTTTGATCCTTGATACTGTTAAACTTTTTCCCGCAAAAGCTCCACCTCTGCTTCTGTTAGCTCACGATACTCACCAGGCTCAAGCGCTTCGTCCAGCTGAAGCGCACCCATCGCAATTCGCTTCAAATACACCACTTTCTTTCCTACTGCTTCAAACATACGCTTAACCTGATGATACTTGCCTTCATAGATAACTAGCTCTATTTCGGAAACGCTTCCTTGTGACAGAATCGTAAGTTCGGCTGGTAGCGTCTTATATCCATCATCAAGCGTCACACCCGCGCGGAACGCCGCGCCATCCGCTTCTGTTACCCGTCCTTCTATTCGGGCGAAATACCGCTTAGGTACGTGCTTTTTCGGCGAAAGTAGCTCATGAGCCAGTTTTCCGTCGTTTGTAAGCAACAATAACCCTTCCGTATCTTTATCAAGCCGCCCGACCGGAAAAACGTCAAATGTGTAAAATTCCGGGTCCAGCAAATCTACCACCGTCTCTTCTACAAGATCTTCCGTGGCCGAAATCACGCCCTGCGGCTTATTCATCATTAAATAAACAAACTCGCGGTACTGTATAATTTCTCCGTAAATCTCTACTTCCTGCGTATCGGGGTTCACGTGTATGCTGCTATCTTTTACCGGCTCACCGTCCACTTTAACTGCGCCGCTTTTGCATAGCTTTTTAACTTCTTTGCGTGTCCCATATCCCATATTGGCCAACAGTTTATCCAACCTCACCGTTTCCACATCCTTTTTCCAATTCTTTTTCAAAAGAGCACCCATCTGTTAGCGGCGCGACTATGCGCCGTCCTGCCACCGCCAGCCGGCTGAGTACATGTTCTTCAGCATATTGCCCGCTCCTTTCGCCCAGCCAAGCGGAAATCCATCCACGCAGACGAGAACCCAGCCTTTTCCGACTTGGCGCATCACCGTCTCGCCTTTTACATACCGGATGACATCTGGATCATCTGCCGCAAAATCAATGACACGAGCCGCATCTTCTTTTACAAGCCCCATCGCGAACGCCTGGGAAGGCTCAAAACGATTCTTTTTCACCGTTCCGAGCAGCCATCCTTGTCTTGCCAAGCGAAGCGGCTTAAGCGACGGAAGCCCAACCGGTGACAAAAACACGCGATCTTCGTGCATCGTCACAGCAAATTCCCCACTTACAAGCCCTTTCCATTGTGGTAACGTTTCTTTTACAAACACGTAAAAGCTCTCAAGCTCTTTTCTTTTCCATTTTTTCTCAGGTGTATATTCGGAAAAAGACGTAGCCACCGCATCTTTCCGCTTTTGCAATAGCGCAAGATAATGGCCTTCCCCCCGCACCCGGTGCGGCCAGAGACGGGCAGTTCCGCTTATCCGACTGTCCGCACCAGCATTCAGCGTCCATTCAGGCCTCCCGTGTTCCCATCCTTCATAAAGAGGGATCGGCACAACCAAAAAATCGGGATGCTCATCTAAAAATTTGGCAATCATCTGTTCATTTTCTTCCGGTGCAAACGTACAGGTTGAATACAGCAACCAGCCGCCCGGACGCAGCATACGAGCTGCGCCTTTCAGGATGTCGTGCTGCATCCCACAGCACATCTCAATCGCCTGCTCACTCCAGCTTTTCACCATATCCGGCTCTTTGCGAAACATTCCCTCCCCTGAACATGGCGCATCTACGAGAATCCTGTCGAAATACCCAGGAAATACTTCGGCTAGCCTGTCCGGGATTTCATTGGTCACAATCGCATTGGTGACACCATACAATTCCACATTTTTTACGAGCGCTTTGACACGGTTTGGATTATTATCATTGACGACAAGAATTCCTTTTCCTTTCATGGCGGCTGCTAACTGCGTTGTTTTTCCACCGGGAGCGGCGCATAAGTCCAGTACCTTCTCTCCCGGCTGTGGATTTAATATGGCGGCTGGCGCCATCGCACTCGGCTCCTGTATATAATACAAACCTGCGTGATAATACGGATGCTTAGCCGGGCGGAACGTATCCGGATAATAAAATCCGTCTTCCGTCCATGGCACAGGGGCAAGCTGCCAGTCTACCCGCTGAACAAAAGAGTCAGGGCAGATCTTGAGTCGATTTACTCTCAGTCCCTGCGCGCGCATGTTATCATATGATGCAATGAACGCTTGATATTCGTCCGGCTCTAGCCATTTTTTCATTCTATTACTAAAAGCCTCAGGAATTTTCATATCCACTCTGCCTTTCTTATATTGCAAAAAAGAAGGGAGCTGCGCTCCCTCCCTATGTTTAGCATTGCTATTTATCTTTATTGCATTTAATCGTCAGCGCCTACTTCTTCTTTAAGCTCCTGCTGGTCGTTTTCATACCAGTAATCCAAAACGCGGGCTTCCAATACTTTACATTCAATGTACTGCACCTGCTTGTCGGTAAACAGATGCTTCCATTCAATTTCCAGCTCTTTCGCCAGACGGACAACGGTGAGGAGTTCCTGCCACGCCACATAACGTTTATACCAGAAGAACTGCGGATGTTCATTCATATACGGATACAAATCGTCAAACTCTGTATGTTTACAATCCAGTGCACGTTCAAAATGCGTCTTAGCATTGGATAGCTGTTCTTCAAAAAAACGGGCTATATTTCGGCTTGTGGTCATAACCACACCTCCTTATCTTCTCCTTGCTCTTCATTATACCAAATCCCGCTCTGTTTGCGGACTTTTCTTGACAGTTACTGAATGTATTCCGGAGAAGTTTCACCGCTGTGCTTGCGTCCGTGACTCTTGCCCGACCTTTCATTCGACCACTCTTTCATCGGCGCTTCCGTGTTCTTGTTCTGTTCGCCCGGATTCGCCGGATTTACGCTGCCCGGATCCTGCGGCTGATTCGGATTGGCCGGGTTCGAGCTGTTCGGATCCTGCGGCTGGTTCGGATCAGCCGGGTTCGAGCTGTTCGGATCCTGCGGTTGGTTTGGATCAGCCGGGTTCGGATTGTTCGGATCCTGTGATTGGTTCGGGTTATTCGGGTCCTGAGACTTGTTCGGCTCCTCCGTACCCGGAAGCACATCCGGAACCGTTACCGTCGCCATATTGGACATCGTTCCTTCCTCTCCAGTTTCCGCGTTATACGGAACAACTACATACGTATATAACTGATTCGGGTCAAACGCATCCATATAGCTAGAAGACCCGGTATCAGCAATCAATTGCTTGTCGGCCGGTGAGCCAAGGAAACGATACAGACGATATTTAATCCGATCATCATTGCTGCCGCTCCAATTCACTTTGACTTTTAGTCCGCCTTCATCCACGACAGTCGCGGACAAATCACTGATCGATGGAAGCGATACAGGCGGTTTCACCGGCTCCACGCCTTCTGGGCGCTTAAAGTCTTTGCGCTCCTTACCTTCCATTGCTTTCCGCATCACGCGGCTGAACAACTGAGCAGGCGCGCCGCCTCCTGACGTGCGTAAATAATGTTCGTCGTCCGTCTTATCATACCCCATATAAACGGCGCCAACGTAATCTGGAGTATATCCCACAAACCACGCGTAGCGCGTACCGCCCGAGACTCTCTTGCTGTCATACTGCTGCGTTCCAGTTTTCCCGGCCAGCGGATGGCCGAATTGCGCTTTTCTGCCCGTTCCTTCTCGAACGGCATTCTGAAGCATTTCCGTCATGTAATACGCGGTCTGTGGACTAACGACCTGCATTTCATCGTTCTTTTCTTCGGCAACGACTGTACCGTCCTTCGTTGTAATCTTCTTAATGACATGCGCTTTGTGCATCTTTCCTTCATTGGCAAAGGTGGAATACGCCTGCGCCATTTGAATTGGAGATGCCCCGTGTTTCATGCCCCCCAAAGCTAAGGCTAAATTATTTTCTTCATCAGGTTCCACGGTAAGGCCAAACTTTTTCAAGTAGCTGACGCCTGTTGAAAGACCTATCTTATCAAGCGTCCAAACGGTTGCGGCGTTGCGGGATTCAACGAGCGCCTTGTTCATCGTAATGCTTCCCGCGTATCCTTCACCGCGATAGTTCCTTGGTGTCCAGTTATTATATTTACGGTACGTCTTCTTTTCATCTTTAACGATCGTATACGGTGTCCATCCCTTTTCAAGCGCTGGTGCGTAAGCAATCAACGGTTTAATGGTAGAACCTGGCTGCAGTCTCACTGTAGCACGGTTCAATCCTTTCCGCTCATAATCGCGCCCCCCCACCATGGCGGTGATGCCGCCGGTTTTCGTCTCCATGATGACCATGGCGGATTGCACCTTCTGATCTGATTTTCCTTGTGGGAAGTTGCTCTCTCGCTCATATTCTTCAAACATTGCCTTTTGCGCATCGCGATCCAGATACGTATAAATCTGATAGCCACCTTGGTATAACTGATCGCCAGTAATTCCAAGCAAATCCTCGGCTTCTTTCTCAAGGTAATCAATGTATGCCTGATACGCTTCATTTGCTTTTTTCGTCGGTTTAGGCACCGTCTTCAGCTCTTCTTTCTGTGCCTGTTCCATCTGCTCTTTCGTAATATAGCCATTCTCTTGCATCAATTTCAGCACAAGATTGCGTCGCTGGAGCGCTTTATCCGGATGATCGCGCGGATCATACGTGTTGGGCGCTTTCGGTAAGGCAGCAAGCATCGCACCTTCAGCCAGCGATAATTGCTCTACTGGTTTACCGAAAAAATATTTAGCAGCCGTCTGCACGCCAAAAATACCGTCGCCCGCATAGAAGCGGTTTAAATACATTTCTAAAATTTGTTGTTTTGAAAGTTGGCGTTCTAGATTCAGCGCGATCATCATTTCTTTCGTTTTTCGCATAAACGTTTTATCATTCGTCAAAAACACATTGCGCGCTAACTGTTGAGTAATTGTACTTGCGCCTTCCGCTTTGCTTCGTGTAATAATGTCCTTGACAATAGCGCGCCCGATCCCGATTGGATCAATCCCGTTATGCTCGTAAAAACGGCTGTCCTCCGTCGCAACGAAGGCGTCAACAACGTGCTTCGGTATTCGAGAAAATGGCACTTTTTCCCGATTTTCAACCCAAAGCTTTGTAATTTCATTGCCTGTAGCATCATATACCGTCGATGTCTCCATCAAATCTAGCTTTTTCATGTCAATCATCTGGTTGCCGGCGATGTACAGCGCCGAACAGCCTCCAACGCTTAACAGGACGAATAGCGCGGTCATCAGAAGCACGATGCCCCAAGGCCCTCGTCTCCAAAATGGTTTGCGCTTTTTCCGGCCCTGTTTTGTTGTTCGTCTTGTCCTCATGTTTCGTTTAACCCCCTAAAATATGCGGAAGGATAACAATACTACATAATAATACACATAATAACACAGCATAAAACCGACAAAAGTTGCAAAATATTGCAAAATTCTCCCGCGCAATCCGCAAAAAGAAAAAGAGCCGTAGCGCAGGCTCTTTTTCTCTATATTTCTTCATTATCCCGTTTCGCCCGTTGCAGAACGGTCATCGCTGCGCGAAATTCCGTAATATTGATAAGCTTCTCCTGATAAAGTTCGCGCACTTCTTCTTCCAACAATTCATAGTCAGTCAACCTGTCGCCCGTGTAAATAACGATGCCAAACCGGCGAAGCAAAGCTTTTACATCAAGGATGGTTTTGATTTCATCCATTTACTGCACGCTACCCTTCATATCCTTCCTTACGGTATTCTACAATAACTTCCGTTCCAAGTCCACCGCGGGCGTTCCAGATCGCTTCCACGCGCATATACAGCGGATCTGCCAATTTGACGAGGTCTTCCAAAATTTTATTCGTAGCGTGCTCCTGATAAATGCCCACATTCCGGTAAGAAGTCAAATAGTATTTCAACGATTTCATCTCGATTAATTTTTCGTTAGGAATAAATGTAATCTTAATATCCGCGAAATCCGGCAAACCGGACCATGGACATACGGATGTAAACTCACTTGTCGGAATGGTGACTTCCGTTTTTTTTCCGACGTATTCGTAAGGAATGGTTTCAAGAATATCGACCATGATCGCCGACTCGTCCTGAATGTCAAATCGAATGTTGTTATATTTCGCGTGATTGTGCTCTACTTGTGCCATTGTTGACTCATCCTTTCTTATCGTTTCTTATACGGAATCGGATCTTTAGCTCCGGCATCAGCGAATCCTTTAAGGCGCAGACGGCAGCTATCGCATTCGCCGCATGCTTCCTCGCCTCCCTGATAGCACGAGGTGCTCAATTCGTATGGAACGCCAAGACGCAGCCCCCATTCAATCGTTTCTTTCTTGGATAAATGCACAAGCGGTGCTTCAATCCGGATGCCTGCACCGGCTATGCCCGCTTTAGTCGCTAGACCGATCGTCTCATTCATCGCGCGAATAAATTCCGGCCGGCAGTCGGGATAGCCGCTATAATCAACAGCGCTAACGCCGATATAAACGACTTCCGCTCCGACCACTTCCGCATACGCGGTAGCCAATGAGAGAAAAATCAGATTGCGCGCCGGCACATACGTAGACGGAATATCATTCTCCCCGGCTTCGTTCACACCTCCTACCGGCACAGCGATCGTTTCATCCGTCAACGCGCTGCCACCGATCTGCTTCAAAAAATCAAGCGTAACAATTCGGTGATGCGGTACACGATAGAAGGCAGCAATTTTCTTCGCTTGCTCTACTTCCCGATCGTGGCGCTGGCCATAGTGAAACGTCAACGGATATAATTCATATCCCGCATCGCGGGCAATTCCCATGCAAGTCGTACTGTCCAGACCACCGCTCAGCACAACTACTGCTTTCTTCACCGTCTTTTTCCCCCTTTATCTCATGAAGTGATCAAAAAATAAGCTAGGCGAAAATACGCACAGAACGATCCTCATACTCCGCGCGCCTCCGGATCCCAGATCACTTTATGAATCTGCATATTCAAGCGCGCCCGCCCTTCCTGCGGCCTATATTTAAGCAAGAATGAAACCAAATCCGCGGGCGGCATCGTTTCCCATACGGGACTGAAAAGCGCGGTAGCGCGCGTCGGATGTCGTTTTAGCACATCCAAAGCGTACATAAAATCTGCTTCATTCCCTACAACAAACTTCACTTCATCACGTTCTTCCAGAAGCGCGAGATTGGGCACATGCATGCGCTCCGTCTCTCCGCTCGCTGGAAGTTTGTAGTCCATGACAAAACGTACTTTCTCCCGCACTTCTTTCTCGCGCTCGCGCAGCGCTTGAAACGGCTGCAAATCAATCGCCCCATTCGTCTCAATATGGATATCCCAAACGTGTGGAATCCGTGCTAGATGATAGACAAGCGCAAGCGATTTTACACCGTGCATCAACGGTTCGCCACCAGTCAGACAAACTACGCCATGTCCATAGGCGGAGACCCGGTCAACAATCTCACAAATGCTAGCGGTAAAAGCCGGTTTCTCCGGCGCGTAGCTATACGTAGTATCACACCATGTACAGCGTAGATTACAGTGAAAAATTCTGATGAAAACGGTCGGATAACCGGCCATCCTGCCTTCTCCTTCCACCGTTTCAAACAGCTCAACCATCGGCACTTTCAGGTCAGTGTGCAGCTCTTCCCAAGCCAAATTATGCATTGCTTTCCATCCATTCCCGCTTAAGCGTCGCGTAGCTTGTCGGTGTCTCATACAGCACAAGCTCTTCTAGGCGCGTTCCGCGCTGTTTCCAGCCGCGCTGTTCAATAGCGCAATCCAGTTCTTCCCATATCCAGACAACCATGTTCTCTGCCGTTGTATTCATTGGCGGCAGCACCTCATTTAAATATTTATGGTCAAGCTGCGATTTAATTATTTCTTCATACACTTCCTTGATATCTCCGAAATCGACACAAATCCCTATTTCGTTGACAAAACCGCTCATGGTAATTACCAGTTTGTACGTATGCCCATGTAAGCTTTTGCATTTTCCTTCATATAAGTGAAGATGGTGCGCGGAATCAAACGTAAACTCTTTCGTTACGGCAACCCTCCGACTGTGGTAGCGCAGCTGTTCCGGCCGAATGTCTTCATGCAATCGCTGCACCTTGCGTGGAATCTGGAATTCGGACATGTTTTCCCCTCCCATCTAACATTCAAAGCTCACCATCCGGAAAAGAAAAAGGGACCTGCGGCGGCCCCTTGCGTTGTCCGTTTTATACAAAAAACAAAAAAATCCCCTTCACCAGGGGATGAAACAGACAATACTCCGGTGGTATTTTTAACGTTGGTTTCGCCACAAACAACGATATAATGAACCTTTCTCACCTACGCTAACGCGTAGAGTATGATTCAATTATCAAAGATCATGCTTTACTTAATATTATATTATACAGTATGTTCTGTTAAGAATTCAAGCAAAAAGTCATATATATTCGGGTTGGCAGCAAGCACACTCGTCCGCTCTGCAAACGGAAGCTCTTTCCCTTCTATTGTGCTAATTTTACAGCCGGATTCTTCCACCAGCAGTCTTCCAGCACCCAGATCCCACGCATTCAGACCGGGGCTGATATAGGCATCAAGCCGTCCAGCCGCGACGTACGCAAGTTCTAGCGCTGCCACACCATAAATCCGGACACCACGCGCCCTGTGCGCGAGCCGTTGCGCTTTTTCCGAAAGGCCATTCTTCATTGCCCGCCGATTCCAAAAAAGGCTTGTCGAAATTAGCGCCTCTTTCATTTCTTTATTCCGCTTCACTCGAAGAGGGGCATCGTTCAAAAAAATGCCCCCACCCCGCTCCGCGTAAAACAATTCCTGACGTGTTGGGTCATACACAACGCCCACTTCGCATACGCCTCGATGATATGCGGCAATCGAGACACAATAGTTCTGCCGCTGGTGAACAAAATTGGTCGTCCCGTCGATCGGATCAATCATCCATACTGTCTCGAATTTGGACGGCTCGCAGGCGACCAATCCCTCTTCTCCAAGAATTCCGTGATCCGGATATACTTTAAAGATTTCATCGATCACCATTTGTTCAACCGCCCGATCCACCGACGTAACTAAATCGGAAGAAGACGTCTTGTACATAACTTCCAACGGATGAACCAGCATTTCCTCAATTAGCTTTCCCGCGCTTAACGCACAACGTCTGGCTAACATTCCCCAATCTTTTTTTTCCGTATTCTGCAATCTTCTCGCCTCACACTCTCGTTTCGTCATTCTCTTTATAACTTTACCCTATTTCTTTGGGGCGTATAAAGAAATTTTTTTGCTTGACCACTATGTGCCATCCCTCTCGCTTTTTGACAATAATTGTGTTACTTTTTCAGTAAACAATAAAATAAAGAAAAAGGAGAGAAGGAAAATGGCGTTTAATTGGCACGCAGCATGCGAAACACATTGGAACAAAATGTCCGGGCACTGGCAAGCAAACAGCCGAGAAATGTGGGAGAACGGCAGTCGTAAAACAATATTGCCAACGCTTTCGTCATATATCAAGCCGGAACTTGGACCCGTGCTTGACGCAGGATGCGGCGACGGCTACGGCAGCGCTAAACTGGCAGAACTCGGATTTAGTGTCATCGGGCTCGACATTTCAGAAGAAATGATCAAAAAGGCGGAAAAGCGAATAAAACCCGGCCTTCGGCTTTCATTCGTCAAAGCTGACCTGCGCGAACTGCCGTTTGAAAAACAAAGCTTCCAGGCAATTATGGCCATTAATGTTATCGAGTGGACAGATGACCCGCGCAGGATGCTCATCTCGTTAAAGGAATATCTGAAACCGGGTGGCTTGCTGGCGCTCGGCATCCTCGGTCCAACCGCCGCTCCACGTGAACACGGCTACCGGCGCTTGTACGGCGAAGATGTTGTAATTAACACGATGATGCCGTGGGAATGCGGGAGACTGCTCACAGAAATCGGCTATACCATCCTTCATCAGGAAGGCGTATACAAGCGGGGCGTTACAGAAGAAATGACAAACACGCTTTCGTTAGAATTACGCCAAGCGCTAAGCTTTTTGTGGATGTTCTATGTACGTCCTTGCAATCCCGCAAAATAAACTTATGTCGCCTCATTGGATTATACGGAAGAATTTCTTTTACGTAAGCGCAACTAATTTGCCTGTGAACCGTTTAACTTTATGAAACGCATGTGAAAGCTTAAGAAAAAGGGGAATGGACGAAAATGAGGTGGCAACATATCGCAGCTGTGCTTTTATTAGGGACAGGAATTGCACTGGCAGGGACAGGCTGTTCTTCCGACGACACGCGCGTACAAACCGCCGAATCGACGACCTGGGTAAAACAGCAGATGCAAGCGAAGCAAAAAGCCATCAATGACTGGGAGACAGCCGCCGCGCAGAAAAACGCATCAGCGGCTGACCGAGCCATCGCGCAGTTAGCGATCAATGTTCTGTCTAAAAATATCGTATCGCTAATTGAAAAAAACGGAAACGACAAACCGGCATTACTCGCAAGTGTAATGAAACAGGAAAAGCAAAGCCCGATCGAATCGCTCAATCTACCTTCGCTTTCTTCGTTGCAGCTTGTAGAAAAAAATCAGCTAGACGAAGGAAAAACATTATATCGCCTTGCAGGAAAAGTATTCACTTCCAAACCCGATAAACTCTATCCCGTCATCATTACCGTCCGCGTCGGCAAAAATGGTAAAATCGAGTATTTTGAAATCGATAGATAAAAGATACAATCAGATGGTTGATGATCCTGCCTCTTCTTCCCGAGCTCAATGGCGCGGGAAGAAGATAGCGAGCATATTCATCAATCCTGTCCCCTTTTGCTTCGCAGCGGCAGATGATCGGAATGGATCTTCAATGAACTATAGCTCGGATGCTCCTCAATAATACGGCGCATGTTCTCCAACCACGCACTTATACCTGCAATCTTATCCAAATCTTTCTTCGTAAAAATCGTGCGCTGAAAATACGGTTGTAGCTCATACATCCTTTCTTCCAAATTACGGTCAAAACCGTTCCATTTCATCATCTGTCGTACTTCTTCATTCGTTTCCATGACATTACGAATCCAGTAATACTGCGACTGGTTATCACGAATCATTTCATACGCTCTGCGCTGGTCGCTTGCGTACATCTCTTCAAGCAACCACTGGCGCTCTTTTTTGTTGTAGGCGAAATAGGTGAGAAAATGAATGATCGTCGCCAAAAATAAAGCCAGTGTAAACACAAAACCCGCGTAATACATCCAATCCGGCAAATACATTGAACTAAACAAACCAACGCCCAAATGATAACAAAGAGAAATTACCCACGCCCCGATAATAAACGAATTAGGACGAATCAAGCGCGTTTCCATCTTCTGCACCGGCCGTGTAGAAATGGTAGTAAACGCCTGTAAATATGCGTCAAGAAAAATCACACTTAAAAAAAACAATCCAGCTTCTAGTCCGATGCGCCACGCATAATCAGTAGGTAGCTTAATAAAATAAATAAGGATATATAGAACAAATATGTACAAAATAATTAATACCATCCAAAAAAGGGAACGATTCCCTTTTTTTCTTTCCTTGCGTTGGCGATACTTCTCCACACGGGAAAGTGGCTCCAACGTGCATCACCTTCTCTCTTTCGTCAATTCCTTTACTTCTTTACATTTAATAATATATTAGACCCGGAAAAGTAAAAAAGCACGAGTTTCTCACAATCCATGAGCTTCTCATAATAATTCATAATAATATAGTAATGAAATCCATCAACAAGATAAAGAAGAAATGTAAGCAAACTCATATACGAGTAAAAAAGAAGCCTCTACATTACGCAGAGGCTGTTGTTGTTGATTGTTTGTCTTTTTTTATCTTACCACTAATGAGCACACCTGCAACGACAACAACAATAACGGCCCATTTAATAACCGGATTTTCTGCAAAGAAAGGAACAACCAATTTTTCGGTAACGAGCATTTTAGCAGCAGTAAAAGCAAGTACCCCTGCTCCAACATAAATCAAAATCGGGAAGCGCTCCATTAATTTGATGATAATTTGACTGCCCCAAACAACGAGCGGAATGCTTATTAACAGACCGAGCACGACCATGCCCATATGTCCCTGAGCGGCTCCCGCTACCGCCAGTACGTTGTCAAGACCCATCATCACGTCAGCGACAATAATGGTACGAATGGCTCCCAACAACGATGAACTGCTCTTAATATTTTCTTCTTCTTCCTCGCCAATAAGAAGCTTATACGCGATCCATACAAGAATCACGCCGCCGACAAAATGCAAGCCCGGAATTTTCAACAGCCAAACGACAAAGATTGTAGCCAGCGCGCGTATCGCAATTGCACCGGCTGTCCCCCAGATAATCGCTTTTTTCTGCTGCTCTTTCGGCAAATTGCGAGACGCGAGCCCGATTACAATCGCGTTGTCGCCGGCCAGTACCAAATCAATAATAATAATGGAAAAAAGCATGGAAA
Organism: Aneurinibacillus thermoaerophilus; assembly: GCF_900099925.1. Classification (GTDB taxonomy): domain Bacteria; phylum Bacillota; class Bacilli; order Aneurinibacillales; family Aneurinibacillaceae; genus Aneurinibacillus; species Aneurinibacillus thermoaerophilus. The sequence goes on along the minus strand of NZ_FNDE01000002.1, from coordinate 178,811 downwards.
AAAATTCTGTGGATAAAAAATCCATTACAATCATCCTCCTCTCAATATTTTCTACTGTGTGAAAAGCAACCTAAAAAAATGGATTTCTTTCTAAAAAACACAAAAAGACCTTGCCGAATACGGCAAAGGTCTTGCTTACAACATGAATATGCTGCCGATAGAGCCGGGGTTCCCGCCGAGTTCCCGTAATGACGACCCTATCGTTTTCAAAGCTACTCCCCTATGGGCTTATTTACTTTTAACTATAAAGTACAATGTATTAGGCTTACTGTCAATCCGACATTTTGGCTATAAACGAGGAAATAGAAGGATACAAAAAGGGAGGCGTTCACAAGAACACGTCTCCCTGCCCCTCTTATTTCTTATTTCTTATTTCTTCTCTTGTATATTTCTTCTATCTTGCGGCGGCGTTCTTTGCGCAACTGCTTTTCCCGTTCAAGCCGCATTTTCTTTTTATAACCTGGCTTTACTTTCGGCGGCTTCGCTTTGGCGCGTCCGCCCTGGCGCTTCTTCTCCGTCTCCTTCGCTGCGACCTGCTCCGTTGTTTTCGCTTCCTGTGCCTCTATCGTGACCGCTTCGTCCCGCTTGCGCAGTTTTCGTTCCTCACGTGGCTTGCCGCCAAGAAACTTCTGCTCCACGCCGCCGCTAATCGCCCGAGCGAAGCGGTTGAACCACTGCTTCTGGCGCGGCGAAACTAAAGAAATGGCTTCACCTTGCTGCCCGGCCCGGCCAGTACGTCCAACACGATGAATATAACTTTCTAAATCGGAGGGCATATCGTAATTGAATACATGGGTAATCCCTTCCACATCAAGGCCACGCGCCGCAATGTCTGTAGCGACAAGATACTGGAATTTGGCCTGGCGGAACCGCTCCATAATCTGCTCCCTTTTCTTCTGGGTCAAATCGCCATGCAATGCCTCCGCTTCGATTCCGTTTTCTTGCAGGCGACGTACCAGTTCATTTACCCGTTGTTTTGTATTAGCAAAAATCACAGCCAAATACGGACGGGCCTCCTTGACAAGTTCCATTAACACATCCGATTTATCGCTCTGATTTACTACATAATATGATTCTTTCGTATTTTCTGCCGTAATCTGCCGCTTTTCAATCCGCACAATTTGCGGCTGATTCATAAAACGATGAGCAAGCTTACGTACCGCATCCGGCATCGTCGCCGAGAACAATAATACTTGCTTTTTCTGCGCCGTCTGAATGAATACCTCTTCCACTTCTTCCAAAAAACCCATCTCTAGCATTTTGTCCGCTTCATCCAGCACGAGCATTTTGATGCGGCCGAAATGTAGCGTTTCTCGGCGCAGGTGATCAAGAATACGCCCCGGTGTACCGACCACGATATGCACCTGGCCGGACAACTTGCTAATCTGGCGCGCAATATCCTGTCCGCCGTGTAACGACAATACATGTACGCCCAAATACTTGCCCAAATCGGCAACGTCGTCTGCAATCTGAATAGCAAGCTCCCGCGTCGGCGTCATAATCAGCGCCTGCACATCTTTCTTTTGTATCTCTAACATCTGAAGCATCGGGATAACGAAAGCGGCGGTTTTACCCGTTCCGGTCTGCGCCTGACCAATAACATCTTTGCCTTGAAGCGCAAGCGGAATCGCTTCTTTCTGAATCGGTGTCGGTTCTTTATAATACAGATCCACAATCGCTTGCAGAATTTCCGGTTTTAACTGAAAATCCGCGAATGAACTCATAGCTTCCTTCCTTTCTTCGCAAAAACAAACTATTTTTTATTCTACCCGAATTCTCTTAATTATTTCTACCCAAAAAAGGAAAACAGGAACAAAACTTCCCGACGTTTGCTCCTATTCTTCATTCTTTCTAAAAATCGAAAATTAATTCTGAATTTTATTGATATAAACTCATTTTATAATAAAAGCATCTTCACATGCTTTTCTAAATCTATTATAATGATAAAAAAATATTATATAGAAAGCACTACTAGGGGAGCCCGATGAGCCGGGCTGAGAATGAAACGCGATGAAGTTTCTAAACTCTTGGGACCTGATCTGGTTCGTACCAGCGTAGGAAAGTAGTAGGCATTTAATCCATTCGTTACTGTAACGTACAGGCCGGGTCCCAGCATAAGATCCCGGCTTTTTTTAATGTACAATGACTAAGATTTAGGAATAAAAACTCCGCCTCTTCTTCCTGCGCTTACGCCCACCGTCCATTTCTTCCTAAGGAAGCGTGTGGAACGGGAGCGAGATATAAAGAGGTATGCAAATGCAAAAACATGTTTTTCACGTAATCAGTAGCGGCAAACAATCGCTCGTTGAAGCAAAACAAATCATTGCAAATATTCATCCCTATATTGATGCCTTCCACTTGCGGGAAAAGCAGCGAACCGCACGCGAACTATGGGAGTGGACGCAAACGCTCGGCAAGGTCGGACTTACGCGCGAAAAACTAATCATAAACGACCGGGCCGATGTTGCCCTTGCAGCTGGAGCTGTCGGGATTCAAACGGCTTATCACAGTCTTCCAGCCCCGGTTATGCGCCACCTCGCCCCTTCTCTCCTTCTCGGTGTCTCCGTACACAGCGTAGAGGAAGCAAAGGCGGCAGAAGCAGCAGGGGCGAATTATGTATTATTCGGCCACGTGTTTGCCTCCGCTTCCAAACCAGGACAGGCAGGCCGTGGGCTAGCGGCGCTTCGGGAAGTAGTGGAAAGCGTTTCCATTCCCGTCATTGCCCTTGGAGGGATCACACCAGAAAATACAGTAGAGATACTTGCAACCGGCTGCACCGGCATCGCGGTACTGTCAGCTGTCATGCAAGCGAAGGAACCTGTGCTTTCTGTGCAACAATTTCAACAGGCCATCAGCCAGGTACGAACATCTCCACGTCACGTCTGGCCGACGGCAAAAACGGAGGGATCACATTGAAAAAACAACAGGACGCCGTCATTATCGGCGGCGGAATTATTGGCGTCTCCATTGCCTATCAGTTGGCCAAGCGCGGAAAAACAGTCACCGTTCTTGAAAAAGATACCATCGGCGCGCATGCTTCGAGCGCAGCAGGCGGCATGCTAGGAGCGCAGGTCGAATTTTCTGAGCCGGGACCATTAGTAGAGCTTTCTCTACGCAGCCGCAGCCTATTTCCCGATTTGCAACAAGAACTATACGCTGTTTCAGGCATTGATATCGGACTTAATCATGCGGGAATGTTGCGTGTTGCTTGGACAGAAGAAGAAGGCGACATGCTAAAACATCGGGCAAGTTGGCAGCATGACCTGGGCCTGCGTGTCGAATGGCTGGATCGAACCGAAGTAAAACATATTGAACCCGCTGTCAGCGACGAAATGAACGGAGCGCTCTATTTGCCGGATGATACGCAAGTGTCCGCGCCGGATCTTACACGCGCATTCGCTGTCGCCGCCGTCAAACACGGAGCTACGATTCTCGAGCGTTGTGAAGTGCTGGATATCGAAGTCGCCGATGGACAGATCACCAGGCTTAGCACTACGCAGGGGCCATTTACAGCCGAACATTACGTGCTCGCCGCCGGAGCCTGGAGCGGACGAATCGCGCGTAAACTTGGCCTATCTGTTTCCGTTTTTCCGATCAAAGGCGAAGCGTTCTCCGTACTATGCATGCCGCAGCCAATCCAGAAAACCATTTACTCACACGGATGCTACATCGTTCCGAAAAGCGGCAATCGCTTACTCGTCGGTGCATCTTCCGCGGACTGTGGATTTGACGAGCGCTTGACTTTAGGCGGTTTGCAGGAATTGATGACGAAAGCGGTGCGTCTTCTGCCGGCGCTCAAAGATTGCACGCTCGAAAAAACGTGGGTTAGTTTGCGCCCACAAACCAATGACGGCCTCCCTTATTTCGGTTCTGTCTCTTCCTGCAAAAATTTGCTAATCGCCACAGGACATTACCGTAATGGTATTCTTTTGAGTCCCCTGACCGGGGAGATCATCGCGCAAATGATTGCCGGGGAGGCTCTGGACGTTGAACTTGCCCCCTTTTCCGACAAACGTCATGTCCCTGTAACTTCATAAGAGAGGAAGGTGAAGCCGCATGACTTTGACAATCAACGGCGAAACGCAAACCGTTCCCGACACAATTGAAAACGTACGGCAATTGCTTGAGTACTTACACATCCAAAACCGCATCGTTATTGTGGAAGTGAACCGCGAAATTTTGCAAAAGGAACAGCACGCCGTAACTAGGCTTTCAAACGGCGACACGATTGAATTAGTACACTTTGTTGGTGGAGGTTGATACATATGCTTAAAATTGGTCCCTACGAATTTTCATCCCGCCTGCTGCTCGGCACAGGAAAATTTCCAGATTTTGAAGTGCAACGCCGCGCGGTGGAAGCTTCGGAAACGGAAATTTTGACATTTGCCGTTCGCCGGATGAATATTTACGACCCAGCACAACCGAACTTTTTGGAACAGCTCGATTTAACCAAATACAAACTTCTGCCCAATACAGCCGGAGCCAGCACAGCGGAAGAAGCGGTTCGCATCGCTCGTCTGGCGCGCGCATCCGGATTGTGTGACATGATTAAAGTAGAAGTGATCGCAGATACGAAAACTTTGCTGCCGGATCCACTCGCCACGCTAGAGGCGACTAAAATCCTTGTAGAAGAAGGATTTGTCGTATTGCCATACACAAATGACGATCCGGTGCTGGCCCGCCGCCTGCAAGAAGCCGGGGCACATGCGGTGATGCCAGGCGCATCCCCGATCGGCAGCGGACAGGGAATCCTTAATCCGCTTAACATCAGCATCATCATCGAAGAAGCTACCGTGCCAATCATTATTGACGCCGGAATCGGCACGCCATCCGACGCAACGATTGCGATGGAACTCGGCGCGGATGGTGTGTTGTTGAACACGTCAGTCTCCGGCGCACAAGACCCTGTAAAAATGGCGGAAGCCATGAAACTGGCTATTCAAGCCGGACGACTGGGCTTTGAAGCGGGTCGAATTCCGAAGAAACGATATGCCCAAGCTAGCAGTCCGATGGAGGGCATGGTTAACTAAATCAATCATTCGGATCGTTTATCCAAATATTTCTCCCATCATTGATGTGATGGGAGAAATATCTTTTAGAGGGTAACGAGCATGGCTATCCCCTTAGCCACTAATACCATTAATGTAACAATTTCCAAAATCATCGAAAAACGTGTGCTTCTTTCCATCCACATGCACCACTCAATTTTCATGTTTTTATTCTTTACCACCTATCACACTCATCTGAACCTTATATTTCCCTGAGCGTTTCCCCACTCCATCCCGACGTCGTTTCTCACATCTCTTCTCCCCTTCAAATTCTTTATCAAATTCATCATCATAAAACGCAGAAAATGCTGGCGACTTCTCCACTCCAAAAGTGACTCTACAGCGTCAATTCGACGTTTCGATCATTTATGGCAAAATAAAAAACCTCCAAAAAAATATGGAGGCTTTACTTTAAGGAATTTTTTTAACCGAATAGCCCAAAAGTCTCCCGCTTCGATAAGCGGTGAGATGAATGGGCTTCGGATAAGGACAAGCGTTAGCCTGTTCAGTTATCCAACAATTTGGTAAACTAAAAATATGATATTCTTCGACAACTGGATATATGAGGTTGCATGGAGAAATGAAAAATGCGAAAACCAAGCGATCCCTTCCATGCGTAAAATATCCAAGGGAATGAAGAACTCCGAAACGTCGGACATCTAGGGTAGGGACTACCCGAAGTAACGCTCAGGGAGAAGAAAGGTTGCTTTCTTCGTGGAGCTGAGAAGCCCCCACCTCTAAGCGAAGCGCAGGTGGTGGGTAGTTCACACTCCTTCTATTTCCTCTTTGTTGCGTCGGAAGAACAATTCGCCTGTAAACCTGCACGTACCATATACCGCATTCGCCGCCGTACAAGCAACGACGTGACGGCTTGTTTGCAAAGGATGGATAAACTTTGAACGAGTCGCTACCTTCTGAAGCTGTTCGACCGTAAAACCTTTTTTCGTTAATGCTTCGTTAAACTCCTGCTGCGCAGCCTGTTTTGCCTTAAATAGCATCATCTGCACTCTGCTGTATACATTAATCGCTCCGTCTCCCGTCGTTTCAATCGGAAGAAAGATCGTTTCGGGATACTTCTCAGTAATCAATGACTGAACCCCGTCGGATACCCCGGAAGACGGCATGCATCCAAATGGCTTAACGGAGATGGTCATGTTTACTTTTCGTTTTTTCACATTAAGGATTAACTTGCCTACTTCCATATGCCCTTCCCCGCCGCGCAAGTGATTGTCATAGTGTTCATGGGCAACTCGGGCAATCTCATCCATGTCAGGTAAATGGTAATTATACAAACCGATTATCTTGGCGTACATCTGAAACATGATCCGAAGAGCACGATCAGCCACCCATAACATACGCAAATGCAAAATAGGTTTTTTTCCCTGCAGGCCGTAACGTCCAGAGTCCGACTCGCGCAGATTCATTCGCCTCAGAGTATCATAGCGACCCTCCCAGATAAGATACAGAATCCAAGCTGTCACTGACTGTACGTCGACTTCAGCCCCTTCCTGCTCCAGAAAACGCTGCAATTGATAATTGCCGTCCCCTTCTGTTGTCATGGCCCAAAACTCACCGATAATGCTTACTTTAGGCTTTACCTGTGTCCGGTCTACCCGAACAGCTTGCAATTCCTTACGGCATCTAATGAGCGCTGGAATGAGCCACCTCCGCCTGCTTAAGGCGTCATACAAGTGTTGTTTGCAACGGCTTAAGGCTGCCTCCGTCGCGCCTTTTTCCACTTCATAAGGACGAATACGGTACCCTAATGCATTCAAAATGTCTCCTAAAAGAACCGCTTTTAGAAAACTGATGAAAAAGGAAGTGTCTAATTTGAGGGCTGATTCTCCACCAGTTGCCTGCTTTAAACCGTCTTGCTGCTGAAACAACAGAACACGAAAACCGTCAAATCCAGCATCCCGCAAGGCCTTCCGGTACTCCGTGACATAAGTGCCAAAGCGACAAGGGCCGCAGGAACCGCTAGTAATAAACAGATAGTTGCGGATGATTTCCTCTTTCGATTTCCCTTCCACATCCCGCAAATAACACAGGTATTTGATTAAATTGCCTACAGTGAAATATGTCGGGTTGCACTGCCCACGGTTGCCAAACTCCTTGCCGAACCGAAGCGACTCGTTGTCCGGGCAGTCCAAATGCTTGATCTGATATCCCAACCCTTTTAGAGCGCCCTCTACCAGATAATCGTGAACCATCGTCAGTCCACCAAACAAAATAGTCGTGGTCGCTCTGTCTTTAGCCAAAAACTGGCGGGGAACCGGATCAAACCATTGGTTCTTTTTTTGCTGATGTAAACCCAACTCTTTTTCCAGTTCTATCTGAAACCGACGCAATTCGTCTTCGTGAGAATGCTGAACTTGGAATTGACCATTGTCCTTGGTGTTTACAGACTTCCCTATCCTATTCATTGATGTACTCCACTCCTTGTCTTAATAACATTCAGACATGTTTTAATTTCCTGTTTTGGAAATACTTCCTTCCACATATAACTCAATTTGTTTGGTTTGTTGCCGATTCAGCAGCTCGGCGCGTTTTTGTTCAAGACGCTGCTGCAATTCTACCTTTTTCTGAGCCATATCCTGTAGACGCTCTTCGTTAAGTCCCAGGCTATGAGCATATGTCTTCACCCGAATCTTAATCGAACCGCTTGGTTTATTGGCATCAATGTCATGCAATGCCGAATAAGGGGTACCTGCGGTTGAAATAATCGAATCAATCAACCCATAGGTAGGAGCGTCATGTCCACACTTAAAACTGGACAAATCTAATACCGCCACATTGGGGTGGCGCGCGGCAAATTTGGCCGCCCAGACCTTTTGTACACTATTGGAACTGAAGTTTTCTGGCCACACATCGGTTACTTCCAATGCGTAATCGACACGCCCACTTTTTAAATCATCTTCAAAAAAGCGTCTCAGCCATGTTTCATCTTTCGGAATAGAGCGCATGGACAGAATGGGATAGCCCAGCACTTGAAACTCTTCCAATACACCGTGATTAAGTCCCGGATCGGAATGATAAGGACGCCCAATCATCAAAATGGCAAGACGATTTTCTTTTTCTACCTGTTCAAGAATTATCCGACCCTTTTCCTGCATTTCCATATCGAACATCTCCATCGCCTTAAAGCCTTGCTCCACATCGAAATCGCTTTCATCTTCTGTGATTTGAAGATGTTCTCTAAACGCTTCATACAGCTGCTTTTTCATCAAGTTATGTTCCGTAAAGGTTACCGCCGGATCAAGATAGGTAACCCCTTTCGTGGCAAAAAAGTCAATTTCTTTTGTAAAGGCGGCCTTAATTACATTCGGAGCACCGGCCACAATTGGGCAACTGGCCGAATCCATCACATTTTGCAAGTGGGTCGGAATATGGGTAATGCATGGGAAAAAGATGTAGTCAAGAGGCTTTCGCTCATGATGCTTAAACAATAAATTATGGATATGGGCCTGAGCTACCTTCGAAGGATAGCAAGGGTCTATCGAGCCGTACTTTCCACCTTCCTGCCACATTTCCTCGCTTGTATAGTCGCTGAAAACAATGTTTCGTTGGTCAACACCAAGCGTCTCGAAATATGTACGCCAAAAAGGAGCTGTAGACCAAATATTGAGCACCCGGGGAATTCCGATCCGAATTTGCTTCCGCCTTTCCATCGCTTCATGCGAAGAGCGCCTAAAACGTCGCTTATATGATGTTTTTCGGAGCCCACCTAGCCCAAACCAGCGGCGTGCTACCTGTATATCATCCACTATCGTACCTGGTTCAGGCAAAGCTTGCGGTTCATAGAAGTGTTGAAACATGCGGCGCGCCTCGTACTCCACCAAGTTTGGATAATGCTTTTTGAGTTCTTGCCGCTCCTTAGTCAGTTTGATGACGGCTTCTTTGTTTTCAACGGTTCCTTTTTCACAGCTAAAACCGGAGATATAACGCGCTGTTTGTCCATCTGGCGTTTGCGAATCAATAAAGGTTCGGCTGCAATGATTGGGACAGAAGGTGCACCGGGTAGATTCATCGTTGCGAGTCACATAACGTAAATGAATAGCGGCATCCAGCCCTAAGAACGTTGAATACCCCCGACGTTTTACAACACGCAACGTTTCCATCGCGGCTCCGATCGCTCCTGCTTCCCCCGGATGGGGATGAACGTAAACCTCTGCATCGGGAACCCGCTGTTTAATGTAGTCGACCTGAGCTTTTACTGCGGCTAGATTATATTGGGTTCCTCCCTGTAAGACAAACTTGCGCCCCAATTCAGCCATACGCGGGATCTGCACCACATACTGCCATACATTTTTTGGCAATACCAGTGCCAAACCTGCCAACAATTCTTCCTTAGAATACCCTTCCTTCTGGAAATTCACCCGATCTGCATCAAGAAATACAGCACAACCATATGAAAATTTCGGAGTGAGGTCAGCCCTGAAAGCAGTATCCGCATACTCCTGAATCGGAATGCCGAACTGGTCGGCCATGGCTTGCAGCAACATCCCGTTCCCGGCGGAGCATTGATTTGACAATCTAAAGTTACGAATATCTCCGTTTTTAAGGAAAAGCACCTTGATATCCTGCCCGCCGATATCACAGATAACATCGATATCGCCAAATTGATGAACAGCGCTCATCATATGAGCAACCGTTTCCACAATATTGACATCCGCCTTCAACGTTTTTTCCAGCACATCTGCCGCATATCCTGTGGCGCCAAAACCAATGATCTCTAATTCGGTTCCTTGACCCTCTACCTTATCCCGAATCCGCTTTAACATTTCTTTCGTATCTTCGAGCGGGTTCCCCTTAGAAAGTTGATATTCCTTAAGCAGAATATTCCCGCTTTCATCAACGAGCACGGCTTTGGATGACGTGGAACCACCGTCGAGGCCAATAACTGCCCTTACCTTCTGTCCCGGCGCAAAGGAAGCTGGTGTGAACGAAGGAATCGTATAATTCTTGCGGAATTCTTCCAGTTCTTTTTCACTACTCACCAGAGGCGGGCCGGCATTCTCACCCAGTTTTGCTTTTCGGCCATGAGCGATAAATTCCTTCAGCCCTTTCAAGCCCGTGTAAGTACCTACACCAGTCGGTTCATGCATCCCGTACATAACGGCACCGTAAGCTGCATAATACTGTGAATTCTTAGGCACAAAAATCAATTCATCAATCGGTATGTCTTTAGGGTAATTGTATCCTCGTTCTTGCCAGGTTTCAGGGATACGTTTTCGCCAGCATTCTTGCAGAAAAGGCAAATATGTATTCGGACCACCCAGCAAAAGAACGCGGTGCCGCAGCGTGTTTCCGCGAGTCAGAACGGAAAGGTTCTGCATAACAATGGCATCCGCCAGAGAACACATAATTTCCGCGGACGGAATCCCGCTTTTCACCAGATTAACAATATCCGTTTCAGCAAATACACCACACTTTGCGGCTACATGGTGCAGTTTGGTATCGTCAAAGTGTAGCCGGCCGACCTCTTCCATCGGCATTCCCACTTTGATCATGCACTTGTCAATCGTGGCACCTGTACCGGATGCACATTTGTCATTCATCGAGGTAAGCGCTTGCTTGTTGCCTGTTTCCTCGTTTTCCTTGAAAATGATAATCTTAGCATCCTGACCTCCCAATTCAATTACGCTTCCTACATCGGGATGAAGATGTTCTACCGCCATCGTGACAGCATTCACTTCTTGAACGAACTTCGCACCAATGTGCTCAGCAATTGGGCCGCTACCGGAGCCCGTCATAAATACGCGAATATTTTCTTGTTTAACGTGGGAAAACTCATTACCGATAACAATCAAGAATTCTAAAACCTTCTCCGCCTGCTTCGTGTGGTGACGTTGATAGTCTGACCAAAGAATTTCTTTGGTTTTTGGGTCTACCACGGTTGCTTTGACGGTCGTAGAACCAACGTCGATCCCTATGATTAAAGAGTCTAATCCTTTGGTTTCGTTTTTCACGAAATCACCCTTTGTTAAAATGTAACATTTAGGTTCAACACCAAAATCTGCAGTTGACGATTTAGCATGCACGCTTGTCTTTTCATTTTTAGTAATACATTTTTTGGATGTTAAACCATTATTTTATTAAGACATCATTTATTATTAGAAGAAATTAAGTAATATATACATAGTGAAAACTTTTTTTTCAGCACTATAACCACGTCAAAACGAAACATAAATGTATAAAGCTGAATGAATAAAGCGGTCATAAATGATTAAAGAGGATATAATGAAATGTCCATGAGGTTGAGGGGCCTAGTTATAATAAGACGAGGAATAAAGATATCATCAAACAGTTCAATACTATTCGGCTTGATAAATCATGACTTGAGGTTGAAGAGGAGAAGGAAAAGAACGACATCACTCTTTATCGCTGTTCGGATCGTTTCTCCCCTTCCCCTTCTTCATCCTCTTGTCATCAATGATTTAAAATTCCCAGACGTTCCTTCTCTTCCAGCTGGATGTCCACCGCTTCTTCATGGCGCCCCAAAAGCGCGTAACGCATACTGTCAAGCAGCGCTTCCCAACTTGCTTCGATTACGTTTGTCGACACGCCGACCGTACTCCAACTATCGCGGCCATCTTTTGTTGATTCTACCAGCACACGCACTTTTGAAGCAGTCGCCTCGTGTTCACTTAACACGCGTACTTTATAATCGGTCAAATACATTTCCTTAAGATCAGGAAAGAATACTTCAAGCGCTTTGCGCAGCGCATTGTCCAGCGCATTAACCGGCCCGTTTCCTTCCGCTACCGTATGTACGGTCTGTCCATTTACCTTCACCTTGACGGTCGCTTCTGTTACAACGTCCTGTTCCCCGATCTTTTCCATCAAAACTTTAAATGACTCGACGGTAAATACTTCTTCATAATCGCCGAGTCCTTTACGCACCAGCAGTTCAAACGAAGCTTCTGCACCTTCGTACTGGTACCCCTGGTATTCAAGCTCTTTTACCTTCTGGATAATGGCGCGCCCTTCCGGTTTATTTTTGTCTAAATCAATATTCAGTTCCTGCGCTTTAAACAGCAAATTGCTTTGTCCAGATAATTCTGACACCAATACCCGACGCGTGTTTCCTACTGTTTCCGGTTTAATATGCTCGTACGTTTCCGCGTCTTTCAAAATCGCGCTCACATGCATTCCACCTTTATGCGCAAAGGCGCTCTGACCTACAAATGGCTGTGTGTTTTGGGGTACGATGTTTGCAATTTCATACACATAGCGCGACGTGTTGGTCAACTGCTTCAATTGTTCGTCCGATACACAAGCATAGCCAAGCTTTAACTGAAGATTCGGAATAATAGAAATCAGATTGGCATTGCCGCATCGTTCTCCCAATCCATTGATTGTTCCCTGAACTTGCGTTGCTCCCGCCGCCACCGCTGCCAGGGAATTCGCCACTGCCAGCTCTCCGTCGTTATGGCAATGAATGCCGATCTTCGTTCCTACTTCTTCGCATACTCGCGCTACAATCTCGCTGATTTCATGCGGCAAGGAACCACCGTTCGTGTCGCAAAGCGTCAACCAGTCCGCTCCGGCCTCCATGGCTTTGCGGATCGTTACCATCGCATATTCCGGATTGTGCTTGTAGCCATCAAAAAAGTGTTCAGCATCGTAAATGACTTCCAAACCTTTGTCTTTCAGAAAGCGAACCGATTCATAAATCATGCTCAAATTTTCCTCCAGCGTCGTACCGAGCGCTTCAGTCACATGAAAGTCCCAGCTTTTCCCAAAAATTGCAACAGCTTCGACTCCGCTCTTGAGAATCATATTCAAATTTGCATCTGCTTCCGCCGTTACGCCAAAGCGGCGTGTACTGCCAAACGCCGTAATCTTCGCGTGTTTCAGCTTCAGTTCTTTTGCCCGTAAAAAAAACTCCATATCCTTTGGATTGCTTCCCGGCCAGCCACCTTCAATATAATGGACACCAAGCTGATCGAGTTTTTTTGCGATTTTCAGTTTGTCATCCACCGAGAGACTGACACCTTCTCCCTGGGTGCCATCCCTCAGTGTTGTATCATAAATAAATATCTGAGTTTTCATTGTTCCATCATTCTCCCCTTCTCTTAATCTCTCAGTAGCTCCTTTGAGCGATTATTCGCAATTGATTATTTTTTTCTGTAAAGTATATCATATCACATAGAGGGTAGCTATAAGAAGCTTTTTTGATTATTATAAGTAAGAATTACGAAACGAAAGTGTGATGTTTATGCGCAGTCGTTATTATGGCACACCGGAAGAACTAGGATTCGCCGAATCGTTAGCAGTATATGAATACATCGTGCCACGTCTCGGGAAAACCATTCTCCGACACGGTTCGTACTTAATTGATATAAATGCCCTGCTTACCCCGGTAAATCTTGATTGCTTCCACTGCCATCTCGTGCACGGCCACAATTGCTGCGAAAAGGGGCAGCCCTACTCCATGCACGGCGATAACCTGGCGCTATTTGAAAAACATGCGTTTACGATCTTGGAAACGTATACGAACGACGGGCGCGCGCAAGAAGCAAGGGAAAAAGGGGTGTTCGAGAAAACGATCCATACGAACTACTATTCTTCTATCCGTACGTTTGAAGAAAATTGTCTTTATTTAATAGAAGAAAATGGAAAGCGTATCTGCGCCATCCATAAGTACGCGCTGGATAAAGGAATGAACCCATCCCAAATTAAACCTTTTAGCTGCTCTTTGTTCCCTCTCGAAATCATCGAGTGCGACCTCGGTCTTTTAATCACGGCAGCCATCCGCGAAACAGAAAGTTTTAGCCGGTGGGGCGATTATTATAGGAAAAATTACGCATGCGTCAATCCAAAACGCCGCCCCGCCGGCTCACCAAAAAACTACTTTGCGCCTGAAGGCTACGTTCCAGCATGGACATGGGCCCGCAGTTTGCTCGCTACGTACTGGGGAGAGCGCACTGTACAGGAAATTGAAGCCCTCCTTCATAGCGAATAAAAATGGGTAACCTTCTATTTTTCTCCTGTTGCAGGTATAATAATAAGGACGATTATGAATCCAGAAAGGATGTTCAAAAAATCATGAAATGGCAGGATGAGTCAGCCCAACTTCTTGATGAACTTATGAAACCGCTGCCGGTATTTGTGCGACCAATGGCAAAAAAATCAATCAAAAGTAAAGTCGAGCAAGTAGCCCAGCAGGCAGGGGCCGAAGAAGTAAACAAGGATCACGTTGTGCGCGGCTATATTATGGCCGCACCGGACAAAAGCCGGGCGGTAACGGCACTTGAAGCAAACCAAATCGACCTTTCTCCGTATGCCGATCTTCTAAAATAACAAAAATTAACATATTATTTTATTCCATTCTAAAAATGGCCGGGAATGCGAATCTCCCGGCCGTTTTTTATCGCAAATGAGGAACCACTTGCGAGTTTTTCTCATTTTGAATGCAACATATGAGCGAGCAAAGTACGCGGCGTTTCCGTACGGTGCAACGTATATTTCACCCACAAGGTGTTCATCAAAAATAGCGAAGCGGCCATAAAAAATAGACCGTGCAAACCAATGAAGCCGCTCAACATCCCACCTGCTATCGGACCAAGCAAATTCCCCAGATTCATCGCGCTCGTACTGTATGCAAACGTCTGGCTCTCCATCCCTTCCGGCGCATACTTGCGAATAAGGTTATTGACCGAAGGCACAAGGCCACCTATACACATGCCAAGCAGGAATCTGAGGATAATCAAAGGCCAGACGGAATGCACAAGACCCTGCGGAATAAAAAAGACAACTGCACCGATAAGGCAAATTAATAATACGTACTGTGAACCGATTTTGTCACCCCACCTACCAAGCAGAGGCGCAAATAGCATGGTGGAAATGCCTGAAGCCGAAATGACGATGCCTACCATAAGCGACACAAACGCTCCGCTGTCCCATAATTCCTGTACGTACGAAGACATGAATGGATTCGTGCTCATTATTGCAAATTGAATCAAGAAACCAGTCAAAAACAATCCTGGCAGGGGAGATGTGTGCAAAATTTTGCGGAATCCTTTTTCTTCTTTTGTCTCTATCGCCGCTTTTGACTTCGGCTGCGGCTTGTTGATTTCCCTAACGAAAAGAATAACCAGCATCGAGGCACCAAACAGCATCATCCCGGTGATGCGGAAAATGTCGCGAAAAGTAACCCATTCCGCCAAAAGTCCGCCAAGCAATGGGCCAAGAATCGTTCCTGCGACCGCGCCGGACTGCAAAAAACCAAGCGCGTAGCCGGTCTTTTCTTTCGGTGTATTGGTAGATACAAGCGCTACAGCCGCGGGCACAAATCCAGAAATTAAACCGTTAAGCAGACGGAGGACAAGCAGTTGCACAGGCGAAGCAACAAATCCCATGCAGAACGTCACAAGTGACATTCCGATACTGGAACGAATCAGCATCACTTTGCGCCCAGCTCTGTCAGCAAGCTTGCCCCAGACCGGCGCCAGCAGAAATGCAGTCAGAAAGTTCGCCCCAAAAATCCAACCGGTCCAGCGCTGAGCCGCAACCGGATCGCTGACGCCCAAATCATGTTGCAAAAACATCGGCAAAAACGGAATGATCAAATTCATAGCGGCAAGCACCATAAACTGGGCAAACCACAATATATATAAATTCCGCTTCCATATTTCCATAAATATACTCACCTTCCTTTCGCCTAAAGCTGACCAAACACAAAAAGCCCTAACACACCGTACGTGTAAGGGACAAACCAGAGCCGAGTCTTCAACTGCTTACCGTTACTTTATCGCTACTATATTTTATTATAGCTCCCTTGCTATAAAAAGTAAAAGAACTTATCAAATAGGGAAACTCGCAGACTTATGCCCGCTCGCTTTTTTCCGCAACTATATTCTTAATACAACAAAAAAGGATGCTTATGCACCCTTCATTTCTTTATTTAATTTCTTTTAACTGCGATGTCTTTTTGTCATCATCATCATCTAACGTCAACTCACGCGCCGAATTTTTAAATTCTTTCAATGTCTGTCCAAACGCACGTCCGATTTCAGGCAATTTCTTGGGGCCAAACACGATGAGCGCAATTACAAGAATTAAAATAACGCCGGGAAATCCGATGTTTGTAAACATACGTGCTCTCTCCTTATATAGACATTCATAATCTTATTATAAACGAAAATTGAAAAAAATACATAAAATAAGCCCACCTAATTATCACAAATTCGTGAAACGACTCAAGGTAAGAACGTGCCATTCCGGACGGCACAAAAAGCGAATCGGCAGAATCGTCGTACCGATGCCGCGTGAAGTATGGACAAACATGGAACTATTCTCCACCTTCTGCAAACCATCGGGATATTTTCGGCCATATGGCGGGTATAATATACCTCCTACAAACGGAAAGCGAATCTGCCCACCGTGACTGTGCCCCGAAAGTTGCAAGCAAACACCATAATCTTTCGCAAGATCGGCTAAATCCGGCTCATGAATTAATGCGATTGTACAACCGCCTTCCGGAATATCAGCAAACGTTTTGTTCCAATTCGGCTTCCTCCAAAAATCATCTAAACCCGCAATCCAAATACTTTGCCCTGTTCTTTCGTGCGTAATCTTTACATGTTCGTTAACAAGTGGCACGAATCCCGCCGCACGGTATGCCTGGATAATCCGGTCCGGGTCCGCTTTTCCGCGCACATCATGATTTCCCAATACCGCATATTTGCCGTAAGGAGCCTGGAGGCCTGCCAACACATCCGCTGCCGCTTCCAGTTCTTCCATTCCATCATCAACTAAATCTCCCGTAAACGCAACGATGTCCGGCCGCGCTTCATTTATCCGGGAGACAAGCGGCTTAATGTCTTCCGCGGTCAAGCCGTGTCCAAGATGCATGTCTGAAAAGTGTGCAATGCGCATTCCTTCAAAAGCTTTTGGCAGCTCCGGCAACAAAATCGTCATATCGTGCCACAAAAGCTGACGCCGCTCAATAAACAGAGCATCCAAGCCTATAAGCAGCATCAGTCCACCAAACCCAGCAATAAGACGCTTTAAAAAACTTCTTCGATTCATTTTTTCCCTCTTTCTTCATATTACGTCTCTATCTCCAGTCGATTCTTTATGCAAAATACGCTACTATAGTTATCAGTTACAGACAAGACTGAAATGTAATAATAACGATGGAGGGAGATGTATGAACAAGGAGCAGATTCGCGGCTTTCTGGATAAAGCAAGGCATGCCATATTTCTCGGTGAAGAACTAAAAGAGGGAACAAAGCCAAAAACGCAGGAAGAATACCTTGAACTGTACGAAACACGAGTAGAACGGGACCCGTTGCGCGAAACTGCGCTATTAAAAGAAGCTATCACTCCCCTTCTGTCCCTCTATAAAGAAAAGTGGCGATATGATAATCGAGCGGCGGAATTGATGACCGGAAATTCGCTCCCCGAACCAGAAGATGAAGAAGGATGGTTGCTGGAAGTGTATGACGAAATTATGAATACGGACACGGAAGAAGAATGGGAGTATTTTGTCGCAAGATTCACTAGCTAATTTCTTCATTGAAAATTACGAAAAGAAATTTGGCGGAAGAGAGGGAAACTGAGCATGATGCATAGAACAAAAAAACTTTTATTTGCTGCCTGCGCTTTTATGCTGCTTACAGGAG
Organism: Aneurinibacillus thermoaerophilus; assembly: GCF_900099925.1. Lineage (GTDB taxonomy): Bacteria > Bacillota > Bacilli > Aneurinibacillales > Aneurinibacillaceae > Aneurinibacillus > Aneurinibacillus thermoaerophilus. Next base: position 161,131 of record NZ_FNDE01000002.1, on the reverse strand, counting down.
CACTTACGGGCTGCTCGTCCAAGGAAGAGCAGCCAGACCAAGGCGGACATGCGGCTCATCAGCAACAATTGCCGGGAGGAGACATTTTGGAAACAACAGCCGGCCCAGACCAGCTTCCATCATTTCTCAAAGATTTCGATCCGCAAGTCGCCAAAGTGTATCAGGCGGTTGGGCACAATTACAAAGTGGTAGAAAATATAGCCTGCTATTGCGGATGTGGCGAAAGCGTAGGACACAAAAGCAACCGCGATTGTTTCATTCACGAAGTAAAGCCGGACGGCAAGATCGTATGGAATTCGCATGGGACGACTTGTGTGAATTGCCTTCATATCGCGGCAGAATCGATCATGATGAAGCAGGAAGGCAAAAGCCTGCTGGACATCCGTAAATATATCGACAACAAATATAAAGAAGGATTTGCCAAGCCGACCCCTACTCCTTTGCCGGTTAGCTAACTTTGTTTATCAGTTTTGTTCCGAATTGCATCGCGTAGAATACAAATAAAAATAAATAAGAAGAAAACTAAAAGCCCGGAATGCGGCTATACGTAGCCGTATTCCGGGCTTTATTACCATTTCCGAGCAAATTTCTTTCCTTGCCACGTGTCTCTGCGCTTTAATTCCGCATCAATCGCGTTCAACACTTCCCATTTTTTCCGGCTCCACATCGGACCGATAAGCAAATCCGGTGGCCCATCTCCCGTTAAGCGGTGGACAATCATTTCCGGCGGCAAGATTTCAAGCGCGTCTACGACAAGACGAACGTACTGATCTCTCTCTAAAAATTTCACTAGACCAGCTTCATACTGCTTTACCATCGGTGTTTTGCGCAGCAAATGTAACAAATGAATCTTGATTCCCTGTACATCCATATTGGCCACTGCCTGCACGGTCTCCATCATCATTTCCTCCGTTTCGCCCGGCAGACCAAAAATGATATGCGAGCATACACGAATATTATGCTTGCGCAGTTTCTCTACGCCTTCATAGTAACAAGCCGTATCGTGCGCGCGGTTAATCAATTTTGATGTTGATTCGTGAATCGTTTGCAGACCGAGTTCGATCCAAAGATACGTCCTCTCGTTTATCTCCGCCAAAAGTTCCACCACATCATCCGGCAGGCAATCTGGACGCGTCGCAATGGAGAGCCCGACCACGCCTTCCTGCTTCAGAATTACTTCATAGTAATCCCGCAGTACATCTACCGGAGCATATGTGTTGCTGTATGCCTGAAAGTATCCGATGTACTTAGCATTCGGCCATTTTTTATGCTGTCTTTCTTTTACCTCATTAAACTGTGTCACCAAATCATCACGGCGCCAACCGGCGAAATCTCCCGATCCCCGGGCACTACAGAATGTGCAACCGCCGATCGCGATCGTACCGTCTCGGTTCGGGCAAGTAAATCCCGCGTCAAGCATCACTTTGAACACTTTATCACCAAATTGCTGACGCAAATGGTAATTCCATGTATGGTATCTTTTATCCCCCCACATCAATGGGAGTGTTGTTGGTTGGGCTTGATTCATTACTCTTAACCTCCATACAGAAAGTATAAATCACTTTAGCAAATTCGCAAACAGGGCCAGTATACCTGCAGCAATAAGCGGTCCCACCGGAACACCGCGAAAAAACGCAACACCAATAATTGTCCCAACCATCAGTCCTGTTACAATTTGAGGTTGAGCAGCCAGCAGGCCAGTTCCCTTTCCGCCAAGATAAGCCACACCAATCCCTATAATTATCGCCAAAATACCCGCTCCGCTTTTTACGGTATCAAGCAAGTTTGCTATTGTAATTTTCCCCAGTGCGATTGGTGCAAGTACCCCCATTGTAAGAATGGCGATGCCAATTTTGACCGCATATTGGTTCGTCCAGTTCAACAGTTGCTCGTTCGGAAGTAACCTGAACACAATAAGCGCGCCGGACGCGATCCAGACTGCCGCATTTTTTGAAAAAATACCGAGCGCAATAATAATTGCTAATATAATAAAAGCATCCACCGACTCTCTCTCCTTTCCAAATGAGAAAGAACAGCGCCTTCTTCCTGCGAAGATGAGCATGTTCCCTTTTCAATCTGTTGTTCATTTCTTTTTCATGTTTTGCGTAAATCCCTCGTTTCCATCCACTAAAAACTTAAAAACGATTGTATAATGAAAACGGTCATAATTGGACAGTTGACACTCTTAATTCCACACCTATAACAGTATACTCCTTTTATGTAAGTGTGGATAGAGAGCGCGTTTGATGATGACAAAAAACGAAACCTTTTTCCATTTCGTTTCGTATGCTATATAGTGAACCCCCCAGATTATACACTCTAACCTCCCTGCCTTCCGGCTTCCGGAAGGCTTTTTTTGATAGGGAAACTTCCTTAATATCCAAAAAAGAAGTAGGCGGAAAACACCGTACCGTTTTATAATACGAAATATGCATGGTATAATTGAACCTGCATGTTGCCCGCTACAAGCGGAAATATGGAAAGGAGCTTTCATACTGTATGAGTATACGCCACGATATTCGCAACATCGCGATTATTGCCCACGTCGACCACGGAAAAACGACACTGGTCGACAAAATGTTGATCCAATCCGGAACCTTCCGCTCTAACGAACAGGTGCAAGAGCGGGTAATGGATTCGAATGATCTAGAACGGGAACGCGGAATTACAATTCTTGCTAAAAATACCGCGATTACGTATAAAGACGTGACCATTAACATTCTGGATACGCCCGGACATGCCGATTTCGGCGGCGAAGTGGAGCGTATCATGAAAATGGTAGACGGTGTCCTGCTCGTTGTGGATGCGTTCGAAGGTTGTATGCCACAAACGCGCTTCGTACTAAAGAAAGCGCTCGAGCAAAACGTAACACCCATTCTTGTCATTAATAAAATCGACCGCGAAAATGCACGTCCAGCGGAAGTGGTCGACGAAGTGTATGACCTCTTTATCGACTTGGACGCTACAGAAGAACAATTAGATTTCCCGATTGTTTATGCTTCTGGCATTAACGGAACCGCAAGCATAGAACCGGATAAACAGGATAGCGATCTACGAGCTCTGTTCGATACCATCCTAGAGCATATCCCAGGTCCTGGTGGCGATGCTGACGCCCCGCTGCAATTCCAGGTAACCATGCTTGACTACAATGATTACATTGGCCGAATTGGTATTGGGCGCATTCACAGAGGAACCATCCGCAAAGGCGATACGGTCGCCCACATCAAACGTGACGGCTCCATCAAGCAAGTACGCATCAATAAACTGTTCGGATTTAGCGGATTGAAACGAATTGAAATTGAAGAAGCAAAATCCGGAGATATTATCGCGGTTGCTGGAGTGGAAGATATTAATGTCGGAGAAACAATCGCGGATGCGGAACAGCCGGAAGCATTACCGCTGCTAAAAATTGACGAGCCGACCCTACAAATGTCGTTCCTCGTCAACAATAGCCCATTTGCCGGACGCGAAGGGAAACACGTAACTTCCCGCAAACTGCGCGAGCGTCTGATGGCTGAACTGGAAACGGACGTTAGCCTGCGCGTCGAAGAAGTAACACCAGAGCAATTTACTGTATCCGGGCGTGGGGAATTACATCTGTCCATCCTGATTGAAAATATGCGCCGTGAGGGGTATGAGCTTCAAGTATCTAAACCTGAAGTCATTATCCGGGAAATCGACGGCGTAAAATGCGAGCCAACCGAACGTCTTATCATTGACGTTCCAGAGGAATATACAGGAGCTGTTATGGAATCTCTCGGCGCGCGCAAAGCAGAAATGATTAATATGGTAAACAATGGTTTTGGTTCTGTACGCCTGGAATTTCTAATCCCATCCCGCGGGCTTATTGGTTACCGGACTGAATTTTTGACCCAAACGCGTGGATACGGCATTATGAACCATTCATTCGACAGTTACCGTCCAGTTGTATCTGGAAGTATCGGCGGACGCCGTGCAGGTGTTCTCGTATCTATGATTGATGGTACAGCCACCACATACGGCATGCTGAGCGTAGAAGACCGTGGCACCCTATTTGTGAATCCAGGAACGGAGATTTACGAAGGTATGATTGTTGGTGAACACAACCGCGACAATGATTTGGTGGTCAACATCTGTAAAGAGAAGCACGCCACCAATGTTCGTTCCGCGACAAAGGAAGAGACGGTAAAACTGAAAACGCCGCGCATCATGACATTGGAAGAGGCGCTGGAATACCTGAATGACGATGAATATTGTGAGGTAACGCCGCAATCGATCCGTTTACGCAAAAAATATCTGAAAAAATCCGAGCGTGAAAAGGCCGCAAAGCAAGCGAAATATGGAGTCAACGTGTAAAGCGAAAAAAGAGAGCCAAGTTTGGCTCTCTTTTTTCGCTTACTTTTCATCCTTATTTCCCTCAACCTTTGGAACACGAGGCTCCTCAGGAGCCTCCGGCGGAGTCGGGGCCTCCGGTGCATCCGGACGCTCGTTTTTAGAATGAGAAGATACGTTTTCACTTACCGACTTTTCCCGGTCTAACCGATTACTCTCTTTGTTATGTTCACTGTCATTATCGGATGATTTTTTCTTGCGTTCAGAAGATTTGCTGTGCTTATCCTCTTCCTCGCTCGATTTTGTCTTTCTTGTTTGCTTCTTGGGCTCCTCTTCTTTCCAGGCTTCGCCTCGCTTCGAATGGGCTGGCTTTTTTTCTCCTTCTGCAGCGGTTTTCTTTATCTCTTCTTCACCAAGCGTTTTTTTAGAACGAGTTCTTCCGCCAGCCGGTGAATCATTATAGCTGGTTACCGTAGAAGGATCAATACCCATGGACAATTGCAGCGCAACCCGGTTTTTGTCCAACGTTTCCTGCGGGATAATTGTGCGACTTGTTTTAGCATCCCAATCAACGCCCGTATTCTCAAGCTTTACAATGCTGGAGGCGTCAAGTTTGCCGAATGTCATAGCAAGTGCCTTCATTTGCTCAAGGGAAAGGTCGGTCTTTACATTTTCTCCAACCGCATCCAACACTTTAAAGAAATTCGCGATACCTGAAAACGACTTCATCTTTTCCATTGCCGCCTGGATAACAGCCACCTGTCGATCATTTCGCTCATAATCGGTTGAATAATATTTCAGGCCGCGATCATCGTGGCGATGACGTACAAAGTCAAGCGCCTGCTTCCCATTTAATGTTTGCAATCCGGGATTTAAATCAATGCTCGTCCCGTCCGTCGGGTCGTGATATACAAGCCTGCGATCCACATTGACCTCAATGCCACCAAGCGCGTCAATCCCTTTTCTAAATCCTTCGAAGTCGATAAGCACATAATTATTAACCGGAATACCATAGATACTCTCAAGCGTTTTTTTTACCAGTGAAACCCCGGTCTCTTCTGGCTCTTCCTTTTTTTGTTCCGCTTCTTCACGCATCATCTCGCCACGCTTATATACGAAGTTAATCTTATGATCAAGCGTTTCTCCCGGAATAACAACCCGTGTATCACGCGGAATAGAAAGCATTGTGATTTTCTTCGTTTCCGGATTCAGCGTCATCAAAATCATAACATCTGTCAGACCGCCTCCGTACTCCTCATTTTCTCCGCGTGAGTCTTTGCCGAGCAGCACAATTGACATCGGCTTATCCGCTTCATAAATCGTTTCTGCTTTGGCCACACCAGCCTCTTTCGTCGACAGCTCGGCTTTATCCTGAATATTATGTATAAAGCTTTGAAACTTCAAATACGCGGCGGTCGCCGAGCCGCCCATAATAAATAATATAATAGTAAAAATAGTCAACCACTTTCGCTTCCGTTTCGCTTTGCGAGCTTTTTCTTTGCTTTTACTCGCTTTGCGAGATAGTTCCTGCGACATATAGGAATCTCGCACCTCCAGCTTTCTCCTAAACTAGTAGTCTATTTTTTGACGCTTTGGCAAAAAGAAAAGTTTCTTTTTTTGCCTATAGCTAAAACAACGATAATAAAGTTTAGTAAATTATGCAAGTCCTTTCTTCGCAATATTTTTTCTGTCATCGTTCCTCTCTACTATATTGAACACTCCCACTACTTACGCCTACGCTATAATTTTCATCCATTCAAGCATAGCCGCTACCACTTCTTCTCTCTCCGGTTCATTGAAAATCTCATGGTAACACTCCGGCCACTCTATGTATTTCTTTGCATCAACAGGCAACTTTCTTACCCACTCCCTCGTAGCGGAAGGACGAACAATCTGATCGGCCCCTGCCTGCATCACAAGCGTAGGAATATTGGGATACGCGTCTATTTCTTCATGAGCAAGCCGAACCGCTTTTTTCAGTTCTTTATACCAGCGTACGCTCACTTTCATCGTGATGAACGGATCATTTACGTATTTCATCGTTACAGCTTCATCCCGACTAATCGCTTCCGCTTTAATTCCTGTGGAAAGCCGAACGCCGGGCGCTACCTTATTTAAAAGCGAAGCAAAACGTTCCAAAACCGGGGGAATCTTACGTGCAATTCCAAGGCAAGGAGAAGAAAGAACGAGCCCATCCACATCCGGCCTTCTGTCTTCTACATACCTCACTACAATAAGCCCTCCCATGCTGTGTCCGAGCAAAAACACAGGACGCTTTCTGTCATGAGCCGCTGCAAGCCAATCATCAACAGCCGCCAAATATTCGTCAAAGGTGTCAATGTGACCCCTGCGTCCCTCTGAACGGCCTAATCCCGGTAAATCCCCGCCAAATACTGAATAGCCAGCTTCATTTAATTTTTCCGCCACCCAATGGTAACGTCCAAAATATTCTCCTGCACCGTGGATAATCACAACGCTGCCTCTTTCTTCTTCGACAGGCCAAGCCTCATGATAAACCTTCATCCGTTTTTATCCTCCACCGTCTTTCCATTATCATTCTACGGACGAGGAAGCCAATTCCTCACTCTATGTTAGAAAAACTCCCGGGCGTTGCCTCTCGCCCTTTTTCCTCCGAAAAGCCAAATGACAGCTTTATATCATTGCAGGTAAACCTTTCACAAATTTTTCCTCTCCAACAATTGGTAAATAAAAAACCTCTCCACTGCGGGAGAGGTTTTGATATATCTGTCACTTACAGTTATCCTGCATGATTGGAACGGTATGCCGTCGCTAAATAATCAGCCACCTCCGCCAATTTGCTTTCCGCAGCCCAGGAGATGGAGAGCGGAATATCATCAATCCCTCCATTGTGCATAGCCGAAGACGAACTTACAGCAATATACGGTTCACCAAAACGGGCAATACGTTCGGAACTGGTTCCTTCTTCTTTAAAAGGAATCTCCAGCGCGTATATTTTATTGGTCGAGGCATCCCGCATATGAATCCGAAACACCGGCTCTTCCTTGCTTCCCTTGCGCTGGAACCCCTGTTTTGTTAAAATTTCTTCCACCAGACTCAACGGCTTCGAAACACCTGACAGTTCCTTATTTCTCAGCACTCTTCCATCCTCCTTCTTGTTATACACTTACAAGAAATAGGGCTACAAATCATGCGAGAAGTTAACTTCGTGGTGGCATTGCAACGAATATTTAATTGTAAAGTTATCTTATCATAAAAAAAAGCGGATGAAAAATGAAACATCCGGTCATTTTTTGTAATATTTCATCGAATTTAGAACATTTCTTCTGAATGACCGCTTTATCTTAACATTTCTTTAATATTCCTTTTAAAAACCAGCAACTTCTTAGGAATTTTTCGCGGAAAGGTTGCACAATGGAGGAAAGCATACTATTATTAAGACATACTAATAACTGTATAAGTGACATACTAATCTTTCGATAATAATGAAAGAATGCAGGAAAGGATAGGGAAAATGGAAACACAAACAAACAAAGAGTTGAAGGATATTCTCAACGGAGAGAATGTACATTTTAATTTATCCGTAGCACAGCTTGTTGAAATGGCTGTTCTACGCAAACGCAGCCAACTGACCTCCACAGGTGCGCTCACTGCTAAAACCGGAAAATATACAGGTCGTTCCCCGAAAGACAAATTTATTGTAGACGAACCTTCCGTACATGATAAAATCGCATGGGGTACCGTAAATCAGCCAATTTCCGAAGAAAAGTTCGATAAACTATACCAAGACGTTATCAACTACCTGTACGGAAAAGAATTGCTCGTCTTTGACGGTTTCGCCGGCGCCGATAAACGCTACCGTCTGCCAATCCGCGTGGTAAACGAATTTGCATGGCATAACCTGTTCGCGCACCAGCTCTTTATTCGTCCGACGGAAGAAGAGCTGAAAACTCACACACCTGAATTCACAGTAATCAGCGCCCCAACATTTGAAGCTGATCCAAAAATTCATGGCACGAACTCTGAAACGTTCATCATTATTAACTTTGCGAAAAAAATCGTACTTATCGGCGGCACGCGTTACGCAGGCGAAATGAAGAAATCCATCTTCTCCGTTATGAACTACCTGTTACCGCAAAAAGGCGTGCTTTCTATGCACTGCTCTGCCAATATGGGAAAAGACGGGGATGTGGCGCTATTCTTTGGTCTTTCCGGTACAGGCAAAACGACGCTGTCCGCTGATCCGGATCGTAAACTAATCGGGGATGACGAACATGGCTGGTCAGATGACGGCGTATTCAACATCGAAGGCGGCTGCTACGCAAAATGCATTAACCTATCCGCTGAAAAAGAACCTGAAATTTTCAATGCAATTAAATTCGGTTCTGTACTTGAAAATGTTGTAATCAATGAAAAAACGCACGAAGCTGATTATAATGACAACAGCCTGACGGAAAATACACGTGCGGCTTATCCGCTGCATTATATTCCGAACGCTCTAATTCCGAGCGTGGCCGGGCATCCGAACGTTATTATCTTCCTGACTGCGGACGCGTTCGGCGTGCTGCCGCCCATCGCAAAATTAACAAAAGAACAGGCAATGTTCCATTTCTTGTCTGGCTACACTAGCAAGCTTGCTGGAACAGAACGCGGCGTAACCGAGCCGGAAGCGACGTTCTCTACCTGCTTTGGTGCCCCATTTCTTCCGCTCCCGCCTCGCGTATACGCAGAAATGCTGGGTGAAAAGATCGACAAGCATAAGGCGAAAGTATATCTTGTAAACACTGGTTGGTCCGGCGGACCGTACGGTGTCGGCAAACGCATGAATTTACCATATACCCGCGCGATGATAACCGCCGCGCTGAACGGTGAACTGGATAAAGAGGAATTCGTAAGCCATCCGGTATTCGGCGTTCTTATGCCGAAGAACTGCCCAGGCGTACCATCCGAAATTCTCAATCCTCGCAACACATGGACAGATAAAGAAGCATATGATGCGCAGGCAAAGAAACTTGCCGATCTGTTCATTAAAAACTTCGAGAAGTTCGCCGATATGCCGGAAAGCATCAAAAATGCCGCACCGAAAGCGGAATAAATTCTTTTATATGCTGACTAATATCCCGGGTCTTCCCGGGTTTTTTCTCTTTTTGTACATTCAGGCCAATGATTTACCAATCATATTTTTGCAAGCAAGTTAGAAGGAAAAACTCGCAGGCAGAGCCCGCGAGTTTTTCCTTTGCTTATCTCCTTTTATACACGTACGGAGTTGTATCGCGGCACAGCTCCAATTCCCCTTTTTCCTCCAGATACGAAAGGTGGGCGATGGTTTCACCAATAGCAAACCGTTGCTCATGCACGGTCAGAACACGGGAAAACAATTGTTGCGAAACCTGATAAGCCGTCATTTCACCCCGAACTTGTTCCAGCACGAAGGCCAGCCGTTCTTCATGATGGCGCAATAATTCTTCAATTCTTTCCTGCGCATCCGTAAATACAGGACCGTGCCCCGGCACCACAAGTGAAATCTCCAATGTCTTGATTTTTTCAAGCGAGGCAAGATAGGTGCGTAGCGGATTCGGGTCTCCATAGCCATGGTAAGATATATTAGGCGTAATTTTCTTCAGCAGATGATCACCTGCCAGCAATACTTTTTCTTCTTTGTTATAAAAACACATATGTCCTTCCGCATGGCCGGGCGTATGAATCGCTTCATATGTAAGCTCTCCAATACGGTATGTATCGCCCTCATGAATGATTTGTGTTTGTTCAGGAAACGGGCGAACTAATCCGTAAAACGCATCGTCATTTTCTCTGAGCTTACGAACCAACTCCTCCGGCATTCCGGCGGCAAGATAAAATTGTTCATTGCGTTCAAAATTTTCTTCGGTCCAGACGTAAAGCCCCCGGTCTTGAGCAGTTTCGCTTATGTAAACGTCGGCGCCTGTCCATTTCTGCAAGCCGCCTGCGTACCCAAAATGATCCGGATGATAATGCGTAAGAATAATCCTTCCCACATCTTCAGGCGCGATTCCGTATTCACGAAACGCTGCCTGCCACGTCCGCTTCGTTTCTTCACGGTTCAATCCCGTATCGATAACCGTCCATTTATTCTCAACACGTGCAAGGTAGCAATGTACATGATTTAGACGGAACGGCAGCGGTACGGTAACCTGATGAATGCCGTATTGCTTCAGTTGCTCCATACTATCTTCCTTTCACGCTGGATTACGTACTCATTTCCATCTTACCAAATTATTCGCACCAGAAAGCATAAGAAAGCTAGTATTTAATCCAATATACAACCAGGCGCGCCCATTCCGTTAAAATTTCCTGCGTGCTTTCATGGTCTTGCCACCAGTTGTCCAGCCACACCTTTTCCAATGAATAAGAGGCAACACTATTCACTTCGATCCCACTGTCCATAAACACCTTCCGGAAAATAAATATGGAGCGACGTGTATGCCAGTTGTCCGTTACCAGTGTAATGCGCTTATGATGCAGCGTTTTCCCTTTCAGCAATTCCCGCGTATACAATGCGTTCTCGTACGTGCTGCGCGATTTCTGTTCAAGAATAATGTCTTCATTCGGAACACCCAGTTGCTTAAGCAGCGCCACCATCTCTTTGCTCTCGGTTGTGCGCCAGGAAATTCGCGCGCCGGACGATACGATAATTTTGGGTGCAAGCCCGGCTTTATATAATTCAGCCGCTTTACGCGTGCGCTGGCCATCCCTCTCTCCGCCAAGCAGAATGATATAATCGCTTTTTTGCTTTTTGTCAGGATATACAAGATAGTGTGCCATTCCATTTAAAATCGGTTTGTATAATAAAAAAATAGCAATCAAAAAAAATACGCACGCACCAAATACGATTCTTTTTTTCTTCATGAAAATTCTCTTCATCATGTCCAAAGTTTACCTCTCATTCATCAAGAACCATACGAGTAGTATTTCCAGCAACAAAATAGTGGGAATCCCGGCAACGAACCGCCAATGCTTCGTCTTATGCCTGAATGTGTACATTCCCGCCAAACAACCAACCGCTCCGCCGAGCAGCGCCGCAAGAAACAGCGTTTTTTCTTTAATCCGCCACAAACCGCGCCGGGCCCTCCGCTTGTCAGCCCCCATCAAAATAAACCCTGCTACATTTATCACCACAGCGTAGCCAATTAGCCATGTCATTTCTTGATCCATCTTTTCTCCTTTCTCTCAGCTCGCGCATTAAGCGAAAGAAAACATCGTCTTTATTCCGCGAGCCAACAAAGAAAAAAGCGGCCCGCGTGCCGCTTCTATCTCATTTTTATTCTATTATTTTTGTTTCATCTTTAAAAGAGAAATAAGCTTTTCGTCCCCTTTATTCGTAGATATTTTCTTGCTCTTGCAACAGTATGACATAAACCTTGCCAGGCCCGTGTACACCAAACGCAAGATCTGCCTCAATATCCCCTGTCCGGCTCGGTCCCGTAATAAAATTAATGCAAGCCGGCAATCCTTCTGACATCTTCCCACGTACATACGCCATCGCTTCGGTAAGACGCGGAATGATCGTATTTTCGGAAATCACAGCGACAAACACAGGCGGGAGCAAGCTTACCAAGCGACCGCGTCCGCCGCCATTCCAGAGCATAACTGTTCCTGTTTCCGACAATCCCAGTTCGGCGTATGCAATCCCCATATCAACCCCTGCTGCACGATGGCGGAGTTCCTGTTCATCTAACAAAACATCCCAAACTTGATGCGCAATCCCGCGCTGTGTCAGCCAATCGTCGAGTCCAATCTTCTGTAACCGTTCATCATTCCAATAAACGACAGAACGTGCCGCAGAATCTTCAACAATACGCTCCAACGCCTTCCCGAGCTCCCCGCGCGAAGCCCGTAGCACTTCAGTGTGCAATGCCCGCAGGTTTTCGATAAACTGCTTGATTAACGTTTCCTGGTTCAACCCTGCATGCAAATGCACATACGGTTTCACCATCCAATCAGGCGGCATCACTCCACTGCGCCGTGGACGTCCAAGGCGGTTAGCGATCCGTGCCAAAAATTCTTCCCGCTGCTTAATTGTCACGTCCTCGTCCCTCCTTCTCTTGCTTCCACCATTCACGAAACGATTGCTTGGCCGGGCGCGGCAAATCGCGTATGCTTGTCCAACCAGCAAGCAGGCCAGGTCCCTTTTCGATGACACCTTCTTTCGCAAGCCAACCGGTGGCTACGTGCCCCGTACGTACCGCTTTGTCGTACAGGGAAGGATGAGAGGTTAAATAGCCGAACACTTTAAATGCAAACTTCTCCTGCCAAGAGACATGTCCCTGTTCCACTTCATCTTTCCTGTGCTCAATCAGCAAATCATGAAGCGGAATTTTGACCGGACAAACTTCGGTACAGGCGCCGCACAAGCTCGATGAATACGGCAACTCTTTCCATTCTTCGTACCCTTCGAAAAGCGGTGTCAACACAGCTCCGATCGGTCCGCTGTATACGCCGCCGTACGCATGGCCGCCGATATGACGGTATACCGGACATACATTTAAACAAGCTCCACAGCGAATGCATTTCAGCACCTCTTGATAAGCCGTGCCAAGAATGTCGGAGCGCCCATTGTCCAGCACAATCAAGTGAAACTCCTCTGGCCCGTCAATATCTCCACGACGCCGCGGTCCGCTCATTACCGTCATGTATACGCTGATTTTTTGTCCGGTCGCGCTGCGTGTCAGCATCGAAACCACAATGTCGAGTTCGCTCCAAGTCGGGACAAGCCGCTCCATGCCCATAATGGCGATATGAACCTTCGGCAGTGTCGTCGTCAGACGCGCATTGCCTTCATTACTGATTAACACAATTGAGCCTGATTCTGCTACAGCGAAATTACAGCCAGAAATGCCAATGTCCGCTTCCAGAAACTCGCGTCTCAATTCTTCGCGCGCGAACTGGCACAACACTTCCGTCTCATCCGAAAGCGCACGTCCCGCCACTTCTGAAAACAGCTCCGCTACTTGCGCCCTCGTTTTATGAATAGCGGGCGCGATCAAATGGGAGGGCGTCTCTTTGGCCAGCTGGATAATATATTCGCCCAAGTCGGATTCAATGACGCGCAACCCTTGTGCTTCCAAGTGCTTGTTTAAGTGAATCTCTTCCGAAACCATGGATTTTGATTTCACAACGGAACGTGCGTTTTTTTCTTGCGCGATGCGAAGTACGTGATTTACCGCATCCGCCGCCGTAGAAGCAAAATGAACATACCCCCCGTTCTTCTCTACGTTCAGCGCCAGCTGTTCCAAATAGCTATCTAAATTTTCAAGCGTATGGGCCCGTATTTGTGCCGCTAAATCGCGCCATTCTTCTATATTCCCCAGCTCGTCCGCCGCCTGAAATCGACCAGCGCGCAGCCTATCCTGCGTAAACGGCACCGCTTTGCGCAGCTGTTCATCACCAAGCGCTTTTTCTACACGCCCAAAAAACGTGATCGGTTGCCCGCTCATTTCGTTCCTCCTCTCGCCAGCACTTCGGCTACATGCATCACTTGTATCTCTTTTCCACTCCGGCGCAGCCGTCCGCCAATGTTCATTAAGCACCCCATATCTGAGCCAATAAGGACGTTCGCTCCCGTCTCTTCGATATGCTTAATTTTTTCATCTACCATCGCTTCTGAAATCGCGCTCATTTTCGCTGCAAACGTTCCCCCGAAGCCACAACAATCCTGACAATAGGGCAACTCTTCCATTCTGAGACCCTCCACCTGCGACAGCAGCGCCGCTGGTTCTTGCTTAAGCCCAAGGCCGCGGCTCATATGACAGGAGTGATGATATGTCGCAGTCGTCCGCAAATGGGCGTCAACTTTATCCACTTTTAACACATGAACAAGAAATTCGGAGAACTCATATGTTTTCTCGGCTACCGCTTTAGCACGCTTATACCAGAGCGCATTGTCTTTTAACAACTCAGGATAATAATGGCGAATCATCGCCACACAGGAACCTGAAGGGGCAACCACATATTCGCTGTCTCCGAACACTTCCACCATGTGTTTCGCCGCTTTGCGAGCGTCTTTATGGTAACCGCTATTGTACGCGGGCTGGCCGCAACACGTTTGCGCCTGCGAAAAATCGACTTCTACTCCATACCGTTCTAATACTTCTACCACACTCTGTCCAACATGTGGAAAAAACACATCTGAAAGACAGGTGATAAACAAAGAAACTTTCATTTCTTCTCCCCTCTCTGCCGTTTTATTTTTTGTATTTTTTTATTTTACAGAATAGAAAAACCACTGCCAATAAATATCCACGATATAGAAATTTCTTTGGAATTAAAAAATTTTATCTCATATATATATAAGAATAATACGGGCCAATCTTCTTCTTTGCGAAAAGCCATGAAAACTCAAAAAAGACAGGTTTGTCAATAGATTGGAATATTTTTTAACAAAATCTTTACATTAAATTAATGAAATGTTAATATGTTAATTACAAAACCAATCCAAACGAGGAGGTTGTATGTCATGAAACTTGTACAAATCCGTACAACAAAAGGTTACGATAAAATTCTGCCGCAACACGGCATGGTGATTAAAGAAACGGAGAACGACGTCTACCTCCTGTTTCCGGATGGACGATGCAAAGTCTCGCGTGAAGAGTTCAATAAATTTTGTTCGGATATTTAAAAGGAATGAATAAAAAACGAGGCGGTTCGTAATCATGCATAAGATCGCCTCGTTCTTTTCTTTTGATTTTCCTCCTATCGCTTGTGTCGCTTGATGATTTCAACACCCGAAAACTTCCCGTCGCCATCGCCAGCAACGTTCCGCTTTCCGCTTCCACCCGTGCTTCCGTCGTAATTGTGCGCCTGGTACGATATACCATTCTTCCGCACATGTACACTTTTCCTTATTGCCACCAAAAAATCAAGAACCTTATCGCACATCTGTAGGCAGGAGTTTTTTTCTTTTACCGAAACACACATAATATATGCTCTTTGGCAAAACAGAATGTCGAAACATTAGGAAATATATATCCTGTAAGGAGGCTTTAATAGTGGGCATAAACTTGAAAGAAAAGTTCAACACAGGATTGACTCCGGCTCAATTTATGGAAGGAATGACAAAAAACAAGGAAGTGTTCCATGATTGGTACCACCGCTTTACGTGGCCGAAAGGAGAAAAGGCGTTTTTCACATCTCTGCGCCAAAAGAGTGACTGGCGTTGTTTGATCCTTGCAGCCGATTGGTGCGGCGACGTAGTACGCAACGCGCCCGATTACGAAGAAAAAATCAAAGAAGCGCGCGCAAAAATGCTTGCGGAGTATGGTGAAGGCACGAAATACCAGGAGACGATTGTCCGTGAGCTGCGCGAGGTTCTCTCCTCCCTGTCATGTTAACCGGGAACGACCTTAGCGTCGTTCTTTTTTTGTCTGCTATAATGGTATGATATAAAAAGAGGAGGCTTATACTATGAGACCAAACCCTATTTCACTTGAAACAGCTAAAATGCTATCTGAAAAGCTAAATATACCGATTGAGCAGATTATGCATATGCCCCAGCACATTCTGCTCCAAAAAATAACCGAACTGGCCAAACAAGAAAAAACGGAGAAAAATGAAGATTAGAAGATTTGAACCACAGGACGCAGAACAAATTCGGCAGTTGTTCTACGATACGGTTCATACGATTAACGCCAGAGACTATTCAAAAGAACAGGTAGACGCTTGGGCTCCGGAAGCACTGGCTGCCGATAAGTGGGGACAAATGCTTGCGTATAATATCTCATACGTAGCCGAACAAGATAGCGTTATTATTGGCTTCGGCGACTTGGCGCGCAACGGCTATATCAATTGCCTGTATGCGCACAAAGACTTTCAGCGCAAAGGCGTAGGCTCCGGCTTGTTAGCTCAGCTTGAAACCGAAGCCAGAGCGCTCGGTCTTACGGAAGTATTTGCAGAAGCGAGCATTACAGCCCGTCCGTTCTTTTTAGCACAGGGCTATCAGTGCGTACAAAGCCAAAATAAAGAACACAACGGTTCGGTTTTTTTGAATTATGTTATGAAAAAGCGGTTATTGTAGTAAGACAAGCTCGCAGGCAATGACCGCGAGCTTGTTTTTTTCATTTTTTACATAATGAAAAGTTATGCCTTAACCTGCGTTGCCATCTTCTCAAACGCTTTGACCGCGGCCTGCGCCACTTTCTGCACCGGAACCCGCTCCGTCTTGACCATGGACGCAATGGCCACACCGCTTTCCATAGAAAGTTCTCCTGCTATCGCCCCGCTAACTGATACCGGAATCATCGCATCGACCGCCAGCAAATCGCCAATGGTTATCGCGTCAAACGGTTGTCCGGTTGCATCGGCCAGATTCTGGCGTAATCCGTTGAGCATCCCCCCTACGTTGGTACCAGCTTCTCCAACCGCATCCAGCAACTGCCCCGCTCTCTCCATTCCCTGCATAATTATGTCAGCTCCGTCGTTTATCGATACTTCTACCTTGTTTCTTTGACCGTGGAAAGTGATGCGACCAGCTTCCACTTTCCGCTCTATCACTTCCCCCTGCGGTGTGCGGATAACAACCGCGGACCTATTACCGACAAGCGCCCGGGCAATTGGGGCGATCCGTTTCGTCTCCTCCGGCGTTAACCCGAAAACGGTTGCCAGACCATACGGGTTGCTAAGCGTGCGAATCACATGTCCAGGCAATGCTACCTCTACAGCCGCGCGTTTTCCGAGTGGAATTTTTTCGATATACGCCACTTCGTCCACGATCGGAATCTTGCGTTGCAAACGATTATAAATGAGCACCCCGTCATCTTTCTGCACGATCGCGCCCGTTATAGAGCATCCCTGTCCACAGGCTCGATTCATGCGGTAAGCCGCCCATTCGTAGTCAGTTCCCTCAGGAATAACTACAATATAATCCTGACCGTCACATGTATCAGGAAGTTCATCGAGTTGCACGGTCGTCCCGATTCCTAATCCGGTGCCGCCGGGTGTATCTGGATTGTGACCGATCATAGATGATTCGGTAATGACCGTTTCGCTTATCACATCCATCGCCAAATCGCCGATAACCGGAACCGCTAAGCTTAGCTGCCTGATGCGCCATAAATGCCAAATCCGCTGTTGAAAGACTGCGGATAACACGTGCTTTTACACCCTGCTCTTCAATACCGGCGAGAACTTCTCGCAACACGCTCGCGTGATCCACTTGAACGATCGTCTTATTTATCGCCGCACCGAAGGCCGGGCCGACGGCAACCACTACTTCATGCGGATCGTCACCTTTTTTTGCCGTTCCTTTTTCCTTCCAGTTTATTTTGAACGCAACAGCAGTAGATGGCATACCCTCTCCTCCTTAGTCAAAGTCCTGCGGGCTGATAGCTTGGCGGATATTTTTTATTTCCTCCCATCTTTCCGGACTGAGGCGATATCCCGTACCCGGACCTCCGTAATCGTTTTCATCATTTACCGCGCTAATGACGACATTGTTTTTATTAATGATAGCCGACGTGTGCAAATAATCTCCGGCGACCCGCTGTTTCAGCATAGCAAACACACGCTCGGCAATTTCTCCGTATCCACGTTTTGCAAGCGCTAATGCCACATCCAATCCTGTAATCCCTTCAGTTAAAATCCGTTCTGCTGCTTTTAAATCTTCTACCACGTTCCGTGGCGGCATGTTTTCGCTGCTGCTGGCGTACGCCGCGCATTCCACTTCTTCGTCCGTAATGACGGGGAAGCCCAGTTCATCAAACACTGCCTGGAGCGCCTTGGCCGCTTCATACCGGATTTGAATCACGCTTTCTTCGTCTACCGGCCTGAGGCCTCCGTCCACCATCATATCGCGCTGCAATACTAAATAATCGTCCATATCGGTGATATCCATATTCGATCCCGCAAACA
Organism: Aneurinibacillus thermoaerophilus; assembly: GCF_900099925.1. Classification (GTDB taxonomy): domain Bacteria; phylum Bacillota; class Bacilli; order Aneurinibacillales; family Aneurinibacillaceae; genus Aneurinibacillus; species Aneurinibacillus thermoaerophilus. Next base: position 142,960 of record NZ_FNDE01000002.1, on the reverse strand, counting down.
TATTGTCACTGTTCGGTACAGCGCTGTAGCCGGAAAAAATAAAGTCTGTTCCCGGCAACATTTGACAAAGCATTTTAGCGCTACGGCGTATTGCCGAATGGGAAAACGTCTGATCATTTCCAGATGCTACTTCTAAACCGAATATCATGGCCGCTAAATTTTCAGCCAGTACGGCTCTAAGGCCGCTCGGCACGGCTGCCGGTACGCCGATGCAGCTGATCGATCCGTTCTGTAATCCTTGGACTCCTGCGCCTTTGGCCATCATGATGCAGCGCACTTCCAGATAAAGCATTGACTTTCCTTCCGCGCCTGCCATCTGTACCTCTGATCCTGTGCCTGACGTAAAGCGCATTTTTGCTCCTCTGGATGCGTATGCGGAAGCAAGAAATGACTTCGACCACGGCGTATCATCCCCGTCAACGAATACGGACTCGGTACCGTAGATCGAAATCGTTTCCGCGTAAGAAGTCAGACCCAGCATAGCAAGCCGCAATTCAGTCGCTTCTTCCAGCGCATCCTGCGTTAAAATACCGCCGCGCGCAGTCTGGGAACCCACAAGAAGCGCCAAGGCGTTAAACGGTGCGTAGCGCACAATGCCTACGGTCGTTTCTTGTTCATCAAATCCCCTAAGCCCCGCCTCCGCGGCATCAGCGGCCATAAGAACCGGATTGTCCCTCACATTGGTAACATGACATTGGTTGGAAGGAGTTTTCCGGGCCCGCATTTTCTGAAGCTCCATCATCATTTCAACCACGTTCATATGATTAAGAACTTCAACGACTTTCGCCGGGGTCATGCCCTCCGCCAGTTTAACAATCTCTGCGCGCGGAACATGAATGTCCACGAGCATACGCGCGATATCCAGCCCGTCCATCTCCATGACTTTTTCGGTTATCTTCGCGTTTATCGCATAATCGGCGATAAAACGATCCAGCTCTCGACTTTCCGTCCAACTCAACGATCTTTCCATTCTCCACTTTCACGGAAGGATTCGGATCGTTCGGGCTCGACATAGCCACAAACCCCATTTCCGGCCATTCCGTGACAAACCCATCCTGATTAATCGGTTGCCGTTCAAGCATCAAAAAGCGCTGAGAGCGCTTTGTCAACTGTGAAACCTGCATCATTTCACCTCTTCTCCTCTTAATCCTTCTCTTTCAAGAATAATTATAATTTTCAATCTATTTTTTGTATCTGTATTCAAATAACCTTTATTAGCACTTTCTTTACTAGAAAAGCGAGTTTTGGAATTGATAAGTAGGCAAAACTGTTATCGTTCGCTGCCATTTCCGATATTCAGTCGGTGCTATCCCTTCACGTTTACGGAATATACGCGAAAAATAATTCGAATCCGGAAAACCGTATTGTTCACCGAATTGACATTGAAGTCTGCGATGAATATTATAAATCCCAATCCCGGTAGTATGTCCGACGGCATGACGCTGGATGGTGGACAACATATCTTCCAACCGGATGTCTGGCATCCCTTTTCCATTACCCTCTACCTCAAATAAAATCTTGTCTTCCTCATACCGGCCCAATACACGAACCATCATCGCCTTCCCTTCCGGAAGCTCGCTGATATTTTGATAAACATTTTGCAATTGTTCTTCCTCATGCCCTGTCATCAACACCTGTCCACATAGTACGGCACCAAGATATTTCTCATTATGAATAATAGGTGCCGCCAAATCTACCAACCCTGAATGGCAACGATGAATGACCGGTCTTCCTTTTTTTGCCACGAGAATTCCTACCCGCTCATCCGACAGAATACAGCGGCGCAAACCCTCCGGGCAGGAACGGATATAGGAGCAAAAAGAGGTAAAATTGCTCGGCCTAGTAATCGGATTTCCTTGCTCATCACCAATAATCACCGCAAAGCCGGTAGCGTCCGCAAAACGGTCTTGAACTTCCTGCAACACTTCCACATCCACAATGTCACGAAGTGTTAGAGCGCCCATCGTATCCTCCTTATTCGCTCTTTTTTTCTTGTTTCATTCGTTCCGAAACAATTTCTTTCGGATTCCAGCAGTTAAATTGGTAGACAGGCCGGGTCTCATAGCCGAGCCGTGCGCATCGATACGATGTTTTCTGTCCCGGTTGCTTTACCACTTGAAAATGACGGCATGTAGCACAGCAATGATATTTTCTTTCCATGCAGTTCCTCCGTTTGCTTATCATGATAAATCTAACACGCAGAAAAAAAGCTCACAAGTGCAATAAGCATCTTCATCTCCATATAATATTTATAGAACTATAAAACCAAATCCTGTCTCCCTAGGAACCGCAAAAAGGCTGTCTGAAGAATTAAATGTGCCTATCGAGCAAGTTACGCATACGCCCCAACATATTCTGTTGCAAAGATTAACGGAACTGGCTCGAAAATAAAGAAGCAAAGGAAATTGGCCACTACATTGCTCCTTTGGGTAAAAAATCACTTATTCTCGGTGGACAACAAGGAATTGAAGCGATAAAGCAAAACATTACGACAAGCTTAAATTCTCACGGCATAAGCTATCAAATTGAACCATTTAAAGGGGAATGCTCCAACAATGAAATTAACCGAATGAAAAAAATCGGACAAGCCCAAGCGGTTGATATTATTATCGGCGTGGGCGGTGGGAAGGCGATCGATACGGCTAAAGCAGTAAGCTTTAAATTAAATTGTCCTGTCGCTATCGTACCAACCATCGCTTCCACTGATGCACCATGCAGCGCCCTCTCCGTTATTTACAATGACGAGGGCGTATTCGAACAGTATCTTGTGCTTCCGCGAAATCCGGATTTGGTTTTACTTGATACAAAAGTAATCGCCCATTCGCCGGTTCGTCAACTGGTAGCTGGAATGGGCGACGCACTATCCACATATTTTGAAGCGGCCGCTTGCGCCCGTGCCCGGGCCAGGAACATAGCGGGCGGCACCATGACGCAGGCAGCGCTGGCTATCGCTAAGCTGTGCTATGAAATTTTGTTACGTGACGGCTATCAAGCGAAAATTGCCTGCGAGCAAAACGTGGTAACGGAAGCATTGAACAATATTGTAGAAGCAAATACGCTTCTAAGCGGTCTTGGCTTCGAAAGCGCAGGGCTCGCCGCGTGCCATGCCATTCACAACGGATTAACCATACTCGAAGAAACACATCCATACTGCCACGGAGAAAAAGTTGCGTTCGGCACGATTGTTCAGCTTGTCCTAGAGAACCGTAGCATGAAGGAACTTGAGGAAGTTATTGTGTTCTGCCGTTCTGTTGGACTGCCGACCACGCTTGCCGATATCGGCTTGGGCAATGCAACCCCAGAACAAATCCGGAGTGCTGCTGACGCTCTTAGTCGTACGTACAGGCAAAGCGAAGAAGATGCGTTCTTCCAATCATCTGCTATTATGCTATGAACAAAAAAACTAATTTCTGACTAGATTTTTCAAAATGTTATCCTCCTTCCTTCCAGCACTTCTGTGCGACGTGATCCGAAAAAAGGGCTGCTGATCCTATCCTTGGCGTGACGTACCGCCCGTAAAGCAAAGCCACCGTCAGTCGATGGCTATACGGTGGCTTCTTTTGTTGCTTTGCTCTTCTTATTTTTGCAATTGAACAGTGAACGTGCCCCAGACCTCTTCACCCCAGCGCAGTTCCAGCTTATCGCCGTCCGCCACGGCACCGACACCCTCCGGTGTACCCGTATAAATAATATCACCTTCACCCAGGCCGAAATGTTCGTCTGTAAATTCAATAATGGTCTGCATATCAAATAACATATTGCTTATATTGCCACACTGTACCTGCTCCCCATTTTTAAATAGCGAAAAGTCTGTGCCACGACATGCTTCTACGCCGGGAAATGGACGAAAAGACGTAAGTACGGCCGAATTCGGAAAACCTTTAGCTTTCAGCCAGGGATGGCTCTTTTCCTTTAGTTCATTCTGCACGTCACGCAACGTAAAATCAATACCAAGCGCCATCTTGTTCACGACATCTTCCACTTTCATTCCGGGTTCAAAAGGGCGAGCAATATAGAGCACAAGCTCTGTTTCATAATGCACTTCACCACGGTTGCCCGGCAACGTAATCGTTTGCCCGTTCGCCTCTACAAGCGCATGGGTCGGTTTGGAAAAAAGAAAAGGGGAAGTCGGCACCGCATTCCCCAGTTCTTCTGCATGCAGCCGATAGTTTCTTCCCACACAAAAAATATTTCGTATTTCGTTCATCAGAATCCTTCTTTCTATAAATATATCAGTCCAATAACTATTGTTTCAGCGGTTTGAACTCTGGTTTATATCGACTTCACCATTCCACCGTCCACAAGCAACGTGCTTCCAGTAATATATGTACTTGCGTCTGATACAAGGAAAGTAACCACTTTTGCAAACTCTTCCGGTTCCCCATACCGCTTAAGCGGGATGTCCTGCTTCGCTTTTTCTTCCACTTCTTCCTTGGAAATCCCTTGCTTCTGCGCGTTCATCTCGTCCAGATGCGCTACGCGGTCAGTTGCAATACGACCTGGCGCCACCGTGTTAATAAGGATATTATAGGGTGCTAACTCTACGGACAGTGTCTTGGCAAGCCCGACAATACCGAGACGGAACGTGTTGGAAAGAATAAGGCCTGGAATCGGCTGTTTAACGGAAGAAGAGGCAATATTGATAATGCGTCCGCCACCCTGCTTCATATCAGGTAATACTTCGCGAATAAGGCGGATGTAGCTTAACAGGTTCAACTGAAACGCTTGTTGCCACTGTTCGTCGTCCAGTTGTTCAAACGTGCCGCCCGGCGGGCCGCCCGCGTTGTTGATAAGGATGTCAATCTTGCCAAGCTTCTCACGTGTCGCCTGCACGAGCGATTTAATATCTTCATATTTCGTAATATCGGCACAGTGATAGGCTACTTTGCCCATCCCATACTGTTCAAGCTCCTGCTTTACTTGCTGAAGCTTTTCTTCGTTACGGCTCGTAATCATAACATGCGCACCTTCTTTTACGAGCTGTTCGGCAATCGCCCGGCCAAGGCCCTGGCTTGATGCTACAACGAGCGCTACTTTTCCGTTTAGTTTTAAATCCATGTTATATCCCCCTTCATTTTCCTTTCTTGTAGTCTGATACAATAAACATCAGCAAAATTTCGCCTTCATCGCTAATTCCGTCATGACAATCATCGCTTTATACGCCTCAAGAATATCTTGCGCCTTATAGCGAACGAGCGGCGCTTCCCCGTCCAGTTCCGTTCCCGGCAATAGATGTGCCCATTCCGCCTGCCCGTAGTTCGCAAACTCAATCGTTAATACCGGATTTTCCGGCGGTGTAAGCGGGGCGACGTTTTCTCTGCTTTCAATCGCCAGTTTCGTTTTCTCGCGCAGCAACCAGCCTGCTTTCTCCGGTGTCAGGCACAGCGCGGATGTACGAGACATTTGTTTTTTCACCACCGCAGTGGTAATGCCAGGGATGAGCGCTTCCGCTTCTTCTGCCACACCGTCATCGCCCGCTACCATCAAAAGCGGTACGCCATAGTGGCCGGCCACATACGCGTTGAAACCAAGTTCACCTACAGGCGCGTCATTAATATACATATTTCTCACACCGAAAATCATCGTATGGCTCAATACACCTTTCCTGCCAGCGCGCGAATGGTAGCCGAGAAATATCGCGCCCGTATATGTATCATCCAGCCCCTGCACCATAGAGAACGGTTTCACATCTCCAGAGATCAATTGTGCTTCCGGATGCAGTCGTTCGATTAATAAATTGTTCATCTTGGAGTGGCTATCATTGACAATAATCTCTTTAAACCCCTGCTGAAACGCGGTTTCAATCACGTGGTTTACCTCATCTGTCATCAATTTTTGACCACGCGCGTAGTTGAGTCCTGTTGAATCAACAAACGTTTGATCCACCAGTCCAGTAATTCCTTCCATATCAACGGAAATATACAGTTTCAAGCTTCCACCCCATCTCCATTTTTCCTTAAGTATAAATATTCGATATGAGCTTGATATTTCCTTTCTCTACTGTGTAGCCACGCATAAAACCCCGTAACGTTATCATTTATTTTCTTACTTATACGTACGCTAAAAAATCCCTCCCTGCAATGAGCAGTGAGGGATTCTCGGTTACACATGAACCGCTTGCTTTTCGAGAAGGAATTTTTGTATTTTGCCGCTGGCCGTTTTCGGAAGCTCGTCGACAAAGCAGTAAGCGCGTGGACGTTTGTATTTCGCCAGTCGCTCTCCTTCCACAAGAAACGTATCCAGCTCTTCCGCAGTCACATTGCTTTCCTTGCTGCGGACAATGTAGGCAAACACAATTTGTCCCCACTTCGGATCCGGTTTGCCCACCACGGCCACTTCGCGTACGCCCGGATGTTCCAGCAATTGATCCTCCACTTCGCGCGGATAAATATTTTCTGCACCGGAAATAATCATATGATCTATGCGATCACGAATCCAAATGTAGCCGTCTTCATCGTACTCGCCCATATCGCCCGTATGATACCAGCCGTAAGCCAGCGCTTTTTCCGTCGCTTCGGGGCGGTTGTAGTAACCTTCCATCATGCACGGACCTTTGACAAGAATTTCGCCGATTTCGCCTGGCTCGCAAATGTTATCTGGATGCGTTGGCGTGCCGTCCGGATTGACGCGACAAATACGCAACTCATGCGTCAAACTTGCCTTTCCAGCAGAGCCGGCTTTTTTTAATTGTTCGTCTGCGTACAGCACAGACATACACGGGCCCATTTCGGTTGTACCGTAAATCTGGATTAAGTCCGCGCCTACTTTCTCCTCAAACTCGCGGATAAGGACAGGAGCCATGGACGCTCCGCCGTATTCGAGCAGACGCAATGATGATAAATCGTACGCTTCAAAATCGTCGGCATACAGCAACATATTGACCATTGTTGGTGCCGCGAACATATGCGTGACTTTTTCTTTTTCGATCGTGTACAGCACACGGGAAGCGTCAAAATGGTGCAAAAGCACATTAGTCGCTCCCACCTGCACACGCGGCAGGAAAGAAGTATGCAATTCCGCCGTATGGTTGAGCGGCGCGGCGGCAAGACCAATGTCATCCTTTGTTAGGCCCATGCATTGCATCATCATAAAATTATGATGAATTTTGCTGCGATGCGTGTGAAGTACGCCTTTCGGGCGTCCGGTAGTACCGCTTGTGTACATCATAATGCAATAATCGGTTTCCGATACCTCCACTTCCGGACGGGAAACATCTTCTGCTTCAAGCAGTTCGTAAAATCCAAGCGCTCCTTCTGTCAACGGTTCATCCACATATATATAATGTTCGACCGGATTCCCAAGCTCACGCGCTTTCTCCACCACGTCTGAGCCCTGTCTTTCATATAACAATACTTTTGCTTTTCCATCCTGTAGGATATATTGCAATTCATGTGCAGCTAGCCGATAGTTAATCGGATTAAAAATGGCGCCGATTTTTGCCGTCGCAAACAATGTAACCACAAACTCGCTCGTATTATATAAGAAGGAAGAAACAACGTCACCCTTTTGGACACCCAGGCGCTTAAGCGCCCGGGCAAATTGGTTTACTTTTTGATTCAATTCTGTATATGTCCAGCGGTGATGCTTCGTTTCGTATTCATAAATTAAGCTAATTTTATCCGGAAAATTACGGACTGACCATTCAAGAACATCTCCGATTGTTGTGCTCATCGTTTTCTTCCCCCCTATGTGCTTATTTTAAATAATCAGGTTTGACAAATCCCTGGAATTCTTTCTCGATAACTTCTTTAAACTCCGGAGATTTATATGCTTCGATTAAATCTTTAACAAACTGGCTGTCTTTGTCCGCCGTTTTCACAGCGACCACGTTCATATATTGATCCGGAATCTTTTCGAGCGCCAGCGCTTCCGTAAGTTTCAAGCCCGATGCGATGGCGAAGTTCCCGTTGACAAATGCGTAGTCTGCGTCTTCAAGCGAGCGCGGAAGCTGGGCTGCTTCCAGCGGCAGGAGCTTGATATTTTTCTTGTTCTCCACGATATCCTTTTCCGATACGCGAAGCAGATCTACACCTTCTTTTAACTTGATCCAACCGAAATGTTGCATCATGACAAGCGCGCGGGCCTGATTAGTAGGATCGTTCGGAAGCGAAACGGTCGCTCCCGGCTGCACTTCTTCCAGTGTTTTATGCTTATGCGAGTAAATGCCGATCGGAGCCGTCGGAACCTGGATAACATCTTGAATATCCAAGTTATGCTCTTTCGCAAAGTTCTGCAAATACACGACATGTTGAAACACATTCGCATTCAGCGAACCTTCAGCCAGCGCCTGGTTCGGCTGCACGTAATCGTTGAACTCAACAATCTTCACGTTGTATCCTTTTTTTTCTAAAATAGGTTTAATTCCTAAACGCACCTGATCACTATACGGCCCCGCCGTCGCACCAATAACCAGTTCTTTACTGTTCCCCTGCGTTTTTCCTGTTGCCGTTTCGCTCTCTTGTCCTCCGCAAGCTGTCAAAAAGATTACTATTAATGAAATTAATGCAATAAGAATAAACGGTTTTTGTTTCACAAAGATCTCTCCCTTAACGTTTATCAAGATAATGTGCAAGACGATTGCCCGCAAATTGAATGACTTGTACAAGCACCACCAATAAAAGCACGGTCACAATCATAACATCCGTCTGGAATCGGTAGTAGCCGAAGCGAATCGCTAAATCCCCGATCCCTCCGCCTCCGACAACGCCGGCCATCGCAGAATAGGAAAGAAAACTGACAATCAATACTGTGAGTCCGAGCGTAAGCCCAGCGCGCGCTTCTGTCAATAACACTTTCCAAACAATCTGATATGTAGACGCCCCCATTGCCACCGCGGCTTCAATAACTCCTCTCGAAACTTCACGAAGCGATTGCTCCACCAGACGTGCAAAGTATGGAATGGCTGCAATCGACAACGGAACAGCCGCAGCCACCGGACCGATCGTCGTTCCGACCAATGTTCGCGTCAACGGAATCAATGCCACGAGCAAAATAAGAAAGGGAAACGATCGGACAATGTTAACGAGCGAACTTAAAATTCGAAATAAAATGGGGCTTTCCAGCAATTGTCCTTTACCTGTCAGAAAAAGCAGAACCCCCAGCGGCATGCCAAGCAAAAGCGCTGAGCCTATTGAAATGCCAACCATAATAGAAGTTTCTACGATAGAAACCCCAATTTCCGGCAATAAAGCAATCACATTATCAAACATTGGCTATCCCTCTCTCCTTGCCTGTTTCCTCTTCGAATAATAGCTGGGCGATTTCAGTTTTCGGCTTTACTTCCCGTTCAGAAAGCGAAAGTTTTTCGACGAGATGACCTCTTTCCATGACTGCTACTTTGTTGCAAATCTCTTTCACTACACTCATTTCATGCGTGACGATGAGAATCGTTACGCCTAGCTTTTGGTTGATTTCTTTAAGAAAAGATAAAATGGTACGCGTCGTCTGCGGATCAAGCGCTGAGGTAGGCTCATCACATAGCAGCACTTTCGGCCGGCTGGCCAACGCCCGGGCGATAGCGACCCTCTGCTTTTGTCCCCCGCTCAACTTGGCAGGATAGCTGTCCACCTTCTCGGCCAGCCCTACAATCTCCAAGCACTCCTGTACTCTTTTTTTTCTCTCTTCTTTTGGAAGACCGGCTATTTCTAGCGGAAACGCCACATTGTCCGCCACCGTCCGATTATTCAACAGATTAAAATGCTGAAAAATCATGCCGATGGACTGGCGCGCTTTGCGCAGCTCTCGATTTGATAGACCGGTTAACTCCTGACCATCCACATATACCTTTCCCTCGTCCGGTCGCTCCAGCAAATTAACCAGTCTAAGCAAAGTTGACTTACCAGCACCGCTGAACCCGATAATACCGTACACATCCCCTGGCTCCACATGCAGCGACGTTGGAGCTACTGCCTGAAATGTCCCGTTCGGTGTGGTATAACTTTTACTAATACTCTGTAATTTAATCATACTCCTCACTCCTTTATTCCTCCTAGATTGCACAAGGGGAAATAAAAACGACCTCCTGCGCTGCAAGAGGTCGGCGTACACTCATCACAAGTTTGCCGGACCTCTCATCTTTCAGCGCGCGAGCGCTGCTGGAATTGGCACCGTGTCAAAGAGTTTCTTTGATGGTTGCCGAGGCTTCACTGGGCCAGTCCCTCCACCTCTCTGGATAAGAGTCCTAATCATTTGCCTTTTCAATTTGTTGATTTTATTCTAACACATTAAACCATAATGTCAACTAGGAATTATAGATTTTTTAATTTTCTCCTACATTGCTGAGACATATAAAAACCATCACAGTTTATCATTGTATATGCAGATAACACCATATTTATATTGATTATAGTAGCTGTATATTTTCGCGGTCAATAAATTTACATTTAATTCTTAATACTATATCGAATAGTAGCAATATTTGTTTTGATAAGGTTGTTAATGATCCGATAAAAAAGACCGCGATTGAAAATTCCACGGTCTTCCTGTTTCATTATTTTTGTGCAATGGTTTGCCGTAACTCCGTGATACGTGCCTCCATTTTTTCTTTTTTAAAAATCGCCTGTGTAAAAATTCCGGTACCAACAATATTTTCTGATGTTTCCGCGGTCACTTCACAAACGACTCGCTTCGGAGTAACTTCCGTACATAAGGCTGTAAATTTTACCCGTTGCCCCACCACCGCAGGCCCAATGTGCTTAACCTGAATTTCGTATCCGGCTCCTTCCTCCCCCTCTTCAAGGTAAGGCAAAATAACATGGCGTCCGACTTTTTCCATATAATAAATCATAGTCACGGTCGACATTACATCGTGAACCACGTTGCCGTCAAACGTAGGACGCATATCGTCCTGCACGACAATTTCCAACGTCTCTGTCTCTCCCGGTTGTAATCCTTTCACCCGTTCTTCTCCTTCCTTATAAAGCAACATATACTTTCTTATACGAATGTAAAGACAACTCCACATCACTGTGGAGTTGTCTTTACACGGGCATATGTGCCAAGCGCGACGGCAACCAGCTCCCCATCGTCCGTGCGCACTTCCGCTTGCATGATAATAGTACGGCCTCCGCGCTTGATTACCCTAGATTGTGCGATCAGCTTATTTCCCCTAGCAGGCGCCAAATAGTTGATTTTGCTCTCCAATGTTACGCACTGCTGCACACCGTTAACATGAGGCGCGGCCGCGTGCCCCATGACCACATCAGCAAGCGTGCTTGTCACTCCGCCATGCACCACTCCATCGATACTATTGTACAATTCCGGGCGAATATGAAGCACTGCCGTGCAGCTATTTTCGTCCTGGTGCTCGATTTCAATACCAAGATATTGGTTAAAACGATTGTTTGATTTCATGGTAGTCTCTCCTGCCAATCCAGCGCTGCCAACGCGTCCTGTTACTCTTCATTAGCTGCGTTCTGTCCGATTTCCTCAAGAAAAAACCCACTCTTGCGGTAAGCGACCGCGTCAAGCAGAGCGATGCTTTCGCCGTCGTGTTCCACCTCGATTTGGTAAAAACCGGCGCGTGCTGTTTTTTTCTTTTCTGTCGCTACTGCACGTAACCGTGCGCCCTTTCCACTTGGAGCCATATACTGAACGTTCATCGATAACGCCACGCATGGACGTCCATATGAATTGCAGGCCGCAGCAAACGCAAAATCAGCCAGCGCAAAAATGACGGCTCCATGTGTTGTGCCATGCGCATTCAACATTTCCTCACGCACGTCTACTTCCGCCACAGCCGTTCCCTCTCCAAGTTCAACCAGCCGGATTCCTAAATGGCGCGCGTACGGATCGCGACTCACATACCGAGTGATTTGTTCCCGGTACCTGCGATGTGTTTCCGTTTCACTCAACATGCTTTTTAAACCTTTCTCCTATACTACTTCCGCGAAGTGCATGGATACAACCTTGCCAGCGAAGCCCATTAAATCTTTGCCTGCTGCTTTTCCTTCCGGAGAAGAAAGCGCGTTCATAAGCGCTTCCTTTGTTTCAAAATACATTTCTGCAATCAAATGAAGATTGCTGTCACCTGCAGGAGAGCCATAAATTTTATTAACTTCCAGCTTTAGAAGACCCGGCATTTTTTCCGCGAGCGGCGCGTGTACTTCTTTGTAATGTTTATCAAATTCCTCCACATTTTCCGGCTTTTTGTAAATCGCGATCAGCTTAACCATCGTATCCCCTCCATAAAAAATCAATACCTTAATATCATAAAAATATAATATTACGTTTTAAAATCGTACTATTTATCAGAAATTATATCGTTTTAAACAGCCAATCGTCAATATTTTAAGAAAAATTGTTAATATAGCCACTATGTTGAACTTACCGTTCAAGCGAATGCTACCGCTCCCGCTGGCCCGGTTCAACGAATTGCAAGAGCTCTCGATCCGGGCCATAAAATAAAATCATCCGACCGCCTTCAAGCGTCGGTTTCGGTTCCTCAGTGTTAAAAACAATTCCCTTCGCCTTGTAATGAGCAATCAGTACAAAAACGCCATCTCGCGCACCGCGTTCTGACCGCGAAGGCGTACCCTGTACCCAAAATGAATAAAACGCAATGGAACGATCCATATCGGAAACAATCAATGCTACGTGTTCGATTTTTTTAATCATTTGTATCTCCTGCCCTTTTCATTTTTGAATCCCTTCTCTTTTTCTATCACTAAATGGTAATTTTGTTTCTTATTTTGGGCAAGTCTAGTCCTTTACTTTGACTTCTCCGCTTTACATGTTGAACAAAGCGACAGTGGCCGACTTTTTATACGGTTTCACTTTCTGTTATAGTAAAAGCAAAAGGACATGAAGGAGAGAACAATATGGCAATGTTTGAGGAACCGGATCTGCTGGGCGTCTACTGCGAACGACGCGACAAGGGACATCCGGAAGAATATGCGTTTGAGATTACGCAAAAATATATGTTCAATTTCTTTATCAGCAACATGAACCAACTGTTCGCTGCTGAAAAAGCCGAAGTTACTGACAACATGCCGCCTGATGAAAAAGCAAAACTACTCTATTTAAAAAAAGCATCCGACCGCGAAAAGCTGGAACTTATCCGCAGATGGTATGAAGATTACAAAGACAGCATCTATTCCTCCAGCGGTTCATTTGAACGGGCATATATGCACAGAAATTCCCTTTTGCAAAATAATGAATATTAAAAAAGCATCAAAAAATCCCCGGATTGGCCGCTACGAACCGAAACCGGGGATTTTTCATCATTCTATTCGTTATTTTTTAATCAATTCAAGCTCCACTGGCACATTTTTCTCTACTTTTTCGCCGTTTGCTACTTTCTTCGCAAGTTCAACCGCTTGCTTGCCGATAAGCTCGGGTTTCTGCGCGACAGTCGCGCTCATGCGGCCCTCTTTCACCGCAGCCACTGCGTCATCCGTTGCATCAAAGCCGACAACAACTACATCCTTCAATCCAGCAGCCTGAATCGCTTTCAGAGCCCCTAGCGCCATTTCATCATTATGAGCAAATACGGCTTTAATATCCTTATTCCCCTGCAAAATGTTTTCCATAACACTCATACCTTTCGCGCGGTCAAAATCGGCCGGCTGCTTGGCCACCACTTTCACACCTTTTTCTTTGTCAATGATTTCATGGAAACCTTTGCCGCGCTCCCGTGCCGCGGAAGAACCTGGAATCCCTTCAAGTTCAACGATATTGCCTTGTTTTCCGATTTTTTCAAGCAAATATTTAGCCGCCATTCTGCCCCCTTCTACGTTGTCGGAAGCTACGTGTGATACGACCTCGCCTCCCTCGGCGCTACGGTCAACGGTAATGACCGGGATGTTGGCATGATTCGCGGATTTAATGGCAGACACAACGGCTGCGGAGTCGGTCGGGTTTACAAGAATGACATCCACCTGCCGCTGGATTAAATCTTCGATTCCCGAGATTTGTTTCGCTGGGTCATCCTGTGCGTCAACCGTTACTAGCTTTATATTGTTTTCCTGCGCCGCTTTCTCCGCCCCCTCTTTCAGCGTCACGAAGAACGGGTTGCTTTGTGTGGAAATAGCCAGCCCTACCGTAATCTGCTCTTTTTTGTCGCCAGCTGCTTTATCTCCTGTACCTGGCGCCTGGGTGGTGCAACCTACCAGCATGGATAAACCAAGCAAACTTACCGCAAAACCTTTTACTAATCTTTTCATTTTCTTCTGATCCCCCTTAGACAAATATTGATTTAATGTTTGTACATTTGTATGGTGATGGATATGTTTTTTACGCTGTTTTTTTGCGATCAAGCAAAACAGCAAGCAAAATCACGGCTCCTTTTACCACCTGCTGGTAGAACGAAGAAACTTCCAGCAAATTCAAACCGTTGTTTAGCACGCCGATAATCATCGCACCGATAAGGGTACCAAAAATCCAGCCACGACCGCCAGATAGGCTGGTTCCCCCCAGCACGACCGCAGCAATGGCATCCAATTCATACCCCATTCCGGCGTTTGCCTGCGCGGAATTGAGGCGCGAAGTCAGGATAACCCCTGCCAGCGCCGATAACAAACCAGTCAGCGCATAAATATAAATTTTTACCCTGTCTGCTTTAATGCCGGACAGAATCGCCGCTTCTTCGTTGCCGCCGATTGCGTAGATGCGGCGGCCGAACGCTGTTTTCTTCAGGATAAAATACAGCACCGCGAAACATCCAAGCATCCAGAGCACCGGAACTGGGATTACGAAAAAGTATCCGGCGCCGAGCATGGTGAACATCTCGCTGTCAAATCCGGTAATCGGTCTTCCTTCTGTATATACAAGCGTAAGACCGCGGAAAATCGTCATCGTGGAAAGCGTTGCAATAAATGGCGCTACTTTTCCTTTCGCGATCAAAAGACCGTTCGCCGTCCCCATCAATACGCCGGAGAGAAGTGCAATGAGAATGGACAGAAGCGGATCCATACCCGCAGTCATCATTCCGGCCGTCAGCGCACCCGCAAGCGCAAGAATCGCACCAACCGACAGGTCAATCCCGCCAGTCAAAATGACAAAAGTCATGCCAAACGCAATCAGTGCGTTAATCGAAACCTGACGCAACACATTTAAAATATTGTCCAACGTTAAAAAGTTAGGGCTCAGCACTGCAAGAATAACCGTAATAATCAAAAGTCCGATAAAAGGCCCCAGCTTTTGAAAATTCATCACAAAAGATTTTTTATCTGCCATATTACTTTCCTCCGGTGGCCGCATGCATGATTTTTTCCTGCGTAGCCTCTGTTTTATCCATAACTGCTGCCAGCCTTCCTTCATGCATAACCAGAATGCGATCGCTCATACCGAGAATTTCCGGCAGCTCTGATGAAATCATAATAATGGTGACACCTACAGCAGTAAGTTCATTGATAATGTTATAAATTTCTTTTTTGGCGCCGATATCAACGCCACGTGTCGGTTCGTCGAGGATGAGCACTTTCGGCTGAATGCCCAGCCATTTGCCGATTACGACTTTCTGCTGATTTCCGCCGCTCAGCGACTTTACCGTTTGCTCGCCGCTGCTCGTTTTAATGTTCAGCCGCTGAATCATCTCCCGCACAAACCCTGCTTCTTTCACAGAAGATACCACGCCATTTTTCGAGAGTCTCCCCAAATTGGTCAGCGCAATATTTTCTCGCACGGACAATCCGAGCACAAGCCCCTCTCCTTTTCTGTCCTCCGTTACAAACGCAATACCGTGCCGAATCGCATCGTCCGGTTTCCGGATGTGAATCTCCTGGCCATCCAAGAAGATTCGGCCACTTTGCTTCTCGCTTACACCAAACAACGCGCGCGCAATTTCCGTCCGTCCGGAGCCCATCAGGCCAGCGATGCCAAGCACTTCGCCGCGTCGCGCGGAAAAACTGATATCCCGAATCGCCCCGCTATCGCTCAGTCCCTCCACTCGCAGACGCTCTTCGCCAATTGCCACGTTGCGTTCCGGGAAACGTTCACCAAGCTGACGTCCGACCATCATGTGGACAATCGTATCCAAATCCGTCTCTTTAATATTTTCGGTACCGACAAAGATACCATCGCGCAAAACAGAAATCCGATCACAAATTGCGAAGATTTCCTCCATGCGGTGCGATACATATACGATCCCGACACCTTGCGCCCGCAAATCGCGCATGACTTCAAACAGTGCCTCAATTTCCCTGTCGGTCAGCGCCGCCGTCGGTTCGTCCATAATCAGCACCTCCGCGTTCAACGACAAGGCGCGGGCGATTTCAATCATTTGCTGCTGCCCGATGGATAGAGAGCCCGCTTCCGCATCCGGGTCAATGTCGACACCTAGACGCCCCAAGTATTCACGCGTTTTTTGCTTCATTTCCCGCGTGCGTAAAATCCCTGTTCTGCCATAGCAAAGATCGCGCCCAAGAAACATGTTCTCCATGACCGTCAGCTGCGGAATGATGTTTAGTTCCTGATGGATAACAGCAATGCCCATCTGTTCCGCTTCTTTCGGACCACTGAAATTTACTTCTTGGCCACGAACCCGGATCGTACCAGAATCCTTCGGATAAATGCCGGTTAATATTTTCATCATCGTTGACTTCCCGGCACCGTTCTCACCCATCAGCGCATGAATTTCCCCTTTTTTTAGAGAAAATGAAACATCTTTTAGCACCTGCACTTTGCCAAACGATTTGCTAATGCCTGTCATTTCAATCAGATTGCTCATTGCGCAACATCCTTTTGCTTAAAAAATTACGCCGGATCTTAGAACCACGTTGGCATACGGTGTCGCTTCCCCCGTGCGAATCACCGCTTTCGCCCGCTCGCTCAAACGTTTGAGCTGTTCATGGGATACGTAAGACACTTCTGCATCATGCAGTATCTCCCGCACCTGCTGCTCTATCTTCGGGTTATGCGTTTTAATTTCTTCCGCCAGCACCGCTGCTTCGACCTGCATTTCCTCCAGGACAACTTCCAGCGTATCAATAAAGGAAGGAAGCCCCGGCTTCAGCGCCAGATCGATCCGCTTCACCCCATCCGGAATCGGCAACCCACAATCACCAATTACAATCGTATCCGTATGCCCCAATTGAGAAATCACGGCTGTAATCTCGCTGTTTAAAGCGCCAATTTTCTTCATGACTCTACTCCTTGTTGTCTTACTATGTTTGCTTCAAAAAAGTAACTACCTGCTCATGAGACGGCATGCCGCCTTGCGCCCCGAACTTTGTAACCGATAACGCACTTGCCGCAACCGCATAGTGTACCGCTTCTGCTATCGAACAGCCCTGGCCAATCATGACGGCCAGCGCTGCGTTGAATGTATCGCCTGCGCCCGTCGTATCCACCACTTCGACTTGAAAGCCAGGCTGATGTCGAATATTTCCGTTACCATCGCTGTAGTATGCACCGTCGCTTCCTTTGGTCATCACCAACTTTCCGTGATACGACGCCATAAGCCCCCTGAAGTCCCCATGCTCCCCCGGCTTCTTGCCAAGGAGAATAGCCAGTTCGTACTCGTTTGGCGTCAGAACGGTAATATCTTTAAGCACTTCCTGCGGCAATTCGGCCGCTGGGGCCGGATTTACGATAACCGGAACATCAGCCTTGCGCGCAATACGCACCGCTTCTACCACAGTGTCCAGCGGAATTTCTAATTGCAGCAATACCACATCTGCTTCCCGAATCATGGCTTCGACACGGCGAACTTTGTTCGGGGTCAGGGCATGGTTAGCGCCCGGGACGACAATAATGGAATTATCCCCATTCTCGACCACAATCGAAGCAATGCCTGTCGCTGTTTGTGTAACCGGTTCCACACCGTCCACGCGAACCCCTTCTTTTTTGAGATTATCTATAAGCATGGTGCCGAAGCTATCCTCTCCTACGCACCCAATCATATAAACATCAGCTCCGAGTCGTGCGCAGGCCACTGCCTGATTAGCACCTTTTCCGCCGGGAAGCGTGGAAAATTTGCTGCCGAGCACGGTTTCCCCCAATGCGGGTACCCGCGGTGTCTCTGTTACCAGATCCATGTTAATACTGCCTATGACAACAATCTTTGGTCGTTTCATTATTTATCCCTTCCTCGTAGTCCCTCGCTCGATGAGCTGCACATCCAGTTCATAATACAAAGTATCAAGCGGCTGTTTTTCGATCATCTTAATCAGCATACGCGCGGCGAGCGCGCCCATCTCATAAATCGGCTGAGCCATTGTCGTCAGTTCCGGATACACGATTTCTCCCATCGTGATGCCATCGTAGCCGATAATCGCCATTTCTTCTGGTATTGAAATACCAAGCATCTGCACCGCCCGCATCGCGCCGATGGCTATTATATCGTTTCCAGCAAAAATCCCGTCAATATCCGGATGCTTCTTCAGGAGTTCCAGCGTCGCCTGCATAGCCTGGCGCATATCGTAATTGCTGGCAACAATAAGCCCTGGATGGAACCATTCCAATTTTTCTACCACATCGAGGTATCCATGGCAACGCTCATCAGCAATTCTGAGCTGCACAGGCCCTCTAAGATGCGCGATTTTCCTGCAACCTTGTTCCAAAAGAAAGCGAGTCGCCTCCCGGGCTCCTTCCCTGTTTTTCGAAGTCACCATCGGAATGTTGTCGGATAAAACCACTCGATCCAATACAACAACCGGTACTTTGAACGTATGTACCTCTTCTGCCGTCAACGCCGTTGAAGCAAGGATCACGCCATCAATATATTTTTGTTTCAGCAATTGGATATACTGCTTTTCTTTTTGTGGGTTTTCATCGGAATTGCCGAGAATGGTTGTATATCCATACTGTTGCATCACGTCTTCCACAGCACGAGCCAATTCCGGAAAGAACGGGTTTGTAATATCGGGCACCATCAGGCCAATTGTGCCCGTTTTCTTGTTGGTTAAGCTCCGGGCAACGAAGTTGGGCGTATAATTCAATTCTTTAATCGCCTTTAACACTTTGCGCTCCGTTTCCTCGTGAACATAGCCGCTACGATTCAGTACGCGTGATACGGTCGCCACGGAAACCCCCGCAAGCTTCGATACGTCTCTGATGGTGGGCATCTGTTTCTTCCTTCCCATCACTATTTTATGTAATCGGTTACACACACTATAAAAAAACATACAAAAACAAAAAGCTATAAAATAGGTAACCGGTTACATCTTTTAATTAAACATAATATTAAACCAGATGAACTTTTTTTGTCAATCATATTTGCAAAATGTGTTTTACTTTTTTTTGTACCAGCTGGAAATAAAAGCAGCCTGGCTCGCCAATCCCTGGCGCTCATATTCTTGGATGGCGCCCACAATCCGCTTCGCTTCCGCCGCCATGAAACGGATGCCTGCAACCGCCTCGCGCCGGACACTCCGCATGCTTTCTTCTCCCAGAGCCAAATACGGATAAAGCAATCTGGGCGTATCTTCCATAATCAGATTGGCGATCCTTTCCTGCAAAGCGGGCGGCATGATGCCTGAATACGGCACCAGCAAATCGAGCCGAAACAAAAGCTGGCGACATTCATCATACATTTCATAATCCAGCCGCCTTTCTTCCTGAGCTTGCTCTACTTTTCCTCTTAACTCCTGAAGTATTAAAGCTAACTCCCTTTCTTCAGGCATAAGAAGCACCCGCTCTTCCGTTTTACGCTTGGTGTTCCGTTTTTCGCGCAACCAGCGCCTCCACCAGCCCGCCTTCATTTCCGTTCACCTCTTTTTTCATCTTCGTAAAATTCGTCATTATAATAGTATGACACATTTCATTTTTCATTATTCGGCTGCATTCTTCCTTTTATCCATTCACGCATCTCACCTACGGAAAGCGGAGCGCAAAACAAAACGTAAAGTCCTGCCACATATGAAAATACAAACTTAAACGCATGGCTTAGTAGCGTCGCAAGATAGGCGTCCTGCCATTCCGTGCCCAGTGCTGCCAATGAAAAGCTCATCACGCTTTCATATGTCCCCACACCACCTGGAGTAAAATGAAACGTTTGTCCGGCAATTGTCATGCTATTTGCCCAGACTCCTTCCAGAAATGAAATGTCGAGCGCAAGCGCGCGGACAACACCATAGATCACCCACGCTTCAAGTACCCAACTGAAAATTGTGGCTACGACAATCAAGAAGCCGCGCTGGCCGGCCAATCCATCCCGTAGCATGTGGACGTGTTTTCGCAAAAAGCCCCGCTCACTTTTTTTTAACCACGTATACACTACACCTACCACCGCAATACTTCCCGCAAGCGCAAACCAAAATACGACGGTAGGCAATGAAAGCCCTAATGCTAAAATTCCAGCAGCTGCCATACCGCCCAACACAAGCATATCAAGCAAGCGTAGTACTACCACGGAATGAACGGCTTCGCTCCAAGAGATCGCCTCCCGCTTCACTATATATCCAATTCGAATGATATCCCCTGCTTTTACAGGTAGCACATGGTTTATAAACAAACTGTAAAATAGCCCATGCAGGCAGGCGGAAAAAGAGACATGCCCCCGCAAATACGTCCGCCACGCCAGAGCGCGTAACCCGAATGCTAGCAAATAAGCAAGCGCCATCCACACCAACCAGCCGGGATGACACAACAGCCGCTCTCCCTGCCGCCTGACAAAGTCCCAATCAAATAAATAAAAAGTCAATAAGAAAAATACGCCAAATAAACCAGCTCGAATAAGCCAAATTATCACCTGTTTCATTCCAATTCCTCGTCCCTTTATATCTAACGTCTCATTTATGGTTCATCATACACTAGAAACATGTACTTTTGTTCTTTATGAAAATATTAAACTGCTCAATTAGTGTAAAGTCTTCAAACTTACTATATTTCATCAACATCATGGCTTTCAAAAAATGGGAGCGCGCTTGTCTTTTGCCGCTTCACCGGTTCCATCTAATATAAAAAGGCGCCTCATTCAAAGCGCCCTTAAAAGTCTTGATTTATTCTTTTCCTAGCCGCATATCCCCCGAATTTTCCATTTTCGAAGCATTTCTTACCTGTCCGGATGGGGCAGGTTTTGCCGGTTCTTTTGCTTCCCCGAGATACGGGGTATCTTCTTCATGAATATGCCCCAGCGGATTTTGGTGAGTATACTGCCGAAATCTTCTTTCACCCATCTATTTCACACTCCTTCTCAAGTTTATTTTAGATGATTGTATTTTTTGCCGTACTCCTCTCTCCTATTCTCCAACTTCTTCTCCATGTTTCTTCCATATTAAGAAATAATAACTAAAGGATTTCTGGTGCGTTCCTCGAAATGAATGATACAACATTTCCCTAGGAAAGGAGCCGCGCCCCTATGAATCCTGTTATTTTGCTTCTTATTATTTGTACACTCTTTCTTCATGGCGATCTATCCGTGAACGCGGCGACTACCCGCACGGTTAAAGTAAAAGCTGCACCAGCCGGACATAGCGCCCTCTCTTCTCCATCCATTCAAATCACCGGAGACAAAAATTTTATTACTAAAACAAAAGCTGCTTTAAAATTATTACAAGAAAAAGCGCCAGACGCTTACAAGATAACGGTCACTTACATCGGTAGAATCCAACAGCATAACTTTAGCGGAATGGCCGCGTACGAAACACCGCCAACTTATAAAGTCGGGGCGTCGACTGTTAACGCTTCGCTTACATGGTACGCCAGCACAATCGCCCATGACGCTTACCATTCCAAGCTGTACCACGACTACCTCTATACGTATAAGGAGGCCGTTCCCAATGAAGTATGGACAGGAATGGATGCAGAAATGAAATGCCTTGAAATTCAAATTCAAGCTCTGGAAAGCATGGGGGCCTCCGCGTCAGAAATCGAATACGCCAGGTCTTTGCGAGGAAAAAACTGGTGGGACTTAAACGGAGACGGAGATTACAATGAGGACGATGAAAAGATAAGAGATTGGTAAACGGTTTTGTGCTACAATAAGAAAGTTAACTATACTGTTATAGAAAGGATAACAAAAGTGATTGGTCCTTTGGCAAAACGAATAATAACCCTACTGCCGCAAAACACGCTTTCCAGGCTGGCCGGAAGACTGGGACGCTCGCGATTGAGCAAATACTTCATTAAGCCGTATATCTCTATTTTTAATATAAACACTGAAGAGATTGAAAAGCCGGTTGCCGAATATCCGCATCTGACCGCTTTTTTTACCCGGAAATTAAAAGCGGGCACCCGGCCGGTTTGCCCGCTTCCGGAAGCCATCGTAAGTCCTGTAGACGGCAAGGTGGCACAGTTTGGTCCCATTCATCAGGGAACGCTTATTCAGGCAAAAAATATAAATTATACCGTCAAACAATTGCTTGGTTGTTCAGAAGAAACAGCCGCTAAATATGAAGGTGGGACATTTCTTACAATTTATTTGAGTCCGCGTGATTATCACCGCATTCACATGCCGCTCGACGGGCGGTTAACGAAACTGACATACATTCCTGGGCGCCTGTTTCCCGTAAACAGCATCGGTGTATACCATGTGCCAGGTCTGTTTACAAAAAACGAACGCCTCATTACGTATGCCAGCACTTCTGCCGGAGAGATAGCGATCGTCAAGGTCGGAGCGTTTATCGTGGGAAGCGTAAAGGTAGCGTATGGCGAACACGCCACAAACGTCAAAAACGGTCAAATGTATTCAAAGCGCCTAAACGATGGGCCGGTATACAAAAAGGGGGAAGAAGTCGGCCTGTTTGAGTTCGGCTCCACGGTTATCCTTTTGTTTAAAAAGGATAAAATTGCGCTTAACGAACGGATCAGGGGAGGAACTTTTCTGCGATACGGTGAACAAATCGGAACTATTATTACTTAGCCTCCAATACGTTCCGCCTGTAGATGAAGATACCGTCCGTAACTGCGCATCACCCAAAGATGCACAAGCGCCTGTGTTGCTCTATACAAAAACCATGGCATTCGCGGAATAAACTCGTGAATCGCAACAATTACATATCTTCCATCCAACACTTGGCGGAATTCCATCCTTCCCCTGCGTTGCGTATCAACCCGGGCCAATATTCCCCCGGTAATGTAATAAAGCGTGCGGTCAGGTGTACTCCGTTCCTTAGAGTATGTCAGTTCCAATAATGGTTTTTTCACGCCTGCAAGCAAAAACCATAAGCGTCCATCCTTTTTTTGGTATACCCTAATCATCGGTTTTAAATGCCTGGGCAACCATTCTGCATACTCTCGTCCCGCCCAGTCCGCGTTTCTTCCCCTGGGGAGAACGAAACGCTGCACTGAACGCACATTATTAAGCCGTTTCTTTTTCCCGTGCTTGCCGCCAAATAAAGCAGCTTGCTTTCTCTTTTCCGTTTTTCCCCTTGCTTCTTCCTGCAATGCTAGGCAAGCCGCCTCAGCAAACGGCAATCCGGGCAACCCCAATCGTTGCTGTAACCATCTTCTCTTCCCTATAAGTGGATATTTCATGCTACCAACGAATGACTTGACCTGTTGTAACGGTATCCCGGTTACCGCTGTCAACCACAGGCTCGACACTACCGGTGCCAAAAATTGTACGGAATACAGGCGGCGCTTCTTCCCCATAAGCTCAGCAATTTGCAAAATCATCTGTTTATATGTCAACGTATCCGAACCGCCTACATCGATAGACTGGCTATACGTCTCTTCCCGCCCTATGCACGCTGCAAGCAATACCACAATATCCTGAAGCGCAATCGGATGCACCTCGGACGACATCCAACGCGGGCAGATCATCATCGGAAGATGGCGAATCAAACGCAAAATCATCCGAAAACAGGAACCGCCAGCTCCTATGACAATGCCAGCTCGCAAAACCGTAACCGGTACGCCATGCGCCCGCAATGCTGCTTCTACTTCAAGGCGGCTTTGCAAACAGCCGGGTACACCATTTGCCTGCTCCGGAATAAGGCCGCCCAGATAAATGATTTGTTTGACGCCCGCTTTTTTCGCGGCACGCGCAAAATTGTCCGCCAAGATGACATCCATATCCTGAATCTTCCCTTGTGTCAGGCGCGCCGACGGTACTCCCGTGCGAACAAGATAAAAAGCGTAGTCCACCCCTTGCAAACCTTTTTCCGCTTCCAACAAGGAAAACAAATCCGCTTGTCGCCATTCCAGGTTCAGGCATCTGCTCCGTTCGGATTCGCTGACCTTTTTCTCGTTCCGTGTCAATCCAATCACACGGTAATTGTTCATAAGCCGCTTCATTAGTGCCTGTCCAACAAAACCGCTTGCCCCGGCTATCGCAACAACAGGGCGCTGATCTGAACATTTGATTTGCATAACTCCCCCTGCTTTCCCGTTTTCTCTTTAAATAATACATTTAACTTGATAAATTCACATCCTCTTATCGTTTGCAATTTGTTAAAAAACGCTATCAATTTTATATACACCCTTCAAAAAGGGAAGAGAATATGCGAATATTATGTAGGAGGACTTTGAAAGAAAGGAAGCATCGGCAAATGAACAAATGGTTGCAATCGCGAACGTCAGTAAAACGTCTGTATATTATCGCTGGAGGAGCCGCGATGGTTCTTCTCGCTTTCGCGTTCGCCACTCTGTTTATAAAACCTAACAACGTTTCGCCTTCAAACGGACAATCGGCAACCAACACCCCTTTATCCAAAACAGAAAATGCAACCTCTTCTAAAGTTACGGAAACCGGAGTCGTACTCATTCCACTTAATAAAACGCTCGACGAAGCGAAAGCGGAAGGCCTTTATTCGGAGCCAGGCTATACGGTATCTTCCTCTTCGGCAAGCAAAGAACAAAACGAAACGAAAACATCCCAAAAACAAAGAGAAGCGAATGCTTCTTATTCATCTTCGGTAGCCACCTCTTCCGGCGTCACACCCGCTAACCCAGGACAACAGGCCGTAACCGAGGCTTCGGCCGCAGGTCAGGGATTAGATGCGAATACAATAAACCAGCTTCGTAGTTACGGCATCCGCGAAGGGGATTTGGCGAAAATTGACCGCATGGTCGCGGAAGGAATAGACCCGAAAGAGATTGCCCATTCGCTTCGCAAAAACGGGAATCCGAATCTGGCAGCCGTAATGGAACAAGTGCCACGCAAACCAAAAAAGGAAAAAAAATCAAAAGAGGAAGAGAAGGAAAAGAAAGATGTATCTGCCACAGATGACAATAAGCAGGCAGAAAAAAACGATAAGCATGAGGAGCAAGATGATTAATTCTATGTATAAAGAAGCTGACTTCCTTTGTTTGGCAGGTCAGCTTCTTTATACATGATATCCGATTACCATGAAGGAGAAAAAATAGTCCTCCACAAGGAGGACATCAGACAAGGGATAAGAGAACCTTATTGAATAGTGGCAAGGGGTTCAGCACACTTCTAAGTATAATGGATCTACGTAATGTTTACATGTTTCTACAGTTAAATTTATGTTAAAATTTGTTTCGTTTCTGTGTATTAAAATCTCACGATTTTTGAGACGCGGGATTGCCCGCACGTTTTCCTTGCTTTTGCTTATTTTCTTACAAGCAAGGCATGATCCACTTTAATGCACTGATCCATAACAACGGTAATCCCTGCTTCCTGCGCTTTTTTCGCGGCTTCCTCGTTATAAACACCCTGCTGCATCCAGATTACTTTCGGCTTGATTTTAATAGCGTCATCTACCACTGGGCCTACCTCTTCGCTGCGACGAAACACGTTGACGATATCTACCGGCTCCTTGATTTCTGTCAGCGAGCTAACCGCTTTCTCTCCAAGCGATTCTTCAATGGTCGGATTGACCGGAATAATCTTATACCCATTGTTTTGCATCGCCTGAGACACCATGTAGCTCGTCCGCTCCGGTTTGTTAGACAAGCCAACGACAGCAATGGTTTTCGCTTCTTCAAGAATCTTGCGCCGTTCTTCGTTCGATGGGTTCATAAAAGCCATATCTATATCCTCCTTTACTTCTTCTTTCCTTTTACTTTTTCGCTATCCGCCTGTCCAAACCCTTTTTCAATGTGTTTTCCGCCTGTCGACGGATTTGTTTGGTCTAGAAGTATGTTACTGTTATAATAATGACAATACCCACACAAGGAGGAACACATGGGAAAACTGCTTTTCCTCTATAAATTTTTAAGTTCTCCAAGAAGCATAGGTAGTGTAACACCAAGCTCCCGCTTTTTGGCTCGCGCGATGATAAAACCGATTGATTTTGCAAATGCGAAAGCGATCGCTGAACTGGGCGCGGGAACCGGAATTTTTACGGAATATTTGCGTAAAAATAAACGCAATGACTGCAAACTGGTCGTATTTGAAAAAGATGATAACATGAGGAACCGGCTTCAAAACATGTATCCTGACTTATCCTACTACAATAACGCTTCCGATATTTATAACGTAATGTGCAAACTCAAGATTCAAAATTTCGACTATATTTTATCGGGGCTACCGTTCGCCAATTTTCCGCAAGAGTTGCGCGATGCCATTATGGACGGCGTAGAAAAAGCGCTCAAACCTGGCGGCTTATTCATCGCTTTCCAATATTCGCAACAAATGAAACGCCAGCTTCATAAGCGTTTTGAACAGGTAGACATTGATTTTGTACCACTCAATATCCCGCCGGCTTTTGTTTACTGCTGCCGAAAACGGGACAACCTATCCACCAGGCAAGAACAGCAGGTATAAAGCAAAAGCGGAGTAGAACATTATTCTACCCCGCTTTTCATCTACGTATTCAATTACGCGTTCAGCTTTTCTTTTGCCGTGTTTGCCAGTTGAGCAAACGCTTCTTTGTCGTTTACAGCCAGGTCAGCCAGCATTTTGCGATTGACTTCCAGTCCCGCCTCTTTCAGACCATGCATGAAACGGCTATAGGACAAACCATTCATACGAGCTGCCGCATTAATACGAGTAATCCACAGTTTACGGAAGTCACGCTTACGTTGACGGCGATCACGATAAGCGTACAGCAAAGACTTCATGACTTGCGCGTTTGCGGATTTAAATAAACGGTGTTTGGAACCAAAATAACCTTTTGCAAGCTTTAATACTTTTTTGCGGCGTTTGCGCGCCACATTTCCACCTTTTACTCTTGGCATTGATGTTCTCCTCCTACATTTTTCAAATCAAAATTACTTCACGTACGTTAACAGAGAAGCGATACGTTTTTGATCGCCTTTAGAAACGAGCGCACCTTTGCGTAGATTACGCTTACGCTTCGGAGATTTCTTCTCCAAAATATGGCTTGTGAACGCATGGGAACGCTTCAATTTGCCGCTTCCAGTCTTTTTAAAACGCTTGGCAGCACCGCTGTGGGTCTTCATTTTTGGCATCGTACAAATCCTCCAATCAAGAAAAATTACTTGTCGCTTTTTGGCGCCAGAATCATGATCATACTGCGCCCTTCAATCTTAGGCTTGCGCTCTACTGTAGAGATGTGTTCTACTTCTTTCGCAAGCTTTTCCATGACTTGCTGTCCGAGCTCAGCGTGAGTAATCGCACGCCCGCGGAAACGAATCGTGAGCTTCACTTTGTTTCCATTCTCCAGAAACTTTACGGTATTGCGCAGCTTTGTCTGAAAATCATGCTCTTCAATAGTCGGTGACAGACGAACCTCTTTCACGTCAACCACTTTTTGATTTTTACGAGCTTCCTTTTCTTTTTTCTGCTGTTCGTATCTGAACTTACCGTAGTCCATGATACGGCATACCGGCGGCTTCGCATTCGGCGCCATGTTCACCAAGTCAAGATCTTTTTCCTGAGCCAGACGAAGTGCTTCTCGCAAAGAAACGATCCCGATCTGTTGACCATCCGTGTCAATCAAACGAACCTCACGAGCGCGGATTTCCTCATTGACTAAATGCTCTTTGCTAATAGCCTGCCACCTCCAAAAGATTTTGGACCAAAGCAAAAATGCGGACACACTGCGCCCGCATTCTATTCCATAAATATAACCCGATATTATGGATTAAGCATACCTGTCGACAACACCATGTGCATCATGCAGGTGAGAAGCGGGTGCTTCTGCTTTGGATTCCGTTATATTCTTTACACTTCTAGTAGTATAGCGGATGCCGGTTACTCCGTCAAGGCTGTCCCCTTATTTTTGTAATTTTTTCAGAAAGGATAATTTTCCTGAAAAGAAACTTTCTGTTTTCTAACATGTAATATAGAACTATGAATAAAGTTCTATTTATTATAAAATTTATATTAAAAACAAGCAATTAAGGAGGAGAATAACATGTCATATAGAAAAAATTCCTCAACAAAAAATGAATTCATGTTTACTGACATCGCGTCTGTGCAACGAAGTCTACGGAACAAAATGATCGTTGCTGTTATCATAAGTCTGCTCGTCAGCTTTTTTGCCTCCGCCTATCTAAACTCTCTTATTGATCAGTTTATAAATGAACGTATTGAATTATATGTTAATACTTTTATTAGCTTCTTTTCGACAACAATCATCATTGCCTTATTTACGCAATGGTTAGTGATCAACCCACTAAAAAAGGTTGTTATGGCTATTGAACAAGCAGCCCAGGGAGACTTAAATGCAAAGATAGAGTACGAATCGAAAGATGAAATCGGTCAACTATCCAATTCTTTTAATTACATGATGTCTAATCTGCGTACTCTTATCAAAAAAGTAAATGAAACAACAAGCCACGTAACTGCTTCTGCTCAGGAACTTCTTGCTTCATCTGAACATTCTTCCGAAACATTAAACAAAATAACGAGCAATGTGCAAAAAATTTCCGAAAGTGCAGAAACACAAATGCAGGGAATGGAAGAAAACAAGAAAGCGATGAATGAAATCGCTATCGGCATACAACGCATTGCCGAATCGGCTGCAAACGTTTCAGAATCGACTATGCAGGTTCTAATGAAAGCGAAACAGGGAAATGAAATCATAGACGAAACCGTTGCACAAATAAGCTCAATTAACTCATCCGCCCAGGAATCCGCCTCGATTATTGAGACATTAAACCAGCATTCAAAGGAAATCGGAAAAATAGTTGAGGTGATTGGCAATATTGCAAATCAAACAAACCTACTGGCCCTCAATGCGGCAATCGAAGCCGCTCGTGCAGGCGAACACGGAAAAGGATTCGCAGTTGTGGCGGATGAAGTGCGAAAATTAGCCGAACAATCCAAAGAGTCTTCCGAACAAATTTATCATTTAATTGAAACGATACAAAAAACGACGATGCAGGTTGTTGAAAAAATACAAAAGGGAACCCAGGAAGCTCAGCAAGGCACCGCGGTTGTTAATAAAGCCGGTGTCGCATTTCAAGAGATTCTGCAATCTATTCAAAATGTCACCGGGCAAATACAAGACATTTCCGCAGCAACGGAAGAAATATCAGCAAGCACCGAACAATTAACTGCCTCCTTTGAGCAACTTGCTTACATTTCCGAAAACACTGCGCAAAATACTCGCAGTGTTGCTGATTCATCCAAGGAACAGCTTACGTTCTCGGAAAAAATCGTTGCATCGACAAATTCGCTTCATAAAATATCAGATGAATTAAAGAAAGAAATAAACAATTTTACATTATAAAAAATCACATTTGAGATAGTGACATGATTACGTCATACAAATGAAAAGAATGGCGTTCCGTGATTTCAGCGTAAAAAATATGCAAAAAGACCCTGTTTTTACTAAAAACAGGGTCTTTTTGCATCATGAATGACTGGCGTTAATTCTTTTTTCCTGCTAACCTTAATATTTCTTTGTCTCGATTTCGTCAAGAATAAGTTTGATCACTTCATCCACTTTCTTCGCTCCGAGATCGCCTTCACCGCGACGGCGCACGGACAACGTACCGTCCTCTTTCTCCTTATCGCCGATAACAAGCATGAACGGAATTTTGTTCATCTGCGCTTCACGGATTTTGTAACCAATTTTCTCGTTACGGCTATCCACTTCAACGCGGATCCCCTTTTCCGCCATTTTTTCTCTCACTTTTTCCGCGTATTCCATATGCGGCTCAGCGATTGTAATCAACTTCGCCTGTACCGGAGCCAGCCATGTCGGAAACGCGCCTGCGAAATGCTCGGTTAGAATACCGATAAAACGGTCGATCGAACCGTAAATCGCGCGGTGGATAACAACCGGACGATGCTTTGCGTTATCTTCTCCCACATAAGCGAGATCAAATTTCTCCGGCATCTGGAAATCGAGCTGAATCGTCGCGCATTGATGGCTCCGCTTAATCGCATCCTGAATGTGAAAGTCAATTTTCGGACCGTAGAACGCCCCGTCCCCTTCATTAATGCGGTATGGAATTTTTAACTCTTCCAGCACGTTTTGCAGCGAACGCTCCGCAAGCTCCCACAGTTCGTCACTACCCATGGAATCTTCCGGACGGGTAGACAGTTCGACGCTGTACGGGAAGCCGAATACGCCGTAAATCTTATCGACCAATTCAATCACATGCTTAATCTCGGATTCGATCTGATCCGGACGTACGAAAATGTGCGAGTCGTCCTGTGTAAATGTGCGGACACGAATCATTCCGTTCAACGCGCCGGAATATTCGTGGCGGTGCACCTGGCCGAACTCCGCCATTCTCAGCGGCAGGTCGCGATACGAATGAATTTTGTTTTTGAACACAAGCATATGCCCCGGACAATTCATCGGCTTCAACGCAAATTTTGTATTATCCACTTCCGTGAAATACATATTTTCGTGATAATGATCCCAGTGACCGGATTGCTCCCACAGGCGCTGGTTCATAACGAGAGGCGTGCGCACTTCCTGATAGCCGCGCTCAATTTGCAGCTGACGAGCATATTTTTCCAATTCATTGCGAATAATCATTCCGTTCGGCAAGTAGAAGGGCATGCCCGGAGCTTCTTCTGAAAACATGAACAATTCAAGTTCTTTTCCTAGCTTGCGGTGATCGCGCTTTCTGGCTTCCTCAAGGAAGTGCAAATATTCATCAAGATCGGATTTCTTCGCCCAGCATGTGCCATAAATGCGCTGCAGCATCTGACGATCGGAGTCGCCGCGCCAGTATGCACCAGCTACGCTCATTAACTTAAATGCTTTAATTCTTCCGGTAGAAGGTACGTGCGGCCCACGGCACAAATCAAAGAATTCGCCCTGATAATACATCGTGATCTCTGCGTCTTCCGGCAGTTCAGAAATAATCTCAAGTTTCAGGTGATCATTGAGTTTTTTATAGATGCCGATCGCTTCTTCACGGGATACAACGCGACGCTCGATCGGCAGGTTTTCCTTGACAATTTTCTGCATTTCTTTTTCGATTTGCTCAAGCATCTCCGGTGTAATGGTTACATCGGTGTCGATATCGTAGTAAAAACCGTCCTGAATGACCGGACCAATGCCAAGGCGCACTTTGTCGTCGCCAATAATACGTTTAATTGCCTGTGCCATAAGATGCGCACAGCTATGACGCATCACTTCAAGCGCCTCTTCGCTGTCTTCCGTCAAAATCTCCACAGAAGCATCATGTGGAATGACTGCTTTTAAATCAACAATCTTACCATCCACCTTACCAGCAATCGCTTTTTTGCGAAGACTCGGGCTGATGGAAGCAGCGACATCTTCTACAGTTGCGCCGGCTTCGTATTCGCGTTTGGAACCGTCCGGCAGCGTTACTTGCAGTACAGACATAATCACAATTCCTCCTTATAAAAATAAAAAACACGTTCGATCCCCCAAGGGACGAGCGTGTTGTTCTCGTGGTACCACCCTATTTCGGCACGGAGGCTAACATGCACCAACCATGCCCTTCATTTAAAATAACGGAATCGGTCATTCCGGCCTTCCATACTGACACATATGCGCGTTCCGGTCGGCAGCTAAAGGGGGTAGTCCGACAACCTCGTGTTAGAAAGCTCACAGCCTACGACTTTCCTCTCTGAAAACCGGTTGGTTGGGACCGTGTCCTTGTCATTGCTTTTGAGTATAATGTTGTTGTTTTGATTATAGTAATCCTGAAAGTGAAAGTCAAGCCAGCTTATACTTCCTCTTTCCTGATGTTCCATCAAAAAACCTCAAAAAAGATTAAAAAATTTGGAAAATAATATTGATAACGCTTTCAAAAACGTTTATAATAAAAACAACCCCCTTAAATGGGTTGACACCTCCTGGAATTGAATTAATCTCTCCACTCCTACCTTGAACCCATTGATTGTTCAATGGGTCTTTTTTTTGTGCGGTCATTTTATTTCATCTTGCTATTGTTGTCTTTCTCGCCATAGTTCGTATCGACAACATGATCCTTGCTATCATACACATAACGGTTTAACAGTGAAAATAGCGTACCATTCCCCCGTTTCGATACGGTCACCCCTTAATCTATAAATCCAAGATAAACAAAAGTTTGATAAAGAATGACTATCCACAACCAAATAATAGAAAACGCTACAACGACTGCTCTGCCTTTCATCCTACCCGTCTTGAGCTGTTTCCATGTCCGAACAAATCCAGGAAACACCATGATTGAAAGTAAAGAATTGAAAATAAGAAGAAAAAGGTAAAGACCGGCACTCAAAATTATCGTCCTTTCTTAAAATTCACGGGAAATTCCTTCTTTCTCCAGAATAACCCCGTCCTTTATATATTCAAAAGAGACACCTGCATGTTGGAGCTTTAATTGATTTTTCAAAAACGCAATTGTTTTATCATACCGTTCATTATCCTTCGCTTCTTTTTTTCGAGGAATGGCAATAATAATCAATGGCTTCGCTGCTACGGTATTATAAGCAGGCATTTTATTTACGTCGATTTCATAATCATATCCTACCCGTTCGTCGTATATTACCCATAAGTGATCTACTTTTCCCCATTCTTTTTCTACAAAAGGAAACAAGTCTTTTTCCAAATCCCTTCCCCATTTACTAGCCACATAGTTATCCTCTAATTGCTTTGTATCCTGATTATAAAAAACAAGAAAAGATAGATTGTTTTCATTAACTGAATACACTTTGGCAGCATAGTCAAAATAGGAGAAATTCCCCATGTTATCATACATCGAATCATATACTTTCATTGGCCTTGTAAATCTTTCTTTTACATAACTTTCGGCTTGTGCCTTAATCTTGGCCATTTCCTTTTCGCTTCCCTTTGTTCCAATTTTAAACGAGATGACTAAACTGACAACCAATAATAAGCAGATGCCAAAACCCCAAGCCAAAACCTTTACCGTTTTATTCATTTTACTCTCCCTCTATGAATTAAAGTTTTTCTTACGAATACTCACGTATTCTTACGACACCCTGATTTTTATAAACGAAGAGACATGAGGTGAAGGCCAAAGATGCTCCTTATAAAAAACAAGAGAGACATTTTTCTTTTCCTATGGTATAACCTTACCAGAGCAGGAAAGAAAATGTCTCATACTGCTATGTATGTGCGCTTCTTTCGTTTACGCATCTATACTGTACAATCAGTCCTGAAAAGCCCTATTTATTGTATTCATTTTTGCTCATTTATAAATACTTACTAGTTCTGCATCACAAAATCGGTTTCTGCCATTTCGCCTTCCTTGAAGACGCGCAAGATTTCATATTTTGTGTTGCGCTGCGCCGGAGTTTTGCCGGCTTCCCGAATCAACTGCAAAATATGGTTCGTGTTTACCTTATACGTACAGGCCGCAGCAGATACTACGTTCTCCTCCATCATCGTCGATCCAAAATCGTTGCAACCATAGGAAAGCGACAACTTGCCCACTTCAGGCCCCATGGTGACCCAAGAAGACTGGAAATTCGGGATATTGTCGATCAGCAAGCGCGTAATTGCCACATTCTTTAAGTATTCTTCGGCCGGAAGCCGCTCTGCTTTCAGATTGGTGTTGTCCGGCTGGAACGTCCAAGAAATAAAAGCGAGGAAGCCAGGCCCACCTTCCGCTTTCATTACATCCTGCGCTTCACGTATACGCAACGAATGCAGCACGCGCTCTTCCATCGACTCACCGAATCCGATAACCATGGTGGCTGTTGTTGACAGACCGACCCGATTAGCGGTTTTCATCACATCGATCCATTCTTTCCAAGAGCCTTTTAGGCGACTGATTTTTTTCCGCGTCCGGTCATCAAGAATTTCCGCACCCGCACCCGGCAAAGAGTCGAGTCCTGCTTCTTTAAGCAAAAGCAACACTTCCTCTACCGGTTTCTTCGATACTTCGGATATTTTTACGATTTCCGCCACAGACAGCGAATGCATGTGAATGCTTGGAAAACGCTTCTTAATGTTGCGCAACAAATTTGTATAATATTCCAAAGGCAAATTCGGGTTGGTTCCTCCCTGCATCAAAATTTCCGTTCCCTGTACATCAACCGTTTCCTGGATTTTCTTAAAAATTTCTTCATCCGGAAGTACATACCCTTCGTCCGATCCTGGCGGACGATAAAAGGCACAAAAACGGCAGTATGTGTCGCACACGTTTGTATAGTTAATGTTGCGCCCGATTACAAATGTTGCAATCGGCTCCGGATGCCACTTCTCCATCACTTTATTAGCATAGTAACCCATTTTTTCGATTTCATCGCTTTCATACAAACGGAGGCCATCTTCCAATTCCAGCCGTTCCCCGGCCAGCCCTCGTTCCAATATTTGGTCAATCGCCACGATTTATCCCTCCAAACGTTACATTCACCCTTTAATGATAACACAATGCCCCCTGCTTGCCTACTGCTCCATCAGGCCACTTCGTTCGTCTTCACTTTTTGTCATTCACTACAAGTAAAAAACTCATGTAAACTGCCCGCTCGTCCTTTTTCCATTGTCTCATCTAGTCTTTCTTTACAGTTATTTACGGATACGGCGATTGATTCCATCCACCTTGTACGCATCCGTATAATAGCGGATCCGTTCCATAATTCGCATCGCTTTTAACTGTTCGACCCCTGCCTTTTGCGAATGTGCAAGGTGCTCCTCCAGTTCATCATACGTATAATTCGACGTATAAAGCACAGGTAAATTTTCGCTTACCCGGTATTGCAAAATCGCGCCTAGGACTTCGTCACGTGCCCAAGGCGAAAGCGTTTCAGCTCCGATATCATCAAGAATAAGTACGGGCACTTCTTTCAGCACCGCGATTTTTTCTTGAACCGTATTATCATTCAGCGCATCTTTAATTTCCCGGAAAAAGTCGGGCGTATACACCATAAGCGAAGCAATGCCGCGCTCAGCCAGCTTTTTGGCAGCCGCACCCATCATGTAGCTCTTGCCGACGCCAAACGGACCGTAGAAATACAGCCCTTTTGTCCCTGGCTTTCCGGGCTCGACCGTTACACAAAAATTCATAACGGCATTGATCGCATCAATTCTCTCTTTATCTCCCTCTATTGAAGCAAAAGAAGCAGCCAAAATTTCCTTCGGGATATGGTGTGTACGAATTAGCTTTTCTCGTTCTTTTTGTTGCCTGTCAAGCATATAAAGCTTACAAGGAGTATGGCGCACTTCAATGGACACCCCGGTCCAGCCAAGTTCCGCCCTGTGGCCCCACAATAGATTCGGACATTTGGCAAGCCCGGGGCAACGGCGGCAATGGCCCGCTTCATCAATAGCCTGCTTGATACGGGAAAGGGATCGCATAATATGAATCGTTTCAATCTCCGGATGCTTTTTTCTCAACTCTATAACTTCCGGCTTTACCGTCACTTCATTGACAATTTCCTCGAATGAATAGCGCCCGTTTACCTTATAAGAAAACAATAGTTTATTCACACGCTGCATATTCTCCTCTCCCTTACTGCTTGCTTTCTCCCAGCGCTTTCAACAGTTCTTCCATTCGTTTTCGCTTTCTTTCATACTCTTCATCTATCATTTCCACCTTGGATGATTTTGCAGTTTTTTCCTCTGTCACCTGGTTTTTTTGCCGTTCCAACTGCTCCAGTATGAGCGGCGGAATCTCGTCTTTACGCCGCTTGCTTCGTCCGCCAGAAGAGGCGCGAGTAAACACTTTTTTATCGGCAGAAGCCGCCTTGGCACTTTTCCGTTCTGAATAAAATTGCCGGGCCTGGCGCTGCGCTTCTTGTACAGTTCTAATGTTATTCCGCTTCCAGTGACCGGCGATTTTATAAATGATGTCTTTTGGCAGCTGCCGGTCATATGTCATCATAACGTACTCCAGCAGCACATTCACTACTCCAGGAGGAAGCTGATACTCCTCAAGCAATTCTTCAACGATCTTCTGATCGGCTGGAGCAATCTTGGCTCCTCTCTGATAAAGTCCTATAAGTTGAAAAGGCGAAAGGGAAGATAGGCGCAACGCATGACTTTCCGCCTCCGTCAGCGCCTTTTCTTCCCGCTCTTTCCGTTCTGTCTCCACCGTATCTGAGTGAAACACAATTTCTTCCCGTGACACGATTTTTGGGGCCCGGCCATTCTCCCTGCGGAACCAGTCTTTTACCAGACGGCGTAGCGAAGCGGTATCAATCGTATCATATTCGATGACAGAAGGCTCTTGCAAAAAGCGAGCCATTGTTTCATTATCAATGCCATATAGGAAGGCCAGGCTTTCTAACTCAGCCTTTACTTCTTTCGTAAACAGCCCATCTTTTTTAATCATCTTAGGAAGCGAAGCTTCCAAAAACTCAAAATCAAGGCGAGAGTTCGCGTAATTTAGCCGCGTCGCCGCCATCGGATCAAACAAGGGCAGCGGACTTTCTTCCCTCACGTCTTTAAGGAAATTATACGTCTCAGTGCCCTTTTCTACCGTAATTTCACTCAGGGAAAGATGATAAAACACTTCGTCAAACGCTTTCGTAATCCGTTTTCTCTCCACATTCTCCGGCAAACGATATTCCTCCGGGATCGAGAATTGGCGCCGCAGCTTGCGATAAAATTCTTTACCTACCCGATTCAAAAGCATAATGCTTAACGTGTCGTCACTAAAAAAAATATCCGGCGAATGAGGTGGCTGTAAAATATATTCAAAAATACGCTGTCCGTCCGCCTCAATTTGATATACTTCCAAAAGTCCGATCGCTTCTAATTGATGTCTCGCCTTTACAATGACATTCAATGGAACTGCCATTGTTACCATTAATCTATAATGCAACCCCTGCACAGCCGAAAAATTCGCCAGCGAAAGGTTATAAAGCAATGTCTGGTACAGTGCGACAGGTAGCGCCCCGACCAGCGGTTGGTACAGATGAATCAAATAACTGAGTTCCACATTGCTAATCGGCCGCCTCACCCGGATAAGGTAGGGATCATTCGGGACGGTCTCCTGCCATCTCACCCGTATCACTCCCTATGCCATCAATTTTTTCGTTTTTTATTATAGCATCACCGCCGCTATTCTTCGCAATCTTACACCGCGTGACCGGCTCGTGTTCTATTCTTTTTTCCTGCTGTTACGAATTAATTCTTCAAGTTCCTGGACAAATACATTAATATCTTTAAACTGACGATATACAGAAGCAAATCGCACATATGCCACTTCATCAACATCATAGAGCGCATTCATGACCAATTCCCCAATGTCTTTGCTTTGCACCTCGGATCTGCCACTGTTGCGCAGGTCTCGTTCAATTTTATCGACGATCGACTCCAGTGTTTCTAAGGGAACTGGACGCTTCTCACAGGCCCGGATGATTCCACGTAAAATTTTTTCTCGGCTGAATTCTTCACGGGCGCCATCTTTTTTCACGACTAATAACGGTGTTTCTTCCACGACTTCAAATGTAGTAAAACGCCTTGTGCACTCTTCACACTCACGACGCCGTCGAATCGACTTTCCATCGTTTACCGGGCGCGAATCGAGTACCCTTGTTCCGTTGTGAGCACAATAAGGACAACGCATGTCATCAACCCCACTCCATTGCGTACTTTTCCCTAGTTTGTCCCAGAAAAAAGCTGTAGTCAAGTCCAAAAACATAAGAAAACGAGACAACCCGATATGGATTGTCCCGTCTTTCTATGCCGGAAATACCATTTCAAACCGTAATTACACAGTTACTTCCTGTTTTTTTTTCGCGTAAGCAGCGGCGGACACATGCTTTGTCAGATCAAGCACACGGCAGGAATAGCCCCACTCGTTGTCATACCAAGCCAACACTTTTACTTGTTTATCACCCATTACCATTGTAGAGAGCGCGTCAACAATGGAAGAATTCTCATTGCCGTTAAAATCTACAGATACAAGTGGCTCTTCCGTATAGCCGAGAATTCCTTTCATGCTATCCTCGCTCGCCTCGCGCAGCACGCGATTTACCTCTTCCACCGTTACGCTTTTCTTCACATTTACCACCAGATCGACCACGGATACGTTCGGTGTCGGAACGCGGAGTGCAAAACCGTTCAGCTTGCCTTGCAGCTGCGGCAACACGCGTCCAACCGCCCGAGCAGCGCCTGTTGTCGTCGGGATAATTGCCTGCCCGCACGCACGTGCTCTCCGCAGATCTTTATGCGGATTGTCCAGATTTTTCTGATCATTTGTGTAGGAGTGTACGGTTGTCATCATTCCATATTCGATGCCAAACGCTTCGTCTAACACTTTTGCTACTGGAGCAAGGCAGTTAGTTGTGCAGGAAGCGTTAGAAATGATGTGATGTTTTTCGTAATCGTACATATCTTCGTTAACGCCCATGACAATTGTTACGTCGTCGTCTTTGCCCGGTGCGGTGATAACAACCTTTTTCGCGCCAGCTGTAATATGTTTGCCTGCGCCTTCTTTATCTCGGAACTTGCCTGTCGCTTCAATAACAACTTCGACATCCAATTCTTTCCACGGCAAATTAACCGGATCGCGGTCAGAAACAATTTTCGTAGCCCGACCGTTTACGATAATCATATCATCTTTTACTTCTATATTATCGGAAAGGTTACCGTGAATTGTGTCATACTTAATCATGTGAGCAAGCGTTTCAACAGGGTAGCTCGCGTTGATTGCTACCACTTCAACTTCCGGATCGTTCATCGCTTTACGGAATACCATCCGTCCAATACGTCCAAATCCATTAATGGCAATTCGTGTCGTCATTAATACGTTCTCCTCCCCGGATATGTTCCATACTATTACAAGTATTTATTATAATAAGTATGACACTTTTTTCAATATGCCAACCCAAATTTATTAATTTCTAAATATTCAAACAAAATAAATGCAGCAAAATACAGTCCTGCTTTCTCTGAATAAAACAGAAACTCATTTTGCTGCTTGTCTTACTTCAAAACGCCAAACTCGTCCGCATAAATTTTTTCGTACCGTTGTTTGTAGTATAATGCTCGCTGTACATAATGCCGTGTTTCGCCAAACGGAATTTGTGAAATATGCTCTGGTGTTCCATCCCAGACTCCGCGCTCCATCCATTTTTTAACATTTCCTGGACCAGCATTGTACGCCGCGATCACAGCATACGGGTTATGATTAAACATTTCGTACAAAAATGAAACATACCATGTTCCAAGAAAAATATTTGTATCCGGTTCGTCCAAATAATCGACCGCCATAGGCGACATTTTTGTCTGCCGGATTGCCCACTCCGCGGTCGCAGGCATTACCTGCATTAAGCCAATAGCCCCTTTTTTCGATACGCGGTTCTTATCAAATTTGGATTCCACTTGAATAATCGCCATAATTAGATACGGATCTACCTCAAACTGCCGCGCCGATTTACGGATTTCCTCTTTGTAATATACAGGGTACATCGCTTTCCAGATAACAGGCGCGTCCAACAGCAGAAAAACCACCAGAAGACATAGGAAAAATAATGCATGTTTTCGATTCAATCGTTTCATCCTCAACCCCTTCACTACAATCGTACTTTATCGTTTCGCGCCTTTATCTGACGAAAGCAGCTGTTCCATCAGTTCATCCACCTGTTCCTCTGTTTCCTTTAACGTGCCGCTATTGTCAATTACATAATCCGCGCGGAGCTTTTTCTCTTCTACTGGCATCTGTGACGCAATGCGACGCCGCGCCTCTTCCGCGCTGAATCCATTGCGCTTTATCAGCCGTTCCAACTGCTGTTCGGGTGTGCAATAGACAACGATTACCTTTTCCACCATATATTCGAGCTTTGATTCATAAAGAAGCGGAATGTCTAATACAATAAGTGACACGCCCTCTTCCTGCGCTTCCTGCGTCAGCTGACGCATACGCTGCCGTACCGCCGGATGTACAATGTCATTTAAAGCAAGCCGCGCTTTTTCATCGGCAAACACGATCGAACCTAATTTAACCCGGTCAATCTCTTCACTGTCAAGCAGAATCCCTCGTCCAAATCGCTCGACAATAAGAGACCAGGCCTTTTCACCTGGTCGAACGACTTCACGCGCAATAATATCCGCATCGATAATACGGGCATCGCGCTCGGCCAGCATCCGGGATATCGTGCTTTTACCGCAAGCGATGCCACCTGTTAATCCAACAATCATGTCCTTTCAACTCGCTCTCAAATCATTTTAAAAAAACCGCACATAATCAGCAGCACCCCTGGCAGATACGTCATCCGCTTCATCCAATCCGCTTCCGAGTAGATAAATCCAAGCTTTAAACCGGTCAAAATAAACAAACAGTTACTTACTCCGATTAGCAGCGCCGTTACCCAAGGTTCATATCCAATAAGCGCCGCGCCGATCCCCGCGCCAAATGCGTCTAAAGAAAGAGCAAGCCCCAGAAACATGGCTTCCACTCCAGAAATTGTCCCGGAACGGTCAATATCCGCTTCAATAGGTCTTTTCAAAATTTGTATAACAAGACCGAGCGACTTGATTTCAAAAGCAACTAGCGAACGAGGTTCCTGGATCTGTCGTTCTTGTTCCATTTCCCCTTGTTCTTCGCGCGCTTGCTGGTGCTTCACATTATATATTGTCCATAGCCCGATGCCAATTAAAATCAAGCCGCCAACATACTGTGTGGCAATGGGCGATAAAAAATAGGTCAACCACTTGCCCAGATACATAGAAACGAGAATGACCAGTGCCGAGCATGCGGTAATAATAAGAACGGAACGCACCGGAATTTTAATGCGGCGCATTCCGTACGTAACCCCGACACCAAAACCGTCAAGGCTGACCGCAAAAGCCAGCACCAGGAGTGAAAAAATGTGCAGCACCTTATTTCCTCCTTCCCATCCATTATTCTTCGTGCGCTTTATTTTGCATGGGCACCTGTTACAGTATATGAGAAGGAAAGAAAGGGGTGCCTCTTAATTGCGTGGCTGGCAATTCGGGCAAATATGTGTGCCACGGCCCCCGACAACAAATTTTTCGATCAGGGTGCCACATACGAAGCAAGGTTCTCCCGTACGCCCGTATGCTTTTAACGTGTGCTGGAAACGGCCCGCTTCTCCCTGTCCATTTACATATGACTTAATGGACGAGCCGCCTAATGAAATGGATTTCTGCAAAATTTGTACAATGCTCACATGCAGTTTCTCCCATTGATCATCCGTTAGTTCGTCCGGGGTTTTCTCTGGATGGATCCCGGCCTGAAACAGCGCCTCATCAACATAAATATTCCCCAAACCAACGATAATTTCCTGGTTTAACAATAAAGGCTTTATTTTTGTTTTTCTCCGCCCAAGCCTTTCTTTCAAAACAGCTGCGGAAAATGCTTCATCCAGCGGCTCCGGTC
This sequence comes from Aneurinibacillus thermoaerophilus, assembly GCF_900099925.1. Taxonomy (GTDB): domain Bacteria; phylum Bacillota; class Bacilli; order Aneurinibacillales; family Aneurinibacillaceae; genus Aneurinibacillus; species Aneurinibacillus thermoaerophilus. The sequence continues at coordinate 101,530 of NZ_FNDE01000002.1, read as the reverse complement.
CCAGCTTATGAAGAGGAGGGCCAGCCATTTCCTGTCCTTTCGGGAACAAGTGCATTGTCCCGAAAGTACGCACATCTTTATACCGCAGTTCCGTTTCGTCCGTAAACCGGAAAATGACGTGCGTATGCTTTTCTACTTCATCTCCTGTCCGATAGAGACCGTAACGCCCCTCCATACGCAGGTGAGACACCAGCACATAATCATCCAGACAAAAAAGCAAAAACTTTCCGCGCCGACCGATTTCCCGGATTGTCTGCCCTTTCAGCAACTCAACAAACTGCATGACATCATCCGGTGCTTTAATTAAGCGCGGCAGACCCACAATAACATCGGCAACTGTTTTGCCGATGACCAGCTTGCTTAGCGTGCGCCTGATCGTTTCCACTTCTGGCAATTCTGGCATTCAGTTTCTCTCCTTTGCTTATCGCTTTCTCTACATTTACTTCTACTTCGCTTCGTACCAGTTTATTCCATAATTCACATCCACTTTCAGCGGAACATCCAGCGGTAGTGCATTTTCCATCACATCCGGTACAAGCCTGCACATCGTTTCAAGTTCGTGCTCTGGCACTTCAAAAATTAATTCATCATGCACCTGCAAAAGCATGCGGCTCGCCAGCTTCTCGTCTTCCATCCGCCGCGCCACATTCACCATCGCCAGTTTAATAATATCAGCCGCCGTCCCTTGAATCGGCGTGTTCATTGCCGTACGCTCGGCAAAGCTACGCTGGTTAAAGTTACTGCTATTAATATCAGGCAAATACCGGCGGCGATTCAACATCGTTGTTACGTACCCATTTTTCCTTGCCTCAACGACAATATTGTCCATATAACGCTTAACTCCCTGAAAGACGGAGAAATAACGTTCGATAAATTCAGCCGCTTGTTTTCGCGTGATATGCAAGTTTTGCGATAAACCGTAATCGCTGATCCCGTACACAATGCCAAAATTAACCGCCTTTGCCTGACGGCGCATAAGCGATGTCACTTCGTCTTCTTCTACCCCAAATACATCCATCGCGGTGCGGGTATGAATATCCATATCTTTGCGGAACGCATCAATTAAATTTTCATCCTGCGAAATGTGTGCTAAAATGCGCAATTCAATCTGTGAATAGTCGGCGGCAAGAATATACCAGCCCGGCTCAGACGGCACAAATGCCTGCCGAATTTTTCTTCCTTCTTCCAGGCGGATTGGAATGTTCTGCAGATTTGGCTCCGTGCTGCTTAGACGTCCGGTCGCTGTAACCGCCTGATTAAATGATGTATGAATTTTACCTGTTTCTTCATGAATTTCCTTCTTTAACCCTTCAATGTACGTTGACTGTAATTTACCCAGCTGGCGGAATTCAAGAATAAGCGGCACAATTTCATGGGCTCCCTCCAACTTCTCAAGCACATCGGCGCTCGTTGAATAACCGGTCTTCGTCTTTTTGATCACAGGCAGTTGCAATTTTTCAAATAAAATCTCACCCAACTGTTTCGGCGAATTAATATTAAATTCCGTGCCGGCAAGGCGATGAATTTCCTTGGTAAGCCCTTCAAGCTTCTCCTTAAGCTCCACACCCATTTCATCGAGCCGTTCTTTATCCACACGTACGCCGCGTTTCTCCATTGCGCCGAGCACGGCCGCAAGCGGCAATTCTAAATCATACAACAGATCTGTAAGCCCTTCTTCTCTCAAAGTACTGTTCATTCTATCATAAAGACGATAGATGGTATCCGCTTTGCGCACAATGTGCGGCCCTAGAACCGATATGTCCGGTACGGAGCGTTTGGCTCCTTTTCCATATATCGTCTCGTCAGAGGCCAGCTTGATGCCGTATCTTTCCGCCACATCACACAATTGATGATTCGTCTCCGATGGATTGCTTAAATAAGAAGCAAGCAATACATCAAAGCTGATCCCTTCCAGCGAAATGCCCTTCCATGCAAGCGCCACCTGACTGCGCTTAGCATCATATATCCATTTCCTCTGTTCTGGGTCAGCCATCCACTCCACAAGCGCTGGCCATTTGACCTGCCCAAACGGCACATACAGCCGTACATCTTCGCTCACCAGGCTAACGCCATGAATCGGAGCTCCATGGTAATTTTCTGCGTCCACTTCTACCATGACCGCCATAGGCGACGTTAGTTTGTCCGCCCACTTATCCCTGTTCTCTTCTGTAATCGTCACAAATTCGATCTCTTTCTCTTCCTGTTGCAACAAAGCGTCCGCTTCCGCTGAATCAAAGCCCAGACGCTCCAGCAGGGATTTAAAAGCGAACCGCTCCAGTACCGGCACAACCTTTTCCCGTTCATACGGCTGATATTTAAGCTCATCGAGCGAAAGTGCAATCGGCGCATCACGAAGAATTGTGGCTAACTGTTTGCTCATGCGCGCATCATCCGCATGTGCCTCGATTTTCTCCTGCAACTTTTTACCTTTTACTTCAGAAACGTGCTCAAGAACGCCTTCCACCGTCTTGAATTCATGCAGTAATTTAAGCGCTGTTTTCTCGCCAACCCCCGGAATGCCAGGAATGTTGTCAGAGGTGTCACCCATCAGTCCTTTTAAATCAACAATCTGCGCAGGCGTCAGACCATACTTCTCATCAATCTCAGCCGGAGAATACCTTTCCACTTCGCTAATACCTTTGCGTGTCAAGGCGACATGCGTTTTATCTGAGACGAGTTGCAGCATATCCTTGTCTCCAGATACGATCAGCGTCTCAAAGCCGTTTGCTTCCGCCCGCGCGGATATCGTTCCGATGATATCATCTGCTTCGTACCCGTTCAGCTCGTAATGCTTGACGCCAAAAGCTTCGAGCAATTCTTTCAACAGCGGAAACTGCGCGGACAGCTCACTCGGCGTTTTTAGACGTTTGCCTTTATAATCTTTATATTCTTCCGTCCGGAATGTAACCTTGCCCGCGTCAAACGCTACCAGCAAATGTGTCGGTTTCTCCTCTTCCATCATGCGCAACAGCATAGTGGTAAATCCGTACACCGCATTTGTATACAAACCCTCTTCTGTCGTCAGAAGAGGAAGTGCGTAAAAAGCCCGGTTGGCAATGCTGTTGCCGTCAATAATCATTAATTTCTCGTTCATTTCCATTCCACGCCCTATTCTTTAGCGAAATAAGCATATACGCTTCCATCATACCATAGAGTTTGAAGACAAAACAAAACGCTGTCCATAAAAAGGACAGCGCCAGACTACCTGTAACATGGATTTTTACTTTTGAACATTCAGGAACGGAATGGCTCCACCGGTAGTGCTTGGCAGCTTACCGTCCCACTTCTCAATCGCTTGAATTTGTGCCTCGATTTCGCGCAATTTTACGAGTTCAGGCGTTACGTTTTCCTTCTGTAGGCGAAGTGCTTCGGCGTTCGCCTGCGCCTTGGTAATGGTTTGCTCTTTCTCAATCTTCACCCGTTCAAGATCCAATTTCGCCTTCAGTGCTTGCTGTTCCGCGATTTGTTTCTGCTCAATCGCGCGATTATACTCATCGCTAAATTTAAATTCAGTAATATTTACTTCGTCAAGTGCCATATGATATGTGCTTAGCTTTTTAGCAAGCAACTCCTTTACCTGCTGGCTAACTTCCGAACGCTTGGAAATAAGCTGTTCGGCCGTATAGCGGGCCGCGACCGCTTTGAGTGCCTCTCCGATGGCCGGATCAACGATTCTCGCTTTATAATCTATACCAACATTTTGATACAATTTGTTAACGGACGCTGGATCAATGTGAAAGTTTACCGCCATCTGCGTTGTCACAACCTGCAAATCCTTTGAAGCGGCAGACGCTTTGCTTTCTGCTTTCTGTACACGAACTTCTATCGGCATTACTTCCTGAATAAACGGAACTTTGAAATGAAGCCCTTCATCAAATACTTTCGGTTGCACAGCGCCCAATTGCACAACAATTCCCCTGTGTCCAGGCGGAACGACCGTAAACGATTCAAACGCTAAAATAACAAGAATAATAACAGGGATAAGAAATTTTAGAATTTTTCCCACTTTAAAGTTTTCACTTCCCATTTGTACAACTTTTTTTTCGCTCACGCTGCTTCCTCCTCGTATCTTTTTCTCATTATGTAATACGGTTCGCCTAGCCTCAAAGTTTCTTTTTTCAATATTGTCAAAAATAATCATTTTCTTTACCATAAATAAGGAATCTATAATAAATTCATAATATGTATAAATAGGAGATGCTATGAACAAACAACCGATTTTTTCACCTTATCTAGCTCTTGTCATCGCAACCATCGCGGTTTCCACTTCCGCCATCTTCGTAAAACTTACGGATGCGCCTGCGGGCGTTATCGCCACATATAGGCTGTTATTTACCGTGCTTTTTATGCTTCCATTCGTGTTATGGAAGCATGCCCATGAAATAAAGAACATATGCGCCCGCGATTGGGTTTTCTCTGCGATAGCTGGGGTATTTCTTGCGCTTCACTTTATTCTCTGGTTTGAATCGCTAAACTACACGTCAGTGGCCAGTTCGGTCGTGCTTGTGACCCTACAGCCGCTGTTTTCATTTGTAGGGGCTTATTTCTTTTTTAAAGAACGCGTCTCCTTAGAGGGAATAATCGGCTGTCTGCTGGCTGTAGCCGGAAGCGTATATATCGGCTGGAGCGATTTCCGCATCGGCGGCACGGCGCTGCTCGGTGACATTCTCGCTCTTCTCGGCGCGGCAACTGTCACGGGATACTGGCTATTCGGACAAAGCGTTCGTAAACGCCTCTCCCTTATGATGTATACGTTTGTCGTATATACAATTAGCACTTCTGTATTACTGGCATACGATTTATCACTCGGCTTCGCTTTGTATCCTTATCCAGGAAAAGATTGGCTTGTTTTTATCGGGCTTGCCGTTTTTCCGACTTTGCTTGGACATACGGTTTTTAATTGGGCGATTAAGTGGTTAAGCGTAAATACCATCTCCGTAGCTATTCTCGGGGAACCGATCGGGGCCGCTATTCTCGCTTATTTTATTCTTGGCGAAAAAATAACAGCCGCCCAACTTATCGGAACAGCTGTGATTATTAGTGGCATCTATTTGTTTATGCGTTACAATCAGCCCACAGCCCGCTAGCCTAAAAATTTTGGCGGCTGATATTTTGGAAGAATAACTGTAAATGTCGTCCCTTTCCCTTCTTGGCTTTCCACATGAATCGTGCCATGATGCGATTCTACCAGATGTTTAACAATGGCAAGTCCAAGTCCGGTGCCTCCGGATTCGCGTGAGCGTGCTTTGTCCACACGGTAAAAACGCTCGAAAATGCGCGGGAGATGTTCGGGCGGAATGCCGATCCCGGTATCAGCAACGATCATTTCCACGCTTTTGTCTTCACGCTCACACAATGTAATGGTTACCTCCCCGTTTTCAGGTGTATAGGTAATGGCATTGCTTACCAAATTCAGAACAATTTGCTGGAGGCGGTCACGATCCGCTTCCAGTGTAATGTTTTCTTCCGTAGGAAGATAAATGGCGATGTTTTTGGCACGTGCTTCTTCCCGCACAATTCGTACGGTTTCTTTAATTAACTTACTAAAGTTAAGTTCTTCTATTTTCAATAGCATTTTTTTCTGTTCGATTTTCGATAAATCAAGAATATCGGTAATCAGGCGATTAAGACGATCGCTTTCCTCATTAATAATCGTAAGAAAAGAGCGGCTGATATCCGGATCTTCCAACGCACCATCCAAAAGCGTTTCAGTGAATCCCTTAATGGAAGTAATCGGCGTTTTTAATTCGTGAGAGACATTGGCAACGAATTCGCTCCGCATTTTTTCCAAACGGCGGATTGCGGTAATATCGTGCAGAAGCACAATCACTCCCTTGATTTCGCCTTCTTCATTCGTATACGCTCCCAGATTGACGTCAATAATATGCTCCTCAGGATAGTAAACATGAATTTCTTCACGTATTTTCTCTCCGGTTTCCAGGCAACGGTCAATCAGTTGGCTTAAGCCTGAATTCTTACCGACTTCGGTATGGATATGGCCAAGAAAATCTTTCGCGTTATAGCCCAGCAATTGCTCCGCAGCCGTGTTCATCATCGCAATGCGGCGCGTATCACTAATCAACATCATTCCGCTGAACATATTGTTCAGAATACTCTCCAGCCGTTTCTCATTCTCCCGAATAGCTGACATCTGTTGCTCAAGGCTGACCGCCATGAAATTAATCGCCTGGGCCAGCTGCCCAATCTCCCCTTTGGCGTTCGTGCGAATACGGTTTTTAAACTCCTTGCGCGTAATACATCGAGCCACCCGGGTGATTTCTTCAATCGGTTGGGTAATGCTTTTCGTAATGCGCGTGCTGATGAAACCAAACAGCAAAAGCGTGAACACAAGCACACCGCCGAGACTCATCCACAGTTTTTTCACGGTTTCCTGTACACGTGTCACTTTAATAGACGCGCGTACAATTCCTTTAATATCCTGCCCTTGTTTCAGCGGCACAGCGACATACATCATATCATAATGAAGCGTCGCGCTATACCTTACAGCCTGTCCCACACCTGTTTCCAGCGCTTTGCGAACTTCTGGCCGATTGGCATGGTTCGGCAGCGTTGCCGGATCATGCTCCGTATCAGCCAATACATCTCCCTGCCGATCAAGCACTGTAATGCGTGCTCCAATATCATCAGCAAACCGCTTCATGCGTTGTTGCAAGAGATCAGTTCTGGTCATCAAACCAGCATACTGCACATCATCAGCGATAATACGCGCTTCTGTCGCAAGACGTTCTTCCAACACGTCAATGTACAGAGACTGCAACATTTTCGCAAAATAAATGCCAAGGATAAGCAAAAGAGCACCAATAATTATAAGAAAAACAAAGTTAAGGCGAATTCGGAATTTCTGCATGCTATCCCTCTAGTTTATAACCAAGGCCGCGCACCGTTTTGATATATTTCGGCTGTCTTGTATCTTCTTCAATTTTTTCCCGCAGATGGCTGATGTGCACATCAACAATCCGCGAATCGCCAACAAAGTCATAATTCCAAACGGCGTTCAATAATTGATCCCTCGTCATAACACGCCCCGGATGACTGGCCATATACTGCAAGAGCTCAAATTCTTTCGGTGTTAACTCCAGACGTTTGCCGTCAAAGAAAACTTCGTACTTCTCTGGATAAATCACCAGCTTTCCAATCGTAATCGTTTGCTCTTGCTGCCCTGCCCCGCTTTCCTGCTCCTGATGTCCACTGCGACGTAAAATCGCTTTTACGCGCGCAACGACTTCGCGCGGGCTGAATGGCTTGGTCATATAATCATCCGCGCCGAGTTCAAGACCAAGAATTTTATCAAATTCTTCATCTTTGGCAGTCAACATCAAAATCGGCGTATTCATTTTTTCCATCCTTAGCGTTTTACACACTTCCATGCCATCCATCCCCGGCAGCATAATATCGAGAATAATTAAGTCAGGATTTTCTGCTTCCGCCATTTTTACCGCTGTCGGACCGTCTCCGGCTTTTATTACTGCAAAACCTGCTTTTTGAAGGTTAAATTCTAACAATGTTACAATTGATTGTTCATCATCTACTACAAGTATTTTCTTCACTCTTAGCACCCTTATTTCTTAAATTTTTGGATTTCAGCTTTCGCCTGCTGAATCAAATCATTTGACTCTTTTAACAACTGCTCCGCTTTTTGTTCGAATTGCTTGTCCTGCAAATCATAAAACGTAAATAATTCGCTATGCGCTTCTATCTTTTTGTTAATTCCCTTTAATAGCGTTTCTTTAGCCAGCTCCATTTCCTTCGGAACAGGCGAGTTAAACAAGTCATCATGCATGGATTGAAGGGTTGTGCGACCCTGATCAACCGCATTCATGACTTTTGTCCGCTTCATACCTTTGGACGCCTCATTCCGTACATCTTCCAGCACTTTTCCGGAGTTGTCCAAAGCTTCAAAAGCAGCATCTGACTTTTTTAAAAATTGACTCTGATAATAAGCCAGATCTTCCTGGCTGGTTGCACACCCACCAAGTACCAACAATACGACCACAAAAATAGCCAAAATCAATCTTTTGTTTGGCATAACTATATCCCTCCAAAGTTATCATACCTTATCGAAAAAATAAGAAGCAAGAAGAGCTTTCTCCTCATCCGGCATAACCATTTGAACGCAGCACACTTTTTCTGCCTGAAACCTGGAAGAAGGCGAATGGCAGGCCAGCCGCAGTTGTTCTTCACGCAAGGCGCGCTCTTTCTCCAAATCCTGAATCCGCTTTTGAAGTTCACAATCACTTGAAGAGGCTTTTCCAAACACCTGTTTTTTCATTCTTTATAAACTTTATAAATATGAAAATCATATCCTGCAATAAGTTGAACAGAAAATCCATGTGAGAGGTGAAAAGAGTGAAATACGACGACTACTTAGCAATTGTTGACGTATGACAAACGATGTCTCTTGCTTTTTAGCTATTTCATTTATGTGGTAATCCCTGTCATTTAGCAGGGAATTTATATACATCTGGCTTAATGTTTCGACATGTGTATGGTAGCAAGAGGGTAAGAAAAGGAGAGAGGAAAGGCTACGATGGGCCCTGCCTATAGCCTGAAAAAAGGGAATAACAAGCCATCTGCCGCTGTTTTTCGCACAGGGCATGTCCCCTTTTCTTCTCTTTCGCTTCTTTCACCACTTGTTTTTTGAAATCAATCGAATACTTTCTTCTTGTCATTGATGTCTTCCCCCTCTGTCACTATAAGTGTAATCAAAATACACCCTTAGTGTCCAACTTCTCTAGGGGGCTAAAGAGATCTATTATGGCGTTGTTTTGCACGAAGATGTTCTGATCGGGGATTTAAGCAGTATCCGAGAAGATATAGTCGTCGAAGAATCCAGTATTATCGGACGCAACGTGATTGTTGAACCAGCTACTGCGATTGGCAAAAGAGTAACGATTCAAACGGGTAGCTATATTACGGCAAACATGATCATCGAAGATGAGGTATTCATTGGCCCATGCTGTTCCTCATCAAATGATAAGTATATGGGAATGGGAAATTACCCGCATAAAGGGCCAATGATCAAGCGCGGAGCAAAAATAGGCAATAATGCTACACTCTTGCCTGGCATTACAATCGGTGAAAAGGCGATTGAAAGTTATCAAAATAACCTCGCATTGGAAGAAGGATGGATCGAAGACAAGATATATGCTTGCATTTTTATGGCGGATTGCTACCGCAGTTTAGGAGATTTTCCAAATGAACTCACCTCATTATTAAAAAGTTTTCAGTATGCAAAACCGAAAGCGGAAGCCATTTGCCGGATCGGATATCATTTTCTCCGTAAAAAAGACTACAAAACAGCGGCCGCTTGGTTTGAATTTGCCACGCGGTTAACGATCGATTCCGATCAATGGAGCTTTAGCTACCCTGCCTATCATACCTGGTATCCCCACCTGCAACTATGTATTTGTCATTATTATTTAGGCGATTATCAAAAAGCTTACGAACATAATGAAGAAGCTCGCAAATATAGACCGGAAGATAACAGCGTACTTCACAATAAGCGTTTATTGGAGTCGAAATTGGGAATCCTTGCAACAAATCAATAGCTACAAGGATATCAGAGAGCTACACCTTTTATTGATGGCTCTCTTTTCTTATTCGTCGCCTCAAAAAAAGAGCCCGGATACGCACCGGACTCTTATCGAAAATCACATGGATCAAATTAGTCAAATTTCAATACACCTATGACGTTGCGAACGGCATCAGCGGATTTGTCGAGCGCCGCTTTTTCTTCTGCAGTAAGTTCAAGTTCGTATACTTTTTCGATACCGTCTTTGCCGAGCAATGTCGGTACACCAAGGTACAGATCGTTGTAGCCATATTCACCTTCCAAATAAGCGATAGCAGGCAAAATACGCTTCTGATCTTTCAGGATGGCTTCAGCCATTTCTACCAGAGAAGCAGCCGGAGCATAGTAAGCGGAACCATTACCCAGGAGGTTTACAATTTCCGCGCCGCCATTGCGTGTACGATCAACAATAGCATCCAGGCGATCTTTTGGAATCAATGTTTCAAGCGGGATACCACCAGCATAGGAATAACGTACAAGCGGCACCATTGTATCGCCATGGCCGCCAAGCACAAAACCTGTTACGTCTTTAACGGAGATATTCAGTTCCATCGCTACGAATGTACGGAAACGTGCTGTATCAAGCACACCGGACTGGCCGATTACGCGGTTTTTCGGAAAACCAGTCGTTTTGTAAATCGTGTACGTCATCGCATCTACCGGGTTAGACAATACAATAATTGTGCTGTTCGGCGCATATTTCTTAATTTGCTCGCCCACGGATTTCATAATGCCTGCGTTTGTATTGACAAGGTCATCGCGGCTCATGCCAGGCTTACGCGCAATACCTGCCGTTACGATCACAAGATCAGCATCTTTGATTTCTTCATAGTTGGAAGTACCTGTAATGCGAGCATCAAATCCTTGAACCGGGCCTGCTTCGGCCATGTCCAATGCCTTACCTTTTGTCGGATTTTCCATTTGCGGAATGTCAACAAGTACGACGTCTCCGAGTTCTTTTTGAGCCAGCATGAATGCGGTAGTTGCTCCAGTGAATCCAGAACCGATAACAGCGATTTTCTTACGAGTGAAAGACATAACGGTCTCCTCCTGATTGAATGCAATTTATAGAATGTTTCACATGCATAAGCATGTAGAACACATAAGGAAGGGGAAACATATACACGATGTGTATGCGTTGCCCCATAAAAAGCAAGTTTTAAATTACATGTTCTTAATTAGTGCATCGCCAAATTCAGAGCATTTCAGCTCAGTTGCACCTTCCATGAGACGAGCGAAATCGTATGTTACTTGCTTGGAAGAGATTGTTTTTTCAATCGCGCTGATAACCAAGTCGGCTGCCTCTGTCCAGCCCAAATGACGGAGCATCATTTCACCGGATAGAATAACAGAAGACGGATTTACTTTATCAAGTCCTGCATACTTCGGAGCAGTGCCATGAGTTGCCTCAAAAATTGCACGACCGGTTACATAGTTAATGTTTGCGCCCGGCGCAATACCAATGCCACCAACCTGAGCAGCCAACGCATCTGAAATGTAATCACCGTTCAAGTTCAACGTAGCTACCACATCGTACTCGGCAGGACGAGTCAAGATTTGTTGTAGGAACGCGTCAGCGATAGAATCTTTTACAATAATTTTCCCTGCTTCTTCCGCTTCTTCCTGCGCTTTGTTTGCCGCATCTTTACCCAATTCTGCGGCAATACGGTCGTATTGCGCCCAAGTGAATACTTTGTCGCCGAATTCTTTTTCCGCCACCTCGTATCCCCAGTTTTTAAACGCGCCTTCAGTAAACTTCATGATATTGCCTTTATGCACCAATGTTACGCTCCTGCGATTGTTGTCAATCGCATATTGAATAGCGGCGCGCACAAGGCGGCTTGTCCCTTCTTGGGAAACAGGTTTTACACCGATTCCGGACGTTTCCGGGAAGCGGATTTTCTTAACGCCCATTTCGTTTTGCAGAAACGCGATCACTTTTTTCACTTCTTCGCTGTCCGCGCTCCATTCGATACCAGCGTAAATATCTTCCGTATTCTCGCGGAAAATAACCATGTTTGTCAGTTCAGGGTGTTTTACAGGAGAAGGTACGCCTTTGAAATACTGCACCGGCCGCACGCACGCATATAAGTCCAATTCCTGGCGCAGCGCTACGTTAATAGAACGGATACCTCCGCCAACCGGCGTTGTCAGCGGGCCTTTGATAGCGACAAGATATTCGTTGATAGCCTTCAATGTGTCATTTGGAAGCCATTCGCCGTATTTGTTGAACGCTTTTTCCCCCGCGTATACTTCGTACCACGCAATTTTCTTCTGGCCTTTGTATGCTTTCTCTACTGCTGCGTCAAGAACGCGAACCGCCGCGTTCCAGATGTCCGGACCCGTGCCATCTCCTTCAATAAAAGGAATGATCGGATTGTCTGGAACATTCAACTTGCCTGTGCTGTCTACCGTGATTTTCTCTCCGTGTGTAGGCATTTCATATTTTTCAAAAATGGACACCTTTACCCCTCCTAAATATGTATTAAGCGCGTGAGGTTTCCCTACAACACAATTATGGCAAAAGCAGGAGAGGGGCCTGCCTTACGGTAACCCCTCACCTAAACTTTATTTATGTTTTAGCGTTCCTCAAGTGGAACGTAATGCGCGTTTACCGGTCCAACATATTCGGCGCGCGGACGAATGAGGCGGTTGTTCTCATATTGCTCTAAGATATGGGCTGTCCATCCAGACATACGGCTGATCGCGAAAATCGGCGTGAACAGATCACGCGGAATACCTAAGCTGTGATATACAGATGCGGAATAAAAGTCTACATTCGGCTTTAATCCTTTTTCAGCCGTTACCAATTCATCAATTTTCACGGACATCTCATACCACTGCGGCTGACCTGTAAGCTTTGTTAGCTTTTCAGACATTTTACGCAGATGCTTCGCGCGCGGGTCACCATCTTTGTATACGCGATGACCAAATCCCATGATTTTTTCCTTATTAGCAAGTTTATTACGAATATAGCTTTCCGCATTGCCCGGGTCTTTAATTTCTTCAAGCATGGCCATTACCGCTTCGTTCGCTCCTCCGTGTAGCGGTCCTTTCAAAGCGCCGATTGCAGATGTAATTCCGGAATAAATATCAGACAGAGTAGCTACTGTAACACGAGCAGCAAACGTGGATGCATTCAGCTCATGGTCAGCATGCAGGACAAGTGCCGTATCAAGCGCATCGATCGCGATTTGATCCGGCTCTTCTCCGTTCAGCATGTATAGAAAATTTTGCGCGTAGCCAAATTCCGCGTGCGGAGCCACTACTTCTTTCCCCTGACGGATACGGTGGTAAGCCGCAACGACGGTTGCTACTTTCGCCTGCAGGCGAGTTGCTTTGCGTAGATTTGCTTCCCGAGACATATCTTGAGCTTCCGGATCATACAGAGCCAGAGCGGAAATCGCTGTGCGCAGAACAGCCATCGGATGATTTCCTTCAGGGATAGTTTTTAACAGCGTGATTACATCTTCAGGAATCGCAGCATTTTCAGCCAAGTCTTTTTTCAGCTGGCTAAGTTCATTAGCCTTCGGAAGGCGACCATGCCACAATAAGTACACAACTTCTTCAAATGAAGCGTTTTCGGCAAGTTCATCAATATTGATACCTGCATATGTAAGCACCCCGTCAATAATGGAACTAATGGAAGACTGGGCTGCTACAATTCCTTCTAATCCTTTTGCTGACATAGTATTATCTCTCCTTTATCCCTATAATTTTATCTGTCGGACGCCCTCAGAAATATCCTCTCTCTTTTCCCGGAAAACTCTGTAGGCATAAAAAAAGAGAGAAGATACGTCTTTAGTTTCAGAATAATTATAGAATATTTCAGCGGGTTTGTGAATGTTTCCTAAAAAAAATGTGAAATCTTCCACAACAAGCAGAAAGCTTGCTTTTTTGTTCACAATTATCATAACCTAAAATAGAAATTTGTGAAAGTGCTAATCATTAGTCTGGCTATGTATAAGGAGGTCGGAATGAATCCTCTTATTTACCATCGAATGTTTCAGGTGCTCCGTTTCTTACTTGTGATGGGTATCCTGTACGCCACGTACAGACTCACAATCTTTTTTGCTCCTTTATTATATCCTTTCATCATCGGTTTTATCATTGCATATGCAATCAACCGTCCGGTAGATATGCTGGAGAAGCGGGCACGCTGGCCACGCTGGCTTGCCGTAACTGTCATGCTTACGATAGTGATCGCCGTTCTGGTTGGCATCATTACTATACTTGTCGCACAAGTTGTCATTGAAATCGGAAAATTGCTCGAAATGCTGCCGATATACATCGATCAACTTTCCAATTATGCTAAAAATTTCATATCGCGCAGTTTGCAATCAAGTCTGTATGAGCGCTTTGTCAGCCTGTACAGCAGTCTTGATGAGGGATACCAGCAAAAAATACAGGAAAATGCAGGAAAGGCTCTGACCAAGATTGCCCAGGCCGGAACAAATATGACGAAAACAATTCTTACCGGCATCAGTAATTTTCTAAGCTCCATTCCCAATATGGCGACTGTATTCGTTATTTCGATTCTATCTGCCTTTTTTATAAGTAAGGACTACCATAAAATGATAAGCAAAGCAAAAAGCATGGTTCCCGTCGAGTTCACGAACAAAGGCGCACGAATATTGACTGATTTGCAAAAAGCGCTCTTTGGTTTCGTGAAAGCGCAACTTACACTTGTTTCCATTACCTCTATGATTGTGATCGTTGGGTTGCTCATTCTCGGCGTTCCGTATGCTGTATCCATTGGTCTTCTTACCGGTTTGGTCGATTTAATGCCGTATCTGGGAACAGGGGCAGTATTCGTACCGTGGATTGCATACGCCGCCTTCGCAGGAGATCTCCGTCTTGCTATCGGACTTGCTATTCTGTACGCAATCGTAATCATACAAAGGCAAATTATGGAACCTAAAATCGTCGCTACGAATGTTGGTCTTGATCCGTTGTTTACGCTCATCGCGCTCTTCGTCGGACTGAAACTATTCGGATTCCTTGGCCTTATTCTCGGCCCCGTGCTGCTGGTGATTATTAACGCACTGCGCAACGCGGGTATCTTCCGCGATACGTGGAAATATATAAAAGGAAAACCGCCAGAACTGTAAAAAAAGGCGTACACAAAACAGAAAAGGCAATCCTGTCCTCGAAAGAAGGACAGGATTGCCTTATGCTGGAAAAGAAGCTAACCGGCAGCGTTACGGCGTAATGCGCTCTTCTTTGTATGTATTAACATTATGCAGCAAAACCATTCGCCGAGCAGAATGTTAAAGAGTACGAAAAAAAGGGCGTACTATCGACTATCTTAAAATCGGTTGAATCGGTTCCATATAAATATTTGAGTGTTGCCGGACTGAATTTTTTTATACAGCCATCTCTTCATGAACAATTTGGCGATTCCTCTCGTATATGGAATCAAAAGCAAAAATCCAGCAATATCGGTAAAAAATCCGGGGGTCAGGAGAAGAAGGCCGCCGGCGAACACACAAATGCCGTCCAAAATCGCTTCACCCGGCAACTCACCCCGGCTGAACTGTACCTGCGCCAACTGAAAAATTTGCAATCCTTGGCGCTTGGCGAGCCACGCTCCTATCACCCCTGTCAGAATGCAAAGCAAAAGCGTCGGAAGCCAGCCAATACCTTTTCCGACGGCCGCTAGCAACCAAATTTCAAGCACAGGCACGATCAGCAATATCGCTATAAATACGCGCAGCATGTCTTCTTCCCCCTTCCTTTTACCATTCGTATTGCTTCATCAAGCGGTACACTTCCGGCGCATGTCTCTCCAGACGCACCGGCTTTAAATCGGTCGTCGTCCAGATATGATGTGTCTCACCTGAGGCTAGAAGCTCGCGATCCGGTAGCCTCAACGCTTCATATCCAAGCAAAAGGCGAACGCCTTCACAACGAATCACCCTCGTTCTGATAAGAATTTCATCATCATAACGGGCCGAACGTTTATATTTTACGTGTGCCTCTGAAAGTGGAAGCATAAATCCCATATCTTCAAACCGCCGATAAGTGAAGCCCATCTGCCGGATCATTTCCGTTCTCCCAACTTCAAACCATACAAGATAATTGGCGTGATAAACAACCTGCATCTGATCCGTCTCCTGATAGCGAACCCTGAGCGTCGTCTCAAACCACTTCTCTTTTCCTTCTGTCACCATCTTTCACTCCACCGTTTCTCCCATTTTACAAAATCTGTGAAAATCCGGCATATATGCGACCGCTTGCTGCGTCCACTGTTACTTCATCGCCATCCGAAAACAAATTCATCGCATCCGCTACGCCAACAACAACTGGAATGCCAAGATTAAGCCCTACCACTGCAGCGTGCGAAGTAAGCCCTCCTTCTTCCACGATCAGCGCAGCTGCCTTCTCAATAACTGGCATCATATCGCGGTCTGTTCCTTTTGCTACCACGATGTACCCTTTCTCACCAACCGGCGGAATTTCGACACCGCTCTTTACCTTCAACACCTTACCTGTGGCAGTGTTGTGGCCAATGCCTTGACCTCGGGCCACAACATCGCCGACAATATGCACTTTCAAAAGATTTGTCGTACCCGACTCACGCACCGGTACACCCGCTGTGATGACGACAAGATCACCGCGCTTCACAATACCTGAACGAACAGCTGTACGTACGGAAATATCCAGCATTTCATCCGTGCTTTCCGTCGGTTCGCTGTAAAGCGGAATCACGCCCCACACAAGCGCCAGCTTGCGGCATACGTGCTCATGTGGAGTAACTGCGATAATCGGCGCTTTCGGACGAAATTTCGAAACCATTCGCGCCGTGTGTCCGCTCTCTGTTGCGGTAATAATGGCGGCTGCATCCAAATCAAATGCCACGTTCGCTACCGCCTGGCTTAGTGCATCCGGAATGTGCATCTGCTTCGCACTCGAATGTGTGTGCAAAATTTCGCGATACGCAAGCGCAGCTTCTGTTCGTTCCGCGATTCGGTTCATTGTTTTCACAGCTTCAATCGGATATTTACCAGCTGCTGTCTCACCGGAAAGCATAATCGCGTCTGAACCGTCGAAAATCGCGTTCGCCACATCGCTCGCTTCAGCGCGTGTCGGACGTGGATTACGCTGCATCGAATCCAGCATCTGCGTTGCCGTGATCACCGGTTTGCCTGCCTCGTTGCAACGGCGAATTAATTCTTTTTGTACAAGCGGCACTTCCTCCGCAGGAATTTCTACTCCTAAATCTCCGCGAGCAACCATCAAGCCGTCTGAAACAGCAAGAATGTCGACCGCGTTTTTAACTCCCTCATGATTTTCGATCTTTGAAATGATTTGAATATCCGCATTATGACGTTCCAAAATTTCGCGAATCTCCAACACATCTTCAGGCTTGCGGACAAATGAAGCAGCGATAATATCAATGCCTTGTTCAATACCAAACTCGATATCCTTAGCATCCTTTTCTGTAATGCCCGGCAACCTGATTTGCACACCGGGAACATTGACCCCTTTTCTATCTTTTAGCGTCCCGCCGTTACGAATCCGACAATATATCTCCGTGCCCTCTACTTTCTCGACAGTCAACTCGATCAAGCCGTCATCAATAAGAATCGTGCATCCCGGATGCACGTCGTTTGGAAGTCCCGCATATGTAACGGATACACGCTTTTCATTTCCTTTGATCTCTTCCGTCGTCAGTACAACCGTTTCACCTTCTATTAGTTCAACGGACGGGCTCTCCAACACACCTGTACGAATCTCCGGTCCTTTCGTATCAAGCAAAATCGCCACGTTTTTTCCCACTTCAGATGCCGCCTTACGAACCGCGGCAATCCGCGCACCGTGCTCTTCGTGCGTGCCGTGAGAAAAGTTGAGGCGGGCAACGTTCATTCCTGCTTCCATCAATGCTTTCAACGTCTCAATCGATTCGCTTGCAGGGCCAATCGTGCATACAATCTTCGTTTTTCGCATCGTTTACGGACCTCCTATGTACATTTGATTTGATAGTTCGACATTCTTTATGTATCCTCTCACCACAATACGAATGTCAAACTATCAAGAATGAGATATTATACAGATTCCGTGAAGGCTGCATACCGTCCTATTGCTTTATATTTGTGATAACGATCAACAACCAGTTCCTCTCGGCTCATGGTTTTTAACGCATCAAGATGTTTGAGCAACACAGAACGCAAGCCGGTTACTGTTTCCGCAAAATTACGGTGCGCGCCACCGATAGGCTCCGGCACGATTTCGTCCACCACTCCTAATTCAAACAAGTCTTGCGCCGTAATTTTCAGCGACTCAGCCGCGCGTTGTGCCTGGGATGCATCCTTCCACAGAAGCGCCGCCGCCCCTTCCGGAGAAATGACGGAGTAAAAGGCGTTCTCAAGCATTAATAAACGGTTACCAATGCCAAGCGCCAATGCGCCACCACTTCCGCCCTCGCCGGTCACAATGCAAATAATTGGTACCCCAAACGAGGCCATCTCGCGGAGATTACGTGCAATCGCTTCGCTTTGACCACGTTCCTCCGCTGCTTTACCCGGATAAGCGCCCGGCGTGTTAATAAAGCAAATAATCGGCCGGTTGAACTTGTCCGCCTGCTGCATGAGACGCAACGCCTTGCGATAGCCTTCCGGGTGCGGCATTCCGAAATTGCGCGCAATGTTTTCTTTGGTGTCCTTTCCTTTCTGATGCCCTATTACTGTGACAGGCTGCTCGTTAAATTTAGCGATACCGGCGACGATGGCAGCATCATCCCCGTACAAACGGTCGCCATGCAGTTCGATAAAATCAGTAAATAACGCATTGATAAAATCAAGTGTGGTCGGACGCTCCGGATGACGAGCCAACTGCACGCGCTGCCACGGCGTCAAATTTCCGTATATCTCCTGGGCCAGCGCTTTCGCCCTCGCTTCTAATTTTACAATTTCATCCGTAAAATCTATATCCTTTTCTTCCGTAAATCTGCGCAATTCCTCAATTTTTCTGTTTAATTCTAGGAGCGGCTTTTCAAATGATAATTCTCCAGCCATTAGCTTCCCCTCCTTACCGTATGCATATCAAGAATTTTAGCAAGCGTATGACGCAGTTCTTGACGGGGAATGACTTTATCAAGCTGACCTTTTTTTAGAAGAAACTCCGCGGTTTGAAAATCTTCCGGAAGCTCCTGGCGAATGGTCTGTTCAATAATGCGCCGCCCCGCAAAACCGATCAACGCCCCCGGCTCCGCAAAGTTGTAATCACCTAACGAAGCGAAGCTGGCCGACACCCCTCCAGTAGTCGGATTCGTCATCACGGAAATGTACAAAACGCCCGCTTCGTTCAGCCTAGCAAGAGCGGCGCTTGTTTTTGCCATCTGCATCAGGCTGAGCACGCCTTCTTGCATACGCGCGCCGCCGGAAGCAGAAAACAAAATGAATGGGTACCGTTTCTCGAGCGCTTGTTCAGCCGCACGGGTGATTTTTTCGCCAACAACCGAGCCCATGCTTCCCATGCGAAAGCGCGGATCCATAACAGCGATAACTACCGGATAGCCTTTGATCGTACCTTCTCCCGTTACAACCGCTTCAGAAAGGCCGGATGTCTCCATATCCTTTTTTAGCTTCGATAAGTAATCCGGAAAGTTCAGCGGATCAGTCGAGAGCAGTTCGCTATCATACTCGAAAAAATACCCTTCATCCAACAGCATCGCGATCCGCTCGAATGCTGTCATTGGAAAATGATAGCCGCAACCCTGGCAAACTTTTAAATTTTTTTCAAGTTCTTTGGCGTACGCAATTGTACCGCACTTGTCGCATTTAATCATCAGACCTTCGGGCACTTCCTTGACTTCAGCTTTTTCCTCCCCCCGATCCTGGGCCTGTCCCGTACGTACAGTTGCGTACCGACGTTTTTTATAGAAAATATCTTTTAACATAAAAAATAGTACACCTCTCTTAAGGTATCAATGAAGAATCGTACTCAAGACTTCCTGCGCTTCTTCCACCTCACCCGCAGGAACGAGAATTTCATACTGCTTGGAGACACCGGATTGGCGTATTTTCACAAGGAACCCTTCGGCTGTTAGCTTGTCTTGGATTTTTTCCGCGATTTTTGCGCTCGGGGCGATGTAGATGACCGTCCACATCCCGTCTTCCTCCTTAAACAAATATATGTTATCTGGTTCCATTCTAAACCTTTTGCTTTATTGTTCTTTACGTACGTTCAAGGCTATAAGATACTGTTTTCGAGATGGTTCGCCATACGGAGCACAGCTTCTTCTTCGTCACCGGCTCGAATAGCTTCCAAAATCGCCCTGTGTTCCTTAAATCCTTCTTCTGCTCTTCCTTCACGCGCAAGAGAACGTTCGCGCACCGACTTACTATACTCAACCAACGGTACCCATATCCGATGTAATACAGAATTACGACTCGCACGGCAAATCGCCCTATGGAACAAATAATCCTCCTCCGTCGGCACTTTGCCTTCCCTAATTTTTTCTTCACCTTGCAAAATAATGCGTTCCATCTCGGAGAAATGCTTTTCACCGGCTCGGCTGCATGCCAAGCGAACCGCATCAAGCTCCAGTATTTTTCTCATTTCGACTACGTCTCTTCTCGTTTTAAAGTCTTTTAAAATATATGCGCCCATAACATTAATAAGCTGATTATGTCGGTAATGTTGGAGAAACGTTCCTTCCCCACGGCGGGTCGTAATCAATCCTAGGAGCTCGAGCGCCCGCAGCGCTTCTCGCACCGAGGAACGTCCCACCTGAAGCCGATCCGACAGTTCCCGCTCAGAAGGAAGCTTGTCTCCCGGCTTTAATCCGTCCTCTTTAATAATCTTATTTATTTCCAGAAGAATTTCCTGATACACTTTGCGCTGCTCGGGCAAACTTGACACGGCACTCACCCTGTTTGCTGATTTTTAATTGCCAAAAAAGGAGGATTGCTCCTCCTTATCATCATCAACAGCTTTTTTATAGTATTTGTACTGCGGAAAGCATCTGTCCTTTGATTTGTTCAGGGTCGATCTCCTTTCTGGCTACACCGGTATCCATCGCTGCTTTCGCAACCTCGGCAGCTACATGCGGTGCCACCCTAGGGTCAAACGGAGAAGGAATAATGTAGTCCGGTTTCAGTTCTTCATCTCTAATTAGGTCTGCAATCGCACGTACGGCGGCCAGCTTCATCTCTTCGTTAATATCGGTAGCCATAACTTCCAACGCTCCGCGAAAAATTCCCGGAAATGCAAGCACATTGTTCACTTGATTCGGAAAATCCGAACGTCCTGTGCCAACTACCGCAGCCCCCGCTTCTTTTGCTAAATCTGGCATAATCTCAGGTACCGGATTAGCCATTGCAAAAATAATCGGGTTATCGTTCATCGACCGTACCATCTCTGGCGTAAGCGATCCTGCGACGGATACGCCGATAAACACATCCGCTCCTTTCAGCACATCGGCCAATGTACCTTCCACTTTGCGCTGGTTTGTAATGCGCGCGATCTCTTCCTTGATCGGATTCATGCCAAACGGACGCCCTTCATAAATCGCACCCTTCGAGTCACACATAATGACTTCTTTGACACCCATGAATAGAAGCAGCTTAATAATGGCGATACCAGCTGCGCCCGCACCATTTGCAACAACGGAAATATCCTCCATTTTTTTACCGACGATTTTGAGCGCGTTCAAAAGCCCGGCTGCTGTAACAATCGCCGTTCCATGCTGGTCGTCATGGAATACGGGAATGGACAATTCCTGCTTTAACCGCTCTTCAATAATAAAGCAGTTCGGAGCGGCGATATCTTCTAAATTAATGCCGCCAAACGTCGGTTCCAGGTACTTTACGGTTTTGATAATTTCTTCCGGATCCTGCGTGTTCAAACAAATTGGAAACGCGTCTACACCTGCAAAAGATTTGAAGAGAACCGCTTTGCCTTCCATAACCGGAAGCGCTCCTTCAGGTCCGATGTTTCCGAGACCAAGTACCGCCGAACCATCGGAAACGACAGCAACCATATTTCCTTTCACGGTATACTCATATACTTTCTGACGATTATCAAAAATATCCTTGCACGGCTCAGCTACTCCGGGTGAATAAGCCAGACTCAAATCTTCTGTGCTCTTTAGCGAAACTTTCGATTCCACCCGAATTTTTCCTCGATTCTCTCTATGCAGCTTCAGTGCTGCTTCACGCATGTTTGGCACCTTTTTAACAACTCCTTCTCTCTTCAACCCCGAATTTCATCAAAGTGGTCTGACCACTCCGTTTATTATTCTCTCATTATACCAAAAGAGAGTAATCTGTAAACCTGATCGAACCTGCTTCTAGGGGTTTTTTACCGTAAATTTACCGTTTTTTAATAATAACCATTCCTTCCCCAATTATTTTCTCAATTTTTCTAATAGTATCACTTTTAGGAGTTATATTATATTCTTCCGTCAATTGCACAGAATGCCGTTTTCCTGCGTAATAGAGAATAACCGGACTCATCCCCCGCTCCGCGCGCAAAATCTGCTGTAAATTTTGCAGTTTGACCACATCGCTCTCCACAGCCTCTTCGATTTTAATGAATACCATAGGTGGAGATTCAAACGCTTCCCTAGGTATATCACTGTGAGTAAATGTATAAGCGATTTCCGTCAGCTCTTTAATCCGTTCAGCGATACATTTCACTTCATCCCCTTGTCTGTTAGCTTTCCCTTCAACCGCCAACAACTTTCCTCTCTGAAGTAACGGCATGGCATGATGGTAAACGCCCGGAAATACAACCATTTCTACACGCGAGGTCTGATCTTCCAGCTGTACAAATGCCATCGGTTGTCCGTGGCGTGTAGTAATGTTGCGTACGGCGCATACCATACCAGCAAGACGCACCGGCTGCTTTTCCCGCTTTTCCTTAAGCCGGTGAAGCGGGAGAAACGAAAAGTGCTCGCACACCTCGCGGTACTCATCCAGAGGATGGCCTGATATATACAAGCCAAGCAATTCCTTTTCCTGCAAAAGCTTCTCTTCATAACCAAATTCCGGGGTATTAATCGAAACGTCCGGAACCATTAGCACCTCTTCATTATGTTGTTCCGGTTTTACTAAAAAGCCAATCTGTTCTTCTTCCTTGCGCCGCGCGCGCTGCGCCCATTCAATCACCCTGTCCAGCGCGGCCAGCAAAGCCGCCCGATGTCCGGGAAAGCTGTCCATCGCTCCGCTTTTAATGAGCGCTTCCAGCACACGTCGGTTGCACACCCTCTGATCAACGCGCATGCAGAAATCGGCCAAATCCACAAACGGGCGCTTGGCTCGCTCCTCTAGAATTCGTCGAATCGCCTGCACTCCGACGTTTTTAATTGCTCCAAGCCCAAAACGAATGCTTCCGTCTTCTACTGTAAAATCTGTTTCGCTGCGGTTAACGTCTGGCCCTAGCACAGGAATGGAGCGCTTCTTGCATTCGTCTACATACTCAGCTACTTTGTCCATATTTCCCTGCGCCATTGTCAACAACGCCGCAAAAAATGCGACTGGATGATTAGCTTTTATATACGCCATATGGTACGCAATCATTGCATACGCAGCGCTATGACTCCGATTAAATCCATAATCAGCGAAACGAACAATCATGTCATACAGCTGGTTGGCAAGTTTATCATCGTATCCTTGTTTCAACGCGCCATCGACAAACTTTTTCCTTTGCTCTTGCAATAACTCACGCTTTTTCTTTGACACCGCGCGGCGCAAAATATCGGCCTCGCCAAGCGTAAACCCAGCCACCTTGGAAGCGATTTGCATAATTTGTTCCTGATAAAGAATAAAGCCGTACGTTTCCTTTAAGATCGGTTCCAGTACAGGATGCAAATAGGTCACTTCCCGCCTGCCATGCTTGGCCGCTACAAAATCCGAAATAAACTCCATCGGCCCCGGACGAAACAGGGCTAAAACAGCAACGATATCCTCAAACTTGGACGGCTTTACTTCCCTGAGCACACGACGCATGCCCCCCGATTCCAGTTGAAAGACGCCTGCTGTATCTGCTTCTGCAAGCATTCGGTACGTACGCGTATCATCAAGAGGAATGGCCGCCAAATCAATGCTAATCCCTTCTTGCTCTTTGATAAGGCGAATGGCCTGTTCAAGCAACGTTAAATTTTTCAATCCAAGAAAATCCATTTTTAGAAGCCCTACATCTTCAAGCGCTTCCATCGTATACTGTGTCAACGCATGCCCGTCATGCCCCTGCTGTAGCGGCACGTGCTCAGTCAAAGGGTCGCGCGAAATGACCACACCGGCCGCATGAGTGGAAACGTGCCGTGGCAGCCCTTCCACAGCACGCGCAAGCTCGATCAGCTTCTTCGTCTGCGGATTATTCGTTACCGCCTGACACAAAGCCTTGCTTCTTTTCAGCGCGCGATCCAGTGTAATGCCGGGTTCAGCCGGTATCAATTTCGCGATTCGATCTACATCCCGCAGCGGTATATCGAGCGCGCGCCCTACATCCCTCACAGCCGCACGCGCCGCCATCGTTCCAAACGTAATAATCTGTGCTACGCGATCAGCCCCGTATTTTTTTACTACATAATTTATGACTTCATCACGGCGCTCGTAGCTGAAATCCACATCGATATCCGGCATACTAATACGCTCAGGATTTAAAAAACGTTCGAATAAGAGATTGTATTTTACCGGATCAATATTCGTAATTTGTAGCACGTACGCGACTAAACTGCCCGCCGCCGATCCCCGGCCTGGCCCGACCGCGATCCCTCGTTCACGCGCGTAGCGGATAAAATCCCATACAATCAAAAAATAGTCGGCAAATCCCATGCGGTTAATTACACTAAGTTCGTAAGCCAACCGTTCACGAACCTCTTCGTTCGCATCGTTACCATAGCGTAAACGAAGTCCGTCTTCACATACTTTCTGCAAATACTCTTCTGCGGTTTGGCCGTCTGGAAGAGGAAAACGGGGCAAAATCGTCTCACCCAGCGGAAGCTCCACCTGGCAACGCCGAGCAATGCGGACCGTATTTTCAATCGCCTCTGGCAGAAAGATAAAACGCTCGCTCATTTCTTCCGCGCTCTTTAAATAATACTCCTTTGTCTGGTATGTCCGCTCTGTATCATCTATCTTTTTCCCTTCGCCTATGCAAAGCAATATATCCAAAATGTCAGCGTCCTCTTCGCGTAAATAACGTACATTGTTGGTAGCTACAAGCGGAATCCCGGTAGCTCTGCTCAAATCGACTGTGCGCTGATTTACAAGCCTTTGCTCTTCCAGAAGATGATCCTGAATCTCAAGGAAGAAATGTTCTGAACCAAACAGTGCCCTGTATTCCTCAGCCACTTCCTTCGCTTTATCCATTTTCCCTGCTCTCAACAACGAACCAATTTCTCCATCCTGCGCCCCGCTCAGTGCAATGATACCTTCTGTGCATCCGTGCAAGGCTTCTTTTGCCAGCACCGGGTGATACACACCTTCCGCATGTGCGCGGGATAACAGCCGCATAATGTTACGATAGCCTTCCAGCGTCTCCGCAAGCAAAATCAACGAAAATCCTTTCTGGCCATGTACCTGTCCATCTTCTTTCGTCTCATCTTTAATTTGAAGCTGTGTCCCAAGAATCGGCTTAATTCCTTCCGCTTTGCACGCCTTATAAAAAGGGATAGCCCCGTACATCGCTGAGGAATCCGTAACTGCCAGCGCTTCCATCCCCAACTCTTTCGCCCGGTGCACCAGCGGCCAAATGCGCGCCGCGCTTTCAAGCAAACTATATTCACTGTGCACATGCAAATGAACAAAAGATGCCGTTTTCATGTTTCTCACCCTCTTCGCCTTCGGGAATCTCCCGTTTTCTCCTGCAATTATTATAAACCTTAACATATAATACTCAAAGCAATATAAGAACAAATATTCCCCTTCTATTTGCAGCCTGTCTCCCATACAGATTGATATATCAGGATATTTTCACGGTTCATCAAAGCATGAAAACAAATCTATTTTATTATAGAAAGGAGTAAATCTCCTGTGAACAAATCGTTGTTCGGCTATTTAGTTAGCCATATGGTGATGTACTTTTTTGTCGCCTTCGGCATTGTCCTAGGAGGTGCTATTCTGGGGGGATTGGCAGCTTTTCTAACCCGGCAGCCTCCGTTTCATGAAATGGAAACGCTCGCGGTCAAATTAAAAATATGGGGAATGGTCGGCGCACTTGGTGGCACCTTTGATTCATTTATGCAAATCGAGCGCGTCATTCTCGACGGCAACATGTCTCCTGTTATTAAACAAATTATTTTTATCATCAGCGCGTTTATTGGTGCGGATACAG
Source organism: Aneurinibacillus thermoaerophilus (assembly GCF_900099925.1). Classification (GTDB taxonomy): domain Bacteria; phylum Bacillota; class Bacilli; order Aneurinibacillales; family Aneurinibacillaceae; genus Aneurinibacillus; species Aneurinibacillus thermoaerophilus. Next base: position 75,654 of record NZ_FNDE01000002.1, on the reverse strand, counting down.
GCACACGCATGATCCAATGGCTCATCCGTGGTGAGCCTTCATGAGGGTGCCTTCTGCTTCCGCTTTTCGGCGCTCCCTCCGGTTTGTTCTTCTTTTTCTTCTCGGGGTGATTGCAGGAATGTGCGCGCTTCTTCTCATGGTAGGAGACGAAATGGACAGGCTCCATTTAAAAGCCCGTAAACTAGAAAATGAAAATATTCAATATGTAGAACAACTAATAGAGTATCAAGAAATAAGAAAAAACTTGATTCAAAAAGAAAAAAAAGTGGTAGAAAAAATAGAAATTCATTTGCAAACACAAGACGAGTTCGTGGGAACAGAACTGGAAAAAAAGCTGCTCAAGGACTTATATTTTCTTAAAGGAAAGCCGCTGGATTATGTCGCCAGTTTTCATGAAGGGATCGGAATAATGCTTGCGGAACGCACATACACAATCGATGGACGGACATATTTACTGCACTTGTCTACACTTGTAATTTCGCCCTCCTTGCATTTTTATATCCGGGTTGAAGAAAAAAGATAGTCTTCCTATCGCCACCGCTTGCAAACTTTAGTAAAATAAAAAAAAGGAGGAATGAACAATGGTTATTAGTCGAAGAGAAATGGCGCGCGCTAAAGTCGAAAAATTAAAAAAAGGGTTCTCCGCGTTCTCTGAAACGCAAGAAATTACGGAACTGATGGAACGCTACATCAAGGAAGAGAAGCTAAATGTTCATGTCGACAAAACATCCTTGGGCTGCTGGTTCATTCCCGCGGACGGTACAGAACACGAGACCCGCCCCCATTCATAACGCGAAAGCACGGCCGCTTTCCCTGCCGAAAAGCGGCCATTGTTTATAATTACTGGATAAATGAATGCAAAAATGAATTGAAGAAAAATGCAGGAAAGGGAGTTCAATCATTGCCATTATCGTCCATTTTTACCATCGTTATCATTTTATCAGCTACCATTGCTATTTACTACGCGATTACATGGCGCAGCCAACCCGGTGTGATCGCTCGAATTTATCAGGCGCGCATGAATATCGGCATGGGCATATTCTTGCTCGGTGTCGGTACTAATCAGCTTATGTTTGACGATGTGGATACAATTCGTTTGGTTATTGGTATTATTCTCCTTTTTATAGGCGCGGTTAACTTGATTATGGGAATCCGTAATCTTACATACTTTACGAAGCTCAAAAGAGAACAACAAAATAAAAGATAAAGCGGAGCCGCGACTCCGCTTTCTTGTTTTATCGTTCGATAACCTGCACGGTCATCATTGCTTTTGAAACAAGCATACCCTGATGGTACACTTCGACTTCCACCTTTCCAAATTTTCGGCCCACCTCCAGCACGCGCGGGCGGATTTCAATCGTGCTCTCGATTTGTACCGGTTTTAAGAAATACACCGTAATATTTTCCGGCACCATATCGCCTTTCTTATACTGGCGCAACGCTCGGCTTCCAGATTCGGAGACGAGGGTAGTCAGCACCCCGCTGGAAATGTTTCCGAGATGGTTCGTCATCTGCGGTGTTACTTCTCCTCGAAAATAAATGCCCCCTTCTCCTTTTTCTTCATGGAATCGGTTCATAATCTGGTTTGCAAACGTTTCTCCCATTTGGGGTTGCTTCTGGATATACTGCAACGCTTTCAATACGTCCTGGCGAGTAATAATCCCCAGCAGGCGGCGGTGATTGTCTACAACCGGAAGCATCTCAATGCCTTCCCACACCATCATATGAGCCGCCGACGCGACCGAAACCCTCGCCATTACGGTAATCGGGTTCTTCGTCATTACTTTCTCTACCGGAACATTATAATCGTGCCCTACAATATCTTTTGTTGTGACCACGCCAAGCACTTTCATGTTTTCGTCCACAACCGGAAAGCGGCCATGCCCGATTGTTTCTACCATCCGGCGCCAATCTCCTACTGTATGATTTGCCTGCAAATAATAGGCATCCTCCAGCGGAATTAAAATATCTTCCACCATCATGATTTCTTTTTTAATAAGACGATCATCGATCGCACGGTTAATCAATGTTGCCACCGTAAACGTATCATAGCTGCTGGAGATAATGGGCAACTTCAATTCGTCCGCCAATTTCTTTACTTCTTCGCTTGTGTCAAAACCACCGGTAATTAATACGGCCGCTCCGTGTTGCAAGGAAAGCTTGTGTGCCTGATAACGGTTTCCAACTATCAAAAGGCTGCCCGCGTCCACATAACGCATCATCGCTTCCAGTTTCATCGCTCCAATAACGAATTTGTTCAGCGTCTTATGAAGCCCTTCCCGTCCGCCAAGCACATGTCCATCGACAATGTTTACGACTTCAGCGAACGTTAACTTCTCAATATTCTGTTTTTTCTTCTTTTCGATCCGTACAGTTCCTACACGTTCAATCGTGCTGACCAATCCTTGCGCTTCCGCCTCTTTAATCGCCCGATACGCCGTTCCTTCGCTCACTTCCAAATCTTTTGCTATCTGGCGCACGGAAATCTTGGTACCTACTTCCAAATCTTCGATATGCTGAAGAATTTGTTCATGTTTCGTTGCCATAGACTCACCTTTTTTCTGTATCAATCTGTATTATTTTTATTATACTTCTTTGTTATAACAATCACAAACAGAAAATAAGCCGCCTTGATAAGGCGGCTTCCTCTGTACTATTCATAATCGGGTTGTGTTCTTCCAGCCTTCTGCTCATCCTGCGTCATAGCAAGCAACGGTGATTGCTCTGCCTTCGCCCATCCATCAATGATTTGATAAAGCTGAGAGCCAATAATAAGAAGAGCGAATGCGAGCCATATAACGCTGAACAAGACCGCTTCTGTTTGACTGCGCAAAAGCGGAAGGCGCGGCAAGCTATATAATACAAGCAAAAATGCGAAAATCAGATAAATAATATGCCGAAAATCATTCCTCATATTCTTCACCTCGTTTTGCTGTAATAAGCGTAAACAGGAAGTTGGATATAACGCTTCCTTTTCTCTTTACGCTTGTACAGTATATGCGCGAGACTGAGAAATCAGAATGATAAGAAATTATTCATTCTCCACAAAATTGGCCGCCAGTTGCGCTGGATGCGCGGCGATACAGCGGAAAATTTTCATCCCTTTCTGTACAAATTTCGCTTCATACTCAGTCATGATGTTGCCTTCCGCGTATTCGCTGTTATGCAAATCAAACGTAATTTCTTTCAACAAAAACAACTCTTCTGCGAATCGATTGAGACTGTATTCAAATAATCCCTCATTGTCCGTTTTTAATTGAATACAGCCTTCCGCTTTTAATAGTTTTTTGTACTGTTTTAGAAAATCATTATGGGTCAGGCGACGCTTTGCGTGGCGCTTTTTCGGCCAAGGATCGCTGAAATTAAGGTAGAACCTGTCTACCTCTGCGGGTGCAAAATAGCTTTCAAGTTCGCGAATGTTAATCCAGAGAAATGCAATATTCGCAAGCCCTTTTTCCTCCGCTTTTTTCACGGCTTTAATAAGCACCTCTTCATGCAATTCGACACCAAAATAATTGATATGCGGATTTTGTTCGGCAAGCGTCGTAATAAAGTTGCCTTTACCAGTACCGAGTTCGACATGTATTGGATTGTTGTTGCCAAAAAACTCGCGCCACTTGCCTTTGTACTGTTCCGCATCCTGTGGGACAAGTTTCGGATAGTTGGCCATCGCTTCGCGCACGCCAGGTTTTTTACGTAGACGCATGGGTAGAATCACCTATTTGTTTCGAGATTTTATGCACTGTTATTTATCTTACGCATTATGGGAGATAGATGCAACCAAGAAAACAAGGCGCGAAATTTTCATTTTTTAGATAAAATTTCCTGGTTGTTAATGATAAAATATATAATGGGTGTTTTTTTTTATCATGCACCTAAATCTATGTAATAAGGAGGATTATATGAGTACGATAAGTATCACAACCAAACCGAATCCAAGAAAAAATCCAGCTTTAGGAGAAATCTACTATGAACCATAGTTATCATCCTTTGCAAAAGCGTTTAGTTGAACAGCTAGCATTTATTGATGAACATCGTTATACTTTCTTAGATACTTACTTCCCTTCAAACCTTTTGGAACGAAGTAAAGTGGACAAGTTTTTCGATCAATATGTACAAGAAGTTGAGAGTTTTCTTTCAACATTTAACGCGGGCCCTACTTCAATAATGTCTCGCGTGTTTATCGGAAGTAAAGTATTGCTATTTTATGAGCAAGGGCAGGAAACAGACTCCTTCACTTTATGTTTTCCCGAAAAAGCCAACCCAGATTCTGGATACATTTCTTTTCTTTCTCCGGTAGGTTGGCAACTCATATTGCGCTCAACAAACGAAGCATTTACTTTAAATACACCAAACGGAAAAACGGATGTCGTCATTCAAAAAATTGAATTTAATGATTGGTAAAAATACTAAAAAATCATGAGCACAAACCTTTCGAACTTTACATTAGTACCTTATATACCTATTGCTAGGCATTCTCGCCTCACATAAGCACAGCTTAAAAGGCCTGACACTTCTTTCCTTAAGTACGAGGAGATCAAGTGGCAGGCCATTTCTTTTTCCGCTCTCGCTTTATCTTACGAAAAAAAGAGCGGCTTGTACGCCGCCCAAAACACAAGAGGTATATAAAAAGGGGGTTTTTCATCACACTTTTAAGATACCTCATCAATATTACACACATATTACAAAACTATTACTAATCTATTATATTTCCAATTCTTCTCCCGGATTTACAACTTTTCCTTTTAATCCTTTGTTTTCCAGATTATGAATAAAAGCTTCCGGATCTTGCTTAATCGGCGGGAACGTGTTGTAATGCACCGGAACCGTCAGCTTGGCGCTGACCCATTCAGCCGCCTGCAACGCATCTTCTGGCCCCATTGTGAAGTTGTCGCCAATCGGTACAAATGCCACATCGATATCGTTTCGCTCGCCAATCAATTTCAAATCGCTGAATAATCCGGTATCCCCAAGGTGATAGAGTGTCTTGCCTCCCATTGTGATGAGGAACCCGCCCGGCATGCCACCATAAATAATTTGTCTTTCGTCTTCCAGCACAATGGCAGAACTGTGGAACGCCTGTGTCATTTTCACTTTGCCGAACTCAAATTCATAGGCGCCGCCAAGATTCATTCCGTGGACATTTGCGCCTTGCCATCCCATGTATGTAGCCAATTCATGTGTGGCGATAATCATGGCATTGTTCCGCTTTGCGATAGTAAGCGCATCACCAATATGATCGCCATGTGCGTGCGTCAACAATACATATTGCACTTCGATATCTTCCGCTTTTGTTACCGCCAGTGGGTTTCCAGTCAAAAACGGATCAATAATGATAGATTTGCCCGCATGAGAAACCTGTACGCAAGAATGTCCATGATACGTAATCTTCATACTTCTACCCTCCATTATTTTCTTTTCTTGTCCATCTTTTCTTATTGTACCAGCGTTATGTACGACAAACAAACAAACAAATAGGAGAATACTCACGCTCCCTTTCTTTTTTTCATAAGATGAAGGGATGATATATAGATGTAGGAAAGGGGGAGCGAGCCTTGCCACAACGTTATACGCGTATCCAGCGCACACCCGACCAGTCTTTTCCTGCTGCGATCGATGTGCTGCTCCCGGCTTCCTTTGTCAAACAATACGGGATTGTCGGCAAAAAACCGTTCGAACTTATGTACGGATTGCGGACAATAACTGCCGCTTTTGAAATTACGACTTCATCCGTCATAAAAATAAAAGAATCTTTCGCACAGCGGCTCGGCCTATTAGAAGAAGAAATCGCGTATGGACTCCACTTCCACCCGGCAACAAGGAGGCTAGTTATCGGGCCGATTGTCGGTATTTTAATCTCAAGGATGGTGCCAACAGACGAAGGTCCTTTCGGCAGCATTACCGACTTCTGTCGGGAAGTGACACAAACATGCCGCCTGCGCGGCGGGCTCGGCTTTATTTTCACACTCGATCAAATTTCGCGGGAAAAAGATATGGTGAACGGCTGGACATACCGCAATGGTCATTGGATAAAGCGAGTATTTCCTATACCGTTTTGCACGTACAATCGAATCGGTTCACGCAAAGTTGAAGAAAGGGAGGAGACCAAAGAAAAAATCGCGATTTTAAAAGAAAAAGGCGTCCTATTTTTCAACGAACAGTTCCTGGATAAATGGCAAATTCATCAGCGTATGTCCTTGCTGCCAGAAACAGCAGCGTTTACACCTTATACGGATTTATATAAAGGAGCCGCTTCATTGCAAGCCATGCTGCAAAAGCATCCTTATATTTACCTAAAACCTTCGAGCGGAAGCCTGGGGCGCGGAATTATCCGTCTGTCCCGTACCCAAAATGGATATATATGTCAGTATGCTACCCTCAATGACACGGTAACGCGGCGATACAACTCGTTCAACTTGCTGCACCAAATGCTACGTTCCCGTATGCGTAAACAACCGTATCTTATGCAACAGGGACTGCATTTAATCAAACTCAAGGGAGGCATTGTCGACTTTCGGGCCCTTGTCCAAAAAAATAAAAACGGTGAATGGAGTATTACATCTATTGTCGGACGAAGTGCTCCCACCTGCAAAAGTATCGTCTCTAATGTAGCACGCGGTGGCACTATACTTCCGTTGGGCAATACGCTGATTGCAGCCGGTTTTTCCCCCGCCGCCCGCGCTTCCATCACTGCTTCCGTCCGGCAACACGCGCTTCTTATCGCCCGCCTGTTCGAACAGTGTACGGAAGGACATTATGCTGAACTCGGCATCGATCTCGGTGTCGATAGAACAGGCAAAGTATGGCTGCTTGAAATCAATTCGAAACCTTCAAAAACAAACAACTCCTTGGCGAATGCCGGTAAAGGGCCCCGCCCTTCTGTCATTCGGCTGGTCGACTACTGTTTTTACCGCAGCGGTTATATACCTAATCCTCGCAAAAAAACAATGCAAATCAAACGTTCCTCGAAAAGGAGGTTATCACCATGATAAAAAAGACGTTGGGGTATCTTGGCATCCTAGCGACCCCAAGCACAAAATATCACCCATTTCCGGAAAAGTCATTCTACGCGTATTTATGCCAGGCCGGGATACGTATCGGACTGCCCGTATACGTCTTTTTACCAACCCAGATTAATTTCGTTACCCGGACTGTTATTGGTTACCAGTATACAAAACAAAAAAAATGGATAAAAAGACGCTTTCCTTTCCCCACCTTTGTCTATGATCGACTTTCTAATCGCAAGAAGTATGAGACGCAAATCCGAAAACTAAAAAATGATCCTTCGATTACTTTTCTAGGACATGTGCTGGGCGATAAACTCAAAAACCATAACCTACTTATCCAGCACGCTGGCCTTGCCGCATATATGCCGGAAACCGAACTTGTCACTTCGCTGCAGGTAATAAAAAACATGCTCGACAAGTACGATGCAGTCGTAATTAAACCAATGCGCAATTCGCTTGGCATCGGCGTTATGAAAATCACCTCCAAACAAGGAAGCCATCGAGTCGAAGGGCGCGATTTTAAAAACAAAATCTTTTACCGCAAATTCTCCAATCGTACTGCGCTCTTGCTCTGGCTACGCAACCAATTTAGTGTAAAAATGATCGCCCAGCCTTATCTAGAGCTTTCCACACCGGAAGGCATCCCTTTTGATATCCGGGTGCTTGTACAAAAAAATGGCCAAGGCGAATGGGTTGAGACCGGGCGCGCCATTCGGGCAGGAGTAGTAAACGGCCTTACGTCCAATCTATGCGGCGGCGGCAAAGCGCATTCGTGTAAACCATTTCTAAACAAATATTTCACCGAAGAACAGTTACAGAAAATTTATAGTGATATTGAATACATCGTTAAGGAACTCCCACCGTTTCTAGAAAGCAAACACGGGCGCTTAGTCGAACTCGGCATTGATATTGGAGTCGATAGGGGAGGCAAAGTTTGGTTGATTGAGGTGAATTCCAAGCCAGGACGCGCTTCATTTCGTCGAATCGAAAACAGCACATATTACCGGGACGTACGGCTCAACCCTTTGCGCTATACACATTATCTTGCGCAGTTGCGAAAGGGTCGGTGAGCATATGAGTATAATCGCGACGGGATGGGTGTCCATTCACCCCTTGCATCGTACATGGCACCTTCATTTTTCCGCGAAAAAAGCGCCGCACACCCTACTGGCAAAGAAAAAGCTACACCTTCGCATTGGTGGCTGGAAAAAAACACTGCTTATCACCTGTAAGCATCCCAGCCCCCATACTATCAATTCAAAAGTACGAATCCGTTCTCAGCAAAAACACCTTACCATCGGTCCTTTCATTGGTATTTTAACCGTGGCAGGAGGCGGTCTGTTCCGCGGTGTACAAAGCAACTTTATTGATATTATCGAAACAGGAAGAAAGCTGGGAGCGCTCGTTTATGTCGTTCCAGTGGAAAATATCGACTGGAATTCTCGCACCGTGCGAGGATACTTGTTCGATAAAAAAAGAAAAAAATGGATAAAAGAAAAACTTCCGTTTCCGCATGTTTTCTATAACAGGATTCCAAACCGAGCGTATGAGGGAAAAGCGCATGTAAAAGCCGCACTAAACCAGCTTTCTGCCACCCCCGGTCTAACGCTTTATAACCCACACTTTTTTAACAAACAACAATTGTACGCCGCCCTACAGAACAATCCCGAGACCCTTCCCTATCTGCCACGTACGCTCCCGCTTTCTTCCAAAGATGTTTTTTATAATATGATTTCTTCCTATTCGCTCGTATATCTAAAGCCGGCAAATGGAATGTCAGGGCAGGGAATTTACCGGGTTCAGCGTCAAAGTGGCGGAAACTATCTCGTGCAACATCAAGAACGAAAAAAAACAGTAGGAAAAATGTTTAAAACAAAAGAAGAAGCATGGTTCTATCTCGCTCCGCACGTAAAAAAGCATTACTTAATTCAAAAAGGAATTGACCTCGCCACATTTGATAACAAACTTTTTGACATTCGTCTGCTTGTGCAAAAAGACGGAAAAGGTGAATGGGGGGTGACGGGCATCGGGGTTCGGCTGGCCGGCTCCGGTAAAATTACGACTCACGTGCCACGCGGCGGTTCCGTGCAGCCTCCGGTCCCCATCCTTTCAGCCGCTTTTCCGGATTACTCAGCGGAAAAGCTGCTCTCAAACATACGGCTTATGGCGTTATGTATCGCCAGATCCCTTGAAAAAGAGTGGCCTACTCTCGGGGAGATATCCATAGACATCGGCATTGATAAGACGGCACGTCTCTGGTTTATAGAGGCAAATGCCAAACCGGGCAAATTCGACGAACCCCATATCCGTAAACTTTCGTTGCGGCGCATCGTCGAGTACGCACAGTATCAGGCAAATTTCGCTGCTATTTCGGGTGAAAAACGCCATGTTCATTCATGAACTTTCTCCCGCTTTGTTTTCCCGAACACGGGAAAAATTGCTCCGTTTCATTCATGTACATGGGGATAGACGCATCACCGCCCGCGCCATTCGCTGGCTGCGCGCATTGCCTGCGGAAATGCTAGAAGAGGAAGGGAATATTGTTCTTATCTATACCCAAAACAGCAAATTGCTTGGCTGTATCGCCGTTTATGGGTATGGGACACAGGAATCGTTTCTCGTTGTCCACCAGAAAGCAAGAGAACAGGGGATCGGAACAGCGCTGACGAACGCGGCGCTCTCCCGGCTTGGCAAATTGTACGTGCGGGTAGCAGCCGATAATACGGCTAGCTTAAAAACTTGCTTTACCATCGGAATGGTTGCGTTCGCCTGCGTGCGCGGCGTTACCGGAAAGCCGACATTATGGCTTGCGGCAGGAGATTGGAGAAAAGAAGACGTGAAAACAATATGACTGGAAGAAAACTACTTATCGGAGTGTTAACTTATCGCAACGGCGCTTTTATCGCTGGCAAAACATATCTTACTCGCTTGGCGCTCGTGGCTGAAACATACGGTTGCGAGCTCGTTGTTTACTCTCCAGCTGATATTTGTGAAGAAAAAAACATCGTCCGCGGATTTGCATACGACAAAAAAGAAAAAAAATGGGAGGCCAAAAAGACACGGACTCCCGATATTGTATATGACCGCTTTAGTAACATGACACCTGAGATATTCAAAAAGTACGCAGCATACCGGAACAAAAGCCGCCTTGTTTATTTAAATAGCCGTTTTGCTCACAAGTGGAACGCGCACCAGTTTTTTAGTGGTCATTCCGACATCGCCCCGCATCTGCCTGAAACAATGCGCGTACAGCAGGGCGCACTCGGAAAACTAATACGAAAATATCCAGTCCTGTACGCAAAACCAGTTAACGGTTCGGGAGGCAAAGGAATCATCCGTATTCAGCGCAAGCACGAGATATTCGAGATGGTCGGCAGAGATAAAACAGGCTGCATCATCCGCAATACGATCCGCTCTCTTCCTGCAGCCGAACGTTACCTTCTGCTCTGGTGTCAAAGGCAGGGCCGCACGTTTATTTTACAGCAAGGCCTCGATCTTGCGCTTCTCCCCGGTTTCATCTGTGACAGCCGTGTACTCGTACAAAAAAATGAGGTAGGACAGTGGATAATAACCGGTATCGTAGGCAAACAATCTCCACAACAGCTCATTACTTCCAATTTACAAAGCGGGGGCCGCGCTATTCCCATAAAAAACTTGCTTACGCTACGCTTTTCTCCCGAAGAAACAGAAAGCATCCTGCAAGGCATTAAACAAGTAAGCTTATTATTGCCCCAACACATCGAATCAAAATTCGGTTCTTTCATAGAGTTTGGAATTGATATCGGAATTGATACAAAAGGCCAAATCTGGATCATCGAAGTGAATACCAAACCTAACCGGGAACTGTTCCGCCTCGCAGGCTTGATAGAAACGTATAAAAAGGCTGTCGAAATGCCTATTCGCGCAGCCATACACCAGATTTCTTCCCCTTATTTGTAAAACAATCAACATAGTCATATAGTCTCTATTCGCTTATAGGCGAAACAAAGGCTATATGACTTTCTGTCTTTTTTTATAATTACAGGAAACAATGCCATCCATCTGCTAATGTTCTTTTCCTTAATGGCAAAAAACATGCTAACAGGAGGTATGGCCGCCGCTCCAGGACAAGCCGAAGCGGCAATGGTGTCTGCGAAATTCGGCAGAACCGTCAAACAGACGTCACGATCAGCAGCCTTAATAGCCCTAGCATAAAAAATATTATGTAACCGCACGCCGGATTGTAAAATTAAGAAAAACTCACAGCTTGCGCCTCTCTTTTCTCATCAAAAAAGAGGGGCTTCTTGGCTTACCTGGCGAAAGTATTCCACAATGCTATGTACGTGATTGTGTAATGTCCACCCCTTCTCTTCTAAAATAGCTTTATGTCGTCTGTGAAACGGCTCTGCTTCATCACGGATCGCGCGCTGCCAGGCGCTCAAATGCTTCCGTTCCTCTTCTGTCAACTGCTCCTCAATCGAGCTGCAAATAAAGGAACGACAGATGCTTGTTTTAAAGCGCGGGTCGAGGCCGCACCCTTTGCCATCAATAAAGAACTGGCATACCGCATACGCCAGCCGCTCATCCACCGCAAGATACGCCGTATTGGGCGATCGTTTCAGACGTTCATAGCGCTCCGCCGGCGATTCATCTTCTTCCGAAGAACGCTCGTAAAATAACGGTTGAATGCTAGCACCCGCCACAATTTCATAGTCGTATATCTCATTTTGCGGATTTGCATATATTTCCTTGAGAAAGAATTCCGTCTTTCCCGCGGCAATCATCTTATATATTTCAAACAAAGTAAATACCGGTTCATACGCACAGCACCCGATATGCGGTAAATCACCTGAACGCCGCTGAAAATGCGGTTCCGGGCAATTTCGGCATACTGCGGACAACAATTGCCTGTTTTCTTCTTCCCACCATAGCACGTCATTCCCCATGTTTTTCCTGCCTTTCATTCTCTGTTATGGATTGATTTCTACTAGACAGTATAACTCATCTTTTTTTTATCATCTTTTAAAATAATGCTTTACAAACAAACTATTAATCGAGTATTCTTAAAAAGTTAATTTAACGCTTAAAAGCGTACAAGCGTTTAAGTAGTAAAATTTTTTGGAGGAATGAATCGTGCCAGAGCAACACCAAGAAACAAAATTTACAAAAGCGGAAGCTGGGCTTATTACATTGTTTTTGCTCAGCATTCTTAGCTTCTGTATTATCGGATGGCAGGCGCCTCCGCACGTTCCTTTACTTTTATCCCTTTTTCTCTTAATCATTATTAGTTCCATAAAAAAAGTGCCCTGGAAAACGGTTGAAGAAGGTATGATTGAAGGCGTGCGGCCAGGACTTACGCCGATATTTATTTTTATTCTTATCGGTGCACTCATTAGCGTTTGGATAGCAAGCGGCACTGTTCCCACAATGATGGCATACGGTTTCAGCATTTTATCGGGAAAATACTTTTTAGCCGCCGTTCTGCTTATCACTGCGGTTGTAGGAACCTGCACCGGAAGTTCGCTAACAACGACAGCCACGATCGGAGTCGCATTTATGGGCATGGGAACGATGATAGGCATCAATCCCGCTTGGATAGCAGGTGCGATAGTATCAGGAGCGTTCTTTGGTGATAAAATGTCGCCCCTGTCCGACACGACAAACTTAGCGCCTACAGTAGCACGCATCGATTTATTCACCCATATTCGCCACATGACATGGACAACAACTCCGGCGCTGTTGCTTTCTCTCCTGCTGTTTTTATTTCTCGGAAACGGAAACGCAGGAGCCATTCCGCAGGAACAAATTGAGGGCCTGCACCGTGCGCTTATCGAACATGCCGTTGTCCATCCTGTGGCACTGTTGCCGCCTCTGCTCATCATGGTCATGGCGATGCGCCGGATTTCGGCCATTCCAACGCTGATGGTTGGTATTCTATCGGGAATTGCAGTAGCGTTCATGCTTAATCATGAATTGAAAATAGGTGACATGATCGGGATTATCCAAAATGGCTTTACGTCCGAGACAGGAAACAAAGTCATTGATTCATTGCTAACACGAGGCGGCATTCAAAGCATGATGTTTTCCGTTTCTCTTATCTTTCTTTCGCTCAGCATGGGCGGCTTGCTATATCATCTTGGCATTATCTATCAACTGATGGATATGATTCAACGTTTTATCCAGACGCGCGGACGCTTGATCGCTTCAACCGCTTTATCCGCCATAGGTATCAATTTACTGCTCGGCGAGCAATACTTGTCTATCATTCTTACCGGTAATGCGTTTGTCAAGCAATACAAAAAACTCGGTCTTGCACGCAAAAATCTGGCACGAACGCTTGAAGACGCCGGCACCGTTGTAAATCCGCTTATTCCGTGGGGCGTCAGCGGCGTCTTTATTTCCGGAGTACTTGGCGTATCTGTTTTTGAATATGCGCCGTTCGCGTTTTTCTGTCTGCTTTGTCCTGTAATCACGATACTATTCGGGTTTACGGGTATCGGCGTGCCGTATGAAACAAAAAAGAGGAGCTGACAAGGCTCCTCTTTCTCATCTGACGGCCACGAGCGGACAATCCTATCGCCTCCCGGCTGCGGCCGCGTCTTCCCCTCTTCTGCTTTATGGCTCTCGATTAACCATCATTCGTAATTTCAACTATTTCAAAGATGTGATAAAGGCTTCCAAACGATTCAGCCCTTCTTCCAGCACTTCCATCGCGTAAGCATAAGAAATACGGATGTATCCCTCTCCATAAGCTGAAAAAGCGTCCCCTGGTACTACCGCCACCCGTTGTTCTTCCAAAAGACGCGAAGCAAATGTAAACGAAGACAGTCCAAAGTGCCCAATACGCGGAAAAATATAAAATGCGCCATTCGGCTTAACAACGTCCAGCCCCATTTCTGTAAGGCGGTCATACACGTATGTTCTTCTCTTGTCATACTCGGCTCTCATGATCTCCGCGTCATTGATGCCTTCCGTTAATGCTTCAAGCGCCGCATACTGGCTTATTGCACTGGCACATGTAACATTATACTGATGCACTTTCACCATCTGCGATGTTATATATGCAGGTGCGAACGTAAATCCGATGCGCCATCCTGTCATGGAATGAGATTTAGACAAGCCATTGATAACGATCGTCTTTTCCCGCATGGAAGAAAGCGAAGCGATGGAGCGGTGCTTTTTCTCGTAAATAAGCTCACTGTAAATTTCGTCCGAAATCACAAACACCTCTTTGTCTTCCAGGAGGGCAGCAATCTTTTCAATTTCATCCTGTTCTAATGTGCAGCCGGTCGGATTGGACGGATACGGTAAAATCACGCAACGCGTATTCTTATTTATTTTCTCGCTTAACAACGTCGTTGTGACTTTAAAATCGGTTTCACGTGTATCCACGTATACAGGTGTGGCGCCGCATAAGCGAATAATTGGCTCATAGCCAGGATAAACCGGGCCCGGCAAAATAACCTCGCTGCCTTCCGTCAGAACGGTACGTAACGCGATATCAATCGCTTCACTCGCTCCGTTCGTCACAATAATCTCCGTCACCGGGTCATAACGTAAGCCGTATTTTTTCCAAACGAACGCTGCGGCCGCCTCCCGCAGCTCAGGCAGGCCAGCGTTCGGCGTGTATGTTGTCCAGTTTTGATCAATCGCGCGTTTTCCTGCTTCTTTAATATGACCTGGCGTAGCAAAATCAGGCTGACCAATTGTTAAAGAAATGGCGTCATCGTATTGCTGCACAAGATTGAAAAATTTGCGGATACCGGAAATTTGAATATCACGAACCCGCGGATTGATTAAATGTTCCATCTGCTCGTACACCCTTTCTTCCGCGCGCAGTACGCATATTTATCTCTTTTTTTCAAGTATAGCACGCCTTATGATGAATTTTGCTGTTCAATACTAAGCATCCGTATAATTTCAGCGGCTTCGATTCAGACTTTGTGGTACGTGGTATAATATAATTTGCCTCTCCACCCTATTTCAAAGGGAACAGCATATATGAACAATAGAAAGAAAAGGTGCCATGATTACCGGAGCCATCAGCAGAATCGGGGGAGAAACGATAAAAGCGCTTTCCCCTAACAAGGCAAAGTCATGCTGATCGCTCACCTTGAAGAAAGCTTGCAGAAGTTGCAACAAAAAACAAAAGAAACCGGAAACGACATGATCGTGTGATTGACAACACAAATAATAAAATGATAAAGGGGAAACAAAGATGAAAATCATAAGCGCTTGTTTAATGGGATGCGCATGCCGGTACGACCAAAAAGACAATCGGGTAGCAGAAATTGAGCAACTCGTCAAAGACGGAAAAGCAATTCCTGTCTGTCCAGAGCAACTGGGCGGGCTGTCAACCCCCCGCAATCCGGCGGAAATTGTGGGCGGCGACGGATTTGATGTACTCGATGGGAAAGCAAAAGTTATTGACAATCAAGGCAATGACGTAACAGAACAGTTCCTGCAAGGTGCACGGCAGGTTTTGCTTATTGCGCAATCAGTTAATGCTAAAGAAGCCATTTTGAAAGAACGTAGCCCTTCCTGTGGCAGCAATATGATTTATAATGGCACATTTTCCAAAACAAAACGAAAAGGTGTCGGTGTCACTACCGCCCTGTTGATGCGTCACGGAATCACCGTCCAATCGGAGGAATCATAATGTTAGGGAAATCGACCATCATTATTTCAGCGGCCAGCGCTACCAGTATATGCCGTGCATAATGATAAATATGCGGAAGAAACAAAATCGGCACGGCGCTCAGTCCGGTCGACAGCGCGGAAATGACACTCCCTAACAACATATTTTCCATATCTTCACATTTTGTTCTCAAGTCGTAAGTAAACTGGTATCACAAAAAAACAGCACATAACGTGCTGCTTTGCTTTCTTAGCGGCTTTTTA
Source organism: Aneurinibacillus thermoaerophilus (assembly GCF_900099925.1). Lineage (GTDB taxonomy): Bacteria > Bacillota > Bacilli > Aneurinibacillales > Aneurinibacillaceae > Aneurinibacillus > Aneurinibacillus thermoaerophilus. The sequence continues at coordinate 59,767 of NZ_FNDE01000002.1, read as the reverse complement.
CAAGCAAATCAACCGCTTCCTTAATAACATGATCGGGATTATTTCCTTTTTCAATTTCCATGCGTATACACGCTTCCATATTATTTGCCACAACCAATCCGATCACGCGATCAACAGCGGAACGAACCGCGGTGAGTTGGGTGACAACATCACGGCAATCCTTTTGCTGTTCCATCATGCTGAGCACTCCGCGAATCTGTCCTTCAATGCGGCGGAGGCGATTTTTTATAGCATCGTTATATTCCATCCCTTATCACCTCAATCGATGGTATGTCTTTATCATACCCGCTAAGGTATCAACAATAAACAGGAAGTTCGCAATCCCGTTTTTTTCAAATCATAGCACGAACTCCTCCCCACGGACAATGTTCTTTTGTCTTTCCGTAAGATTTATAAAGGAAAAATAAAAAAAAGAATAAGAAAGGGAGATAGTACACAATATAACCAAAAATGGAGGGAACATACATGAGTGAAATCGAAATTCTCGGCCCAAAGGGCTTACCCATTACCGGCAATCTGTTTGCTTTTCGCAAGAATCCCCTTGAATTTCTGCGCCGCGCCGCTGAAGAATATGGCGATATTGTTCACCTGAGATTTGGTCCCCGGCACCTTTATCTAATAAGCAACCCCGATTATATTAAGGAAGTACTCGTAACCAAACAAGCACACTTTAAAAAAGGAAAAGGTCTACAAGTTGCCAAAGCAGTCGTCGGAGAAGGCATCCTCACAAGCGAAGGAAAATTCCACATGCGTCAGCGGCGCCTTATGCAGCCTTCATTCCGTCAAGACCATATTGTCAGCTACGGCGACACGATGGTGGAATATGGGGAGAAACTCATCAGTAAATGGAAGGACGGCGAAGAGCGCCTTATCTCGAAAGATATGATGGAATTAACCCTCTCCATTATCACAAAAACAATGTTTGGGACAAGTATTAATAAAAATTTAAATGATATCGAGCATGCGATTGATGTAGGGTTAAAATATGTAAGCCGACGCGCCTCTTCGTTTATTGATATTCCGGAAAGCATCCCGACCAAAAGCAATCGCGAATTTAAAGAAGCAGCGGAAACATTGGATAAGGTCATTTTCTCGATTATTGAAGAACGCCGGAAAAGCGAAGATGAAAACCGTGGCGACTTACTCTCCATGCTGCTTGCGGCACGGGATGAAGACGATGGTACGGGCATGACCGACCATCAGGTACGCGATGAAGTCATGACGATTTTCATCGCCGGCCATGAAACAACGGCAAACACATTGTCATGGACGCTATACCTTCTCGCCCAACACCCGGAAGCGGAGCAAAAGCTCTGGTCGGAAATCGAACAAGTGCTTGGCGGACGGAAAGTAACCGTACATGATCTGCCGAAATTAAAATACGCGGAAAATATAATCTGGGAAACGCTGCGCCTCTATCCGGCCGCCTGGGCAATTAACCGTGAGGTGACGGATGAAATAGAGATTGGAGGACATACATTTAAACCGGGCGAATCGATTATGATGAGCCAGTATGTCATGCACCGCAATCCAAAATATTTCGATAATCCAGATGCCTTTATTCCTGAGCGATTTGCAGGCAATCTCCTTAAAGAAATCCCGCAGTTTGCTTTCTTTCCGTTCGGCGGGGGGCCGCGCGTCTGTATCGGTAATCATTTCGCCATTATGGAGGCCACGCTTATTCTCGTTACAATTGCTCAAAAATTCCAGTTGCGTCTCGCCGATCCGCACAATCCGGTCGAACCGGAACCGGTGGTGACGCTGCGCCCCAAAAACGGTTTGCGCATGATCGTGAAAAAAAGATAAGAAAAACTCGCGGGCACGTTACCCGCAAGTTTTTCATTACTTGCATGATTAAGGAAGATCGATAAGCATAAAGTGTACATTTTCTGCTGCTTTCAACTCCAATACTAGCGTGTCCATAATGCGCGCGGCATCACGAGTGTGCAGCGTTTTCTTCCCGTTTAATTCCAGTTCGCCCTCAATCACAAATACATAGATACGGCGGCCTTCCGCTTGCGTAAATGTCAGGCTCTTGCCGGTATCCAGCCTGGAAAGATATAACGTCAAATCCTGATGAATATGCGCTACGCGATGCCCATCTACTTGACGTTTCGCTACTATAGGCAACAAGTTATTTCTCATTGCTTCCTGATTATACGCGAATTGTTCGTATGAAGGCTCCAATCCTTTTTCATCCGGTAGAAACCAGAGCTGCAAAAAATTAACCTCTTCCGTATCGGACGGATTGAACTCAGCGTGCATAATCCCCGTCCCGGCGGTCATGCGCTGAATTTCTCCCGGCACAAGCACCGCTGAATTACCAGTGCTATCCTGATGTTTCAATTGTCCTCTCAGCACAATAGAGACAATCTCCATTTCCCTGTGCGGATGAGCACCAAAGCCCGTACCCGGTTGTACGATATCATCATTAAACACCCGAAGCGGGCCAAACTGTAAATTATTTGGATCATAATACTCAGCAAACGAAAAACTGAAATTACTTTGCAGCCAACCATGATTTGTGGAATAACGCGAAGCTGCTGGATAAATAGTAATCATATCCAACCTCCTGATAAGTTATTAACTTACTTTATAAAAGTATATTACAATAAATAAAAAAGTCAATCATCTTTTCCCTGTTTCCTTTATTATGAGCCTATTCTTTCTCAAATCATTTTCTATGTAAAAAAACAGCCGAAACATCTATCGGCTGTCCTTCCTTATCCCGGTTTGCCCTTATGGAAATGACTTCTCCCCGGTAAACATGCGCTGCGCTTCCCAGCCAGGAACTGCACTTTTTCATCCCATCAAACACTGCCGTTCAATTGCATCACCGACCGGTCTCTCTTCGCCACACGGCTTGTTTATTAAATGCACGCCGTATTGCCGCACATGATGCTCTTTGCCGTTGGGCACAGCCCGTATCGTTACCCATACCCCGAAAGATTTTCCATCTTTGTGTATCAATGTCCTATATGTACAAAACAGTTTCTTTTGATTGTACATACAAAACATCCAAAATGATATATACTCAAGAAACATAATTGGAACTGGAAACACTACATTGCAAAGCCTGCTCCAGATCTTGAATCAAATCGTCCGGCTCTTCCAGACCGACCGATAGGCGCAATAACGTATCCGTAATTCCCATTTTCTTTCGATCCGCTTCCGGAATACTGGCATGCGACATCCGAGCCGGATACGTCAAAATACTTTCGACAGCGCCGAGACTTACGGCAAGAGCCGGAAGAGTGACATTCCGCAAAAATCGCTCTACCTGTTCTACATTATGCAACATAAAAGAGAGCACGCCGCCAAAGCCCGCTGCCTGTTTAGCGGCCAGCTCATGCCCCGGATGTTCGGGAAGACCGGGATAATATACCCGCTTTACCGCGGGATGGTTTTGCAGCCAAACCGCTATTTTATGCGCGCTTTTCTGATGTTGGTCAAGCCGCACTTTCAACGTCTTCAATCCCCGTAGCAACAACCAGGAATCTTGCGGGCCAAGAATGGCACCGAACGCGTTCTGAATAAATCCGATTTCTTCAGCGATTTCTTTTTTGCCCGCTACCACCACCCCCCTACAACATCGCTATGTCCTCCGATATATTTGGTGGCGCTATGAATCACAATGTCGGCTCCCAGCCGCAAAGGCCGCTGTAAATAAGGCGTCATAAACGTATTATCGACAATGGTTAGCAACCCGTATTGTTTGGCCAGCCGGCATACGGCTTCAATATCTGTAATATTCATCTGCGGATTGGACGGACTCTCCAAAAATATCGCACGTGTCGCCGGCGTAATCGCGCTTTCAATCGCACCGATATCCGTTGTATTTACGAACTTTGACTGTATGCCGAAACGAGGGAACAGTTTTGTAATCGCCCGGTACGTGCCGCCGTAAATGTCATCAGAAAGCAAAATCTCATCCCCGCTCTTTAACAAACAAAAAACAGAGGAAATGGCGGCCATCCCGGAAGCAAAAGCGAAGCCCTTCGCTCCTTTTTCCAACACGGCTATCGCTTCTTCCAGCGCTGTCCGGGTTGGATTGGCTGTGCGGGAATAATCATATCCGGTACTGACACCCAGCTCTGGATGCTGGAAAGTCGCGCTCTGGTAAATCGGTGTACTGATTGCACCAGTCGCGCGGTCTCTTTCTAACCCAGAACGAACAAGAAGTGTTTCAATGTTCATGTTCTTCCTCCGTTTCATTTCGTTTCATAAACATCAAAGATAAAAAATAAAACACTCTTCGATGGAGAGTGTTTATATACAGCAAACTTTCCCCTCTCATCGTTTAGAACAGTCGTTCCACAGGCATTAGCACCGTTCAAACATTGCGTTTGATGGTTGCCGGGTTTCATCGGGCCAGTCCCTCCACCTCTCTTGATAAGAGCGATATATTCAGTTTGTGTGCATCGTACGAACCAAATTGCAGGGCAAAATAAAAACCCCTTTATCCTGAGTAAGGTATAAAGGAGCTGATTGCTCATCCTTTTCCTTATCTCTCAGGATATGTGTATCCTGCTGGAATTGGCACCTTCCTTCCCTCGAATAGGGTCATTGGGGTTGCCGGGCTTCACTGGGCCAGTCCCTCCGCCTCTCTTGATAAGAAAATCAATATATAAATTATTTATTCTATAATAATTACGTTTATGAAAACTGTCAATAAATTTAAAAAATCTCTAAACAAAAACCGTGCAACCACTTCCTGAATAGGCTAAAACATAGGAAAAAATCGAAAGGGATTGGTATGCTATGGATTCATATAACTTCCCCGTTTATATACAAACAATGTCCATTCTTGCCCCAAATGTCACCATTTATTATCCTCGGGTAGAAGGACTGAAAAATAAGGCTGTACAAGAAAAAATAAACGTTATCATTTTGCATCAAGTTTATGCCTTAATCCAAGAACAAGGGTATTATCAAAATCCAACAACGATCGAAATGCTCGGCCATTATGAGATCAAATCCAATGAAAGAGATATCCTTAGCCTAACCCTAGAGAATTATGCCTATATCTTGCACCACGCACATGGACTCACCATTTTAAAATCATTAACTATAAATATTCAAACAGGTAAACTCTATCAATTGAAGGATTTATTTCAACAAGGAAGTGATTACATAAAAAGACTGTCCAATATTATTCAATTCCAGATTAAAAAACGAAACATCCCATTGTTAGGCGAATTTAAAGGGATTCGGCCAGATCAAGATTTTTATATAGCAGATAAAGCATTGGTTATTTATTTTCAACTGTATGAAATTACCCCTTACTATGTCGGCTTTCCCATGTTTCCCATATCTGTATACGACTTGGAAGATATCATCAATGAAAATGGGCCTTTAGGAAAAATGGCTCAAGCATAACATTACATCTGTTGCCGTATAAAACGCAAGATTATATCCGAAAACGTCATAAAACTGGATACATGCTGTTCAAACACCGCTTTGAAATATGAAAGACCCTTCAATTATCGAAAGGTCTTTCATATTTCAAATGCGTGACGCGAATATTCAAATACTTTGCCAATCGTTGTATACTGAATACCTACCAATCGGCTGCTCGTCTGCAGAGGAAGGATGCTTCCAATTAGCAATTTGTAGTTAAATGACTATAAATTGCGACACCCTTACACTGATTATTCAAACTTCCAACAACATAGACTCAAGCTTCCATGCTGATATTCCCGATGCAGCAAATCCGCTTTTCTTCCGTCATCCGCCGCCCCCATGGCGAGCAACAGCGGAATAAAGTGCTCGTTGCGTGGCACAGCTTCCCTGCCATACGGCGCTTCCGTCTCATACCTAAACAGCGAATCCGTATCCCACATCTCTATTTTTGCTTGCAGCCAATCGTCAAACGTGGCCGCCCACTTTTCTTTTTCTAAACTGTTCCAATTCAACCTATGCAAATTATGTACCGTTCCGCCGCTTCCAATAATCATCACACCTTCTTTCCGCAACGGTGCCAGCGCCCGCCCTATGTAATATTGCTCCGCAGGGGAAAGCGCAGGATTCACCGATAGCACAACAACCGGGACACGAGCATCCGGGTACATCAACCGAAGTACCACCCAAGCTCCGTGATCAATCCCCCTCTCCGCGTCCACTTTGGAATCGGTTCCACTTTCCTCCAACAACTTTACGATCTTCTGTGCAAGATCCTTGTTTCCTTTGGCCGGATATACAATTTTATACATTTCTTCCGGAAAACCGTAAAAATCATATATCATCTCATATTCTTCTACAGCACTCACCATCTGTACAGGCGCTTCCCAATGCGCCGAAAACAACACAATAGCACGAGGTTCCGGCAGACGATCAGCCAATCCTTTTAGCATCTTCGTATATTGATTTTCTTCTAATACCAATGTCGGCGCGCCGTGTGCAACAAACAAAGCAGGTACCATCACTGCATCCCTCCGTTTTCTGTTCCCTATAATAATCGTTTATCTTTATGAAGCAGAAAACTTCCTTTCCATCAGTATATCCCCTTTTTGGTTTATAATCACGACTCGACTCTGTTCATACATATCCGGCAAGCGGCTTTTCACAAACCCTTGTACCGCGTTTAACATATATACTAAATCCCCGCTCGTTTCAAGCAAATGAGTCTGAACTTGAATCATAACACCTTCGTTTTCAAAAAAATATCGTAATCTTTAATATATTGAATCCATGAAACTTTTAACGACTGGTAGCCAAAGTTGGATGTCATGTATTTCTTTAGTTCTTCTACAAGCCTTTCCTTTGTTATATTCTTCGCTTGCACAACATCCGTGGAGGCAATTGCTTGCAGCGCATTTTCCGTCGGTTTTGGCTGTACCCATAAATAATTATCCTGCATTTTCAATCCAAGCACAAAGCCAATAAATACGGAAATCAAAATTCCGCCCGTGTCGATTCGCGCCATCGCCAAATCCCCCTTTTTCTTCCTTTTCTCCTTTGGTTAAATAGTTAGTTAGACAAAAAAGAAAAAATTTCTTTACCTTGTATGAATAATATGGGAAAGAAAAAGACCGCTTTTCCTGTAGCGGTCTTCGGTAATTAAAGAAATCTCCGGTGACACTTCTTACCGTCATAAGTAAACAGCACGCGACGTTCCTCGATTTTTGTCTCCAAGTGCACCGTTCTGCCCCAAAGCTTATAGATATATGGCAACGTTCTTTCCAGGTGCTTTATATCCAATTCCATTCCCTCATACTGGTGAAACAAATACAGCTCGCCATTGCGCAAGTAATCGCCATCCTGTACTAAAATGTATGGAAATCCGCCATTGACGCGACTCGTCACCAGTTGATCGCGCACTATCTCCCACGATTTGTCTGTAATCGTCCAATCGTTGCCTTGACGTGCGAATACGTACATATCCATTTTTTCAACAAGTTCTTTTGTTAAATAGTTACGGATAAAAGAAATATCACTGTCCAGTTCGCGTACTTCAAAGATCTTCTCACGCCCCATGCCTGGCTTTCGACCAAAACGTTCCTGTTCTTCTTTAGTCGGGTTATTCCAGCGCTCTTCAATATCTTCGAACATTTTCAGGCCTAAATAATACGGGTTAATGCTTATGGTAGACGGCTGCACAACACCAGCATTCAGCTTCGCGTATTCAATGGTCTCCTCTTCAGTTAAATCCATTTCCCGCAGAATACGCTGGTGCCAGTAAGACGCCCAGCCTTCATTCATAATTTTCGTCTCAATTTGCGGCCAGAAATACAGCATTTCTTCCCGCATAATCGTAAGTACGTCGCGTTGCCAATTCTCCAAGCGCGGACTAAACTCTTCAATGAACAAAAGCAAGTCTTTTTCCGGATCTGGAGGGAAGCGATCCCACCTCTTCTTCACTTCTTCTTCCGCAATTTTCCGTCGTTTCTGCTCCTCTTCGTCTAAAAACCATATATCCCCATAAGGGTTGTTTTTTTTTAGTTCGACGGTGTTCCGTTTTTTTTCTATCTCTTCCGCCCAGCTAAAATGGCGGCGGTTCAAACTTGGATCGACATGCTCCTGAATCGCAAGCACCGCGTCAAGAAACTCTTCTACGGTTTGCTTGCCATATTCAATCTCATACTGGCGCAGCCGCTCTGCTGTCGCCGCCATGCTCTCGACCATATTTCGGTTTGTCTTGCTGAAACGAACGTTATTTTTGAAGAAATCGCAATGTGCCAGCACGTGGGCTACAATCAGTTTATTTTGAATTAACGAATTGCCCTCCAGAAGAAACGCATAGCACGGATTCGAATTGATGACTAGTTCGTAGATTTTGCTTAAACCTAAATCGTACTGCAGTTTCATTTTATAGAAAGCTTTACCAAAACTCCAATGAGAAAAGCGTGTTGGCATACCATATGCGCCAAACGTATAAATAATGTCCGCCGGACAAATTTCATAGCGCATCGGATAAAAATCAAGCCCGAACCCTTTGGCAATTTCAGTAATCTCATCAACCGCCCGCTCTAATTGTCTAACCTCATCCGATGTCACTCTTTCTCCTCCTTCCCAAAGAAAGTGGTTAACGCTTTATAAACCTCACCTTTTTCACGAACGATACAGTATTTGAATTTTGGATCTTTAATATGTTTATAGGCAGACATTAATGTTGAATGTCTATTATATTGGTTAACCTCACCATATCCGAACATATTGCACCTTGCCATTAGCTCTTTTACCAGCTTCACGCAACGATCATTGTCTGATGTCAAATTATCGCCGTCTGAAAAATGAAATGGATAAATATTATACAGAGATGGTGGGTAACGGCTATCGATAATCTCAAGCGCTTTACGATAGGCGGACGAGCAAATCGTGCCCCCGCTCTCACCTTTGGAAAAGAACGCTTCTTCCGTTACTTCTTTCGCTTCGGTATGGTGTGCAATAAATACAATTTCCACCTTCTCATACTTCGTGCGCAAAAATCGGGTCATCCAGAAAAAAAAGCTACGCGCTACGTACTTTTCCAACGCCCCCATCGAACCTGAAGTGTCCATCATTGCGATGATAACCGCGTTGGAGTGTGGTCTGACGATTTCTTCCCATGTTTTGAAACGCAAATCTTCATCAATAATGTTTTTAATTCCTTTGTATCCTTCTCGCGCATTGCGACGCAGCGCCTCCAAAATCGTACGCTTTTTGTCAATATTTCCTATCAGTCCTTTTTTCCTTACATCATTAAAGCGAATATCGGTAACGATCACTTGATCCTCTTGTTTTTGTTGAAGATTCGGCAATTCCATTTCGGCGAATAGCATCTCTTCCAGCTCTTCTACTGAAATCTCCGCCTCATAGTAATCTATGCCAGGCTGATCGCCTGCGCCCGGCCCCTGACCCGCTCCGCTTTCTCGTGCAATCACGTCGCCAACTTTAGAATCGCCATCACCTTGGCCGACATGTTTACTTTTGTTGTAATTATATCTAATACGATATTCATCAAGAGAACGGATCGGGATTTTTACAACATCCCGTCCGTTCGACATAACAATGCTTTCTTCATTTATTAAATCAGGAAGATTTTGTTTGATTGCTTCCTTCACCTTTTCCTGGTGGCGTTGCTGATCCTGATGACCTTTACGGTGCAGCGACCAATCTTCACGTGAAATGATAAACGGTGGTTCTTGTTTCATAAAATTTCCCCCTTTTTCACCGCTTATCGATTCAAAAGACTGCCCACATAACGCAAGAGTTCGTTTGCACAAATCGGGCAGTATCCATGCTCGTCAATCAAGCGCGCGGTTACTTCATTTACTTTCTTCAACTGCACTTCGTCCGGCGTTTTGGTTGAGGTCGTGATTTTGACAACATCTTTCAAATCAGCAAATAACTTCTTCTCGATCGCTTCGCGCAGTCGTTCATGACTGTTATAGTCGAATCGCTTGCCTTTACGCGCATAAGCAGAAATCCGGATGAGTATCTCTTCACGGAATGCTTTTTTCGCATTCTCCGAGATGCCAATCTGTTCCTCAATCGACCGCATAAGTTTTTCATCCGCGTCCATTTCTTCACCGGTAATAGGGTCACATACCTTCGTTTTGTTGCAATAGGACTCTACGTTATCAAGATAGTTATCCAAAAGGGTTTTCGCAGATTCTTCATACGAGTAAACAAACGCTTTTTGTACTTCTTTTTTGGCTAACTCGTCATACTCCTTGCGCGCAATGTTAATGAATGTAAGGTAGCGTTCTTTATCTTCCTTTGTAATGGTAGGTGACTGATCCAAGCCATCCTTGAGCGCCCGCAAAATATCAAGGGCATTGATGCATTCGGTATCGCGGCGAATAAGAGCACTAGAAATACGATTAATAACATAACGCGGGTCAATGCCAGACATGCCCTCATCCGGAAATTCGCTTTGCAGTTCCTTAATGTCTGAGTCTTTGAATCCTTCCACAGCGTCCCCGTTATACAACCGCATTTTCTTCAACAAATCAACGCCCTGCTTCTTCGATTCCTTCAAGCGTGTCAAAGTGGAGAAAATCGCTGCAGCACGCAGGGAATGCGGCGCGATATGGACGTGTCCAAGGTCGCTTTGTCTAATTAGCTTCCCATAAATTTTCTCCTCATCCGATACGCGCAAGTTATACGGAATGCGCATCACGATCATCCGGGATTGGAGGGCTTCATTTTTCTTATTACTGATAAATGCTTTGTACTCTGATTCGTTTGTATGGGCAACGATAAGCTCATCGGTGATGGTATGATATCTACTAAAATATAAAATTATGTATCTATTTCCCTAATAAATGGAAAAAAGACTAACCGTTGTTGGCTAGTCTTTTTTGTTTCATTAGCAGAACCCTTGCGATTAAAGAATGAATATCCTCGTCCGTTTTTGAAACTTCCCTTTGAGATTTAAATACTTTGATTGTTCCATACTTCCCCTCGATCTCTGTGATTTTGTGGGAAGGATGAGAAGGTTGAGTGACTGTTTCCATCCCCTTCACCCCTGCACGATGATGCCGTTTGTACATCATATGCAGGTGAAGGGATTGATTTTCGTGTAATATTCTTTCTTTAACTAACATATACATACCCCCTACTGTGCTAGCAGGAGTGGTATGTATTTTAAGCGGTGTTTTAAAGTTGTAGTTTTAACTGTGTTTTTTACATTATTATTAATATATGTAGTTTAAACTATGTTTTAAGTAGTTCTTCAAATAATTATTTTTAGTTGTGTTGCAATGGCAACCACTTGCTTGCTATTTTGATGTTATAATTAAATATGGAATAATTATACTATATAGTGATTTTTTTGAGAAGGACCAAAAATAAAAAAGCAGGGATTTTTTATTTTACCCTGCGTACGTTGCCTCTATAATACGATATTTATATATCAATTAATTGTAAAAATTCCTAGATAAATAAAATACTAGTTCTCTTATTGTATACTTTTTTGAAGTTTTTAATTTTTGACTAGCAAAAATAACTTCTATATTGTTCTTCTCCGCTTGATTAATAAATTCCTCGAAAGTATTAATATCCTGTAAATCATGGATATCGTTCAGAATTAATGCTTCTGCCCCAATGTTCTTCATTTCCATCTTTATTTCTTCCAGATTTGGATAATTGAAATATTCGTTAGGTCTATAAGTTTGTTCTTTTACTATTTCCGCATTGTTATCTTTTACATACTGTTTAATAAAATAATTATTATCATTTAACACAAGTGAGTATAATTTCATATTTGGCTTTACTCCTTATTTAAATAATTTTTTCATATGTTAATATACTACCATTTTTAAATTATGTTGTGGATTGATTAATAGTATAAAATTAATTATTTTAAATTATTTTACACCAGACTATGGAACCATTTTGAAGAATCTTGTATTCTAATAAATGGAATCTAATAGTTGGGGGTAAAATAATGGATTTGAACACTTTTTTAACAAAAATGGAACAAATAAAGAAAATGGGTTGGGTAAAGACTCATCGTGGAGCGGATACTGGAGTAGGTAAAACACTAGAAGATTTACTAGGTATTACAGAAAATAACATTGATTTACCCGATCTTGGTGAAACAGGCGAACTAAAAGCAGTTCGTAGAAATTCTTCTTCTCTATTAACACTTTTTACACTTGAGCCAGTTCGTGATATGAGTTGGGAAGAAATGCTAACTAAATATGGTTATGTTGATAAAAAGGGCAGATATGCTTTAAAATCAACTTTTTCGTCAAGTGTTTATAATGCACAAAATATCCGAGCAGTTGTTAAAAACGATAGAATAAATATTGTTAAACGGTTAGATGACGGTAATGAGGTTATTTTAGGGTATTATGACAAAGAGTTACTTGCTCAAAAATTTCTTGAAAAAATAAGTAAAAGTCTTATATATGTTCCAGCACATCATAGAGGTAGAGGTGCAAACGAAGAATTCTTATACGATGAAGTTTATTTGTGTAAAAACTTTACTGGCGACAAATTCCTAGAGGTTATGGAAAATGGCGATATATACATAGATTTTCGTGTTCATTTGAAGCCAAGTGGAGCGGGACGTTCAAGAGGAACTGCTTTTCGTATTCGTAAAAATAAAATCGATGAATTTTATGAAACAAAAGAACGTATTTTATAAAAATATAGACGGAGAAGATCTTCTCCGTCTATTGCTTACGAATAATTACTATATGTTCGTTTGTCATAGTGGCTACTTTTTGTCCGGTCTTATTTGTTGGACTGTTTAGTAAAGGCATTACTTTATTTGAAATATTTCTTACAAGTGTAGTTACATAAGCATTTCCATGATGTTCAGCAAGTTCAATTAAAATTTGATGAGTTGGTAACTGAATCTCCTTTACTGTTCTATTCCCAACGACCCAGCACTGATACCCATTCTTTTTCATTTTACTTGTGATTGCTCTTATGGACTCGTTCAAATCTCTGTAAAAAGCATAAACTTCCAATGCACGTTTTTCGTCTTTTTGTTTTATTTGTTCGTATGCTTCTCTTAAAGTTGGTGAAGGAAGATTAAACTCCATATTTTTATCTATTTTTCCACCAAGTAAGTTGCTATCAATTGCTCTTATTTTTCTTTCGTCTAGTTCTTCTTCTGTAGAATCTGTTTCGTGCATATCCAACCACTCTAAAGCAGTTCGTGAAAATTGTCCGTACGCAACAGTTGTGCGAGAATCACCATAAGGTGGAGAAGTGATAACAATATCAATCTCTTCGTCTGGAATATTTTCTAGTGTCATAGCATTATTATTGTATATATGAACTTGTGTGTTTTTTTGTTTTTGTGAATATGCATCATAAAACTCTAACATCTTCTGTTCGTTCTTTTGTACCGTATTCATGAATATTTCTAAAACGTTCGGATTGAATGTTTTTAATTTTTCTTTATCCATACGGTACATTTTAAATTCACCGTTACGACGATTACTTGTTAAACGAACTACTTCACTAAAACAAACCCATAAGAAATTGCGAACATCTTTGTTTTCTATTAATTTTATACAGTTTTTTATAATTTGTAATTCTAGAACAACTCTTGGTAAAAACCAATAGCCGAGATTACTGATCTCAGGCAAATAAAGGTCAATATTATGCATTGCTAGATACTCTTTTGTAATCTCTACTGCATTAGAACCCCAACCATCTTTTGCAGTAACATCTAATTTCTTTTCTTTTCTTACATAATCATCAAATTTATCAATAATTTTTCTTAATTCTGTAAAATTGTAATCTAGATTATAAAACAAATGGCTTATCTGTTCGTTAAGAATGTCTGGTTCTATTGCTTTTGTTTTTACCCTACTTATTAATCTTGCTAATGGATTTAAGTCTGTTCCATAAACAGAATCCAAATCAGCCAAAATCCCTTCAACTAGGCAAGTTCCTGACCCCATGTATGGGTCAAGTAATGTTTTTATAGGTTGATATTTTTTGAAAATAGATAATAGTTTGCGACTTATTGGATATACCATAACAGCAGGATAGTTATGGATCCCATGTGTTCCAAAACGAACATCTTCGTCCTTAAAATCCCAAATGTCTATCGGAAGTGACTGAAATTCACTTATTAATTCTTTGTCAACATTTTTTAACATTTCTTTGATCACCGTTGCCATATGTTTTCCCTCCACGAATAATTAATTATATCAAATTAAAGAACATTTTAAAATACACTATTTAAGACAATGATTTTTCCATGAAACAGCAGCCTTTTGCGAGTATTCAAATTTTCTTTCGTCTGTAACCTCCCTTTCTTTTAACTAATTTAATTTCTATTTGTATACTTGTTTCTTGAAAGATAAATCCCTTGTTTTTTAAACGAATAATTTAAATAAAAAAAGAGAAGAGATTATTTTACTCTTCTCACGTTTCTATAATTTTGTTGACATTCTTTGCACAAGATTTTGTTTTTATAAGTATGTGCATATTTTTTACTAAATTGCACTTCGGCCTCGCTTATTATTAAGCCACAATCCATACAAGCATTTGGTTGAGCATTGTTAGTTTGAGATGTAGGCATTTGTGGATAATTATGTGTATTTTGTTTGTTATCTTGTATTTTTGTATGGAACACACATGGAATTCCGAACAGACTAGCGGCTTTTGTAAGAGCAAGGGCAGAAGCCGTTTTAAAACTGTCCCCTACGCTTTTCTTATCATCAATTGGGGCTGAACCGTAGGCTTCTTTAGTGTTCCCCATGATTGTTAAACTTCCCAACACAACAACTTCTTCGTTTATTTGTTTACTTTCCTTTATTGTGAAGTGCCAATTAAATGTTCCGATCTCATTTAAGCGTTCAACTACATGCTGGGAAGGAACATAATAATAAGACATATTTTTTCTTCCTTGTCTTATTTTTATTTGGTCTTTACCGAACGGTCTGGTTAGTTGCTTATAGTCCATACTTTTTCCTCCTAATTGCGCTTTAATATTTTATCAACACCTTTTTAGAAAAAACTTATAAAATAGTAGACTGTAATAATGTATGTTATTGTAATAGCAATACTATCTGTTATTGCATAACAATATTCTTTGTATCTTTCAGGCACACTTTTATTAATATTATCGTATGCGATGTAAGTCAGAAATCCCATCGATAGCCATGCAAACATAACTTTCAACGTAACATAAAACATTTTGTCAACCCAAGCCAGTATTTCTTTTTGCTGCATTAATTTCTGTCCTAAGAACTGTAAAAATTCTATCATGAGAATACCTCCTTTTTATCTTTAAGTTTTGATATTTCTACTGTCATCTTATTTTTTGAATAAATAAATCCTGCTTTTTTATCTACGGATTCTAAAATATTTTTATATGTAGATAAAAATAGCGATCCGAAAATTAGGAATAATCACTGTTTCTTATTTTTCTAAGAAATTCTGCAAAAATAAGAAGAATAAAATAAAATAAATAAATGTCGTTAAAAACCTCATTTATTCGTTTTTAATCATTTTTTACAAAGTCATGACTGACAAGGAATGACTTTGTATGAGTATTTATTTTATTTTTTTCGTGTATTTATTTCAGTTTTTTCGTTAGTAAAAATTTACAATAAAAATAGAAAAATAGCCTCCCAAAGCGGGAGGCAATGTATTACTTTAATATTTCTTTTCCTTTTTTATAACCTTTTTCAATGCTTTTTATATTGTCTTTGTTTATTTTGTCATTAGATTTCTTTACTAAAACAGTAATTATCTTGTCTTTATTGTCTTTTATGTATTGAATAACTGCTATAAATACTGTTTTAAGTATATTAGCAGTATTTTTACCTAGTTTTTTCACAAGAAAAGAATAGAATTTATTTAAATATCCCCTTACCATAGGGGTAAAAAGTGTTACAAGAACAGCAAGTGCAAAACCAATTAGTAAATATAAATCATTCTCAAACATTATTAATCAACTCCTTTCATTATAAATGTTTATAAATAAAAATAATCATTATAATAGTTATAATGATTATTAAATATTCCTAAAGATTAATTACTTCAACATATTTAGGGTTAGCGGTAATGTAGAGACCACTCTTGAGTCGGTACATATATCCTCCTCCAACTTTAATTTTGTCAGAGATGATGGTAAATACTTCTCCTTTATGTACTATTACTGCTTTATCATCCCAATTTGCAGAGTTATAAGTCCAAAGAGAAGAGCAAATTACCTTTACTCCTTTCTTACTTTCTTTTTTAGTAGCAGGAGCAGAAGCAGGTTTTGAAATTGTTTTAGCACCTTTAAATTCTGCAATCTGCTTCTCTACTAAAGGATAGAAATACTTCTGTGCGTCTGACTTTGTATTTCCCCCAAAGAAATTAGTTCCGGGACAAGTTTTATTTGCAAACCAAGCATGATAAACACAAGTATTAGTATTTACAGGTAGGTTAAATTTAAAATGTAAAGCAGCGGTAACAAAAATAATGGTTTTCTTATGCTCTTCTGTCATTACATCTTGCCCTTTATCAAAGAAACCTAGATTTTCTATGCAAATACCGCCAGCATTGTGTCCTTTAATACCAGCGGGATCATCGTCAAAACTTCTTTCGCCGATAACTATTTTTCCATCTGGAAAGGTTGTAATATGTTGGCCAATGCAACTCCAACCCAATTTTTTGTGGTATTTAGATATATTTTCAACTAACTCAAGATTGGAGTGCTTTTTACAATCACCATAATTTGGTCTATATGTATGATGCTCTTGTATATGTGTAATTTTTCTACTTACTTTTAAATCCATTAGCCATTTAAAAAATTCTTCTCTGCTCATTTCAATAAATTTTCCTTGTTTTTTCATATTGATCCTCTCCTTTCATAAAAAAATAGAGCCTAAAAAATAGGCTCTATAATCCGAGTTATAAAGTTCCTTGTATGTTTATATGTGTTATTTCTTATATCTTGTGAAGATCGTAGAGAATTGCTCAACAATCTCAATTAATTTAGCCATACCGGGAATACCAAGTTTCTTTCCAAAAGTAAGTATTTGCACTAAATAAGCACTTACAATTAATCCCGTATATGACCAAGTGATGAAATATAGGAATGTTGAGGTGTAATTATCTATCCCAATTGACAGGATAGCCCCTATACTAAAGAATAGAAAAATTGCCAATGTACAAAATGATTTTATTACTGGCAATGCTAAATCTTTAATTCCTAACTTTCTTTCAGTTAGAAGGGTAGTGTATTCAATCGTTAAAACAGCAATTGTAAATAAACTGAGAAGAAGAAACATACTAGCAAACTTATCTACTGTTCCATTGCTTACTGCAATACCGAATAGACCTGCAACTAGAGCAACAAATAAATTGTATAAATCTCTAAAGAAATCCATTTATCCCAACCCCTTTCTTTATCTTTACACCTCCCTTTTAAAATAAAAATAGCAGGGAGATTATCCCTGCACTTGAACGGTTCTTAAAGCGAAAATTCCTTTATGTGTAATAATTCTAAACGGACTTTCTGAACCGTCCAACTCGTCAATTTTTATTATATCTAAGCAACCTATTTGTCCGTCTGATGTAATTATTCTAAAAAAGTTGTATTTTAAATTAGGATCGTTCGGTGAAGCAATACAAATTTCCCATATTCCATTTTTATCAATTAGTTTTAATATATTAATTGGAGAAGGACCAGTAGGAGTAGTTCCTCCACCTCCGTCTCCACCTCCACCTCCATCTCCATTATTTGGTTCTTCTAAAATGTTATCTGTTCTTAACGCAACCAGATCAGGATAAGAATCAGATTTGAGGTTCCATATATTTACAAAATCCCAGTTCTGATAAGTACTTTGTTGTTTCATTTCTGCTGTTGTTTTACCAATCGCCGGTAAATTTAAAATTCCTCCTGATAAATCTTTGTCATAATAGCATTGTACTATATAAACATTACTATAAATTGTATGAACAAAAGGGGATACAGAACCAATACTAGCGGAATAACAATTTTGGATAGTTGTTCCCTGTAGGTCACATATGAATCCACCTTTTTTTGCAGAAGTACTTTGTTGCATATTTATTTTTGCATAACAGTTCTTAATTGATGAATTATATGCTCCACCTACTAATCCCCCAACATTTCCATTGGTCGAATTTATTACCCCTTCAACAGCACAATTTTCAATCTGGCCACGATATAGAAAACCTACAAGTCCTCCTGCACGGTTGATGGTTTTTGTTACATTTATTGTTATGTTTTTTATAAATACGTTTTTTATAACTCCACCAGCAATTCCAAATACAGCAGGTTCTTTATATGTAACATTGTTATCATTTATTGTTATATTCTTTAATGAATATCCATTTCCATCGTAAGTCCCAGAAAATCTTCTATCTACAATAGAAGCACCTGCAATTTGAGTAAAATTAATGCCACTAAAATCAATATCGTTAGTTTGTATATAACTTGCACTTAAATTATTGTTAATATTAAAAAAATCTTGTGGTGTAGAAACTGGATATGGAGAGGATTGTGTTCCACCTGCACCAGAAAAGCCTTCCATAACAATGTAAGTTTTCCCGTCCTTCTTATAATAATAAGGTGGCCAATCTCCCTCCTGCCCTTCTGCTATTATAATTAGTTCGGGATTTTCCTTTGTTCCTTTAACTACATAAACGGTATCATAATCGTCGTACGGTAGAACAATTACACCGTTGGCTTCCTCTGCACCGTCAATCCACACGAACTCACGTTCATATTTTAACCCCATTTCTATTTCTTTTTCTTTTATTGCTTGGTTTCTATATGATGCTGTAACATTCGCATTAGGATCGTAAATTTCAACCTGTCCCTCAAATTTTGGAATGGTAAAATTTTTAATCAAATCCGAATATTCAAGTGCTTTAGGATTATCGGATATATCAGCACCACTTAAAACCAAATCTTTTACATCGGCATAATATTCATCTATATTTATTAGCCCGTCCCTTCCTTCAATAAACCTTGGAAGAGGGGATAGTTCAATTATTTGTTTATCTTCTAGTTTTATAACTTCGTAATTATACACGAATTCCATATTTGCTATCCCCTCCTCTCTTATAAGTCAGTGCGTAAATAAATCATCCCGATATTATCTGGGTTGTTTGGATCTGGATCGTCTGTTCTTAATTGGACTCTTAAAGGTTGTAGTTCTGCTGTTCGTGTAAAATAACTAGCATTACCATAACTATAATTTATGTTTCCATTTTTATCTGTTGGGTTTCCTATTTGTCGCCAAATCACTGGATGTCTTGTATCGTCTACTTCTAATGTATCCCAAGCGGTTGCCAACACATGAAGCCAATGTGTGCGTTCAATAAGTAAATCAAACATACCTTCTAAATTATTCAAACGTTGAGGTGTAATTGCTGTCTGCTCATCCCAATTTGTTTTATTGTATTGAATAGATTTATAATCACCTAAGACAATTCCATCTTCAATTTGACCGGTTTCCTCTGGATAAGGATTTAATGGATTTGTTTCTTCATAAGGATACTCTTTCACTCTAACCATTTATTACCACCCCTTCCTATCGATCTTCTCAATCTGGAAAACTTCTAGTCTCGTTTTATTTAAGGTTACATTTTGTATATCTAAGTAAATACCTGTACCTACCTGTTCGCTAGCAGTTGCTCCACCCACCCATGCGAGTTTAGTTATTAATCCTTCAATATCCAAACCTAATAGACAAAGAGAATAGACTATATCCCCTTCTTCTGTTTGTTTAATAATTGGAACCCTTCCTGTTTCAATGTCGTTAATAAAATAAGCCAGAAATTTGACTTTCTGACCTGTTTTGAGTGCAGGATATAGAGAAGGACCGGGAAAAGTATTTTTACCCGGATAGACGGCAGAAGAGAATAGATTAGGAAACTCTGTTTGTTGCCAAGTCTTCTCAAAGGAATAGACAGGTTGTATTAATTCACTTCCCTCGATTAAATTAAAATCATTGTCCTTTTCTTTTTTAGAGAAGAAAGCAACCCAATCCTCGTCAAATGGACCATTTACAACACGAACAGAATATCTTAACTCCTGATCTACATCACGGATACGAACATGAGTAATTAATCCTTCTGTGTCTACTAAATTATGTTCTGGCAGATGAATAGGTTGGAGCATTCCCGGTTCAAGGCCGTCTTTATCGGTTTCATACTCGATAATAAAACCTTCTTGTGTGCCATATTTGTTTAGTATTAGTAGGTTTTCCTGTATTGCATTGTCTAAGCCAATTATATCTTTGTTAATAACTTGTCCCACAATTCCTGTTCCTTTGTCTAATTGTTTTCGTTTTTCGATTTCGTATGGTAGTTTATTTACGATTACTACATCGTATAGACCTTTATATTCGAATTTAACAATATCATTATCTGTTAAAACAGGAGCATCCTTATCCTGAACAATTACATTGTCATTCATAGAAAAATAAAAGAAATAACCGGTATTAGTTATTTCTTTAAAACCTACTAACTTCTCTTCAAATGGCCCGCCATTTATGCTTACATATGCTTTTGGTCGTTCTGCTAATGGAAAGCCAAGAGTAAAAGTCTTATTTTTACCGTCACCTTTGAATTCAGCGATTAGGGTATCTGTTTTTGCTTTACTTCCCACTAAATATTGTGTATTTCTATAAGCGGGATTTCCTTTTTCTACTCTTACAGAATTGGAAATAACATTGTTCCAGTTCAAAGCGAATGGAGCAATATTGCTTTTTTTACTTCTAAAATGGATTTTTTTATTTTCATCAATACGAAGATAAAAATTATTCTTTTCTGCTAGCCGTTTAAGAGCAGTCCATGCACTAACATAGCCAAATTTAATGTCGTTAAGTCTTATCCCTCTTTCAGAGTAAGCAATTGTTATACCTTCTTGATAAAGAAAATCATTGACAATGTAAGCAACTATATCGCCACTCCATTCAAACTGATAAGCCTTAGCAATTGGGATCTTATCAGCAAGATATTCATAGCCTTTCACTTGAATTTGATGGAGTAAATAATTATGTAATGCCCCTACTTCACGAACCTTATGTATATATCCTCCGAAACGTTTAACTCCCTGAAAAAACAATTCAACCTCAAGGCCTTCTTTAAACCATTTCTTGTTTTCAAATGTAATTACATTGAAAGTAAGAGTGTCGTAGTCTGTGATATTTTTCTGAATATTTAGAGAGCCACCTTGAATTAGAACAGACTCACCATTGATTTTAATGTCAATCATAGACTACCACCCTCCTCTCAATATAATTTCATCTTGTGTATGTTTTCCTACAACTTCAGCCAGTACTCTTCCGTCCAGTTCAATTCGAATAATTTGAGGACGTTCATTATTAGATTGATTATTGATTTCTTTTCTTGAAACCATAGGATCTAAGACCATTTCACCATCTTTTAATAAAGCAAGTCCTTCACGTTGACCAATTGGAGCATTAAAAATACCTCCTGTATGGAGGCGAGGAATATTAGGAATATTGAAGCCAAATTGTTTTCCACCTAAGCCCGGAACCCAGTCAGGTACTTTAATCTGGATATTATTTACTGCTCCTATCATTTTATTCACTGTATCGATAAAGAAATTGAACGGTGCTTTTAACCCTGCAATAATGCCGTCCCACAAGCCTTTAAAGAAATTACCTATTCCACTCCATATATTTTTAACAGATTGAAAGGCAATAGAAGCACCTTCTTTGATTTTATCCCATGCTTGAGGGAAAACATCCATAATAAATTTAATCCCTTCTTTGAAGCCATTGTATAGCAATATCCATTGCCAAAATATTACTTTAAATGCTATTTCTGCCCCTTGTTTTAATAACTCCCATGCTGTTTGAGCGGCTGAAACAATACCTTCCCAAACCATAATTCCAAATTCTTTTACACTTTCCCAATTTTTTATTAGCAGATAGCCAACTCCAATTAATGCAGTAATAGCAAGGATGACTAAACCTACAGGACCGGTTAAGAAGGTAATAGCAGTACCGAAAGCAGTTGTAGCACCTGTTGCAGCAGTAGTAATAGTTGTATAAATTGCTTGTGCATTACTTGCTAAAAGAATAACAGGTGTTAAACCACTCATGATTGTTCCAAATGTCCCCATTGTTTGGATTGCACCCTGATGTTGTGCATTGAAATCTGCAACTTTTGCCATGATTTTATCGAATAAAGTAGCATTTTTATCCTGAATATTAGCCAACTCTTCCATTACATGAGAGGAGCCTGCTACTTGACTAGCATATCGATTTAATTCTTCCGTTGTTGCTCCAATCATTTCCATAAATGCTTCCATCGTAAATCCTGCTTGTCCAGTTTGCTCTTCTACAAGTGCAGCGGCCTCTCCCACCTTTGTTTGAAAGACTGAAATCGCTTCTGGACCAGTAACACCGTATTTTTCTTCTACAAGTTTTAAAGCAGCAGCCATTTCATTTAATCTAATTTCTGCATCCCCAATGTCTATCATTGCTCCAGCAATCGCATCCATAAATTCAGGAATGCTGGAAGTTGTATTTTGCATTACCCAACCGAATGCATCCATTGCATCAGTGTTTTCAGCAAAACCTGCATTTGCACGTTCAAGAATTGGGCTAAACTCAAGTAATTCGTCTAATCCTAAACCAGTTGCTTTTTGTACAGTCTTCCAACTTTCTGCATATTTACGTAATTGTTCTTCACTCTTTAAACCTTCTTTTCTTCCTCTTTCTAGAACTTCTAATGTTTCTTCTAATCCAAAGTTAGCATCAGAAATAGATTGCACTAATTCAGATACGGCACTATCTTGCATTCCAGTAAGATAAGCCAACTTATCCATTCTTGCATTAACATCTTTTTGGACTTGGGCGAAAGTAGTTAAAGCGGCACTTGCTATTCCAATTTGTTCTGTTACACTTTGTAATGCTTCTTTCTGTTCTTCAGCGGCTTCTTTCATATCTTTTGTTGCTTCTTCTGCTGTTTCTGCTAACTTTTCAATAGAATCTTCTGCCTCTTGTGCAGCACGTTCAACTTCTTCCATAGCATCATCTACACGATCACCCATCTGTCTTGCCTCTTCGCTAACTTCGCTTAAACTGTCGGTGAGACGTTCCCCCGCCTCAACTCCAGTGTTTCTTAATCGTTCAAATACTTCACTAGCATAATCTTGCGCACGAATAATAATTTCAATAGCATTTGCCACTATAACTCACCCCTTTCTTTCCATCTTTCTTTAACTTTTTGTTTTAAATAATGTTGAACAGAAGAATTTCTTTTACTTAAACTACTGCTATTACTAGTTGATTGATTGATTTGTTCTAATTGAACTTTTGTTCTGTAATTCATCCCATAAATTAAAAACAGACTCTGCAAAGGAGTTAAGTCCTTTTGAGAGTCTGCTAATTTATAACCTAAATCGTGTAGTATTATCATATTTTGCCCTTCAATCGATTCAGCAAATTCTTTTAATTCTGCTTCCATTAATTCTTTTTTTTATCATCCTTTGAATCAATAATTCCTGAAATCTCCAATATTTTTGTAGCCACTTTATCCACCAGACCGGCAGGAAGTTTATTAACCTCTTCTTCTGTCCAAACTTCGTCTGCAACCCCTTTAATAAAAATTTCAACATTAGCCTTAAATCCACGTTCGGTCATATCTGCTAAATCTATGTACTGAGTTTTAGCAATCTTAGTATCTAAATACTTTTTCTGACCTTTATTTATTTTTACTTGAATATTTTTGTATTCCGCGTTAGATAGTGGTTTCAAAACAAATGTAATTATTTTATTATCAAATTCAATATCAACTTCCTTACGGAAACTAGTTCCATTTAATAATTGTGCTTTTAAACTCATATTAATATTCCCCCTCTCTGTTATTGAGTTTTACATAGATATTTGTTTCTACTGTTTCACCGTCATCTAAAGTAACAGTACCTACAAGTGTTTTAACAGTAGCGGATTGTGTAATCATATCCCTTCCACTTACTGTTGTAGGAACACTATCATAGTAAGCACGTGGTAGATGGATATTCATATTGCTACCGTCTACTTGGTTAAAATCAATATCTAATGTAAATTCTTCGTCATTCTCATAGCGAGCAAGTTCTGTTTCGTCCTCAAAATAAAGCGTATAAGAAATATCCACAGTTCGTTCTCCAGTTATAATTCGTGCAGGATGAAGTTGTCCAATAACTTTACCTGCATCAGCGCTTGCATTGTTAGAAATTGAGATGGTTAAATTTTGAACTTTAGTAGAAATATTTTCAGTTCCATTGATACGAGCCGTTACTTCGTGCATTGCAAGCGGGTAAGCATCAGGAATATTTAACTGGCTTTCTAATTTAATTGTTCTTCGCTGTGCCTTTGCACCTACAATGTTAACAGTTGCAGTAACAACACTGTCAGAAACATTTATTTCCATGCTTTCAACTACACAACCAGTGAACAGGTGCTCAAATCTATCTTTTCCAACAGTTGTTATAAATGATCTAGGAATTGCATTTTTATCACCATAGAATTCATGCTGATTTAAAGTACCACTAGTAAATTTATAGCCTCCCAAAGTCATTTTTAAAAAGAAACCAATTGTATTTAAATCAACTGCATATTCAACAGCACCAGTTGGATAGTTATATGTATTTACTTTTCTTTTTGCACCTTTTCCTAGTCCACCGGGAACCGTAACGTTTTTGCTTGCTGGTATATCTAAACTGGCACTAGCAATATCCACATGAAATCTTTCGGCAGGAATAGTAGAACCATTAAACTCGGTTTCTTCTGCAAATCCTGCATATCGCAAAATATCTGCCATATATAATTCCTCCTTTCGTTAAATAGTAAAAAATTTTACTTTAATAAAAGCCACTGCTCCATATTCAATCCCATTGCTGTTGGAATTGTTGGAGGGGCTAAACGATAAATCAGTCACATCTTGTACATAGGAAAGTCCAAGTCGCTTAGACTGTATTAATATATCCCTCGCTTCTCCTGCCAATAATGTAGCCTGTTTTGCTCCTTCGACAGGATCATTACTTTTTACTAAACTTGCAATACTAAATATTTGTTCCCAGTATCGTTTATTCGCTAATGCTACAGTTGTTGGAGTGGGGTCTTGTGGAATTATCCAAATGGCGGGGTGAGAAGGTTTTCCTTTATGATAAACCCAACTAATGATGTCCTTTACTCCTTCTAGCCTTCCACCTTCTCTATTTTCATTCTTTAAAATCTCCTCAACTTTTTCTTGTATTTGTACAACAGCCTTACCTAACCCAATCATAAAGCCCCTCCTTTCTTTGAACCGATTTAGAAAAAAACATGAACCGACTTTGAACCAAGTCATGAACCGAAAAAACATTGATATGATAGGCTCTGAGCCGAGTGAACCGAGTTTCTGTAAAACTTTTTCCCTAAACAATATAAAGACATTGGTATGCTATTTTAAAACTAGTATTGCTGTTTGAAAACTTTTAGAAAAAGTCGGTTCATTTGGTTCATTCGTTGGGGCTGTAGGACAAAATTGGTTCATAAGTCGGTTCAAAGTCGGTTCATAAAAATAAAAATCGGTTCATGACCCCATAACCCGGTCTATTGCAGTTTGGACAAATTCAGGAATACGTGCCTCTGTTTCTTGTTTGCTTTTATCAATAAAATCATGTGGCTTAATACCTTTTGGCCAAGAAAGAACAGGTTCCATTCCTTCTTCTTTTGCCCATTTTATAAAACTAGCCTTTTGCCATTTTTCCGTTAAATCTCCTTTGAAGATGAAAGTTTTTCCTTTCCAAAGGAATTTTAATGCACCTGCTGTTTTTGGCATAATCGGTCTTCCAGTTGGTCCATACTCTCCCGTTCCTTCGATTAGATACTTTATGTATGAAGCAGTGTTATAAATCATATGTTCTAATGGGTTTACAACTTGCATTTGCCAACTGTTCGCAGCACGTCCATGATCAACAGGAGTTTTTATTCGTAAATTCCTCCACATTTCCAATTTCGTCATTTCTACTGCTTGTTCAATAGCCTGTCTAACATTTGCAGGTAAATTTTCTAATACCTGATCATTTACTTGTGTATTCATGATAATTCACTTCCGTTTCGCACTCTGCGAATAAAAAAACTAAAATCGTTACTTTCTATCTTTTTGTTTTTATATTGTTCTAATTCTTCTCGGATATCTTGGGTAATAATGGAGGATTGAAGTAATTGTGGAAGGTTACTGTCTTTTTCTATTGTGCTTGTTTGTTTTCTTATCTGTGCTTGGAGAACCATATTGGCTGTAATACGGAGAGCAATATTGTGAAGACCAGCATCTATTTCGTTAATTTTCCCATCTTCTAGTTCTTTGTGAAAATCTCTTTCTGTTATTCTGTCCATTAGGGATTTAACCTGTATAAGCCAAGTTTCAATTGTTGAATGTAATTCTTCTTCTGTATCAAGTTTTAAATCAACAGGTTCTATGCCTGTATAGACGATTACATCTTCAATGGTTGAATAGTATTTACCCATTAGGCATCACCTTGCTTCTTCTCTGGATGTTTTTCTTCAATATGTTTATCTAAGCCTTCTTCTGTCTTGTAATCTTTATCGCAGTAAGGACATTGTAATCGACCGTTACCATTAATTCTGTATTTACTTGTTTCATTTTTTCTTTCCCCATGTTGTTTATCGCTTGAAGAAACTTCTTTTACCTTTAAATCCTTATGAGCCGAAAATTCTTTTATTTTATATTCACTAACTCTGACTTTTACAGTAGTTCTAGGGGGAAAGATATATCCCCCTTTTGCTACTGTATCAGTGCTAGTGTTTTTAACCTCATATAGTTTCACAACACTAATCACTGTAATTCCTCCTTTCTAAAAAGAAGAGAAGACAAAACTTTAAGCACTAGGCTTTGCTTTGTCTAAGTAAGCAACTACTGCTGCTTCCTCGTTATCGTAATTTGCATCTCCTTCAAAAGTTAATACAAAATCTGTTTTACGTTCCTTCGGAACTCGGTCTGCTTCAATCGTTACACGATGGAATACACCATAAACTAAGTTCTTAGGATTTGTGAAAAGAACAGCACGACCAGTATCATCAGGATATGCATCCATTGCAGGATCATACACAACCGGGAAGCCTTTATATGTAAGTGTTCCGTTTGTAGTAAGTGCGAGGTCTCCTAAATCAGTACCACGATTCGCATATGCATCACGAAGAGCATCTTCAATTTCAAACCCTACATGAAAAACAACTTCTGAACGATTACGAATAGCACGTTTAGGCATAGCCTGAATCATTGAATTAAAAATACTGAAAATATCCGTAGGATTGAAGTCTGCTTCAGTTCCTTGTCCATATAATTTGTTAGCAGCAAGTTCAATCCAACCGTTTGTTTTCTTTAAGAATGGATCAGATGAAGCAGTATTAGCCCACAAACAGTATTCTGCTAAATCGAAGGCAACTTGCTTACTGAAAAGAGTAATTAGGTAGTTCTCTAAATTTTTCTTCATTATATTGCGACGAGCGGCATCATCATAAAGACCAGTTACTGCTACTAATTCGTGAGCAACTAATTCATTAGTTTTGAATGTTGGTTTAGCAGCACCCGGAATATTTTGAGTGCCGTCTGCATTTTTACCTTGTTCTAAGACACGGCCATCAAATTGCATACGGTCAATTTTTGCTACTTGACTATACATTTCTTGTAGACGAGCCATACTTAAAATTTTACTTTCGTCTTGCAATCCATCCACAAACTTTTGGAACTGCTCTGGACTTAAAACACTATCATTTAAATCTTGCACCGTAATACTTTTTAGTGCTTTTTCAATTCCTCCTTTAATATCAATGTTATACATATTTTCATCTCCCCTTTCTTTTATAGTCCTAAATTAATTCGATTACCGAACGCATCACGTTCGTACTTGGACTTATATACTTCTTTCTTTTCTTCATTAGTAGTTTGGAAATCGGAACCTCTCAATTTACGGCTTTTAGCAACAGTATTAGAACCTTTACCTTTAAGTTCCTCAATCTGTTTTTGTAAATCTGCAATTATCGCCTTTAAATCTTCTTCGCTTGAAACCTCATCTGCTTGTTCCTGAGAAGAAGTTTCAGTTTCTTCTCCCTTTTCAGCACTATCTTGAACTTCTTCCTGATTTACTTCTTGAGAATCTTCTGGTTCTCCATTTATTTGTTCTTCTAGTGCTGCTACTTTTTGTTGCAAAGCCTGAATAGTCTCCAAAAGAGCCTTTAATTCTTCCTCTGTCATACCTGTCACCTCCTTTCGAGCAGTGCCACTGTCATCCAAGAGTGCTTTATTTACTTTTTCTTTTAATTTATCTATTAAACTCTGCTTCTTGGATTTAATAGTGAAAAACTTCGCATCTGGAACAGCGGGTTCATCTACGATGGAAACAAATATAACCTCTAGATCATCACCTAGATCCTTCAAGGTAGTTTTACTTTTCACGGCAACCAAGTCGCTTTCAGAAAGGCTAAATTCTCTTGATTTAGCAACTATTTCATTAAGCACGGTTTTCTTGACTGCCATAATACTAAAACCTGTCAGTTCTCCATTTTTAATTCTGTTCCAAGTGTCTTCGTGAATAACCTTAACAGCCATTATCCAAGTTCCAACAGGCAATACTTTTTCACCTTCAGGTGTTTCCACTTTATAAGGTTGTTTAGCAATGTAGGATTCTACTGGAACACCAATGTTGTTCATTGTATGTTGTAAATCGATATTTCGATATGAAGCCATAAAACGGTGAGCAAATTCTTGAATCTGTTCGGCTGTAACTATATCCCCATCATGATCAGGTTTATCAGGCACTAGCACTGGAGCATATACAATTCTCTTTTCCATCTACTCACCTCCTTTCAAAAGAAAAGAGACTACATAATGTAGCCTCTTCAATAACCTCTGTATCGTTTTCTATCTTCAAGATAGTCTTCATACCTATAATGTGTAAAAACGACTTTAAATCTATTTTTTTCTTGACTCTTGTAGAATTCCTCATATTTTAAAAAATTTTCGAACCTCTTTTGTTCTTTACTTTTAAAAAATCCAAACACATTACCACCTCCTAATGACTTATCTTTATTAAATCTTTTTCATAAAACCAGTCTCTACCCGGTGGTGGGGCATATCCCTTTGGAATAAAATACGGTACTTCTCTGCAACGGCAATTAATCCATTCTTCTGTCGGACCTCTACGGTCTCCGGGATGCTCTAAACCATTACTATATTTACCATTTCTTTTTGTTATTTGTCCATTTAGTTCCTTATGACTTCTTCTAGTTCTGCTGTCATCTGCTGAAATCCATTGTGTGTATTCGATATTAAGTTCATTCATTGTTTCGTGTGCGCCCTTTTGTAAATTTCCATTAATTTCTGTACGGGCTATTCGTTTTAGTTGATGTTCTTTCATATTTTCAAAAACTTCTTCTAATCGTTTAGCCGCATCATCTATACCTAATCCTTGACGATAACTATCTGCAATATTATCCATTACGTCGCCTTTAATATTTGCTAATGTGTTTTTACTTGCTTCAAAGGTTTGTTCTTTAATTAACTCTAATACACGGTCAGTAATAGGTGCATGAGTTAAAGAGAAGCCCATAACCTGCAAATGATGAATTATTCTATTCTGTCCTAGTTGAGCGGCTTCTACATTGAACTCTGTCATGATTTCAGCAAACTCTTCTTCGTAATGAGCCATTACTAAATCTAAAGCAACTGAAAACATATCAGGAGAATAGTAAGTTCCTCTATCGCTTTTTAAAAGTTCAATACTTTCCTTACCTACTTTCTTTATTACTTCCGCAAGTTTATCGACCATTTGCCCCATGATAGCAATTGATTTTTTATCTGTTGACTTTTCTACTGCCATATGCTGTTGTATTCTACGAGCCTTCATATAAAGTTCTAATTCTTTACTCATTCTTTATCACGGACTTGAACATGACAGATTTGATTTTATTCAACAAACTTTCTGCTTGTTCTAAATCCATTTCTTGGTCCTTCTCTTTTTCCATTTTTTCGATTATGTATTCTAAATCAATAGGAGTTCCATTTATGTAGTGGCTATTTAAATATGGATTGTCAGGGTCAGGTTCAATCCCAAATTTCTTACCAAAGTTACGAATTAACTCGTTAGGTGTGATAGCACCTTTTTGGAAAAGTGCATCTGCAAACTCTAAATCCTTTGCCATATCTTCTAAATCTATATCGTTAAAGCGAAATTCCCAATCGGTTATTCCAAAACCTTCTCTGATAATTCGGTTAATCATTGCTTCTACAAGTTGTTGTAAAGGTTCTATAATACTTCTCTTGTATATTTCTGTACTTTCTTCTGCTGTGCTACCCCCTAAACTTCCTGTTTCGGCTATACCGAGCCGATAAGGAGGAACACCGTGAGCGGCTAATATTTCATCACGATTGTCTTTACGATACATTTGGAAAGAAGAATCTTTTTGTTCAGTGCCAATAGGTGTTACTTCTACTTTAACCTCTCCACCACCTGCGCTTGGTATTGTTAATAACATAGTGCTGTGAGGGTTTTCTTGGAATTGTCTAAATTGATCTTCTAGATAATCCACTATGGTATGACCTTCTAAGTCAATCGGTTGTGCAGGATTGAAATTTCCAGCAACTGAAACGATAGCAGCAGGCATTCCATAATTTTTAAAGAACGAAAGGTTATATTCGTTTCTTGCAATATCCCCATACATTGTTCGAATCACGGAAATATATTGTGGAATTCCATAAAAATCGTCAGAAGGATGGTATTCTTTTAAGGATAAATATTCTGTTGCACGTTCCTCGTTCGTTTTTGGTTCCGTGTTATGTACAGATAAATCAAAAGGAGCATTAAATAATTTAAACCATATTTTTTGGTCTCCACGTATCTGACATATCTTTTCACCGCTAACATGTTCCCTTACAGTGTGGGAAGGAATATGGTCAAGGCCAACGGGCTTACCGTTAAGTGCATATCCCTCACGAATTATTTCTAAATATCCGTTCCCTGTTGTTTTATAATCAACCAACATTCTGCGAACAATCTCATTTACACTAGGCTTTATCTTATCAAAAAATGCTATTAACTCTTTTTTATTTTCTTCGTTTGGTTCATCAACTGTTGGTTTGAGAACATATCCTGTTCCTGCGACATCTCCTGCTACGGTGACAACAGCCCTGAAATGGTAAGGATTAAACGACAATGTATTTGCCAGTTCCAAAAGATTGTATGGAGGGACAACAAGACCATCTGTATACTTCCCTGCAAAGGGGTCTTTTATCTGCTTACTTTTTTCGTCTATTTTTCTTTCTTTTAATAGGTATTTATTCATAATCTCGTTATCTACAAACTTCCCTCTACTCGTCAAAATTCCAATTTGTTTCAAATCTATCACCTCCTATCTACGGCTGAATACTTTACCGCCTAATTGAATGTTGTTTTCTTCAAAAATCGTCTCCGCTAAACCTGTAGCGGCATCCACTGCATCGTCGTGCTTGTTCTTACCAAGTTTCACGTAACTAGTAAGTTCGTTCATAAATTTATCGTAATCACTACCAATCTCATAATCTTCTCTAAATACGAAATGCTGTTTAATCTGCCCCGATTTCATCAAAATTCTTGTTTCTTTGTTTTGTGTATTCTGTTTCGTATTGATAAAAGTAAATGTCTTACCGCTGACTAATCTCTGCACATTAAGAGCAAAACTACGACCACCATTGTTACTTTCGATCGTGTGAGTGTTAGGTTTATGTGTAATTATCTGTTGTGCGACCAGCGGTTCTGTTACTTCAACCGGGTCTTGTGTAAATATCACATCTGCTATATACACTTTATCCTCAAACTTATAGCCGATAAGAGAGCAAAGACTATCTGCCCCCGTATCGGCTACGTCTGTGTAACCAACAATTACATCTGGTTTTTTATTTCTAAGTAATTTATTTAATTCTTGCATTGTAAAGTAATTAAGTTCGTTTTTCTTAAAGAGAACCCCGTCAACGTTTGCAGGTTTCTGCATATACAATGCATCCCAAATAAAACTATCCATAGATTTTTTTAATTTTAAAAAGTCCTCTGTTGATTTAATCTCCTCACAGTAACTTTTACCGTTCTCGTCTAATGCAGGAATAATGATTTTTTTCCATTCATTTTCATTTTTATCTAATTCCATTATTTTTCCCGTTGGATCTTCCGTGTGCCAGCGGGTAGCAATAACAATTTCTATACAGTTGCCTTCCAAGCGGGTCTTGTGCGTGGAAGTATACCATTCCCAAGTTTTCTTTCTGATGACAGGGGACATAGCATCTTCCATATTCTTAATCGGATCATCAAGGACGGCTAAGATAGTTGCACCCTTGCCAGTAATACTTCCTCCGACACCCGCGCAGAAATATGTTGTTCGTGGCGCACCTTCGATAGACCAACCATCGATTTTTGATTTATCTTGTTTTAGTTTTATATGTGGAAATATTTTTAAATACTTCTCTGTCTGAATTAACTCTCTAATGTAGTATGAAAAATCCTCTGCAAGAGAAGCGGAGTATGTATTCCTCATAATAGACTCTTTAGGTTCTTTACCAATAAGCCAAGCGCAAAATAAAGAAATAATAAAACTCTTCCCTGCACGTGGAGGAAGAGCAATAATAATTTTAGGCTGTAAGCCTCTCTTGTAGTCTTCATATGATTGTTGTAGTGTTTCGGCAATTTTTTTAGCATGAGGCTTATTCGGAGTAAAGAACTCTGGATACATATAAACACAAAAATCATGAAAGTTTCTTCTTGCCAATTCTGTTTGAGCCAATTCTCTTAATACCTGAATTTCCTTATGACTTAATACTGTCATTCTCCATCACCTTCCTTCTCCTGAAGACCAAGCAGGAGAAGACGAAGTTCTTCATCTGAAAGATTTTGAACAGGATTATTAATTCCTTTATATTCCACTTCATGTTTCTGTGTAGGTTCTTCTATAACATTAAGCAATCCCAGTATTTTATAATTCTTTTCTAATGCCTCAGATAAGAATTTTAAATCACGTATATCAATGACCTTAACGTTTGGATTCAATGATGCCTCTAGGAACTTCTGAAGAAGGTTAGAAATGATTTGCATAATTATCTTTGTATGTTCAGTCTCTGCTGTAACTTTTATTTTATCTTTTATTTTTTCTTTTATTTCTTCTCTGGTCTTCGCCCATTCGTCCTTTGCTGCCCAATCTTTAGCCGTTCCTTCTGGTATATCTAAAAGTTCAGCAACCTCTTGAACAGACATATCAAAATTTTGTAAATATAAAGCCATAGCGGGAAAACGTCTTTGTCTTCGTGGCAAAGCCAGTATCTGCTCCACAGTCTTATTTAGATGATTTTTATAACTATCTTTTTTTCTTGCCATTTCTAACCCTCCTTTCTTTCATGGATTTATCATGTATTTTTAATGAAATATGGCCTCCATAATGCTTCTATTTTCGTTTTTAAGTAAGTTCAAAGGGGTAAATATGCCGAACTAATTAAAAACAAAAATAGAGGCATTATAGCCTCTTTACGAACTTATTTTTATATTTAGGCAAGATATACATTCTAATAAAGATTGCCAAGAGAATAAGAATAATGAATTGTGAAATCTCATATAGAGTAAAGATGTTTTCCTTAAACAGCAATACATCGAACATAACAGCAAGACACCCTGCTAATCCAGAGATTAGCGATAAGTAAAAACAGAATAACCAAAATATCCTCATATATCCTCTTCTCCTTAGTTTTTATTATTACCGTTTCCTTATTGATGGACTTTTAAACAATGGTAAGGAGCGGGACTTGCACCCACTTATAGCACTATGCCCTCACATAATTAAAAAAGCAGAGAAGCCAACACGAACAGCCTCTCTGCTTAATCCGTACCATATGAAAGGAAAAGGAGGTGATATACATGAAAAAAACTTTTTTAGTACGGCTTTCACTATATATACGATTTCACACCTCCTTTTGTCCGAAAAAAGTTATATTTCCATACATTTTTTTACTATTTTATCTATTGCTTGTTTCTTCAAGTCCCCAATAGTTGTTCTAGGAATACCCAATATATTTTCAACTTGTCTGTATGTATATCCCTCTAGGCAAGTAAGAATAATGATTTTTCGTTCCAAGTCATCTAAACTATTGATGGCCATATCGAGATCGACTTTAGGAATTATATCCTCTGGAAAACTAATAAGTTGATAAAACAAGTTATAATGCTCGATTAATCTTTTAATTATTATCCTTTGCTCTCTTTCTTTTTCTTCAGGGGTAAGGGTGTTTAACATGCTAACACCCCACTTTCTTTAAGTCTATTTAAGTCCATTGAGTTATTCTTTTGTTTTTTTATACTGTCAACCACAGCAGAACGAACCTGAGAAGAAATATTCTCTATTCCGTGTTTTTGTATCCTTTTATGTAGTTCAATCAATGCTTCCTGAAAAACATCTTCTTTATTGTAAATATTGTAATTCCATATTTTAGCCCAAATTAAATTTTGATATTCTAAAACATAATCCCAAGCCTCCTCACGTGTTAATTTCATGATATCTACCTCCTTTTCTGCTATAACCTCCCATTCAGATATTCTTTAATATTGTTAATTGGTAATTTATCTTCTTTGTTAGAACACAAAAACATAAAATAATGATAATGTGTAGTAAGCATTATTACAGCAATTTCTATTGTAAAAACATCGACTTTCTGAAAATCTAGATTTCTTCTTTCCACAATATCATGTTTTAATAGTTTAACTTCTAAATCGCTCAATTCATGAAAACTACTTTTAATAACCATATCTAAAAATTTGTACTCCTGAAGATTATGTTCAACAATAAATTTCTTTAAGGAACTATCTAAAAATGAATAATAATCATTTAATTCTTCACTCATTCTAGCGGGTTGAGATGGAAGTTTCTTTTTATAATTTTCCATCAATTCCTTCATGGTTAATTTCTTCGCTGGGACACCATCTGTTAGTTTTTTAACAAAGCCATCATCAAACGAATTAGAAAAAAAGTTATTATTTTTATTAAACTCTTCTTTTAAATTAGACAGAAGTTTATCATATATTTTCATGCGACATCGCCTCCTTTTCCTTACCTATCTACCTGTCATTTAAACAGCAACAAGGCTTTTCCTTGTTTTTTGTTTACAAAAATTAACAATATTTTTAATTATAAATAAAAAGAGTAGTCCAAAACAGCACATTAACTGTGATGGACTACTCTAAACCCGTTCATATATATTTTAAAAGGTGTTTAAAAATATTAAAGCGTTGTTAATCGTTGATCGTTGCACTTATTTAATTAAACATTAATTATCAATTCCCTGCTTTTTTTTATATTTTTTTACTACAATTTTAGGTAAATATCCTTTTTCCCATAGTTCTGTATCGATTGCATACATCTGCCCGTGGCACAGGTTCCAATTAAAACCGCCCACAAAGAAAAAGATAGAATACACAACAGCCAAACTAAGAGAATGAAACACATTGTAAAGAACATAACAGGAAACCAAAGAAATAAATAACTGCACATGAAAAATTGCGATAATCCAACCAACTGAAATACCATCTTTTTCTGTTCCGGTTGTTAATATATAATACGTTCCATAATACATCCTTTTGAAGATGATTGCACCAGCCGTTGCTATAAGCATGAATGAGAATAAATAAATCCAGAAACTGCTGTTTGCATTTACATGCATAACATAAAGTGGGTAAAAAGCCAAGGCGGTTAATAAAGTATATACAATAAAGTATACTGTGACAATTTTCTTTTGCCTTTTATCTGTCAAAATTCCATATGTCATTTTATTACCTCCTTTTATTTACATATTTACCGTTTTTTTCTTTTGGTATAACTATTATAACACACATACCAAAAGTAAACAGGACCAAAAAAAATAAATAAAAAAGAGCGGATATTAACTATCCAACTCTTCTTTCGCTTTAAACTCTATAAGTACTACTACATTATCAATATCAGTCTTCTTGCTTCTTGGCTTTCTTTTCTTCCCGTTTCAGTCTTTCATTTTCCTCGTATAGAAGCCAACCTCCTCGCTTGGCTACATAGACAATCCAGAGAAGCGGGATTTTATATTTATACTCAAACAGTTTCTTTTTCAATTTTGCTTCCGGTGTAGGTTTCCCCTTTATATCTATAACCTCTTGTGTTCCGTCTTTATATGTAACAAGAAAATCAGCGATATAATATATTGGTCTTATCTTCTTTCCTTCTGAATTTATGTATTCTCCTTGTAGAAGATATTGAGGCTGAAGTTGAAATTCTAGAACTTCGCCCTTCTCTTTCAGTTCTTTTAAATAAAGATAATATTGTGCTTCTATTTTAGAATCGAAAGTAATCCCATCTACGACTACTTTTCTAGCATTATATTTATTTTTAGCCATTAGAGATCACCTCTTTACATGAGATGAACTCTTTACCTATTTCTTTTACCTCTCCATTCTCAAATATGAAAGGCTTAATTTTGGCATTTTTTAGTTTACTTTCTGAATAAGGAAGTATTTGTGTTTCTTTATTAAGCAAATTCTTGTAAAATAACTGTCTATTCTGTTCTTTTTGTACCGTAAGGTAATAATCGGCCATACTACGGATATAATCTTTAACACTTTCAAAACTAGAGAACTTAACGGAGTATTTTTTATTAAGTAAAGTCTTTGCTTTATATCCCCCACCACCGACCTTTGTCGGATCTCCTTCCCAGTCCATTACATAATAGCCAATACAGGCTTTAAGAATATCTTCCTGATGAAAAATATGATGGACAGTCTTCTCATTTCGCTCCTCTATATGTATAATCCCACCAAAATTACTTATTTTTAATACATTGCTAAAATCTACGATCAGCCAATTGTCTTTATCATAAAACGGTATATTAAAGGCTTGAATAAAGCGTTTAGGCATAACACTGTATTGATTACCCATACCTACCCGTTTAACTTCTATATTAAGAATAAAATTATAATCCCATTTCCATTCTTTTAATTTTCCTGTAAATTCCCCTAGTTTAAAGGAAGGAATATTCTCGTAAACTTGAGTATCCCAATCTTTAAAGTGAAAAACAAAATCAAATTTAGAATCCCTTGCATCCTTATGTTGCTTATATCCATTATTGGAATCCTGAGAGGTTCCTTTAATATAACTAAAACCTTCTTGCTCTTGTTTAAGTTCTTCTGCGAATAATCTCCATAATCTTTCGGTTTCGTTTTCGTCTGAACGAAACTGAATATTACCAAACATATCTGCCATACAATCACCTCCATTTTCCGAAAGCCGATAAACGGCTACATGGCCTTGCAGTCGCAAGTGCTGTCATTCGTATGGAGGCAATCTGTCTTTGGTAAATGAAAAGCAACCATTAAGCAGGATTTTTTTCCTGCCCGTATGGTTGCTGTGAAGTAAATACTGTAATTAATTATTAAAGTAAATGTCCAATTAAATAATTCTTCTCTTCCTCTGTACAATCTACGTGTAATAAGAAGTTTCCATCATGATCAAAGAAAGTAAACATAAACAATCCATTAATTCTATTAAAACGATAATAAAACGGATAATGTTGCTCTAATAATGTCGCTGCTTGTGGAAGATCGTCTATATAAAAATCATTTTTTAAATTGGCATATTGTAAATTAGTTAAATAATATTCTTTTGTAGTATTATTTTTTAATACCTGTTGAACAATAACACCTATTTTTTCGTTTTCTTCGTTATAACAAAAACATTTAATATGTAATTCCCCTTTTTTATCCAAAAAGGTTAAATCAGCGAGTTCATTAAAGTCTAATTTATTGTAAATGTAAGACATTAAACTCGCCCCCTTTCCAATATGTCACGGAGGCAAGCCTCAAAACCAAATGTATAATACATTTTTCTATAAGTCTCTTTATGAGCACAGAATAAAGAATATGCACGATTAAGTTGTTCTTTTGTATAACCTTCTTTTAATAAATTTTCAAAAGAAAGCCACTTCTCGGTAGTAGGAATTAAATAATTTACATTGTTTTCTTTTAAGTATCCCATATATATCACTCCTTTCCCCACATATGGATACGGCATTTATAAATGCCTGTGCTGTCTTTCGTAATAAACCGTATCTGTCAGGGAAATGGAGAAGTTATTACTACAGTTATATATTAATTAACCAATTCCTGCTTTTTTCTTTATGGAAAATTAAGTTTTTTTTAAAAAATAAAAACAGCAAGGAATAAATCCCTGCTGTTTTTTATAATTAGTCTCGTAATACTTGCTGTTCTCCATATTGTTCCCGTAGTTTTTCGCATAGCAAAAAAACCTCTAAAATTTTATTCGCATCAAGTAGATATTCGGAAATAACGGCATAAAGCGATTTCATCAAGCAACTGTAAGAAGAATAAATTTGTTGAAAGCACAGAATGTTGTATCTTGCTACCGCTGCTGTCTTTTCATCGATGAACCGGTTTTGAGTTCGAGTAATATACAAGAAATATACATAATTACTTTCCGTATGCGACATCCAATGGAATCTTGGATGTCGGGCAATAACGATAGTATAATCGTCATTTAGGTATTTAACAAAGTCTAATCTCTTTTGTTTTTTCTTCTCTAACATAAGCACAACATTCCTTTCTTTTGTAAAGTATTTACAACTATATTTTTAAACACAGAACATACATTCCCTTGTTTTTTACAAAAAGAAAATTAACATGAACCGAGTTTTAAAAACACATGAACCGACTCTGAACCGAGTTGTGAACCAAAAAAACCTTGATTTGACGGGCTTTGAACCGAGTGAACCGATTTTCTGTAAAACTTTTTCCCTAAACAATAAAAAGACATTGGTATACTCTATAAAAACTAGTATTGCTGTTTAAAAACTTTTAGAAAAAGTCGGTTCAGTCGGCTCATCCCTTGTGGCTCTAGGATAAAATCGGTTCATAAGTCGGTTCAAACTCGGTTCATGGAGAATAAAAGTCGGTTCATATTGTTGTTTAGGAAAAATAAAAAAAGCGGGACAAGTTTCCCGCTTTAATGATTAGAATTCCGTAAAATCTAGGCAACGAATTCCGTACCAAGCCTTTGTTCTTCTCGCGTCGTTTAGTTGTTTTCTTGTGATTTGTGGATATGCTTTTTCTAGTTCTTTATTGAACTTAATCGCACTAAGTTTTTTATAGTTGTTTTGTTCGCAGAAATTTTCGTAGTGAGTATATAAAGTAGCACGTGGAATAGTATAATCACCTAGTTCGCAGCATTCATTTACGAAGCGCATAACAGGGTTGTTTTCTTGCTTATATTCTTGCAGTAGTTGCTCTGTTGTTTCTGTTTCTGTAAATTTAAAGCCGTTTTTAATTAGACGTAGTAATCCTTCCAAAGCCCACATGAAGATGAAGTCTTTTTCGTTTGCTAATTTTTCTTTTAATGTTACATCCTTTTGCTTAGGTACTTGGTTGAACGGAATGATGATTAGACGGTTGTAGAATGCGTCAGACGTATCCTTGCTGTAATTCGCAGGTAGTCCATTTGTAGAAAACACAAACTTAGCCTTGTTGTAAAAACTAAATGGATGTCCGTAAATTCGACGTGCTGTAATTTTATCGCCACCTGTAGCGGCTTTTATGTATCCTATATCCTGAATTCCCTTTGCAGGAAGGTCGGCATAAATGTTTACTACTTTTTCGAACAGTTCTGCTTGCTTGTATTCGTTGTCGCTTAATTCTTGTAATTCTACGTGGGATTTAGCATTGTCGGTTAATAAATTCTCCAATGTTGCTGTGATGAAAGTCGATTTACCCGTATCACTTGGACCGTCTAAAATAAATATCATCTTTTTAGAATCTGTAAGAGTAGTAAGACTATATCCAACAATCTCTTGCAGCAACATTTGAATTTTTTTATCAGGTACAGAACTATCTAAGAATTTCTTGAAGTGTTCTCCCTTTGCATTTTTGTTGTAATTTGCTTTAATTTGTATTGTGGAATAGTAGTTTGGGGTATGTTCTTCTAGTTCCATTGTTTTTAAGTTTAGTATTCCGTTTAGTAGATTTAATTTGTATGGATCTGGATTTAGTTGGTGTGGGAACTTATTAACACGTTCGTCAATTATCCATTGTTGTGCTACATCGTTAATGAGCGCCATGTTTGAGAACTGAGGAGTTATCAATTTTTTAATAATTCCTTTTTCCTCATTTTCTTTTGCAGGACGATATACTCCATCTTCGTAGATGTAAAGTTGTCCAGTTGCATATATGGCAGGAACATTTTCGATTAGGTACTCTGCGAGTAATCCTCTATGTACATATTCATCTCCATTTTTGTTTTTAATAATAAATGGAGCGATATATTTACTTACTTTTTCCTCTTTTATATTATTAGTATTAGCCTTTTCAGGCTTATTATTATTATTATTATTATTATTATTATTTGTTTTAGTTTCTTGAATGGCTTTTTCTTCTTCCTCGTCCCAAATATTTTGTTGCTCTTTTCTTTTCGCTGCAATAAGAGCATCTATGTATTCACGTGAAGTATAATTTACATTATTAGAAGTAACTTTTAAAAATACCATTTCATATCGACCTCCTTTTCCTTAAACAACAAGGATCAGGAGTGTAATCGGTATTGTAGTTATGTATTTTTATCTGTGTTTTATTCCTCCTTGTTTTCATAACAATTTAATTATTTAAATATTCCATTAAGTATTTATAAGCGCGCGGGCTGTATTTTTTAATTTGTTCCTCTGGCCAGCCTTCCGCTTTCATTAAGTCATAGAGAATAGCAAATAAATAGATATAATGGTTAATCATACGTTCTTTAAATTGAATGTACTCTTGATATTTCTTCTGAGATGGTTTATTTCTGCTTTTATTAATCCATTCCTTGTGTAAAATTTGAAAAACAAAAATACTTAAAAA
Source organism: Aneurinibacillus thermoaerophilus (assembly GCF_900099925.1). Classification (GTDB taxonomy): domain Bacteria; phylum Bacillota; class Bacilli; order Aneurinibacillales; family Aneurinibacillaceae; genus Aneurinibacillus; species Aneurinibacillus thermoaerophilus. Next base: position 18,960 of record NZ_FNDE01000002.1, on the reverse strand, counting down.
GTCGTCAATATCGTAGAAAACTGGATATTTAATATTATCACGGATAACAATAGTTGTTACTTCAAGTTGTTCTTTATCTACGAAAGAAATAACTTGAAATAGTGAATTGCAAAAAGGAATTCCTTGATTATCTTCTCCACAATCAACGATCGTAATATATTCTGGCTTTAACATTTTTAAACACCCTCCTTTCTGTGCTTTTCAGCACGCTCTGTCTTTCGTTACCTGTCTGTCGGAGTGTGTTTATCTTTTGTGTTTTATTTTGCTTCTCTAAGTTTTGGTTCTGGCTCTTTGATGATTTCCCAGCCTGTTAAAAGAAGTAACTGTAGTTTATTTTTTGTTCCGAAACGGCTAACTTTTGTAAATTGATATTCTCCATTTTCTTCTTTTCGTAAGATGTAGTAATCTTGTCCATTGTAGCAATTAGGCTTAAAGAAATCTGTTATATAACCCTCTTCTCTTAATTTGGTTTTGTTTTTTGCCCATACTTTAGAGGCTTCTAGTAATTCCCCCGTGAATCGGTTAGGATAATATTTTGGCATTTTAAATCCCCTCCTTTTAATCTTTCCGTTTTGTGAGTCTGTAGTTAAACATTTATTATTCGTTTCCTGCTTTTTCTTAATAAAAAATATAGAATTTTTTTATTAATTGGAGCGGATATGAACCGCTCCGTAAGCAGGATGGAGACCCGCTCCTGCAATTAGATTAAAGTTTCTAACAATTTTTCCATTTGCTCATGTGAAGGATGTTCTTCTGGATTTTCTTCATTTTCTTCCATATATTCTTGTAAGTAATAGTACTTAATATTATCTAAAGCATTATGTAAATCTTTAATGTTGTTAAATTTGTATTCATTGATCATATAAGCATGTTCAGTTGTAAGGTAATAAGTATCTTCTTCGTACTTAATGTGAATTTGTACTTTATTTAAATATGTAAAATTAGCAAGTACCATTTTATCACCTCCTTATTAGATTTAGAGAACTTTCGTTCCCGTTTTGTATGTTTACAGTTAAACATTAATTATGTATTTCCTGCTTTTTCTTAATGAAAAAATAAGAAATTTTTTCTTGGTTGAAAACCAAGTGCTGTCTTTTGTTAAGTATGCTATCTGTCTTATGTACTGAACACATATTAGATATTAAACTCGAAACAATATTCTTTTGTTTCTGGATTCCACGTAAATGCGACAAGATAATAATTTCTTTTTTTGATTTTTTTGTTCATTTTTAATTTATCTTTTAATGGATTAATTACTGTGTAATCGTGTTTAAGACATGGAGCAATTTCAAAGACACGGTTTAGTATTCCTTTTAGACTTCTTGATTTAATTACTTCGTAAATAAACATAATATCAACCTCCTTTCGTCAAAAGAACATTTGTTCTCGTTTGTAAGTCTATAGTTAAACATTAGTTAGTAGTTTCCTGCTTTTTCTTAATAAAAAATGTAGAAAATTTTTTTATAATTAGGAGCGGCTTTCCCGCTCCAAGATTGTTATTGTTTGTTGTTTTCTATGTTTCGAATAAAGTCTTCTGCATGTAGTGTATAAAAATCAACTTCTTCTCTGGTTTTAGCGGTATGAATGGAAATCATAGAGCCTTTTAAGAGTTCAAGCGCTGTGCCTTGAATATTTAAGTTTTCAATGGCATTGTTTATGTATTGTAAAACAAAAGTTTTGTAAATTACTAATTCTTTTTGTTGTTTAAGTTCTTCCATCATACGGTTAAACATTTCGTTTTTAACTTGTACCATTTGTCATCTCCTCCTTTCCCTTTACGAGAATTTATGTTCTCGCTTTTGTGACTCTACAGTTAGACACGTACTTGAAGATCCCTTCTTTTTCCTTAATAAAAAATTAAGTTTTTTTTAAAAGAATTTTTTGTTGATGACATTATATTTCAACCAAAAACACAAATAAAGCATGGTAAGATATAAGTAAAAACAGCAACAGGAGGAACTAAAATGCCTTTTATCAAACTTAGTGACAGTATTGAAAATGATGGTACATATCTGGAAGTGAAAAAAATAGTTGAAGATAATAATAGTTATTATAATGTTCGGTTTCGAACTATAAATGGAGAAGATTGCAAATTGAATGTTCTAAACAGAACTACATTATGCGTGTTACTAGAAGATATAAAACAACAATTAGAAATGGTGAAAAATAACACAGTGGACGAATTTAGACGATTACACATCGGCAATATGATACAAGTACTTGACCAATACATAAGAATTCCGTAAGGAGCGGGACACACCTGCTTCTTCTTTTTTTTGTCGAATATTTAGTATGTCATAACAGGTATTTTTTTTAGTAGTATTATATTAAAAGATAACTACTAAAAAGGGGGAATATACTTTGCAAGGACAACTACCAAATACGGTGAAATACATATACGGTTATATTCGTAAAAGTAGACAGGATATAGAGAGGGAAAAAAGAGTTGATCAGGATACATTAGCAGAGCAACGTACGCTTATTGAAGATTTATTAGAAACTAATTTTAGACATATAGATTGGGATATCTACGAGGAAATTGGGAGCGGTGGAGATTTGATTGAAAGCCGACCAGTCTTCTCCTCTATTATAGAAGAAATAAAAGCAAAAGAGCCGAGAACAGTTGCTATTGCAATTAAAGAAATCTCCCGTTTGGGTCGTGGGGATTATTCTCAAATGGGTATTGTTTGGGATTTATTAATGGAAAAACATCTTTATCTTATTACACCGGGCAAGATTTACGACCCTTATAACTCATATGACCAAAAAGTTATTAAATTTAATATGTTCATGGCTAACATGGAATACGATATGATTAAAGAAAGAATGGTGGAAGCCCGTGCCCACTATGCACGTATGGGAAGATGGATGACGGGAGGTGCAGGTATTCCTTACGGCTACAAGTTTAATAGTTATACACAAAAACTAGAGCCAGATCCTGATACTGCATGGGTAGTTCAAAAAATTTTTCATTTATATGTAAATGAAGGTATTGGATATAATGCTATTAGTACTCGATTGAGCCGCGAGGGCATCCCCACGGCAACCGGAAAAGATTACTGGAAGCCGATGGTAATTCGTCGTATACTTGTTAACCCGGTTTATGTCGGCACCGTTCAGTTTCGAACAACACGGACACACAAAGGAACAAAGATAAAGCAAGATAAAAAAGATTGGATTGTGGTTGAAAATGCCCATGAACCAATCATTGATAAAGAAACATTTGAAAAAGCAGGACAAAAAATGAAAGAGAATAGGAGTAGTCCTAAAGTGAAATTGGAATTTGAACCAACACCGTTGGCTTCTCTTATAGTTTGTTCCAAATGCGGAAATAAAATGCAACGCCAATATAGCACACAATATTACACTAAAAAAGATGGCACAAAGTCTTGCTATAGAAAAGAGTTTATGATTTGTCTAGGTTGCAGTGTTTACATGAAATACAATAGCGTGGAAGAAGAAGTACTAAGAATATTAGAAGAAGATTTTATAAATGTAAATCCTGAAACACTTAAAGAGAAGTTAAAGGAAATAATTGATATTGAAAAGATGCAACAGAATAAAAAAATTGATCCTCTTAATCGTATTTCTGTTTTAGAGAAGCAATTGCAAGATCTAGATGGTGAATTAACGGCTTTGAGAAGAATGCTGCGTAAAGGGCAAATAAGCGATGAAGAATACGAGCAGGATAGAGCGGAGATTTTACGTCAAAAAGAGGATAAAGAAAGACAATTAAACTTCTTACGGAAAGAAACACAAGCAGAGCAAGTGGAAGAATTAGATGTTGAAACTTTACAAGCAGGATTTAAAGATATTCTCCATCTGTATCGATACGGTGAATTAAGCAAAGGTGAGAAGAACGAACTTTTAAGGGGTATCTTTGACTATATAGTACTTGAAAAGACAGGAAAAGGAAAATTTAACTTACATGCTTATTTAAACCCAATGCTTATAATAAATTCAACCTCCTCACTTAATTAAGTGGGAGGTTTTTTATAAATCAGTCATATTTGCTTTCACCTGCTTATATACTTTTAGTAGATATCATTTAACAACCAATTCGTCAGCGGAAATAAGGGCGAAACGGCCAGCTTTAAAGTTTCCTTCTTGGGTAAGCGAAAGCAAATTCCAGAGGAATTTCTCATCGCACTTCAGCATCTCCTGAAATTCCATCAGACCACGATTCGCTTTGTTCAATTCCCCGTCAAAACGATACGCGCGCGGGTCAGATTCGGAGCCATACTTTATAATCGTTGAAAAGTCGATGCTTCCCGTAAGATCGGCAATATCCTGCGATTTCGGATCAGACGGACTAAATGTTCCAATGCCGCACCGTTTTGCTTCCGAGAAAACGATGCGTTCGACTGGCATATCTTCGATGTGACCGCCATATTCTGTTTCAAGACGCATCTGGTTATATGGAGACAGATTACCTTCAATCTTAATGCCAAGCTCCCTTTCGAATTCCGGGCGCAATTCATGCGGTATCAAATGTAGCGGATCTTCCTGCATCGGGCAATCTTTAATCGCGTATACCGCTCCTTCATCGGTGCGTGTATACTGTTCAAGGCCGCGCTTAAGCATCGTAACAATGGTTGATTTTCCTCCGCTGACCGGTCCCATCAACAACAAAATCCTCTTACGAACATCAAGACGCATAGCGGCTGAATGGAAATACTCCTCCACCAACTTCTCAATCGCACGGTCTAGGCCAAAAATTTCATCGCTAAAAAATTTATATCGTTTCGTGCCATCTTCATTATATTCAATCCCGGCGTGCTTAATCATGTTATACACCCGGGCGTGTGCGGTCTGGGCCACGTGCGGATTCTTTCTTACGATCTCTAAGTACTCAGCGAATGTTCCTTCCCATTTTATCTTTTCTTCACGTGCACGGTGTTCTGCAATCCGCTTCAGGATATCCATCGGGCACTCCTCTCCTTTTCTTCTACGGAATGGTCATTCTTAGGGCGCTTTTTACTATCTTATTCTGAAAATGCAGATGACATGCTAGCAGGTTTTTCACCATAAAGATTTTTATCCGGCTTACATACTTGCAAAAACCCTTGCTATTCCAGCTATAACATATGACCATTTGTATAAAGTTAAGCCAGTAGTTCTTATTAGTATTTATATATATATGACGGAACGACCCGAATGTAGAATCACTGCTTAAGCAAAAATTGCAGGCAGGGTATTAAAAAACACCAGCCCCGCTATAGGTCTGGTGTTTCAACTTATATCCCGATTCAATTTATTTGTCGTATGTAGCACCATGCAACACTTCGTAAATTTCCAGTTGCGATCCGGTAGCCGGATTATTGTTGGAAGCGTGCGCATGAGCCTGACGAAATCCTTCGCTTTCGGTCCACGCTCGGAACGATTCTTCACTATCCCATTTCGTATACACGATCTGCTTGTCCGCACCTTTTGCGCTTAAAAACTGGAATTCCAGACAACCGGGTACCTGTTTCATCCGCTCCACGCTTTTAGCAAACATCTCTGCCATCCGCTCCTTGCCTTCAGCGGGGACTTGCAACACATTCATCACAACATACATTTGTAAAGCTCACCTCCGTAAAGTATCGCTCCTTTTCAATATAGCAAATCACTCCGTTAATTTCCAATGTAAGCGCATTATCTTTAACAAGATTGTCTTTTCTGCGATATTCCAAAGTATGACACAATCCATTATAATAAAGATGAAATAGGCTTGGGAAAGGAGACAAAGAAATGGTTATCATCTTGCTTGTCTCAGTCATGTTACTTGGTGCGATCTTCACAGCTGGTTATAACGAAGACAAAACTTGGGGACTATGAAATATAAGAACTCCGCATCTTTTATAAAGAGCGGAGTTCTTGCGTTAGGCAAAAAGGGCAAGCCGGTTGTCTCGCTTCTTAGAATACCGGAATAACTGCACCTTTATATTTTTCTTCGATAAACTTCTTCACATCGTCTGATTTCAGTACTTGAATCAGCTTCTTAATCTCCTCGCGGTTTTCATCGCCTTCTCTAACAGCGATAATGTTAGCAAACGTTTTGGCGGCCTCGGAATCTTTGTTTTCTACCGCAAGCGCCTGGTCGAACGTCAGACCGCCTTCCATCGCGTAGTTTCCATTAATGACTGCGTAATCCACTTCATTGATCGCCCGCGGCAGCATGGAAGCTTGCATTTCCGTAATTTTGATCTTTTTCGGATTCTGGATAATATCCTGTTTCGTCAAGCTGTTTAGCTCTTTGCCGGGCGTCAGTTTAATCCAGCCTTTCGATTCCAGCAATTTCAATGCGCGTGCACCGTTGGATACATCGTCTGGAATCGCTACAACTGCACCTTGTTTCGGTTCAGGCGCCTTTTCTTTGCCTGGGTACAGTCCCATCGGTTCCAAGTGAATGCCATCCAATGCTTTGATATGAGTGCCATGTTTTTTATTGAAATCTTCAAGATAAGGAATGGTTTGGAAATAGTTCGCATCAAGCTGTTTTTCTTCAAGCGCCGTGTTCGGCAGCACATAGTCTGTAAATTCTTTTACTTCCATCTCCACGCCTTGCTCTTTTAATTTATCCTGTACAAACTTAAGAATTTCCGCATGCGGAACAGAGCTTGCACCGACCACAATTTTCTTCCCATTACCTTCCCCGCCGCATGCCGCGAGCAAACCGACGGTGAGCAACAAAACGACAGATACAATCCATTTTTTCATCGTCTTTTACCCCTCTTTACTCTCAATTCATTTCTAATTTTCTATGTCTGGCAAAGGTGTCGGTTCGTATCGCGCACATGGGCCCGATATGCGTGATACAAAAACCCCTCTCCGGCAGAGCGAAGAGGGGTTATATCTTAACCTCGAACTCTTATCTGCCAGGATAGAAAAATCCTGCTGGAATTGGCACAGCATTTTCCGCTCAAGGAAAATCCGCTGCCGGGCTTCATTGGGCCAGTCCCTCCGCCTCTCTCGATAAGCGAGAAGTATTTAATTATTATGCTGAGAACTATATTACGTGTCTTATGCACTCTTGTCAATTATTTTTCTAATAAAATGTTTTTGTTAATTATTCGGAAAAAATTCCGTTGCGTGAAATAAGTTGATCGTACAGCTCTTGCAGCGTACCGGAAGCATCCACCCGGTATTGTGGCACACCGCGATCAATCTTGTAATCTTCGACAAGAAATGTCTTCAAACCAACTTCCGCCGCTACCATATCCTGTTGCATATCATTGCCGACCATGATAGCATACTTCGGCTTTATGCCAATCCGTTCACAAATTTCCAGGAAATATTTCGGGTTCGGCTTACAATAATGGGATGACTCAAAAACGGTTACATGAATAAAATCATTTTCCTTGAGACCAGCCCACTTCATCCGCTCGCGAATAGCAACGTCGGGAAATATCGGATTGGTAGCCACAACAAGCTTGTAGCCCTGCTTTTTCGCTTCCTCTACGACTTGAAGCGCGTACGGGTGCGGTTCAATATCTTCCTTCAACCGCGGAAACTCTTCCGCATAAAACTTATCAAACACAGGCCAGATGGCTTCCTGTTCTAAGCCGCATAACGAAAGGAAATGGTCACGGAAAATCTCTTCGTTCGTCCGTTCTGCCCTGTCATCTGTCATCATGTACTTGGTCGCCTGCCACACAGACTTGACCAACAATTCCGGATCGACAATATGAGCGGTATATTCCCCCAGCCTCTTCATATACCTGTGAACAAAAGCTTCTGTGTCCAATGCCAACAACGTTCCGTCCAGATCAAATAGCATCGCTCTTTCCGCCATTCCCGGATCCTCCTTTTACTGTTTCCACTGCTGAGCGATATGCTCTTTCTATTCTTGTACAAATCCCGATAATTGCAGCCTGTCTGTTTCGCACGGTCGATAATAATGAACATGCGGAATTTATTCCTTCGATAATATATACCTCCAAACTTCTGTATCCCGTTTTACTTCATGCCAGGGTAACCTATTTGTCTAAGACCTTCATACAATACAATCGCCGCTGTATTAGACAGATTAAGTGAACGAGTCGCATCGCCCATCGGGATGCGTATCGTTTGTCCGGGATATTGCGAAAGAATCTCTTGCGGAATACCGGTTGTTTCCTTACCGAAAACAAAAAAATCACCATCCCTGTATTCTACCTCGGAATGGTATCTCGCTCCACTCGTCTCGACAAAAAAGAGCCGTCCTTCCCTGTGCTGCGCTGCGAAATCGGCGAACGATTTATAGTATGTAATATCGACCGCATGCCAATAATCAAGCCCTGCCCGCTTTAAATATCTATCGTCCGTGGAAAAACCGAGCGGCTCGATTAAATGAAGCTTTGTCCCGGTCGCCGCACACGTGCGGGCGATATTGCCCGTATTGGCCGGTATAAGCGGCTCATGCAACACGATGTTAAACGCCATTCACCTGTTCACCTCATCTTTATCATAGCACATTCTTTGTAAAACAGAAATGAACGTACTTTCGTCTGTTGCTTTTCATCATAATATGTAAAAAAGAGCCGCTGCGCAAAATTGCGGCCCTTCTCTTCGCATTCCTTTATTTCGTCTTCACTATATATGTGCTGGCTATCTTGTCATGCCAAGCCTGTTTTTGCTTGTCGAATCCGGCCCATATAAACCCGAGGAAAAATACAATGGCGGATAGGATTTTGCCGATTGTCTCTCTTAAGACAACCGCGCCCCAACCTGCCGCGCTGCCATCCGTCCGCACTACTTTGACCCCAATAATCATTTTGCCAAGCGTCTGCCCATACAAACCAGTAAGGATAATGTAGTAGGCAAGCCCGATAAGATTCTCTATATTCCACTCTACGGAAAATGTCTCGGACGAAGTTAACCCTAAAATATACATAACTGCCATCAGCACAATAGCGTCAATCAAGGCTGCCAAAAAACGAATCCAAAATCCGGCGTACCGCATGCTTTCATGTTCCATAAGCACTCCTCCTTTTGCCCGGTTGCCACCAATGTATGAACTACGGACGATAAATATACTCGAGGCTTGGTGTCCGTCTTTCTTCTTTCAGAACATCGGGTAAAGACTGCAAATTCAATGAAAAAAGTTTAGCCGAAAAAGACGAGAATATTTTAGAAAAGCCGAACGGCTCTTCGTAGCGAACAACCGTTGCTTCCTGCAAACCGGCCATTTTTCGTGCCGCCTCAGTCGCATCTTCCAATGTGCCAAATTCGTCAACCAAACCGTTCGCTTTCGCCTGCTTTCCTGTATATACCCTGCCATCGGCAAGTTGAAGAACCTTTTCCCGTGGCATCTTTCGGCCTTCCGCAATTACTGAAACAAACTGCTGATAACTTTCATTAATCATATTTTGCAATAATGCCTGTTCATCTTGCGTCATTTCGCGCATCGGATTTCCAATATCCTTGAACTTACCACTCTTAATTACAACTTCTTTAACCCCGTATTTTTCTGCAAGCTCACCGTAGTTCAAATACGAAGCGATCACGCCGAGACTACCAGTCAGCGTGGACGGATTGGCAAAGATTTTATCTCCAGCTGTTGCAATATAATAGCCGCCAGAGGCCGCATATGAACCCATGCTAATAACAATCGGCTTTTTCGTTTCCGCTTTAATCTGTTTGAGTTTACGATACAATTCATCCGTCGGAACAACTGCTCCGCCCGGCGAGTTAATCCGAATAACGAACGCTTTAACCTTCGGGTCATCCTTCCCCTGGTTCAACTGGGAAATAAGCGCTTCGTAATCAAATGAACTATTCCAGCTTGTTTCTTCCGAGATCACGCCTTCTACATATAGTTGCAATATCTTGTCGGAGCCGCTTCCTGATACGATTTCCTCTTGCCACAATTTCGGGGCAGAAGCAGATATCGTATCGCCCCGCAATATTTGAAGGAACAGCGCCGCTCCTACTATGACTACAACGATTGCAAGCGCAATCCACCTCCGTTTGTTCATATTGCTCATAACAATCATTCACTTCCTCCTTATCTGCATATCATCCTTCCTCTTTTCTTTACGAATCATCCGTTCAAAAGATTCAATTCGTTTATAAAATATGAAAAAAACGATACTGAATGCGCGGTGTATAAGCGGTTGAATCATGATAGTCCCAATAGCGATGGCGACTGTTCGTCGTATGGGCGTTCACAAGTGGCATACCCTGGCTGTCTTTGGCCACAACAATAGTGGAATGCTGCCACCGCCCGTCGCCGTCAAAATCATAGCAAATCACATCTCCTAGCGATAGTTCACCAGCGCTCGTTTTCACTTCGGTTTTAATATGGCCTCCCTTTTCGAGATACCAGCGAAAACTGTGCGCAACCGCCCAACTATGACTCCACTGTGCCGATGGGCTGTTTCCTCCTCTATACCACCAACCTGTCGCCTTGTTGCCTGTATAGCGCATGGGGATTCCCCCCGCATACAAACATTGCGATATAAAGTTCGTACAATCCACGTCAAAGTGACGAAACTGTGGGTTGTAGCCGTCCCACCACGCTTCGGCATAACGCACCGCCTGAAGCCGATCGTACGTATAACGTAATCCGTGCTCACTTCCGTCCTCTACCTCATATTTGTCATTACCACCCAAACAAAGAACTTCTAATGCTTCTGATTCCCAAGCATTAAGGTGGGCGACAATCGGTTCCTCCTGCTCAACGACCCAGTTTTCCTCGCATTTTCGCAATACAATGCGTGTGCGTACTTCTTTTTCCTGCTCATACCATTGATTCTCCAGTTGATAAGCATACCATTCGTTCGCTTCAACCCGAACGATAATTTCTGTGGTACCTTCTTTTTCAATTTGGATACCACTAAGCTGCAACCGACTTTTCAGCGGACGCGCATTTCTCGCAGAAAGCTGCTGCCTGCGCCGCGCATTACAGGCCTGAATCATTTCCGCTTTTGTGCCTTCGCCCAGATAAGAATCCAGTTCTTCCGTCCCTACAATCATTCCTTTTGTCCGACATTGAAAATAGTGTTCTAGCGCCTCTCTCCATGTGGTCATTTCCTTTCTCCTTTCCAAAGCGGTCTATCTTAAAAAATATCGTTTCAAAATATGTATATGCTCCACGAAGACCAGAATAATAGCGCAAACCAAAAAAGGTGGTGTATGACGCTTTGTATGCAAGCGTCATACACCACCTTTTCCACTTCTTATTTCTTGTATTATTTATCATTTATACAAAACCGATTTCCGAACGCTCCAGTACGCCCTCCAACCGCAGCAAATATTCTTTGATATGCAACCCGCCGCCGTACCCGACAAGCGCGCCATTTGAGCCAATAACCCGATGGCACGGAATGAAAATAGACAACGGGTTTTTGTTATTAGCTCCGCCAATAGCGCGCACCGCTTTCGCAGCGTTTATTGCCAATGCAATGTCTTTGTACGATCTCGTTTCGCCATATGGAATCCTTCGTAACTGCTCCCAGACCATTTTTTGAAACGCCGTACCGTGTATGTCAAGCGGAAGGGTAAACTCACGGCGTTTGCCCGCAAAATACTCGTCTAACTGTTTTGTCGCTTCTAAGAAAAATTTCGGAGCATAGGTAATTTTCTCCGTATGAAGCCATTTCTTCGTCCAACGCACCAAAGAAAGCTTAGCTGTCTCGCTTTCGCCAAACTCTACCCAGCACATTCCAGCGTCAGCAGCGGCCAATGTAATAGGCCCGAGGGGACTTTGATACACGGTATAGTAAACTTCCGACTTCACCTAATCCCTACCTTTATACATTTTCTTTTCATCTTACCTCGGATAAAAAACGAAAATCCAGTACAATCATTCGACATTTTCTGTAAGGGACAGCGCTTTTTCTATCTCTCTAAGAACTGTTTTAACTTTTTCGCGTGTTTTCGCTTTTTTTAGAGCGGTAATTGCTGCATCGCCGCCGATTCTGCCGAGCGCCCAAGCAGCCGTTCCCCGCATCACAGGACGTTCATCATTTGTCATGATCTCAATTAAATCCGGAACCGCGCTCTTATCCTTAAAATGTGCCAAGGCTAAAATCGCATTGCGCTGAATGGGCTTCTTTCCTCTCCAAGCTCCGGATGTACGGCCAAACTTCGCAGCAAATTCTTTTTTGCTAATGGTTAAAAGCGGTTTTAACAATGGCTTGGCCATCTCCGGATCAGGAACGAATTCCGGATGATGGGTAAAATTGATTTTGCGGTTTTTGGGACAAACCTGCTGGCATGTGTCGCAGCCATATAAACGGTTGCCAACCGCCGGACGAAATGCTTCCGGAATCATATCTTTAACCTGTGTCAAAAATGCGATACAACGTTGTGAATTTAGCTGTCCCCTTTGAACGATGGCGCCCGTCGGGCAAGCATCGATGCAAATCGTGCAATCCCCACATTCGTCCTCTATCGGTTTATCCGGCGGAAACGGCGCGCTCGTCAACATTTCTCCAAGGTATACCCATGAGCCGAATTCAGGAGTGATCAGCGATGTGTTTTTGCCTACCCAGCCTAATCCGGCGCGTTCCGCCACCGCCCTGTCTGATAATGCACCCGTATCCACCATAATCTCGGTCCTAATATCAGGGACTTTTTCGTGCAGGAATTGTTCCAGCTTTTTCAGACGATCGCGCAGTACACGATGGTAGTCTTCCCCCCACGACACGCGGGCCATAATCCCCCGATAATTTCCAGGCGTCGATTTTGGCGGCGCTTCCATGCGGGAGGGGTAGGCGAGTGCAATAGCGATAATCGATTTGGCTTCCGGCATAATTTGCTCTGGATGCGTCCGTTTTTCAATATCTTTTTCTTCAAAACCGGACTCGTAACCCAGCTCACGATGTTTATACAATCTTTCTTTTAATGTTAGAAACGGGGCCGACGAGGCAAACCCGATTTTATCAATTCCAATTTTATGCGCATATGCAATGATTTCCTGCTTCAGGTGGCTCCAATCCGTCTCCGCTTGTTTGTGCTGCTTTTGTTCCATCCTGCCACCCCTTCGTTTTTCTTCCTTCTACCGGCGCACAATGGCCCCAGTCGCCAGTTCGTCGCATCGGTTGTTTAATTCGTCGTCTGCATGTCCTTTTACTTTTACATACTGTACATTGTGAATTTCCATCAGCGCCAGTAGTTCTTTCCATAAATCTTGGTTTTCCACTGGTTGCTTTTTGCTATTTTTCCAGCCGTTTTTGATCCAGCCTTTATACCAGCCCTGCTGGAAACAGTTGACAAGGTAAGCACTGTCGCTATGCAAACGTACATTGCACGGCTCTTTTAATGCTTTAAGTGCCTCTACGGCAGCTTTCAGCTCCATGCGATTGTTCGTCGTGTTATCTTCGCTACCGCACATTTCTTTGCGATGCTTCCCATATAATAACACGGCTCCCCAACCGCCGGGCCCCGGATTGCCGGAACAGGCGCCGTCCGTATAAATGATCACATCTTTCATCTTGTCCCTCTTTTTCTTTAGATTTATTTATTTAGTATATCAATTTCTCCTGTCTTTTTGGCAAATATGATAAAATACCATCAAAAAGGAGGTTGACCTGTGCAAACATATACAATGGATTCCTCCATTCGCGATAAAGTGCCCGGACTTAGGCTCGGTATTTTACATTATGATAATGTATCGCTGTCAGCCACACCCAAAATGCTGAAAGGACGCATTAATCTGTTTTTGGAAAATATACGTCATGATTATCTGGATAAACCGATAACAGAAGTCCCTGGCATTACAGAATGGCGCCGTATATTCAAAGTCTTAGGTATAGATCCTTCACGCTATCGTCCTTCCTCGGAGGCGCTTGTGCGACGCGTGCTACAAAACAAACCGTTTCACTGGATCCATACAGGCGTGGATATAAATAACTTCTTATCTTTGCAATTCGGTCTTCCGGCCGGATTGTATGACCGTGATAAAATCGAAGGAAATGTCTGCCTGCGCCTTGGAAAGAAAAGTGAAACATATAAAGGATTAAACGGGCGGGAAATTTCCTGTGCAGGAAAACTTGTGCTTGCTGACGAGCAAGGACCGTTTGGCAGCCCTTTTGTCGACTCCATACGTACAAGCGTCACGGAAGAGGCAAAACGATTAGCACATGTTTTCTACATCTATCCAGAATTTAACCGCTGGACAGACGAACAGTTGTTGAAATCGGCCGGAGAAATGTTCACTCATGTAAATGGCGGAGCATGCACGAAAGTAGACGGAAAGCCATATCTTGTTATTACATAGCGCAGCAAAAAACTCGCGAAAACTTCGCGAGTTTTTTGCTTGAAAGTTATGATTTTTGACGCATGACAACCTGTTCCATAAAAATAACCAACAGAACTCCCATAACAAGACCATTGCCAAATAGATTGCTGAAGATAGGCGGCAAGCTCCGCAACGCTTCAGGCGGAACAAACATCAGTCCGATTCCCCCCAACAATCCAAACCCGACAATTAAAATCTTTCTTTCATCCAGAATAACACGCCCGAAATCCCGCAGACCAAAACCAAGTAACTGCGTAAATGTAACGAACATGACCGCATACCCGACAGGAGACGGCAAGCCAGCAAGAATACGACTTACCGGCGGCAAGATGCCGAGTAACATCATCATGACCGAACCAACTATAAAGGGGAGACGCGAAGCGATGCGCGACACCTGAATAACACCTGCAGCGATGGAAAGGGGAACGAGACCGACGATGCCTCCGACTCCTGACAAGATATGCGCTACCCCCGTCATTATTCCCCCTCGCCGATAATTTTCTTCCTGCGGCCGCACACCTACCACTTGGCTTACAACAGCAATGCTGGCAATAAGGTTCGTCAACAAAATTAAAGCTGTAATCAGAGAAGTTAAAATCGTGCCGACATGCAATACAGGTGGCCCCCAGAAAAATAGTTTGGGTAAAGAAAATAACGCCCCTGCCTCCTGCAGCGGCTTTATCCACCCCGTCGCTAAATATATGAGCCATCCGACGACCATACTGATAAGAATAGCGAAACTGCGGATGTACTTAAACCGTGAACGAATCATGACAAACGTAAAGAAAACAAGCCCTAAAGAAACAGCGGCCAGAGCAGGCTGAACCCCACTTCCCGGCGAAAAATAATCAATACCGAGCATCCCTTTCACAACCGGGCCGCTTAGCGAGGCGGCAAGCAAAACTAAATAACTTCCACTGACAAGCGGCGTAAATATTTTCTCGATTTTCTCAATAAATCCAGTCGCTCCGAGAATAATCAGCATAATTCCTGCAACAATAAGCCCTAGTTCCAAAGATTGCGCGATTTCACGCGGCGCCTGTCCAGCAGCCATGCCGAGGTTGGCTAAAATCACGAAAATGCCCCACCACATACCAGCCGGTCCTTCTGTAATCGGCAATCGGTGACCAAATAAGATTTGCAAAAGCGATACAAGTCCTATAAAAAAAAACGTCTGCTGTACAAACTGACTCAGCTGCGATGCATGCAATCCATACATTTCCCCGATCGCCAACGGCACGACAAGAGAACTTGAAAGTGTAACAAAAAACCACTGCGATGCAGCGGTTACCGTTACTGAGAGAGGCGGCGTTTCGTTTAATCCATACAAGTTTCTACCTGATTCTAGCTGTGATCCCACTCTTCTCTCCTCTCCTCCCGTTTTCTAATTTCCCTTGGCACATTCGATAGCAACCTTCAAATCTGCCCATACTTCCCGCTTTGTTTTGGCAAGGGCATCGCCCCGCTGCCGTACTACGTATGCTGGATGCCATGTGGGTACAACTTTAATTCCCTGATAGTCATACACATTGCCCCTGAACTGTGACATAGTTTTCATATCCGGAAAGAAAAATTGCAGCGCCACTTTGCCGAGTGCAAGTACCACCCGAGGCTTGATAAGTTCCAGCTCTCGCCGTAAATATTTGCTACACTCCAATGTTTCCTCCCGCATCGGGGTCCGGTTTTTCCCTTTTTCATCCGTGACCCGGCACTTCACCACATTAGTCATATATACTTGCTCGCGCCGGATTCCGGCTTTACCAAGAATAAGCGTCAGCAAAGAACCGCTGATGCCGACAAGCGGTAGGCCCCAGTTCTCTTCATCTTCTCCTGGCCCTTCGCCTACAATCATGAGCGGAGTGCCCGTGTTGCCGGTGCCTGGCACGCGATTTTTCGCGTTCTCGCATAGTTGGCAATCCATACAGTTTAGTATATGTCGACGAAGCTGTTCCATATGTACAATGCGCTCTACCTGATACAGCGCCGGTTTTACATCGTCTGGCTTGTATCCATCTTTTGTCAGACGACGGTAAAAATCCTGCA
Organism: Aneurinibacillus thermoaerophilus; assembly: GCF_900099925.1. Classification (GTDB taxonomy): domain Bacteria; phylum Bacillota; class Bacilli; order Aneurinibacillales; family Aneurinibacillaceae; genus Aneurinibacillus; species Aneurinibacillus thermoaerophilus. Next base: position 2,708 of record NZ_FNDE01000002.1, on the reverse strand, counting down.
TGCCTTCCGCGACATGTTTCATCCGCTTTCTCTCCCATCATGATTACATCCTTTTCTACAATACCACATTTTTTTCATATGTTAAAATAGCAGACAAAAAAACGGAGCATAGCCTTTTGCCCCAGCTCCATTTTTCATCTTTTTTGTGCCTTGCACCTGCTCTTATTTTTTGTTTGTTCACTCATCTGTACCGTTCAGGCTTCGAGCAGCTGCTCTTTCGTCTTTAGACCAGACTGCGGAATAGCATGGTTGACTACATAAAAACTTCCAGTACGGTAGTGCTTACTAAGTTGACGTTGATAATGAACCTTTCTTACACATAAAATATTCCGCTACCTTATTTCAGGCAGCGGAATATTTGCTAAGCATACTCTTCAAGAGTTGCTCCATTTTCCACGCACTTTCTGTTCTCTTTTCACGCATTGGTAACAAAAGAATACATAGCTTCAAAGCGATACAAAAAGTTATTGGATACGACCAGAAAGCTGCTGTTCAGCCATCTGCACAAGGCGCTTCGTAATTTCTCCACCTACAGAACCATTCTGGCGTGAAGTAGTATCCGGGCCAAGTGTCACACCAAACTCTGCTGCAATTTCATACTTCATCTGATCCAGCGCAGCCCGGGCTTGCGGGGCAACCAAGTTGTTCGTGTTACGTGTTTGACGTTGATTCATCATGAAAAACCTCCTAATAGTGAATATTGGTGAATGCTAGTCTTAAAATTCCTCATAGAATAAATTTTATACATAAATTACATTGGTGATTTTTACAAAAAAAGAAAATGCTATAGATGACCACTTTTATAGTCAAATACAAGCAGAATACTCTTCATCATCCTTTAAGCGTTAACATAGGGGGGAGAAGTGCAAGGATAAAAACTTTATTGTGAAAAAACATAAACATATCCTTTATAAAAGTACGCTATTTAATTTCAACTCTTCCACCGTTTTCCGTAGTTTATGCAAGTCCTGCTCAAACACTTCCTGAAGCTCCCTGCGATAGATAATCGCTGCGGGATGATACAGTGGAAACACATGATATTCTTTTTCTGACAATGTAAATTCACGGCTATCTTCTTTTTCGCCAGCATGCTGTATTGGCACAGTCAACAAAGTACCATGCACTTCGGAAATGCTATAATCAGGAACTAAACGCTTTAAAGGAGTGGAACCGAGGGTAACAATCAATTTTGGATTAACCAAGTCGATTTCCATATCAAGCCATGTTGCACAAGATCGAATCGCATGCTGAGAAGGAGGCTTATTGGACTTGGTAATTTTTTTGGTACCATCCTTTAGTATACGTACTGTTTCTTTGTAGGGACGGCAGCGGGTGGTGTTCGCAACATACATTTTGCTCCGGTCTAAGCCCGCAGAAGCCAAAAACCTATTTAAATTTTCTCCAGCTTTTCCCTGAAAGGGGCGGCCGCTTTTCATTTCTTCTGCTCCCGGGCTTTCCCCGATAAGCATAACTTCTGCATTTGGAATTCCTTCACCCGGAATAGGAGTTTGTCCTTCTTCCCGTTTCACCCCATCTTCACAACGCACACAAATTAAAAATTTCTCAGGCAATAACATGGATTCCTCCCCTTTCCCTTTTATCTTTTCCTTAAATTGCGAGATATAATCGGAAACATTTGCAGACTCCACTGATCGTTCTCCATAAATAAAAAACGCGACCCTTCGTCCTTTTAGGAACGAAAAACCGCGTTGTTCGTATGTATATGCATCTAAAATAAATGGAGCGGGTGATGGGAATCGAACCCACGTATTCAGCTTGGAAGGCTGATGTTCTACCATTGAACTACACCCGCATTATGTATGGTGCCGATGGTCGGAGTCGAACCGACACTCCCGAAGGAACACGATTTTGAGTCGTGCGCGTCTGCCAATTCCACCACATCGGCACGAGATAAAGCTAAAACACTAATAAATGGTGCCGAGGACCGGAATCGAACCGGTACGGTAGTCACCTACCGCAGGATTTTAAGTCCTGTGCGTCTGCCAGTTCCGCCACCCCGGCATAAAAGAAAAATGGAGGAGGCACCCGGATTCGAACCGGGGATAAAGGTTTTGCAGACCTGTGCCTTACCACTTGGCTATGCCTCCATTGTATGGAGCGGACAACGGGACTCGAACCCGCGGCCCCAACCTTGGCAAGGTTGTGCTCTACCAGCTGAGCTATGTCCGCATCTTTTATTTATTATAAATTCTTTTGTTAAAGGTTTCAACTACTTGCGTAAAGGAAGTGGCTGGGGTACCTGGATTCGAACCAGGGAATGACGGAGTCAAAGTCCGTTGCCTTACCGCTTGGCGATACCCCAGCAATGGGGCGATCGATGGGAATCGAACCCACGAATGTCGGAGCCACAATCCGATGCGTTAACCACTTCGCCACGACCGCCATAAATAAATATGGCAGGGGCAGTAGGAATCGAACCCACACTGGAGGTTTTGGAGACCTCTGTTCTACCATTAAACTATGCCCCTATACATTAGGCTACTTGAAAAATGGTGGAGGGGGACGGATTCGAACCGCCGAACCCAGAGGGAGCGGATTTACAGTCCGCCGCGTTTAGCCACTTCGCTACCCCTCCATATTATTGGACAATCCAAAGAGTAGATATTCAGAGTAATGAAATACTGTGATGGTGCCGGCGAAAGGAATCGAACCCTCAACCCCCTGATTACAAGTCAGGTGCTCTGCCA
>NZ_FNDE01000089.1 GCF_900099925.1 Aneurinibacillus thermoaerophilus | reverse complement strand
TCTTCTACAAGTTGGGGTGAAGTCCTTTTTTGTGACTAAAAAAGCCTTGCGGCTCTAAGAGCGAAAATTATGCAAAACGCTCATAATTATAGCAATCTATATATTTACCATTTTCGACAGGACGACTGTCTTTACTGTATAGGATTATCAATTCTTTCCTTTTCATAAGTTCAAGAATGTTCTCTGGAAGAAGGGATAATACCTGAACTAACAGCTAAAAGCTATATTTATTTCCATCCTGATTAATTATATCGATTTGCTTAATGATCTTTTTTTATTTTTCCCTATTGTTAAAACACCATAATAAATAAAATAAAACAAGTTCAATATGACGTTAACCATAAGTAAAAACCTCCTAAAAATTTCTTCGATATAGAAACTCCTTTTTTTGTAAAAGATTCTTATATGATATGTAATTTTTAAGAGATTTAAAAAGAATAAGCGATTGGAAGTATATTATCTATTTTTATTTGGCATTTCATGTAATTTATTGTTGAAAATGGTACAAATATTGTATTATTTGGCGAGAAAAGTAAGTTCCCTAATATTGTATATTTGTTATAATAACAAGGAAGAAAGGGATTGAACAATATACCTTTTTTTACAAATAATTCATTTTATATAATTGGAATTAATGTATCTCTTAATTCCGAGGGAAGGTAGTATACAAGGGATAATAGTTCCTTTTGAATTGAGGGGTGTATCAGAATGAAATATTCATTAGAGAACCTGTCAGTTCAGAAGTTGCTATAAAAATCTGCGAATAGGAGTGATAGTGTGTTTAGGAAGTTTTTTAGTTTGTTACTAGGCTTTTTATTAACAGTAGGTCTTATATTAACAGGAGGGGTTTCTTATGCACAAGAAAATGAAAACCCATTAGAAAGTCCAGCGTCATACGCTAAATATTTGGAGAATTACGATAAGGATGAGGCACTTAGACTTGGTGTTGATCCAAAATTTGCAGATGAAGCCGTACAAGATGCAAAAGAAGTTTTGAACCAATTTAAAAATTTATCTATTGAAGAGCAAGAAAAATTTGTAGAAGCTATGCAAAATCCAACCATGATACAAAATTCATTCGCTAATGCTGAAGTAAAAGAAGAAAGCTCTAAAAACCCATCCCTTCTAGCAAACGAAAAATTTGTAGAACATGATTTTACAATGACTACTGCGGGAATAGATTGGACAATCTACCATGTTGAAGGAAGATATGAGTACAACTCAAGTGGTGCTACAAAATCACTGGGAGGACAATCATACGTAAAGAGAAACTTGAACCCAATGGTTAAAACAACTAAACAAAGTCAAGACTTTTATGTTTCAGGTGGAGTATTTAAAGGAATAGGTATTTACGATTATAAGATCGGACCAATAAAAGATGTTATAGATGTACAAATTGGTAATGCATATGTACAGGTTATCGGAGATCAGTATGGGAAAAACCACTTAAAAAGCAAAGGCTGGACAGAGTTTTAAGTTTGTTGGAAATATTTAATTAACTAAAAATGAATTAGCTACCCTTTATTAATGTCAAGGCCGTCTATAACTTCCCCAAAATCGCCGTTTTAAAATTCCCCAGAAGGG
>NZ_FNDE01000036.1 GCF_900099925.1 Aneurinibacillus thermoaerophilus | reverse complement strand
GATTTTTTACTGACGACTGAATGGCGATGCTGTCCACTTCTTTTAGCCAAGGTAATTTTTTTTTCAGATTCGGCAATTCAGAACAACAGGCTCCATATGACAACCCTTTGCCTGTTGCTTTGTACGTTTCGTTCCACTTTGCTAAGAAGTAGTTAAACACAAATCGACTACATCCCATCGTTTTAGCGATTAAGACTTCTTGTTCTTTGTTTGGATAGATACGGAATTTGTATGCTTTATTGACTACCATTGTCTTTTCACCTCACTTTCTGATTTTGAATGTATTGTCGTATCTGCGTTTCTGTATGTTCGCTAGCCGTTGCCACAAAGTTAGGATGGATTCCAAAGATCCCCTCCCCATAGTTTCTTTTTTAACTGGGGGAACTCTTTAAATAGCAACCTTGCTTTTATTGATTTCAAAGTTAACATATGTCGGACAATTGGCGTGTCAAAAGACACGCCTTGTCCGAAGCCCATTCATCTCATGACTGAAGTCACGAGTGTTCTCGGCTAAATCATAAAAATATGAAGCAGCAGCATCCCCACCAGGCTAACCAGCATGCCAAACTGGGCGCTTAGCGTATGCATTCTAAGTCCGGCCGGTCCAAGCTCTTTCCAAATAAGATAAACCATCGCCCCGGCGGCGAACGCCATACCAAATGTGACAGCCTGAGGACTGGAAGTAAAATAAAAGCCGCCTATCCACGCCCCCGCGGGAATACATAAACTGATAAAAAAAGCGAATAACAAGATCCATCGTTCCCGCATACATCCAAGCAAAAAAGGAGCAGCCAATCCCATCCCTTCCGGAATGTTGTGCAATGACATGGATAAAGCAATCATAACTCCTGCATGATGGTGTGCCTGAAATCCGGCACCAATCGCAATGCCTTCCGGCACATGATGAAATGCGAGCGCCGCGGCCATCATCCAACCGGCTCTCCTCCACTCCTGCACATCATTGTGGCGCGGCCGGGCTTGAGTGCTGTCAGAACCTGCACTCCGCATGCCCATTAGATGATGGAGAAGCTTAAGCAACATGAACCCCATGACCATTCCGAGAAAAGCGCCATATACCTCTCCTTTCCAGAGGGTGGCTGGCAATAATTCAACCGCTACAACTAAGGCCATAATCCCGGTGGAAAGCCCGAGGTAAAACGCCATCAGCTTACGCCCTGGCGTTCCAATAAACAATGTTATCAACACGCCGATAACCGTTGTAAGGCCAGCAAGTGTGCTTATAAATAAAAGTTCGCTCATCTGCCTGACCTCTACAGCAAAAACTTAAGCCCAAATCCAAGCAAGATGAGCGCACCAAAAACCTCGCTGTACTCTCCGAACCATCCTCCGACCCTTCGTCCAAGCAAAAGACCGGTTGCCGCCAGCACCGTACTCGTTACGCCAAAAATCAAAACGGCCAACGCAACGTTAACGCGAAACAGACCAAATGAAAGCCCAACCGATAACGCATCTAAGCTGACACTAAAACTAAACAACAAAAGGCCCCAGAATGTTTTTTTTAAGATAGGACTTTTCTCTTCGCCATCAAAAAAACAATTCCACAACATATGCAGTCCCAACACGACAAGAATGAGACCGCCGATATAGACGGCAATATAGCCGACATACGAAGTCAAAAAAATGCCAAAGGCAATGCCGATAAGTGGCATGATAATATGAAACACGCCGATCGTTATACTAACTTTTGCGATCGTCAAAAGACGTATACCGCCCATTCCCATGCCTACGCCAAGCGAAAAAGCATCCATGCCCAGCGCAACCCCAATCATTAAAACCGTAATTAGTTCCCCCCACTGCAACGCTCCCCATCCCATGTCCACATACATCCTCCTTATATTATATACATAGCTTTTGACCTTTCGATACTTGAGGAAGAGGTGGAGTCTCTTACCACAAAACCAATGTCGAAATTTCAAAATTTCAAAAGATGATGTATATAGACAAGATATGCGGAAACGGACAGGATATGCGGGGAAGCGAAACGCTATAGATAACGGCCGCCTGCCGCCTTTGCCAGGCGGTTCATAATCGCTGCACCAACGCCGCTTTCCGGAAACGTTTCAGAAAAAATCATATCCACTCCCTCCTGATCAAAACGGCGCAGCGCATCATAAAGATGACGGGCTACGCTAATCAAGTCACTGCGCTTTCCGCAAGCAATGACTACATAGTCTTCGCCGTAACATAATTTAGACTCCGCCGTAGCAAGAATCCCCACTTTTTTACCCTGCGCTTGGGCTTCGTGCGCCAACTTCCGAATGCGCCGTACCATCTCTTCCACACTATTTTCTTTTACTAATCTCATGTCTCCTGCAGGCGCATAGTGGCGATATTTCATTCCCGGTGATTTCGGAGCCACACCTTCTTCCAGAATTCCCGGATCCATCCTCACTTCGCCCGTAATCTCAGCAATTTGTTCGGCCGTTACCCCACCTGGTCTGAGAATCATCGGCACATCTCCCGTAACATCCACTACGGTCGATTCCACACCGATGCCGGTCGATCCTCCGTCCAGAACGCCCGCAATTCGGCCATCTAAATCTTCCAGTACATGCTGCGCCGTCGTAGGGCTTGGACGACCAGAAAGGTTGGCGCTCGGCGCTGCAATCGGCAAACCTGAAGCGCGGATAAGTGCCAACGCAAGCGGATGATCCGGCATCCTGATCGCTATTGTATTGAGCCCTGCAGACGCCCGCATTGCCACACCAAGCTGTTTAGGAAATACAATGGTCAGCGGTCCTGGCCAAAACGCCTCCATTAATGCTTCCGCTAGCGGTGGAATCTCGGATACAAGCTCGCCCAGTTGTTTGCGCTCGGCAATATGAAGAATCAGTGGATTATCGCTCGGTCGTCCCTTGGCTATGTATATCTTTTCCACCGTCTTATCCACGAGTCCATTACCGCCGAGTCCATATACTGTCTCTGTAGGAAAAGCAATAAGTTCATTTTGCCGCAAAAGCAACGCCGCCTCGCGAACTTGTGGATAATTTTCTAATCCATCCACAAACTTATCCACATTCCAGTACTTCGTTTCTTGTTTCATTGAATAACCCTCAATTCTGCTAATTATGCTCTTTTTTTAGTTATACCTGCTCTTTTTTCCGTTTGCAATAAACAACATATCCACATGATGTGAATAATTTGTGGATAATTATAATTCGATTCATTGTGTATAATGCTTTCTTATAGAGAAAATAAAAAAGAAAAAACTCCGCCGCATAGACAGAGTTTATTCAAGAAAATAGTTTGTGGAACCATTCAACCAAAAAGAATCGGACTTTAATTTGGCTTTTATCTTTGCCCTGTTCCTTCGCTTGTTCGGCATGTGCCGTGTCCCCATTTGAAATATCCACAAAGCAAAGCGGAGGGAACAGCACGCACCACCAATTTTGTCCTTCAGCATTGCCAATAGCAATGCGAACCGCTTCGTACCTTCCGGCTGGAAATACTTGTGTGCCGTACATCTTTGTTGGAAACTCGGTCGGCCGCAGCTCTACACGCGCAGAATACGAAAAACCTTTTTCCTTAATTGCATTGTTCACCAGTTCCTGCAACTCTGGTAAATGGTTGCTAATAACAGCACGCGCCTCTTCCATTGTTCCCGCTTCACCAGCCCATTGCTTCACTGACTCGATTACGCGGTCGCGCACATAGCGCTTCAATTGCTGATCTTTTGGGCTGTCGCTATTTGCTAGAATCCGCAGGCGAATCGAATGCTCCGGAACGAAATGATTCGTAAAGACAGCCAGCGCTTCCTTCTGACTTTCCCAGCTCATCATTAAAAGAAATAAGGCGAAAAATAGCAGATAATATTTTTTCATCATTTCGACTCCCCTTTCCTCTCCCTGTTCACCAGTATGGACAGAAGAGGCCGGGGATAAACTCGCTATTTTCGTTTCTCGTACATTTATCTTTTTGCGAAAAGGTAGAAAAGGAACGCTCACTATCGGATCGCGATCACGTGACGGCCAATACCTGCCAGATCACGCACAATATACGTTTCTAGAAAAAGACCTGTCTCCATAAGCCAACAACGAACCGTATCAGCTTGGTGAATACCGACTTCAAATCCAACCAACGCCCGCCGCGTTAGCACAGAATCCAATCCTTCTATTATGCGCCGGTAAAAATCAAGGCCATCTTCTCCGCCATCTAACGCGCGGCGCGGCTCATGGTCCTTAACCTGCACATCTAGATCGATAATATCGGCGGAAGGGATATAAGGCGGATTGGACACAAGAATGTCTACGCGCTGCCCGGCATTCAGCAGCGGTGCAAGCAAATCTCCCTGAGCAAACGAAACCTTGTTTTCCACATGATGCCGCTTCGCGTTACGGCTCGCTGTAGCAAGCGATTCTTCTGCAATATCGGTCGCGGTGATCCTCCAGTTCGCTCCACCAATAACCGCCAGCGTAACCGCAATCACCCCACTGCCTGTCCCGATATCCGCCGCGAAAAGCGCCGCATCAGCAGGCCATAATTTAAACGCTTGTTTAACAATCTCTTCCACAAGCAATTCCGTTTCCGGGCGGGGAATTAATACAGAAGGATTGACTTCGAATGCCAACCCGTAAAATTCTTGTTCACCGACAATGTACTGCATCGGCTCCCCAGCGGTGCGCCGCAGCAAAATTGCTTCAATTGCTGCCCACTCTTCCTCTGTTAACGTGTAAGACATACCCGAAATAAACCGGGTACGATCCCAGCCCAGCGCATGCCGGATAGCATACTCAGCCAGAAACGCGGCGTCTTCAATGCCCTTTTCACGTAAAAAACGAGAAGCCTTCTGCAAGGCTTCCCGTACCGTTATTCCTTTCATCTTTTACGCTCCTTCAGCGTTGCGCATCAATTCCGCTTGTTCATGCAACACAAGCGCATCAATAATCTCATCCATCTCCCCATTTAGCACCTGATCCAGCTTGTGCAGCGTCAAACCAATGCGATGATCAGTTACACGGCTTTGCGGGAAATTATACGTACGGATGCGTTCGCTCCGATCGCCGGTTCCAACAGCGGAACGGCGTGCGTCCGCATATTCCGCCTGCGCTTCCTGCTGGTATTTGTCGTATAGGCGCGCGCGCAATACGCGCATTGCCTTTTCTTTGTTTTTATGCTGAGATTTTTCGTCCTGACATGTTACCACAATTCCGGTCGGGATGTGTGTCAAGCGAACAGCCGATTTGGTCGTGTTAACACTCTGTCCGCCGGCGCCGCTGGAACAGAATAGGTCGACGCGTATGTCATTTTCATTAATTTCAACTTCTACTTCTTCAGCTTCTGGCAGCACAGCTACCGTTGCGGTGGATGTATGAATACGTCCGCCCGATTCGGTGGTCGGCACACGTTGCACCCGATGGGCGCCGCTTTCAAACTTCAGGCGGCTGTATGCGCCTTTACCATTGATGGAGAAAATAATCTCCTTATAACCGCCGATATCGGTCGGTGTTGCTTCGAGCACTTCAACTTTAAATTTGTGCTTTGCTGCATAGCGGGTATACATTTCAAACAAATCGGCCGCAAATAAAGCGGCTTCATCGCCGCCGGCTGCGCCCCGAATTTCAACGATAACGTTCTTGTCATCATTTGGGTTCTTCGGCAGCAAAAGAATTTTGATGCGCTCTTCCAGCTCCTGTTTCTTGTCTTCCAGCTCGCTGATTTCCATTTTGACCATTTCACGCATGTCGTCATCGAGCTTTTCTTCCAGCATCTCTTTGGCGTCTTTCAGTTGCTGGGCTACTTCTTTATATTCGCGATACGCTTGTACCGTTTCTTCTATGTCTGATTGTTCTTTCGAATACTCACGCAGCTTGTCCGGGTCATTCATGACCTTCGGGTCGCAAAGCAACTGCGTCAAACGTTCATACCGTTCAACAACCGCTTCCAATCGCTGTAACACGGCGCTTCACCCCCATTTCAAAAATGCGTAACATTATAATTATAATGGGGGATAAACCAAAAAGTCAAAGCAAAAAGATAATACAAAAAAGAGGAAGGCTTATTAGACCTTCCCTAGATTATTGATAAATACATCTTTTTATTTCATGCGTGTATCCAAATCATTCATATGGATGCGGTAGTTATTAAGCGGAGTTCCGCTACGGATGCCGTCGCCGATGTCCTGAATACGGTTGAAAATACCCGCGTCAGAGCTAACACGCACTTCATAGCGCGGCATTTTTTGCTGAACGAGCACACGAACTCTTTCCATAATGTCAGCCGCTTCTTTCCTGCTGCGTACTGTCTCGGCAAGCGTAAGTCCCACATACGCACGAGAGCCATTAATCACTACGCTGGCCCGCTTCACTTTCGGAACTTGTACCGCCACATTCGCCATGCTGTCGGCTTCCGCCTGAATATCGCGCACATCGTTGCGCCCGGTTACAATATTCGGATTCAAATCGCTCCCCACCAGGACGCGGGTCTTCCGCTCCGGCGTCGTGCGATTATATTGATTAATCTGAATGCCTTTTCTTTCGGGGGCCGCTCCTTGGTTGTTCTGGCCGCAGGCCGCCGTCAACAAAAGGGTCACGCCAAGCAGCGCGATTCCGATAATTTTTCGCATACAGCCCACCTCCTCAGTTGTATTGTTTCTGGGAAGAGGCGGACTTATGCGCCCGCATTAGGCAAGGGCAATTTTTCCGCTTATGATTTTTGGATGCTTATAACATTTACGACAAACCGGTATGTAACTGTCATTGCCGCCGATTTGGATTTGCTCACCTTCATATACAGGTTCCCCATCTTTAACGCGCAGCACCATCGTCGCTTTACGGTCGCAAAACCAGCACACCGTTTTAATTTCTTCCAGCTTATCCGCATACAGCAAAAGAGCCTCGCTGCCTTCAAATAAACGATTAGAAAAATCATTTTTTAAGCCATATACGATAACCGGAATTTCCAGTTCGTCTACAATTTCTGTCAGCTGCAAAATATGATGCCTTTTCAGAAACTGCCCTTCATCCACAAGCACGCAATTCGGCAAGCCTTGTTCATTCATTTCCACGATCGTTTTTATATTTGTATCCTCTTCAACAGCAATCGCTTCGCGCTTCAACCCGATCCGGGAAGCTACGTATCCCTTACCGTATCGATCATCCAATACAGACGTAAAAATCATTACCCGCTTTCCCTGTTCTTCGTAGTTATGCGCCACCTTCAATATTTCAACCGACTTGCCACTATTCATTGTACCGTATCGAAAATATAACTGTGCCATGTTTCCTCTCCTTCTAGCTCATTCATGAACAAAAAAACCTTGAGCCAAGCGAACAGCCGCATTTCTCATATACTTTCTTATACGAAAATAAAAACAGACAGGCATACGACCTGTCTGCTTTACTTTTATACAATTACTTGAGATTGTATTTCTTTTTGAAGCGGTCCACACGTCCACCGGAATCTACAAACTTTTGTTTGCCAGTGAAGAAAGGATGACACTCGGAGCAAATCTCCACGCGCAGGTTTTCTTTCACTGAACCGGTCTCGAATTCGTTACCGCATGCACAAGTAACTTTTGTTAACTTGTAGTCAGGATGGATAGCCGGTTTCATTACATTCACCTCTTTCTGCCCTGAATCTTTACGAAACAGAGTTACACTCAAACACACATGAATGCATTATATCACGGTTATACCCTGTTTGCAAATAGTATTCAGAAAAAAATCATACATTCAGCGTCTGGCGCCGCCGTTCCTGAAATTCCAGTGGCGGTACATGCGTATAGGAGCCGATCACCACATCAGGCAGTTCCTGACGATAAATCTCCAGCGCCTGCTTCATGCCGAACACCTGGCCTTTTGCCGGCGGAATCATCGCTAGATAACTGTCCGGATCAATATTAAGATTGCGCATTTGAATCAGACGAATGCCATTCTTACGGATAAAGTCAATCATTGCTTCCATCTCTTCCTCACGATCAAACACGCCTGGAAAGACGAGATAGTTAATGGAGGTGTATACCCCTTTCTCGCTGGCATAGCGCGCCGATTTCGCCACGTTCTCTAGCGTATACGCGCGCGGGCGATAATAAGCGTTGTAATGTTCATCTATAGCGCTAATTGTACTAATGCGCATTAAATCAAGCCCGGCATCGACGATCGCTTTGATATGGTCCGTTAACCCGGCATTTGTGTTAATGTTAACAAAACCCAGCTTTGTCTGCGCCCGCACCCGGCGCATCGCCTGTGTAATAATCGCTGCCTGGGTGGAAGGTTCTCCTTCACATCCTTGACCAAAACTAATGATCGACTCCGGCGTTTTCAGATGGTGCAGCATGACTTCTACTAGCTCGTCCACTGTCGGCTTAAAATTCATTCGTGTCTGTGGCGCCGGAAACCCGCTGTCTTCCGGTTGCTCAGAAATACAGCCATAACAGCCCGCGTTACAGGAATACGATACCGGAAGCCCTGCTTCCCAGCGGTTAAAAAATGTGTTGGACGCAGTTAGGCACCCGTATCCTAGCGTGCAGTTGCTTAAATGATGAAACACACGGTTTTCCGGATATTGTTTCAATACGCTTTTTACCAGACGTTCTTTTTCATCCTCCGGAAAGTTCAAAGGGTTCCATTTGTACGGATCGTCCGACTGTTCAGCCGCCACGTAAAAACCGCCATTATGCCAGACAACCGCCGTGTAGCCAAACAAAGGAAGTTTTTCGTTCTTATCAACTTTTACATAGCCGGGCAACATAAGACGGGTAAACCCTTGCGGCATGAGCGCACCGACCGCCTGATATTCAGTCAGTCGAACCATCTCGCCCGTTTCCGGATCCATACCGACGGGATGACAGTTCGGCAGGCTTACTAAAGTGGCGCCCTCCGGCAGCGGAATCAGCTCTTCTTCCAAAATTTCTATCAGCAAGTCACCGCTGCGGCCCAAGCCGTATAACTCGGGATGATCATATACCTGTCCCTGCTCATCTGCGTAAACCAGATACATATATCAAAGCTCCTTATCTAATTCGTTCGCAAGCACAAAGGGTCGCTACATCCGAAATATTATAATTCACGACGAATCAAAAAGTCAAAGATTGTGCTCTAAAAGGAATTCTCTATAATAAGATTAGCTTGCTAAAACAGGCAATGAACCGGAAAGGAAGGTAGGCGCGAATGCAAATACCGCAGCAGCCCCGCAAAGGCAAAACATCTTTCTCACCCAATATCATAAGCCCGGCCAGAATTCTCGTTATCGGATTTGCCTCCATTATTTTCCTTGGAGCGTTTCTTCTCACACTGCCTGTCGCCACTGTTGATGGGCAAGGGCTTCCATTTGTAGACGCTCTTTTTACGGCCACTTCCGCTACCTGTGTGACTGGCTTGGTAGTTGTCGATACCGGAACAACGTTTACTCTGTTCGGCCAGCTCACAATTCTGGCTATGATTCAGGTTGGCGGGCTGGGGTTTATGACATTTGCCACACTTGTGACGCTTCTGCTGGGAAGAAAAATTTCACTGCGCCAGCGCATCCTGATTCAGGAATCAATGAACCAAATAAACTTAGAGGGAATGGTGCGGCTCGTTAAAAACGTGGTATTGTTTACTTTCATATTTGAAACGGCGGGTGCCATTTTGTTGGCGTTGCGCTGGTCGTTCGATTACGATTGGTCACACGCCTTGTATCTTGGGATTTTCCACGCCATATCTAGCTTTAACAATGCCGGCTTCGATATATTGGGCGGCTTTAAAAGCATGACCGGGTACGTCAGCGATCCGGTTATCAATATCGTAATTATGTTGCTGGTCATTTCCGGTGGTATCGGCTTCATTGTTATCGCGGAGCTTGTCGAGCTTCGCAAAAGAAAAAAGCTTTCCATGCATACCAAAGTCGTACTTACGGCTTCCGCATTCTTAATTCTTATCGGTGCCTTCGTCATCTTTAGCATTGAATACAACAACCCGAAAACAATGGGGCCGCTCAGCTGGACGGGTAAAATTCTGAGCGCGTTTTTCCAATCGGTCGTAGCACGTACAGAAGGTATGAATTCGTTGCCGATTGGCGATCTCCATCAAGCGTCCTTATTTTTCATTATTATCCTGATGTTCATCGGCGCCTCGCCCGGTTCCACCGGCGGTGGTATCAAGACGACAACGTTCATGACACTGCTTGGAGCCGTGTGGGCAATGATCCGCGGCGAGGGGGATGTTGTGTTTTTCAGGCAACGAGTGGACGAAGATAAGGTGTATAAAGCGCTAACAATAACTATGGCATCTGTCCTTCTCGTCATTAGCGTAACCATGATTCTATGCATTACCGAAAAGCAGAGCGAATTTCTTACCATTCTTTTTGAAACGACGTCCGCCTTCGGCACGGTCGGATTATCAATGGGACTGACCCCTCATCTTACAATGTTTGGCAAGATTCTATTGTCGATTGTCATGTTCGCAGGACGCGTCGGACCGCTTACTGTCGCATTCGCGCTGAGCTTGGATCGCAAAAAACGGCGCTTTCGCTATTCTGAGGGTAAAATCATGATCGGATAGAATTTTGAGAGGTTTTTGGCAACCGCTTCTAAAATACTCCAAACCACTGCGCCCCGATAATCAATAACCCCAATATCCAGACATATATCGCAAACGGGCGGAGTGAACCTCGCTTCAGTAAACCTCTCATCCAGCGCACGGCAAGATAACCAAATACGGCGGAAAACAACGCACCAAGAAGAAGCGGAGACAGGCCAATTGCCTCTCTGCCTTCCCCGCTAAACAGCTTAGCTCCCTGCAGCATAACCCCGCCTCCAATCGCTGGCAACGAAAGCAGGAAAGAAAAACGTGCAGATGCCTCCCGATTTATACCGCGGAACAATGAAGCAGCGATTGTAAGCCCTGATCTCGACAGTGCAGGCATAATGGCCGCCGCCTGAAAGCAGCCGATAAACAAAGCATCCCTGTATGTAATGTTCTCAATCGGCGCTCCCTCCTTATCTTTCCACCGTTCCGCCATCCAGAGTATAGCTCCCGTCAGAAGAAACTCATAGCCTATCGTTACGCCAGTACGGGAAATCTCTTCAAAAAAGTCTTCAAATAAAAGCCCTGCCCCTGCTGCCGGAATGGTTCCGACCAGCAAAAGGCCCATCAAACGGCTAAACGGTCTTTTTAACATTTCAACCACGTCGTCTCCATAAACTGCCAGCACGGCAAATAAAGTGCCGATATGCAGCATCGTATCCAGAAACAATCCGGCCTCATCCAACCCAAAAAGATGCCGTCCAAGATATAAATGTCCGGTGCTGCTAATGGGGAGAAATTCCGTCAATCCTTGAATCATCCCAAGAATCATCGCCTGAAGTTCGTTCATACTTCTTGTCTCCTTTCTTGTACAATCCTATGAACGAACCAGGTTGAATATAATAAAAAAACCCGCGGGCACGCCTCGCGAGTTTTTCCTGCCTGTACTTCAGAAAGTTTGCATCGAATCTATAATTAAGCCCGCGCTTTAGTTGCGCCTATTTTTTTAATGTCATCAAGTACAAGAGAATCAAGAAATTCCTGGTTGGTTTTCGTTTCGCTAAGCTTTTTAATGAAGGCTTCGGTGAAGTCATTGTTATCATGAATAAATTTGCGGAGCGCCCAGATTTTATCAAGCTCTTCTTTGCTGAATAACAATTCCTCGCGGCGTGTGCCGGAACGGCGGATGTCAATCGCCGGATACACGCGGCGCTCGGCCAGCTTGCGATCCAGGTGAAGTTCCATATTACCCGTACCTTTAAATTCCTCATAGATTACGTCATCCATGCGCGAACCCGTCTCTACGAGCGCGGTGGCAAGAATCGTCAGGCTGCCGCCTTCTTCCACGTTCCGCGCCGATCCAAAGAATCGCTTCGGACGGTGGAATGCAGCAGGATCGATACCCCCGGACAACGTACGTCCACTCGCCGGCACGGTTAGGTTGTACGCGCGCGCCAAACGGGTAATACTGTCCAACAGGATAACTACATCTTTTTTGTGCTCAACTAGGCGCAGGGCGCGCTCCAGCACAAGTTCGGCCACCTTAATATGATTTTCCGGTAATTCGTCAAATGTGGAACTTACGACTTCCCCTTTGACTGAGCGCTGCATATCAGTTACTTCTTCCGGTCTCTCATCAATTAGTAGAACAATCAATTCGACTTGAGGATGGTTGGTTGCGATGCTGTTCGCGATTTCTTTCAACAACACCGTTTTCCCGGCTTTCGGAGGAGCAACAATCAGCCCGCGCTGTCCGAAGCCGACAGGCGCTATTAAATCAATAATACGGGAAGAAATGCTGGTAGGCGATGTTTCGAGCACCATCTTCTTCTGAGGATAAAGAGGCGTTAGCGCCGGGAAATGCAAACGTTCGGGTGAGGTTTCTGGAGGCTCGCCGTTGACCGCGTCAACATGCAGCAATCCGAAATACCGCTCATTTTCTTTCGGCGGCCTTACCTTCCCTGATACTTTGTCGCCGGTTCGTAAATCAAAGCGCCGGATTTGCGAAGCCGAAATATATATATCCTCCGCGCTTGGAAGATAATTGATAGGACGTAAGAAGCCAAAGCCGTCGGGGTGCGTATCCAGCACCCCTTCCATAAACATGTGACCTTGCCGCTCTGCCTGCGCTTGCAAAATCGCAAAAATTAGTTCTCGTTTCTTGAATGTTCCATAATAAGGAATCTGGTATTCTCTCGCCAGCTTATAGAGTTCCGTTAACTTCATTTCTTCTAATTGCGCAAGGTTCATTTCCATATAATGCTCAAACACCACACTTTTCTTAATTAATCTTCATTGTATCCGATTTGGAATTCTATTAGTCTTTCATAACAAATTGCGGTTTGCGTTCAAGACGATGCTGACCCTCGATGAAACGAACCGTTCCTGATTTTGCACGCATAACAATCGATTGGGTAACAGCTTTCGTACCGTCAAAACGCACGCCTTTCAACAATTCGCCATCCGTAACACCCGTCGCTGCGAAAATACAATCGTCGCCTTTTACAAGATCTTCCATACGAAGCACCTGCTTCGGATTTTTTAGTCCCATCTTTTTACAGCGCTCATATTCCGCTTCATCATACGGAACAAGACGTCCCTGGAAGTCACCGCCAAGACATTTCAGCGCCACTGCCGCGATAACCCCTTCCGGTGCGCCGCCGATACCGAATAAAATATCCACACCAGTATGCTCAAACGCTGTATTAATGGCGCCGGCCACGTCTCCATCAGAAATCAGCTTAATTCGAGCGCCAGCTTCGCGAATTTCTTGGATGATTTTCGCGTGACGTTCACGATCCATTACACATGCTACAAGATCGCTAATGTCTTTGCCATTCGCCTGCGCCACCGCTTTTAAATTGTCGATAATCGGCGCATCAATGTCAACCTTTCCCGCCGCTTTCGGACCTACCGCCAGCTTCTCCATATACATGTCAGGCGCATGCAGCAGATTTCCGCGATCAGCTACCGCAAGCACAGTAAGTGCGTTCCACGTTCCTTTGGCAACGATGTTCGTGCCTTCCAGCGGGTCCACAGCCACGTCCACTTCCGGGCCAATGCCCTGGCCCAACTTTTCCCCAATATACAGCATCGGCGCCTCATCCATTTCACCCTCGCCAATGACAACTGTTCCTTGCATCGGCACGGTGTCAAACACAGCGCGCATAGCAGATGTAGCGGCTTCGTCAGCCTCTTCTTTTTTTCCGCGTCCCATCCAGCGCGCGGATGCCAAAGCCGCCGCTTCTGTTACACGTACCAATTCAAGAGTTAAACTGCGTTCCATACTTTTCATCTCCTATTTCTTAGTAAGCACTTTTTATCGGTTTCTCGCGCCACATATCGGCACCCAAACTTCTTAACTTCTCTTCAAGGTTAGCATATCCGCGATCAATATGGTGTACCCCAGTAATTTCCGTAACGCCCTCGGCCATTAATCCGGCCACAATAAGGGCTGCTCCAGCGCGCAAGTCAGTCGCTGTTACCCTGGTGCCTGTAAGTAGCGTCCTTCCCTCAATGACAGCCGAACGTCCCTCTACTTTAATTTTCGCACCCATATTTAATAAATGGTCCACATGCTTAAACCTTGTGTGATAGATGTTATCTGTCACAATACTGGTACCTGAAGCTGCTGTTAAAAGAGAGGTGATAGGCTGCTGAAGATCCGTAGCAAATCCAGGATAAGGAAGAGTTCTTATATCAATCGCTTCATACTTCTCATTACCAATGACGCGAACGGCATCATCGTCTTCTTCCACCCTGACGTTCATCTCCCGCAATTTGGCGATAAGGGATTCAAGATGTCGGGGAATAATATTGTCGATGACGACATCACCACCTGTCGCTGCGGCAAAGATCATGTATGTTCCGGCTTCAATCCGGTCGGGGATAATAGAATGACGGCACCCATGAAGATTTTTCGTACCTTCGATCCGAATTACGTCCGTCCCAGCGCCTTTAATATTTGCACCCATGGCGTTTAACAGCGTTGCGACATCAATAATTTCGGGCTCTTTCGCTGCGTTTTCAATCACGGTTTTACCTTTTGCTCGACACGCAGCCAGCATAATATTAATGGTTGCCCCGACGCTGACCACATCTAGAAAGATTTTGTTACCGACCAATTGTTTCGCTTCAATATGTAAAGCGCCATGCTTATGGAAAAGAGTTGCTCCCAACGCTTCAAATCCTTTAATGTGCTGGTCAATCGGGCGGGGACCAAGATTGCATCCACCTGGCATGCCAACCGTCGCCTGTCCAAACCTGCCCAGCATTGCTCCCATCAAATAATAGGAAGCACGCAGCTCTTTTACTTTTCCATTGGGCATTGGTTTCGCTTCTATATGGCGGGAATCAATGCGCAGTGTATCGTTGTCACGCTCTACTACCGCGCCTAAGTCCTGCAGAATTTCGCTATAGATATGGACATCACTAATATCGGGCACATTGTCCAAAATCACTTCCCCATCGGCCAAAATCGCCGCAGGAATTAGCGCAACCGCGCTGTTCTTTGCTCCGCTGATTTGGATTCTGCCCGCAAGCTTTTGTCCGCCTCTAATGAACAATTTTTCCACAGTTTGATTCCCCTTACTCAACGGGAAAAAGCACCTTTTCTAACACAATTTTTGAAAAGGTGCTTCTTTCCGTTATTATTTTTGTTGCGCTTTTTCCCAGTCGGCAAGAAAGCGTTCAATTCCAATATCCGTAAGCGGGTGCTGCACCATTTGTTTGAAAATCTTGTACGGAATTGTGGCAATGTCCGCCCCCATCTTCGCACACTCTACTACATGCAGCGGATGACGAACGCTCGCCGAAATGATCTCTGTTTCAATGTTGTGGACGCTAAAGATCTGAGAGATATCCTTAATTAGCTGCAAACCTTCATGTGAGATGTCGTCCAAACGCCCAAGGAACGGAGAAACGTATGTTGCGCCTGCGCGCGCGGCAAGCAATGCCTGAGTCGCAGAGAATACGAGCGTTACGTTTGTTTTGATCTTCTTCTTTGTAAAATATTTTACGGCTTTTAAGCCCTCTATCGTCATCGGTACTTTGATCACGATATTTTTAGAAAGCGAAGCGAGCTTTTCACCTTCTTCGATCATACCTTCAGCATCCAGGCTAATGACTTCCGCGCTGATCGGGCCATCGACAATATCAATGATCTCTTTCAGCGTTTCTTCAA
Source organism: Aneurinibacillus thermoaerophilus (assembly GCF_900099925.1). Taxonomy (GTDB): domain Bacteria; phylum Bacillota; class Bacilli; order Aneurinibacillales; family Aneurinibacillaceae; genus Aneurinibacillus; species Aneurinibacillus thermoaerophilus. The sequence goes on along the minus strand of NZ_FNDE01000036.1, from coordinate 20,692 downwards.
AGTCACGCCCTTCCTTTGCCACAAGAGACGGGTTAGTTGTAACACCGGCCAATACGCCCCATTCGTTTACTTCACGAATTTCGTTTACATTGGCTGTATCAATAAAAAATTTCATAATGCACTCCTTCTGTTTCCGTTCCATGCTGGCAAAGTCGGCTTACGCTTTATGGCTGCTGCCGAACTCGCGCATTTTCGCTTTAACGGTTTCTTTAATTGTATCACGCGCCGGACCGAGATATTTTCTTGGGTCGTACAACTCGGGCTTTTCTTCTAGAATTTGACGAACGGTCTTGGAAGCTGCGATTTGGTTTTCCGTATTCACGTTAATTTTTGCTGTACCAAGGGAAATCGCACGCTGAATATCTTTTGTTGGAATGCCTGTACCACCATGCAGCACAAGCGGAACCCCGGTCAGCTTCATAATCTCTTCCATTCTATCAAAACCAAGCTTCGGTTCGCCTTTGTAAGGTCCATGTACAGAGCCGAGCGCAGGTGCGAAGCAGTCTACACCAGTCTCACGCACAAGCTGTTCACATTCAGATGGAACCGCGTACATTGCTTCCACGTCTTCTACCATCAAATCGTCCTCTTGGCCACCGATGCGGCCCAATTCCGCTTCCACCGATACGCCGAGTGTGTGCGCTACATCCACTACACGCTTCGTGAGCGCAATATTTTCCGCGAGCGGATAGTGCGAACCATCGATCATAACGGATGTAAAGCCTGCATACATCGCTTCCACGCATTTTTCAAAGGAAGAACCATGGTCAAGATGAATCGCCACGGGCACAGTTATTTTATACTCTTCCATCAAAGCTTTTACCATGGCCACAACCAATTTAAATCCGCCCATATAACGAGCAGCACCTTCACTTACTCCAAGGATGACAGGAGACTGTTCTTCTTCCGCCGCTTGCAGGATAGCCTGGGTAAATTCAAGATTATTCAGATTAAATTGACCAACTGCATATTTACCTTCCACGGCTTTATTTAACATTTCTGTCATCGAAACTAATGGCATATGTAAGAATCCTCCTTATTTTCGTGCATACTCTCAAACATTGCTTATTATATCACAATGCAGGATTAGCATGCGAGTTGCTTATTAACCGCCATCCGCAGTTCATCAATATCAAACGGCTTCGTAAAATGCGTCAAAGCTCCTAATTCTGTCGCCTCTTTAATCATATCCAATTCGCCGTAGGCTGTCATCATAATGACTTTCGTATCAGGAGCAATTTTTTTAATTTCTTTTAAGATTTCAAGTCCATCCATGCCAGGGATTTTCATATCAAGAATGACAAGATCCGGCGACTCGTGAATCACAATCTCAAGTGCCTGCTTTCCATTTGCGGCCTGGAACGTTTGATACCCCTCTTTTCCAAATACCTCAAACAACAGCACACGAATCCCATACTGATCATCTACAATTAACACTTTCTTGTCTTTCATGTTACTCCCCCTTCCACCCTTTAATCATGCAACTTACGTAAACTTGACATAAACCTTGTGTAAATCTTGCTGCAACTATGTACGAGATTATGTTTCAGCATTTATTTTACAAATTCGTGGAAACATAAAAAATTCCTGCTTATTTCACAAATGATAAAAAGGGACGAATTTACAACTCGTCCCTTTTAAAACTCATCACTTTTTTAACTGCAACGCAGCGCTTATAAAACCACGGAACAGCGGCTGCGGGCGGTTCGGGCGAGACGCAAATTCCGGATGGAATTGGCTTGCCACAAACCATGGATGATCCGATAGTTCAATTACTTCTACGAGACGTCCGTCCGGAGAAGTACCACTGAATGTAAGACCGGCGTTTTTCAATATTTCCCGATATTGGTTATTAAATTCGTAACGATGACGATGGCGTTCGTATACAAGCTCTTCGCCATATGAAGCGTGCGCGATTGTGCCTTTCTCCAGTTTGCACGGATACAGACCAAGGCGCATCGTACCGCCCAGATTTTCGATATCTTTTTGGTCCGGCAAAAGGTCAATAACCGGGTGTGGCGTAGACGGATTAATTTCTGAGCTGTTTGCATCCTTCAGACCAGCAACATGGCGGGCAAATTCAATCACCGCAACCTGCATACCAAGACAAATGCCAAGGAATGGGATCTTATTTTCGCGCGCATACTTCGTTGCGATAACTTTCCCTTCTACGCCGCGGTCGCCAAATCCGCCCGGCACGAGAATACCGTCCACATGACCAAGCAGATCTGCCACATTATGTTCATATACTTCTTCCGCGTCCACCCACTCGATATTTACTTCAGCATCGTTTTCATAACCGGCATGATATAACGCTTCAGCTACGCTAAGATACGCGTCGTGCAATGACACGTATTTTCCGACGATTGCAATCGTTGTTTTGTGGGAAAGATTTTTGATTTTGTGAAGCATTTCCTTCCATTCTGTCATATCCGCTTCCGGGCAAGTGAGGTTCAAGTGATTGCACACGTATTCATCCAATCCCTGGTCTTTCAGCATCAACGGAACTTCATACAGGGAATCGGCGTCCGTCGCTTCAATTACCGCTTTCGGATCAATATCGCAAAATAGCGCGATTTTTTCTTTCATATCCTGCGACATCAGATGTTCGGTGCGACATACGATTACATTCGGCTGAATCCCCAGGCTACGCAGTTCTTTTACGCTGTGCTGGGTCGGCTTGGTTTTCATCTCACCAGCCGCAGCCAGATACGGAACAAGCGTACAGTGAATGTACATAACGTTTTCACGGCCTACATCGCTCTTGATCTGGCGAATGGCTTCCAGGAACGGAAGGCTCTCGATATCGCCCACAGTACCACCGATTTCCGTAATAACAACATCCGCGTTCGTTTCACGGCCGGCGCGAAATACGCGTTCCTTAATTTCATTGGTAATGTGGGGAATAACTTGCACGGTTCCACCTAAGTAATCGCCCCGACGTTCTTTTGTAATAACGGAAGAATAAATTTTACCCGTTGTCACATTGCTGTTGGAGTTGAGATTAATGTCGATAAAGCGTTCGTAGTGTCCAAGGTCAAGGTCTGTCTCAGCGCCATCCTGGGTAACAAATACTTCCCCATGCTGGTATGGGCTCATGGTACCCGGGTCTACGTTAATGTAAGGATCGAATTTCTGAATGGTCACTTGGAGTCCGCGATTCTTTAACAAGCGGCCCAAAGATGCGGCCGTAATCCCCTTTCCTAAAGAAGAAACTACACCACCAGTCACAAATATATACTTTGCCATACGAATTAAACCCCTCTTTCTTCGCCCATTCAATACTTTTCCACAAACCAATTGGCTGTATGAATCTATAAAATAAAAATAAAAAAAACAAAAGCACTCCCCGGCCGAATATTCGGAGGGGGCACTTTTGTTTTTCATTATATGACATGCACAACGTTTACTTTTAAAGCCCAAAAAGTATTTTATCGTCGTATGTATTACATGTCAAGTTCTTCATCTTCATCTTCCGTATCCAAATCTTCGTCTTCGAGAGCCGACTCGAACTCTTCATCCGCATCTTCATCATAATCAGCGTCTAAATCGTCATGCTCATCATCCGAAGCTTCGATATCATCGTCATCCAATTCATCGTATTCTTCTTCCAGTTCTTCTTCGTCCTCGTAATCATCATCGTCGTCAAGCGCAAATTTGCCGCGGAAACTGCCTTCTGCCGATTCCTCCTGCGTTTCGACGAGATACCAGCGCTTCAATCCCCACAGGTTGTCACCGAGGCAGATAAAACGCCCATCGAGATTGATCTCGGTATATACCTGAGCGATCATGTCCATCGCTTCGGACTCGGACATGTTTTTCATCTCTGTGAGCTGTTTGTATAAATCGCGGTAATACGCCGGTTTCTTTGACTCGTTTAAAATTCGATAAGCGAGATCTACCATCGCCATTTCTTGAATTTTTTCCGCTTCCAGGTTCAAAGCATTGCCCAACCTCGGCACTTCCCTTCTTTAACTTTGATTCAGAAACAAGACGCAAAACCGCGTCCCGGACATACTATACCCTATTATTTAGCATTCCTTATTTTAACCAAATTCATGCACAAAAATCAAGACGGATGTTTGGCGGAGCAGTTCTACCCTCTGAAAAAAGACGAAGGGAAAAAGACAGTGCTTTTTCCCTCATCTTTCAACTCTACATATTCCTACGGTACTGACCGCCTACTTCATAAAGCGCGCCGGTGATCTGGCCCAAGCTTGCGACTTTGACCGTTTCCATCAGCTCCGCGAAGATGTTTCCGCCGCTGCGAGCCACTTCTTTCAAACGCTGGAGTGCAGGGCCCACCTTATCTTTATTGCGTTCCTGGAATGCGCGCAAGTTGTTGATCTGCTGAACCTTCTCTTCCTCTGTTGCACGAGCAAGTTCAATTTCATAGTCTTCTTCAGACGCGTTCGGATTCAGGAATGTATTAACCCCAATAATTGGAAGTTCGCCGCTATGTTTCAATGTCTCATAGTAGAGCGATTCCTCCTGAATCTTGCTGCGTTGATACTGGGTCTCCATCGCACCCAGCACGCCGCCGCGATCGCTTAGGCGCTGAAATTCCGCCAGAACAGCTTCTTCTACCAGATCGGTTAGTTCTTCAATAATAAACGAACCTTGCAGGGGATTTTCATTTTTCGCGAGTCCCAACTCTTTTGTGATAATCATCTGAATCGCCATCGCACGACGCACAGAATTTTCTGTTGGTGTCGTAATTGCTTCGTCATACGCATTTGTATGCAACGAATTGCAGTTATCGTAAAGCGCCATCAATGCCTGCAACGTTGTGCGGATATCGTTAAAATCCATTTCCTGGGCATGCAGCGAACGTCCGGATGTCTGAATGTGATATTTCAGCTTCTGGCTGCGCTCATTCGCACCGTACTTGTACTTCATAACCGTTGACCAGATGCGACGAGCCACCCGTCCAAGCACGCTGTATTCCGGATCGAGACCATTGCTGAAAAAGAATGATAGATTCGGCGCAAAATCATCAATATGCATACCCCGGCTTAAGTAATATTCCACATACGTAAAGCCGTTGGCCAGCGTGAAAGCAAGCTGGGAAATCGGATTCGCGCCCGCTTCGGCAATATGATAGCCAGAAATACTTACGGAATAGTAATTGCGCACTTTGTTCTGAATAAAGTATTCCTGAATATCACCCATCATCTTGAGCGCAAACTCTGTAGAGAAAATACACGTATTCTGACCCTGGTCTTCCTTCAGAATATCGGCCTGCACTGTACCTCGCACGCTTTGCAACGTCCTGGCTTTAATCTGTTCTGCTTCCTCGGCGTTCGGCTCGCGGCCGTTTTCCTTCCTGAATTTCTCCATTTGTTGATCGATAGCCGTATTCATGTACATCGCCAGAATGATCGGCGCCGGGCCGTTAATGGTCATGGACACGGATGTGGACGGATGGCAAAGATCGAATCCAGCATACAGCTTTTTCATGTCATCCAGCGTACAGACGCTAACTCCACTTGTGCCAATTTTTCCGTAAATGTCCGGACGGTAATCCGGATCTTCGCCATACAATGTGACGCTGTCAAACGCAGTGCTGAGCCGCTTCGCTGTGTCTTCCTTGGACAGATAATGGAAACGGCGGTTTGTCCTTTCCGGGGTTCCTTCACCCGCAAACTGGCGCTTCGGATCTTCACCATCACGCTTGAACGGAAATACTCCAGCCGTGTATGGGAAATGGCCAGGCAGGTTCTCTTTCATCACCCAGCGCAAGATTTCGCCCCAATCTTCAAACTTTGGCAACGATACTTTCGGAATACGCGTACCGGACAGAGAAGTCGTGTACAACTTTGTCACGATTTCCCTGTCGCGTACTTTCGTGACGAACTCGTCCTGCTGGTACGCTTCCTTAAGCGCTTTCCAATTATCCAAAATCTTTTTGCTTTCCGGGTGCAATTTTTCTTCATAGTGTGCGATAAGCTTATCAAGTTCCTTTTGAAGATCGGTTGCCAGTTCACCTGTTTGTTTTGCGAGTTCTTCTTTTGTTCCATTCAGTTGGAACAATTTACGTGCGATTTGCACTTGTTTCTCTGTGAAGTTATTGTACTGACGAACCGTATTTGCGATTTCGGCCAGATAATGTACGCGGTCAGACGGAATAATATACTTTTTCTTCGACATTCTGTCTTTGGAAATATCGAGAGTAGTCGGCCATTCCTCACCCGTTTTCTCAGAGATGATCCGCATCAGGTTAACGAATAGTATATTTGTGCCTGGATCGTTGAATTGGCTGGCAATCGTACCGTAAACAGGAACGTCTTCGTCCTTCATATCAAACAGATTGCGACTACGCTTCCATTGCTTCTTCACATCGCGCAGCGCATCTTCTGAGCCACGGCGCTCAAACTTATTGATCGCGATAATGTCCGCGTAATCAATCATATCGATTTTTTCAAGCTGGGTCGGCGCGCCGAATTCGCTCGTCATTACGTACATCGCGACATCACATACCTGCGTAATGCCAGCGTCGCCCTGGCCAATGCCGGAAGTTTCGACGATGATAAAATCATAGCCTGCTGCTTTTACGATATTGATGGCGTCTTCGATCGCCTGGCTAAGTTCACTGTGAGATTTACGAGTCGCCAGCGAGCGCATATATACGCGCGGAGAATGGATAGCATTCATGCGGATACGGTCGCCCAGCAGCGCGCCGCCTGTTTTTTGCTTCGATGGATCCACTGACAGAATGGCAATTGTTTTATCCGGATACTGTTCCAAATAACGGCGCACTAACTCGTCTGTCAACGAGCTTTTGCCAGCCCCGCCTGTTCCTGTGATGCCAAGCACCGGAACCGTTTTTACCATTTCGTTCACTTTTTCAAGCGTGGTTGCTACTTCTTGATCCTGCTTTTCCACGTTTTCCTCCGCCAGTGTAATCAGGCGGCCGATCGCGTTCCAGCTACGATTTTTCAGTTCATGAATTTCTTTTTCTACTTCTTTTGGAGTCGGATAGTCTGTTTGCTGGATCATGTAATTAATCATGCCTTGCAGACCATACTTACGTCCGTCATCCGGAGAAAAAATTTTCGTTACACCGTATTCATGCAGTTCGCGAATTTCAGAAGGAACTATGACACCGCCGCCACCGCCAAACACCTTAATATGGGAGGCGCCCTTTTCTTTTAGTAAATCAATAATGTACTTAAAATACTCCACATGGCCGCCCTGGTATGAACTAACTGCGATTCCCTGCACATCTTCCTGAATGGCGGCATTTACGACTTCTTCTACTGAACGGTTGTGGCCAAGGTGAATCACTTCCACCCCGGACGCCTGCAAAAGGCGACGCATGATGTTAATGGAAGCATCATGACCGTCGAACAGGCTGGCAGCTGTGACAAAACGGACATTATGTTTTGGACGATAAATATTCGTTTCCATTTTGTTCTCCTCCTTCAAGGTCGCGAATCGGACGCGCTTTTTCAATCATAATCACTAAACCCGGTCTAAGGAAGGTTTCTCCTTTCACTAGGTGTCTTCTCAATCACTCTTCTGTTAGCTCGCGCAAAATCAGAGACGTCTGCATTTCCATATACTCTTCCAGCGTGTAGTGCTTATGCAAACTCCAACGCCGGAACGTCCACATTTCTCCCAGCACAACAATGTTATGGGCCATCAGCTTAATGTACTTCTCATCGATTTTAAGGGAACCGTCTTCCCGGCCCCGGCGCAAAATTTCTTCAAAAAAACTCGTAATTTCTTCTTCTTTGGCCAAAACGTACTTCATCGCTTCTTTCGGCAACGATTTAATTTCCTGATAAATCAGAAGTACACGATCCTGCATTTCATCCATTACACGCAGAAAACCTTTGATCGCTGCCTTTAGCATCACAGCGCCGCTGACGCCGTTTACCAGCACTTCCTTTAATCCTTTTTCCACACCTTCGTGAATCGCATCGCATACAAGATAGAGAACATCTTCTTTTGATTCAATATATTCATATAATGTACCTATGCTGAATCCTGACGCACGGGAAATTTCACGGGTCGTTGTCTTGTGAAAACCTTTGGAGATGAAAAGCTCAACCGCAGCTTCGATAATTTGATCGCGCCGCTTTTCGATAAGTTTCGGATCTTTTACCATCGAAGGAATCGATTTTCGATGTTCCATTGTTTCATTACTCCTTTCCTCACGCCGACTGAGCGATTGCTCAGAGTGCAGGGAAAAAGAAAAGGCACACGGCCTTCTCTTTCTTCTTGATTTTATTATACGCGTGAAGAAATCGAATCCGCAACATTTTTCAGAAAACTATTTTTCTTTCACCAATTGTCTAAGCAAGCGATCGGCTACTTCATACGGATTGACTTCGCGGCGGGCCACCTGTTCCATCGTTTCTTTATACGCTTCACCGCGCAGGTTTGTTACGACAAGCCTGTGCACCTCATGTTCGACGATTTCCGCCACTTCTTCTTTTAAATGAGATGCACGTCGCTTCTCCCATTCTCCGCTCTCTTTGAGGTATTCGTTATGGTCAAGGAACGCCCGCCACGCCTCAGCAATCCCTTTGTTCTGCAGGGTAATCGTTTTAACGATCGGTGGACGCCAGGGGGCGTTATGCTTGACAAGATCCAGCATTTGTTCAACTTCACGAAATAGCTTCTCTGTACCCGGCAAATCGGCCTTATTCAGGATAAACAAATCCGCGATTTCCATAATACCTGCTTTGAACGCCTGCACAGTATCACCGCCGCCTGGATTAAGCACAACCGCCGTCGAATCAGCAATGTTCATAATATCAAGCTCCGATTGGCCAACACCGACCGTCTCAATGATAATTACATCCTTGCCGTATGCGTCCAATATGCGTACCGCTTCCTTCGTGGAACGAGCCAGCCCGCCCAGACTACCGCGCGTGCCCATACTGCGGATAAACACACCTTCGTCAAGAAAATGATCCTGCATGCGGATACGATCCCCCAGAATGGCCCCCCCGGTAAACGGACTGGTAGGATCAACCGCTATAATTCCGACGGTCAGGCTCTGTTTACGCAAATACCCGATTAACTTATCGACAAAAGAACTTTTTCCTGCACCTGGAGAGCCAGTAATGCCGACAAGAAACGCTTTTCCCGTGTATGGAAACACATCTTGTAGAATTTCTTTTTTCTCTGGATGATCATCTTCTATATAGGAGATCGCACGGGCAACCGCCCGACGATCTCCCGCCAAAATCCGTTCTACCAGTGTATGCAATGCGTTCACATCCTTAGTCTTTAAGCAGATAGTTCGAGATAACAAGACGCTGGATTTCGTTTGTTCCTTCATAGATTTGCGTAATCTTCGCATCGCGCATAAAACGTTCGACCGGATATTCACGCGTGTAACCATAGCCGCCGAAAATTTGCACGGCGTCTGTCGTCACTTCCATTGCAATATCGCCCGCGAATAGCTTTGCCATCGCCGATGCTTTGCCGTATGGCAAGCTGTTGTCTTCCAAATATGCCGCTTGATATGTCAACAGACGCGCTGCTTCAACTTTTGTCGCCATATCAGCCAGCTTGAACGCAATTGCCTGCTGCGCGGCAATCGGTTTGCCGAACTGATGACGTTCCTTCGCGTACGCAAGCGCGTGCGTCAGCGCACCGTCCGCAATTCCCACAGCCTGCGCTGCAATACCGTTACGGCCGCCGTCCAGGGTCATCATTGCAATCTTAAAACCCTGACCTTCTTGGCCAAGCACATTTTCCGCCGGAACGCGGCAATCTTCGAAAATGACCTCAGTTGTCGCAGAAGAGCGGATACCCAGTTTCTTTTCTTTTTTGCCGACTTTGAACCCTGGCATATCTTTCGTGACGATAAACGCCGTTTGGCCTTTATGCTTCAACTCCGGCGTGGTCGCTGCAAATACGATATAGATATCCGCCAGGCCACCATTGGTAATGAAAATTTTGCTGCCATTCAGGATATAGTGATCGCCATCTTTCTTCGCTGTTGTCTTCATGCCAGCTGCATCGGAACCCGACCCCGGCTCCGTCAAACAATACGCCCCCATGCTTTTGCCTTCCGCAAGCGGGCGAAGATATTTTTGCTTTTGTTCTTCCGTACCAAATTTGTAAATCGGCCAGCTCGCCAGCGAAGTATGCGCGGATAAGGTAACGCCGACGGAAGCATCAACCCGGGACAGCTCCTCCACCGCGATCACATAGCTTAAATAATCGAAACCTGCGCCGCCGTATTTTTCATCCCAGGGAATTCCGGTAAGTCCCAACTCAGCCAGCTTATCAAACACTTCCATGTCGAAACGTTCCGCTTCGTCGCGTTCCGCAGCTTTGTCAGCCAACTCGTTTTCCGCAAACTCGCGCACCATTTTGCGTATCATTTTGTGTTCTTCAGATAGTTGAAAATCCATGCGTCTCCACTCCCTTTATTATTTATTTAACAAGTGTTTGGAAATTACAATGCGTTGAATCTGGTTGGTTCCCTCATAAATTTGCGTAACTTTGGCGTCACGGAAATAGCGCTCTACAGGATATTCGCGTGTATAGCCATAGCCGCCAAAAATCTGCACAGCTTCTGTCGCCACTTTCATTGCAGTATCCGTCGCGAAACGCTTGGCCATAGAGGCTTCCATCCCACACTTAATACCCTGGTTACGCAGAGAAGCCGCACGGTATACAAGCATGCGGGACGCTTCAATTTGGGTCGCCATGTCGGCCAGCTTAAATGCAATCGCCTGTTGTGCAGCAATCGGTTTGCCGAATTGATGACGCTCTTTTGCGTACGCGAGCGCGTGTTCAAACGCACCTTCTGCAATCCCTAGACCTTGCGCTGCAATGCCGATGCGACCCACATCCAGGTTTGCCATCGCAATCGTAAAGCCCATGCCTTCTTCACCAAGCAAGTTTTCGGCTGGCACTTCGGCATTGTCAAAAATGAGTTCTGTCGTATTAGAACCTTGAAGGCCCATTTTCTTTTCTTTTTTGCCTACCTGAAATCCCGGCGTATCCTTTTCTACGATAAAAGCAGAGATTCCTTTGGGCCCTTTCGACGGATCGGTGACAGCGAATGTTATATAAGTGTCTGCTACACCGCCGTTTGTAATAAATATTTTCGAACCATTCAGGATATACTTGTCACCCTTTTTCACCGCAGACGTCCGTATACTTGCCGCATCGGAGCCGGCATTCGGTTCTGTAAGTGCAAACGCGCCAATATATTGTCCAGAAGCCAACTTCGGTACGTATTTTTTCTTCTGTTCCTCGCTTCCAAAATAAAGGATCGGATTCGTGCCTACCGATGTATGAACGGACAGAATAACGCCAACGGTCGGGCTGACTTTGGAAATCTCATGAATGGCAATGATGTAAGAGACAAAATCCGCTGCCGAGCCACCCCACTCCTCTGCCACTGGAATTCCCATCAAGCCGTATTCGCCCATTTTGCGGATGAGCTCGAGCGGGAATTCATCGGTTTCTTCCATTTTTTCTACCTGCGGCGCGATCACTTCACGAGCAAAATCACGCACCATACGACGCATCATTTCCTGCTCTTCTGTAAACTGCAAATGCATGGTTTCTCCTCCTAACTCCTGTTCTCTTTACTTTATGTTTGCTGTTGTATTTCCCTTATTTACTCATATACATAGAATCCACGTCCGGATTTGCGGCCTAGCCATCCCGCTTTTACATATTTGCGAAGCAACGGGCACGGACGATATTTGGAATCGCCAAATCCTTCATGAAGCACTTCCATGATATATAGACATGTATCCAAGCCGATAAAGTCGGCCAGTGTTAGAGGCCCCATCGGATGGTTCATACCAAGCTTCATTACTTCATCAATCGCTTCCGGTGTCGCCACGCCCTCATATACGCAGTAAATCGCTTCGTTAATCATCGGCATCAGTACGCGGTTGGATACAAAGCCCGGGAAATCATTAACTTCCACCGCTACTTTCTGCATCTTCTCAGATAGTTCGGCCACTATACGGTACGTCTCATCGGAAGTCGCCAAACCACGGATAACTTCTACTAGCTTCATAACCGGTACCGGGTTCATGAAGTGCATGCCAATCACTTTCTCTGGCCGTTTAGTTACCGCTGCAATTTCCGTAATGGGGAGCGAAGATGTATTACTTGCCAGAATGGCGTGCTCTGGCGCGATTTCATCCAGTTGCTTAAAAATCTCGGTTTTGATGTTCATATTTTCGACAACCGCTTCCACAACGAAATCAACATCTTTTGCATGGTTCAAATCAGTAGAAGGCTTAATACGCGCTAAGATCGCTTGCTTTTCTGCTTCTGTTTTGCGTCCTTTCTCCACATCACGGGTCAGATTTTTTGTAATGACGCCAAGGCCACGGTTTACAAACTCTTCTTGAATGTCGTGCAGCACAACTTCCAGACCCGCCTGTGCTGCTACCTGAGCGATACCGCTTCCCATCTGACCTGCGCCGACAACCATAAATTTTTTGACTTCCATGCATCTCCACCCCTTTTTTAAATTCCTTCATAGTATGGTTAGATTTTGTTTTGAACCTCTCATGGCTAAAGCCACGAGATTCTTGACTAGCCCGCTCTACCGAGCAGAATTAGTACATGATGTACCCCAAGCTATCTCCGCAGTTCCTGCAATTATGCAGATAGTCGTCTTTTGCCTTCGGCAAGAATATTCAAACTTGCGTTTACATCGCGGTCATGGGAAGTATTGCATTCCGGGCATTCCCATTGTCGCAAGGTAAGATTTTTAACTTCTTTGTTTTGGTATCCGCAACATGAACAGATCTGAGAGGAAGCAAAGGTTTTGCCTATGGCAACAACAGTGCGACCATACCACTTTGCTTTGTATTCAAGCATCGTTCTGAATTGATACCAAGACACCTCGCTAATCGCTTTGGCAAGTTTATGATCTTCATCATATTAGACACTTGCAAATCTTCAATCGCAATCATGTCGTGGTTTTTGACAATATGCGTTGGTTGAAATCTTTTGCAAGTAGTCTTCTCGAGCATTTGCAATACGTTCATGGATTCGGGCAACCTTCATCCGTTGCTTATTCCAATTTGAAGAACCTTTCACACGTCGGGAAAGAATGCGTTGAGCGCGTTTAAGTTTTTGTTCCATATTGCGCAGAAATTTCGGATTTTCAAACACTTCTCCTGTCGAAAGAACAGCAAATTCTTTGAGGCCAACATCAATTCCAACTTCGCTGTTTGTTTTCGGCAATGGTTGCACGTCTGTTTCTACTAACAACGAAACAAAAGCCCATTCATCTCATGACTGAAGTTACGAGTGTTCTCGGCTAAATCATAAAAAATTATTTGGCAGCCTGAACTTCCACCAGAATCGCGTCACCTTGCGCCGCGCCGGAACAAATTGCGGCAATGCCGAGACCGCCGCCGCGACGTCGCAATTCGTAAATCAACGTCATTAAGATACGGGCTCCGCTTGCACCAATCGGATGGCCAAACGCGATGGCTCCTCCGTTGACATTTACTTTTTCCGGGTCCCATCCAGCAATTTTCTGGCTTGTAAGCACAACGGCTGCAAACGCTTCATTCACTTCAAACAAATCGATCTGGTCAATTGTATAACCGGTTTTCTTAAGCAATTTATTAATCGCGAGGCCCGGCGTGGTCGCGATATACGGGGCTTCTTGTCCGACGGCCGCATGCCCAAGAATCGTCGCCAGCGGCTTAATACCAAGCTCTTTCGCTTTTTCGTCAGACATAACAACCATAGCGCCTGCTCCATCATTTACGCCTGGCGCATTGCCGGCCGTAATTGTACCGTCTTTTGTAAATACAGGAGGCAGATTCTGTAGTTGCTCAAGGCTCGTCTCACGCGGTGCTTCATCCTGCTCGACGATAACCGGATCGCCTTTGCGCTGAGGCACTTCCACCGGTACAATTTCCTCTTTCAGCCTGCCAGCTTTTATCGCCGCCGCCGCACGCTGCTGACTGCGGAGCGCCCACTTATCCTGTTCCTCGCGCGTAATTTTGTATTCTGCGGCTACATTGCTGCCGTGTACTGCCATATGCTTGCCATCGTACGCGTCGGTTAACCCATCCCTAAGCATCAAGTCCACCAGTTTGCCATCCCCCATGCGCATGCCCCAACGCGTGTTTGGCAAAGCATACGGTGCGTTGCTCATGCTCTCCATGCCGCCCGCAACGATAATGTCCGCATCTTGGGCACGAATGATCTGATCGGCTAACGTTACGCTGCGCAGGCCGGATGCACATACTTTGTTAATCGTCTCCGTCTGTACTTCCCAGGGCAATCCTGCCTTGCGCGCCGCCTGGCGAGAAGGGATTTGTCCTGCTCCTCCTTGCAGCACCATGCCCATGATAACTTCATCGACCATATCGGGAGAGATTCCAGCGCGTTTTACGGCCTCTTTAATCACAATGCCTCCAAGCTCAACCGCTTGCAGCGAGGAAAGGCTACCACCAAATTTACCAAATGGAGTCCGGGCCGCACTTACGATTACGGATTTTCTCATCTTGTTTTGCGCCTCCTTATATCTCTACGTATTGATACATTCATATGCTTTCGTGAAAACAAGTAAGAAGCAGAAAAATTTCCGGTATCCTAATTTGAGCGATTGCTCGGTCAGTTTGATCGCGGAAACGTACCCGGCAGTTCGACTGCCGGGTCTTTATTCCTTCTCCTTCCATCTTATCAATATTCACAAAAATTAAAAAGAGTAATTTATAATGATTTTTCTAAAATCTCTACCATATCCAAAGTTTGCACTTTGTCTTCCACTTCTTTCGCTTTCGTACCGTCAGATAACATCGTCAAGCAGTACGGACACGCACTTCCGATTGTAGTCGGATTTACCGCCAGCGCCTGTTCGGTACGCGCGATGTTAACGCGGGTGCCTTGATGCTCTTCCTGCCACATCATTCCGCCACCGGCACCGCAGCACATACTGTCACAGCCGGAACGTTCCATCTCCACGATCTCGACGCCAGGAATGGCTGATAGAATTTCGCGCGGTGCATCGTACACTTCGTTGTAGCGGCCCAGGTAACAGGAGTCGTGGTAGGTTATGCGTTCCTTGACTTCTTTGGTCGGCTTCAGGCGGCCGTCTTTGATCCATTTCGCCAACAGTTCGGTATGGTGGTACACTTCCACGCCTTCCAGACCGAATTCCGGATACTCGTTCTTGAATGTATTGTAGGCATGCGGGTCCATCGTAACGATTTTCTTCACGCCGTATTTCTGGAAGTTCGCGATATTTTCCATTGCCAGCTCCTGGAACAACAGCTCATTGCCGAGGCGGCGCGGCGTGTCGCCAGAGTTCTTCTCTTCATTGCCAAGAATCGCGAACTTGATGCCCGCTTTGTGCATCACACGCACAAAGGATTGCGTAAGTTTGATGCTCCGATTATCAAACGAACCCATCGAACCAACAAAGAATAAATATTCAAAGTCATCCGTTTCTTTGACGGTTGGCACCAGCTCTTCCATGCCTTCGCGCCATTTGATCCGATCCTTGCGGTTAATCCCCCATGGATTGCTCTGGCGCTCGATGTTGCTCAGCGCACGCTGCGCATCGGACGGCATGCGGCCTTCTGTCATCACAAGATAGCGGCGCATATCGATGATATGACCTACATGTTCGTTGGCGACCGGGCACTGGTCTTCACAGTTGCGGCACGTCGTACAAGCCCACAGTTCTTCTTCCGTGATCACATCCCCGATAAGCTGCACATCATAGTCGATTTTCAGTGCGGCCGTCCCTTCCGTCGTAGCGGCCACCTCACTGCTGGCTTGTCCGGCTCCGGCTTCACGCGCCTGCATCGCTAGCACGTTACCTTTCGACTCTTTAAACAACCCGGCCGGCATCCACGGTGTACGTCCCGTGATCGCCGCCCCTTTTTCCGTTAGGTGATCCCGCATTTTAGTGATTAGATCCATCGGTGACAGCGTCTTGCCCGTTCCTGCGGCTGGACACATGCTGGTGCATCGCCCGCACTCGACACAGGCATACAAGTCAATCAATTGCGTTCGCGTGAAATTCTCGATTCGTCCGACGCCGAACTCTTCCGCACCTTCTTCTTCCAGCTTCTCAAAGTCGATGGTGCTCAATCTTCCCGGCGGGCGTGTTTTGTCTTTCACCAGCCAGTTATACGGCGCAAATATCAGATGGGCGTGCTTGCCCTGTGGAATGTATACCAGGAAGAATAAGAGCGTAAGCAAATGAATCCACCAGAACACATAGAACGCCGCACCTGCTGCCGTCGAACCGATGCCTGCAAACAACACTGCAAGACTGGAAGCGATCGGTTGCGTCGAGCGGAAGCCGATCTCATCCGGATGTAACCAGATGATTTCCATTCCTTCGGAAAGCAACGTACTCACCATGAGAATCGTAATGAGCCAGACAACAAGGTTCGCTTTCCAACCTCGTTTTAAGCGCTTTAATTTCTCAACATTCCGACGATACCATGCATAAAAAATGGCGATAAGAATAGCCGTAACAACGACTTCCTGGAATAAAAGAAAATACGGATATGCCGAACCGAACGGCAGATGTGAACCCGGCTTTAGTCCTTTCCAAATTAAATCAATGGCTCCAAACTGCACAAGCAGAAAGCCGTAGAACAAGACAATATGCATCACACCGCTTTTGGAATCCTTTAACAGCTTCTTCTGTCCAAAAACGTTGACCCAAAACGCATTCAGGCTGCGTGTCGCGTCTTCGCGCAAGTCCGCCGGGCGGCCAAGCTTCATGTAGGTGATGCGGCTGTACACCAGGTGCGCAAACAAGTATACTGCATAACCTACGACCGCAAAAAACGCAATGAGGTTAACTAGCGACAATACATTCATTTGTTTCTCCTCTCCTTCGCCGAAATTATTCTGACTGTACGGAAAATTGTTTATTCTATCATAGCATGTTTCACTCAAATTATGAATGACTATTCAGTCAGAATATATTTCGCGAAAAATAAAAAATCCACTCCTTTAGTGAGTATTCTACCTCTTTTTATAAATTTCCGCTAGATAGAAAAATGTAATAAAACTGAAAAAAAGGTCGCTTTGCTACATAGAAAAAGCAACGTTTGGCACACGTCTCACGATTGTTTCCCCGTTTACTCATGAAAAGAAAGCATATGTCACGGGTGCTGATTAGGCAGTTTTTTACAAGTGAATAGTAGTACATGAAGTGGAGGTTTCTGAACGAGCCACCTCGATAGAACAGGCGATCAGCAGGTTGTCGCTGATCTCACAGACACGTGCCGTCTGCGAGGGAAATCATTCAGCAACACACCCTTACGGGCGTGGGTCGGAACAAACCATCTACTACTTCTCGCTTAGGCGATCCGTAGATACGTGGGTTTCTGAATTTCAAACGGCAAGGACTGAATCCGGTTTTCATACAACACTTTGGACAGTAGATTCGCCGCACCGTGAATGTCCCGATGTTGGGTATAGCCGCACCACGCACGTTCTTTTTCGCCCCGCAAACCGGACAGGTTTGCGATGTACTTGTATACACCAAAAGGTTTAGGGTAGGAGGGATTAGTTCCTGTCTTATCGAACCTCGCGGGTTTAGTCTTGGCGAGTTTTATTTTTATTCAATATATACCACTATGGATATATAAATTAGTTTAAGTAGCAGGGGAACTCCCTGTTTTTTTATTTAGCACGAGTATTTGCGTTTATTATGTTTGATTGGTAGTTGGGGTATCGCTAACTTTTTAATGAAAATATACGCTAAGATCATTTTGGCATGAAAGAAGCCTGTTTTTCCTACTCTAAGGCGTTGTCAATGCAATTTCGTATCAGTAAGGTACGGTTATAATGAGACAGTTAAGAAACGACGGTACGATAAGGGTTTGTTGCGTCCCATTTACTTGTCCTAAAAATATTATCATTCAAAAAAGATGAATTTGTTACCCGTCCATTATCACTGACTTCGTGATAAAATAACAAAAAAATTGAGGCGAGGGACGAAAAATGGAAAAATATTGAAGAAAATTCTTTCTGAGTTACAGTCACTTAGAGAGGTCCAAAGCAGACTTGAAAAACGGATGGAAACACTTGAAGCTGGTCAAAATGATTTAAAAAATAATATAAGAAATAAAATAGATGGATTAGCAGAGAAGATTCTTGAAAAACTTGATCACACTCTACAAACTGTACACAAGGTTAAAATTTCCTGAAAGGCAAAAACCCGGATTTTAGCCGATTTGACCGAATTACGGTTTTTTGGTGTTGGTGAGTTTACTATATGACGATTATCGGACGTACATCCAAAAATAAGTGGACTGAACACTTGTCCATAACAAAGATAAAGGACGAGCATATGATAGAGGGAATCTACATGTTGGGGGGAAGTAAAGGAATGGGTACAAAAAAACCAAATATACAAAGGATACACAGTGTTTTTGAAAAAAACATATCTAAACAAGTAAAAATAAAAACCAAAGATAATCACAAATCTACAAAGGATATATTCAAAAAGTGGATGATGGACATGTTTATTTAGCTGTGCCTAAAACCAAAAAAGCGGCTGGTATGGTAAAAATAAACTCGTTTGGTCGTAGACACTTTGGATTTATTGCGATACCTCTAGCTCTCATTGCCGCTCTATTCCTGCTTTAATTCCATTAAGAAGACATCAATAAGAAACAGAACAATAGCACAAAAATAGTAAGCATAAAATAAATTTCTGAATAAAGGCAGTAACCTAACACTTGTCTGTACCCATCTACATAGTATGAAATGTAATTCAATCCATTGTACATGGGAGGGAATTGTATGAGTTTTTGTGGTGAGAGACGAGAAATTGGCGTTATTCTTGTTCTCTTTATCCTTTTAGTTATTATCGCATGTGCATGTGACTAATAGGTAGAGCAGAATTCCGTTGTTCGTCATGTAGCAGCAGAATTACCACGGATCACTTTTCGCTGTCCAAAAGTGATCCTTTAGTCGGGTAAGTCGGGGGCATCACTGCCCCTTTCTCCCCTCAGAACCATACGTGAGCCTTTCAACTTATATATACAACTCAAACCTTCTTTTTCCTTGTATCGTAAGACAACATTTTGCGATACAGCACGTTGTTTCGAGCGGAGATAGCCCTTGCGACTAGGCTAGCAACATATCGACTGAATCGACGTTGCACTGTATAAAAAACGACTTTCTTGTCGCGCTATAATTGACATTATCGGACGTAAGAAGCTAAAATCCCGAAAAAAGTAATCAAAAAGGAAGCTTACCCATATCATAAAGTAATGCAAAAATAGGATAGTCCCTCGTAGCGACCCTTATCTCCTTTGGATAAGGGTTTTTTAGATAACAGAGATTATTGGATGTATCCAGATTTATATTCCTTAATCCACCGTTTTACAATCAACGGTAACAAATTAATTCATTCGCAAGAAGCACAGGCCCAGTGTATTTTTTGCCTTTTTTATTTCTATTAGGTACCTTAAAATATCCCATCTGTTGTTTTCCATTCTTAATTCGAGTAATCACCCATATAGAGCTGCTCCTTTGGGGTCGGGAAATTTTTTGCATAACCCTCCATCCATCTATAGACATGTATCCTCCACTTTACTACATCAAAGTGTAAAAGAAAATACACAATAAGTGAAGATATACTCCTTCATTTATTGTGTATCGGTTACTGAATCACATGGCTTGTTATTGTTTTTGTTAGACGATTTTGATCGAATGTGTATCTCTTCACTGTACATACTACATGTAAGTTCATTTCTGTCTTTATCCGGTTTTCCAATTTCATTTACGATTTATATCCGCTATGATACGTTAAAGAATTTGCGTAAGCTGGAAATCCGCATAAAGGCAAGTAAGAATACTACCTCTTACTTGAACGGGCAGTTAGATGGCTGAACAGGCAGGTTTAACTGTTGAGTAGGGAAGTTAAACTGCTGTGCAGGTGCAGTTTGAGCATTATTACCAAAGAATGATTGGAATAACTTTCCAAATTGTCCGCAGTTAGCGAATTTTGGTTGTTGTGCTACAGCGTTAGTAGCTGGGTTTTGGAATCCAGTTTTGAATGGGCAATTTGCTGCACTTGCACTTCCCGCATCAAATGTTAGTAGGGATGCACCAAGAATAGTAACGGCTGCTAGTAACTTTTTCAATTTTCTTCACTCCTAAACTAAAAATTGTTGTTGCTAACTCCTATTCCACTTTAACATACATGAAACCGGAATTTGGCTGGTAAATATTTTTTCTGGCCTGGTAAATATTTTTTATTGAAAATTCAAACGAACGGAGAGAAACCAGATGATTGATTCACGTCAAAATGAAATTCAAGCCTTGCTTGCATTGATGAAAACAACAAAAGATATACGAGTGTATGAACATTATCAAACCATCTATTTCTATTTACAAGGCTATTCTTAAAAAGAAATCGGATTAACCCCCATTACTTGGACACAAACAACCTTATTCATCCTTTTTCGTAAAATTCCTCGCTTATACTCGCACTCCTCTAATTACGAACTTACGTTCTGTTTGGAGCGCATAAAACTCTTGTGGAGCTAAATCGCAAATGCTCGAATGGATTCGTCTCTCGTTATAAAAGCGGATATCTGTTACAACTTGATACGCCTCTGCATAGGACATAAACTCATAACGTGCCAGACATTCATCTTCCAGGATGCGATGAAACGCTTCGATGTACCCATTCATATTCGGTGTTCGTGGCGGAATACGCTCATGAACAATTCCAAAC
>NZ_FNDE01000001.1 GCF_900099925.1 Aneurinibacillus thermoaerophilus | reverse complement strand
TGTGCTTTCCAATATCACTTTTTTCACCTCCATTTGTTCTTCTGGTGAAAGATACGGTTGTTTTCCCGGAGGGAAATTACGCTGAAGAAGTTCAGCTATCCCACCTCGATTAAACATCTTGACATACGTAGAGACAGACTGGCGACAAATGCCCAGTACTTCTTGCAGCTTTTACCGTAGAAAAACCTTCAAGAATCAGCCGAACAGCCGTCACACGCTGCCGAAAAAAGGCATCAGAAATCGCACGCTCTTCCTTTCGTAACGCTTCACTCGTAAATCCGTGGGTGTTTGTAATCAGTGATTTTTTCATAACATAATCCGCTCCTTATCATTGTGATAATAGGAGCCAGTATTGCCAAATAACCGTTTGTTAAACCCTTAATCGGTAGCTATATAGTCTAACATCAAGAAATGTCTATCTCTGACATTGCCCGGCAGTTGGGGATTGATCGAAAAACAGTTCGTTAAGTATCTTGGGGAAAACTCTCCGCCTTTGAAAAAGAAACGAACGAGCCGAGGAAGTAAACTAGACCGTTATAAAAACTACTTGCATAAACGCATGATAAAAGAATGAGAAACAGGTCATTAGAGTTGGCCGCTCTCAATCCGCTTCTCATTTTGAGGTACATACTCGTTCGCTTTCTGAATATGACGAGCTCACCGAAGGTGAGACGTCATGATGGAGAAAATCGAAAAGTACTGTCAAAGATTAAATGTACCGACCATATGCGATGTGTGGTCGGAAGCAGCAGAACAAGCTGCCAAGAATAATGTACCATACTCTGCGTTTTTATTCAGCCTTCCATATACATAGTACTTGAAGCTTCGTCATGTGTATGGTGGGATATCAAGTGTGATTTATATAGTAGGACACACTCATGTGCTAATTCATTGATGTAATATCTAGTCGAATCATTTGAATTTTATTTTCTTCACACCAAAATTCGAGCGTTATTTGATTCTTTTTATCAATGTATCCTAAAATTTCAGCTCCTTGTTCTCGCCTCTTATAGTTGTTTTTACCATATAATTTAACAACTTTTTCCGAAAAGTCTCCTAGCTTAATTCCATTTTGGGTCACTAATTTTTTTGTGTTATTATCGTTAACAATGATTCTGACAATCTCATGGCTACCTTTGTCAGTAGCAATAATTAAACCATTTTTTAGACTGAAGTAGTCATGAGAACTATTCATATTTAAATAGTGAATCTCTCCATACTTTTTTATAAAATTTGACTCTTTAATATTTTCATGTAACTTTAATCCATTTATATTTTCTTTGCTTAGGTCGGTGCTATTAGTAATTAGTAAATAAACAGGTCGTGGAGCTAGTTGCCATTGAAAGATAATTAGATAAGTTGAGGTAATAACTAATACTACTAAAAAAATTATCTTTTTCAAATTCATCTCTTCCCATTATATAGACTTCAAATGTATAATTCCCATCATTTTGATTACCATTTCAATTACCAAGGGACACATAGAAATCTTGTCCATTCCATTTTTCTTCTTTACTGCGTACTGGTGCACTTACTACCATTTCGTTTGGATCAATTAGCCATGTGCGTGATATCTATTCTGCCTCTACACCCCCTCAAGCTTTGTCTCATTTTCCATATGTACCGTATTTATCCGGAAAACCCCATTGTCAATTCTCCAAATTCCTGTTTCAATCGGCACCTCTTTCCCCTCGCTATCCACTGTACTTCTCATGCTAAAATTATATATTCCTCACTACTACTTTACTTTGTCTGCATCCATTTTCCTAGTCTTGACCTTTATAAATTCTGGAAGTTTAGTATAATTGAAAGAAAAATAAGATAGACAAAGGAAATCAAAAGTAAGCTTTTATGATACATCATCATCTTTTTGAAAGGGGATGGGAACATGAAGCAAACCACACTCATGATTGATGCAGACCAGTTGCGTGAGATTGTTGTTCGTCTAGCAAATGATGTGGTGCGCGAACTGACCCAGAACCGGAAAGAAAAGATGGTGGATAAACTTGAGTTTCATAGTGCACTGCAAAAGAAACTTCTGGAATTAGCGCCGGATTTCTGCTGCTATGGGGAAAAAGAGCACCCGATTCCTAACGTACAATCCAACGATCGAAGTGGGAGAATTGATGTCGCCTGGTGGACGCTAGCCGATCGAGAATTGTTGGCCGTGTTTGAAATAGATTCCACCGTTCGCACAAAGTCTCTTCGTAAAATCCTGCATGCCAACTGTCCCTACCGCTTCTGGGTGTACTATGGAAGTTGCGAAATTCGAGATGTAATCGAAACATTGGATATAGAGCACAAAATTAAAATCATTGATTTTTCGATAGAGTTTGGAAAGAAAAAGCGAAAACCCTGAAAAATAATAAATGAACAGATTGTAGTGGAATTATGAACATAAAGAAAGAGGCGTATTTGCGCAACACGTCTCTTTCTTCGTTAACCATTACGTTTTCAACTTTTTCCCTGATGATGTTTTTGGAATTGCGCTTTTAGCTCATCCACCGTAACGCCTTTTTGTTTTGCCAGCTCTTCAAGGTTTACTTTTTGATGATGTGCAAAACGGAAATCTTTTGAAGGATGAGTTGTTTGTGTCGTTGTCTCTGCAGCAAAAACAGAGCTGAATGATGCAAGTGCGAATACAGCACCTAATGTTGTCGCAGCTACTTTCTTTTTCATTTTCATTGGTTCATGTCCTCCTATCTGCTTTTGTTTTTATCTTGCTTACATACATAATATAACCAATCAATGTGGGAAGACTGTCAAGCAATTGTGTAAAATTGTGAAAAAAAGAATGAACCAAGAGTGTTGATTATACAGTATGATCCAGGGCATCTAACTGTTGATGGCAATCAGAAAATGTACCGTTTGGCAATTAAGAGTATGCGCTTACCGTTCGAAATTTGAACTGTGTTTTCTGTTCTCAAGATACTTTTAGTAAAGAATATTATTGTATGTCGATGACATACTTAAAACATATCTTCTGCCAATAAGCATCCCCACTCCTTGGTTTCCCCATTGGAGCCACTTGTACAAAATCTTCCCTTGCAACGAAACGTAAAGAGATGATTCCTCATTATGCCTCATGATAAACTAAAGAAAAGCGAGGTGAAAACAATGAGCACACCAATGCAAAAAAATCTGGCCCAAAACTTTGATGTTGCCATGAAAAATTCTCTTAAAAAAACAAGGATAAAAACGCTTTAGTATGATAAAAGTTAGCAAAATGTTATCAAACGTAATTTTTCAGAATAAAAAAGAGCCGAAAACCCTTGATATTACTGGGGTCTCGGCTCATGCTTTTCGCTATTCAATTACACTTCCATAATGATCGGCAGAATCATCGGGCGGCGGCGCGTCTGCTCATACAAGTAACGTCCAAGAGAGTCGCGTACATTCGTTTTCAGCGATGACCATTCGTTTACATTTTCTTCCATACAACGGTTCAGCGTCTGGCTTACAATTCGATTTGCTTCTTCAAGCAAAGCTTCCGATTCGCGGACGTACACAAACCCGCGGGAAATAATGTCCGGACCCGAAAGAATCGTTCCGTTTTGTTTGCTCAATGTAACTACAACAACTAAAATACCATCTTGCGATAAAAGCTTCCGGTCACGCAAAACAATGTTTCCAACGTCACCGACGCCAAGTCCGTCGATGAGTACGATACCGGCTTGGACTTTCGGACCATAGCGGGCCTTGCCTCCGCTAATCTCAACGGTATCCCCGTTGTCAAGCAAGAAAATGTTCTCTGGCCGAACGCCGCATTGCTCGGCCAAAATGGCGTGTTGGCGCAGCATTCTAAATTCCCCGTGAATAGGAATGAAATACTTCGGTTTCATTAAATTCAGCATCAGCTTCAATTCTTCCGCACTGCCGTGTCCGGATACATGAATATGATTGCCATATATCACATCCGCCCCGATCCGGTACAACTGATCAACCGTACGCGCCACGTATTTCTCGTTCCCCGGAATCGGCGTCGCAGCAATCAGCACAGTATCCCCTGGCAAAATATCAGCTTTACGGTGCGCCGAACGCGCCATGCGGGTCAACGCCGACATCGGCTCTCCCTGACTGCCCGTGGAAAGAATAACTACCTTTTCCGCCGGGAGTTTATTGATTTCTTCCGGCTCTACCAACATGCCCTCCGGAACACTCAAATAACCGAGATCCATCGCAATATTTACAACGTTCACCATAGAGCGTCCGATAACCGTTACTTTCCGGTCATATAATGCGGCTGCATCAATAACCTGCTGAATGCGGTGGATATTAGAAGCGAACGTAGCGACAACGATTCGACCCTTACACTTGTGGAACTGCTCTTTAATCGCCTCACCGACTTCCCGCTCTGAACCAGTAAAGCCAGGGCGTTCTGCATTCGTGCTGTCCGACAACAAAGCAAGGACGCCTCGTTCCCCGATTTGCGCCATTTTTGCCAGATCAGCCACTTGGTTATTAACCGGCGTATGATCGAATTTGAAATCTCCGGTATGTACCACGTAGCCTTCCGGTGTATCGAGGCAAATACCTACGGAATCGGGAATGCTGTGGTTCGTCTTGAAAAACGTTGCCGTGAAGCAACCAAGCTTAACTTCCGATCTGTTGTCGATAAGATGCAGCTTAGCGCTTCCAAGAAGACCCGCTTCTTTCAGCTTCACTTCGATCAGTCCGAGCGTCAGTTTCGTGGCGTACACCGGCACATTAATATGACGCAACACATACGAGAGCGCCCCAATATGGTCTTCGTGCCCGTGCGTAATCAGAATGCCGCGTACCTTTTCCCTGTTCTCCTGCAGGTACGTAATGTCCGGGATAACGATATCGATACCAAGCATTTCTTCTTCGGGGAACTTAAGACCAGCATCGATTACCACGATGTCATCCGCGTACTGGACTACATACATGTTTTTGCCAATCTCGCCCACGCCGCCCAAAGCGAAGATTGACAAAGCTTTTTGGTTAAGTTTCGACAAATTCATTCCTCCTAAATATTCAGTTGTAGTTACAGCTCAACAAACAAAATATTCATAAAAAAACCGAACCAGTCACTTGTTAATATTATACATGATGCGTCAGAGAAAAAACAAGTGCTATCATCTGTTACTATGTACGCCTAGCATGCTAAATATGTAAAACAAAAAAAGAGCAGGAAGACGTTTCATACTCTCCTGCTCCTTTTTTCTACATTATTATTTAAATAGACCTTTCACATAGTCTCTCTCTTCTTCGGTAAGTTCGACGAGTGGTAGACGTACCCCGCCGACGTCAATGCCTTTAAGAGCGAGTGCCGCTTTTACCGGAGTCGGGTTGGCTGCAATAAACAGACCTTCGAATATCGGAAGCAGCTGTCGGTGCAATTGGCTTGCTTTCACAATATCGCCGTCCACAAACGCTTCAATCATCTCAGCCATTTCCTTGCCGATGACATGGCTCGCAACGCTTACCACGCCTTTGCCACCGATGGACATGCATGGCAGCGTCATTTTGTCGTCGCCTGTGTACAGCACAAAATCATCTGCTGTGCGTTCAATAATTTCAGCCATCTGGCTTAAATCATCGCTCGCTTCTTTAATCGCGATGATATTTTCCACATCGTTCGCGAGACGAATCGTCGTCTCCGCTTTCATGTTAATAACGGAGCGACCCGGAATGTTGTATAGCATAACAGGAAGCTTTGTCGTTTGTGCAATGGTTTTAAAATGCTGATAAAGCCCTTCCTGAGACGGTTTGTTGTAATACGGCACAACCAGCATAATACCGTCCACGCCGCACTCCACCGCTTTTTGCGTTAACTCGATCGAAGCCGCTGTATTGTTGCTGCCTGTGCCCGCAATCACCGGAATTCGTCCGCCTACAATTTCCACTACATGGCGATACAAATCGACTTTTTCCTGACCTGTAAGCGTCGGTGACTCACCGGTCGTCCCCCCCACCACAAGGGCCGTCGAACCGTTGGCGATTAAATGCTCAACCAATTCTTCGGCTTTCTTTTTGTCCACATTCAACTGTGCATCGAACGGGGTGACCATTGCCGTTACTAATCGTCCTAAATCAATCACAGTTATCCTCCTCAAAATTGTACCTTATCAAGGTCAAACGCTTTGTGCAACGCACGCACCGCACGCACCATATCCACTTCGCGGACAAGCACCCAGATCGTGGTATGGGAATCGGCAGACTGCAGAATCTGGATGTCTTCTTTCGTCAGCGCTTCAACGATGCGCGCCATAACACCGGGAACGCCAGCCATTCCGGCACCGATGACAGATACTTTCGCGCAATGGCGAGTCAAAAGTGGTTCATACCCCATCTCCTGTAAAATACCAACCGCTTTCTCTACTACTTCATCGCGTACCGTATAAGCGACGCCACGCGGATTGACGTTAATGAAGTCGACGCTAATCCCATTCTCAGCCATCGCTTTAAATACCCGCATTTGCAGATCATATTCGCCCTCTCTGGCCATCACTTTAATCTGTGTTACGTTAGGTACATGCGCAATACCTGTGATCAGCCGATCGTTCATTTCACCTGCCAAACGATTGACTTCCGCCACACTTGTCACAAGCGTGCCCTCGTCATCTGAAAACGTCGAACGAACACGAATCGGCGTATTTGTCTGCATCGCGATTTCCACCGCGCGCGGGTGAAGCACTTTTGCTCCTTGGTACGCCATGTTGCAAATTTCCGTGTACGTAATGGTAGACAGCGAGCGAGCTTCCTCTACAATCCGCGGGTCCGCCGTCATAATACCGTTCACGTCTGTAAAAATATCGACCATCTCCGCTTTCAAGGCGACACCCAGCGCTGTAGCTGACGTATCGCTGCCACCGCGACCAAGCGTTGTTGTATCCCATTCGGTCGTCCGGCCTTGAAAGCCGGTTACGATAACCACTTTGCCCTGTTCCAGTTCACGCTGAATGCGCTGCGGATTAATCGTTAAGATCTGGGCATTTGTATAGTCATCATTTGTCAAAATGCCGGCCTGGCCGCCTGTAAGTACAATCGTATCAAGCCCCTTGGCGTTTAGCATACTGGCCATCGTCGCGGCCGAAATGACCTCGCCGCACGCCATCAGCATATCAAGCTCCCGCTTACCGAGAGTGTTCCCATTTTCTTTAATCAAATCAAGTAAAGTATCGGTCGCGTACGGATCGCCTTTTCGCCCCATAGCAGATACAACGACGCATACTCTGTACCCTGTTTCCAGCGCTTTAAGAATGTGGTAAATCGCACGCTCTCTTTTTTCGGCGGTCGTCAAAGACGAACCCCCGAATTTCTGGACAATTATTCTCATGCTGCTCTCATTGCTCCTTAATTAAGTTCCGTTTCACAAGTTCCTCGGCGATTTGCACTGCGTTCCATGCCGCACCCTTTAACAGGTTATCGGAAACAATCCACATATGCAAGCCCCGCGGATTGTCAAGATCGCGGCGCAGGCGACCGACGAACGTTTCGACTTTATCAGCCGCATCGATCGCCATCGGATATACCTGTTCTTCGGGATTATCCTGAACAACAATGCCTGGCGCGTTCGCAAGGAGTGAGCGTACTTCCGCCAGGTCATAATCGTTTTTAAGCTCTACATATACGGACTCCGAATGACCTTTGATAACCGGAATACGTACGCATGTCGCAGCGACCGCGATCGAGTCATCAGAAAAAATTTTCTTCGTTTCGCGCACCATTTTCATCTCTTCATTCGTAAAGCCATTATCCAAGAACACATCAATTTGCGGAATGGCATTAAAGGCGATTTGATGCTTTTTCGGCAGTGATCCGACCGGCAATACTTCTTTTTTCACTTCTTCGCCGCGAATAATCGCTTCCGTTTGGTTGCACAGTTCCTGAATCGCCTTGGCCCCTGCACCGGATACCGCCTGATAAGTAGACACAATAATACGCTCAATTCCGTATTGTTGACGCAACGGCTCCAGAGCAACCACCATCTGAATTGTTGAGCAATTCGGGTTAGCGATAATACCATGATGCTCCTTGAGCGCATCCGCGTTTACTTCCGGTACAACAAGCGGCACATTCGGGTCCATGCGGAACGCGCTTGTATTGTCGATGCAAATCGCGCCACGCTTTGCCGCTTCCGGGGCGAGCGCCTTGCTTACGCTGCCGCCTGCGCTAAACAGGGCGATTTGTACGCCTTCAAATGCGTCCGGAGTCGCTTCCTCAATAACGATATCTTCTCCTTTGAACTTAACTGTCTTACCAGCCGAACGG
The DNA here is from genome assembly GCF_900099925.1 of Aneurinibacillus thermoaerophilus. Lineage (GTDB taxonomy): Bacteria > Bacillota > Bacilli > Aneurinibacillales > Aneurinibacillaceae > Aneurinibacillus > Aneurinibacillus thermoaerophilus. Next base: position 228,592 of record NZ_FNDE01000001.1, on the reverse strand, counting down.
GCGGAAGCCAGTACCTTCAAAGACGTAAGTGGGAATTGCCTCTCCTCCAGCATCTTCAGCATCTGTTCTCCTACTGCGCCAGTAGCACCTACAACTGCAACATGATATCCATTCTTTTTCTCCATCTTCCCCACTCCTTCGCATTTTACTGAACATATTGCACAGCCTACATAATATTTTTATAGATGAAAATAGCAAAAATTACTATTGCATATAGCGGTATTTCTCCACCAACATCGGTTGAAGCTGTCTTCCTTCGAGCGCCGCTTCGCACGTCTCCTTAAGCAGTTCCATGCGGGCGACAAGAGAATTCGGCTTTTTGTCCGGCGCATCCTGGCCGTACGGCACCATGTAAATATTCTTGGTTGCAACAAGTTTTGCAATATTCGCCGCATTCAGACCGAGTCCGTCGTTCGTCGATATCGCGATGACGACCGGCCGCAAGTTGCGAAGCGTTGCTTTTGTCGCCATCATTACTGCGCTGTCCGTCATTGCATTGGCAAGTTTGCTGATGGACGTGCCCGTGCAAGGGGCAATGATCATAAGGTCCAACTTTTTCGACGGTCCGAACGGCTCCGCGTCCACAATCGTCGAGATAATTTCATTTCCGGTAATCGCGCGCAATTGCGCCTGCCAATCGCTAGAATTGCCAAAACGGGTATCCGTCGTAGCCACCGTATGGCTAATAACAGGAATAATGTTCGCGCCTGCATCTACCAACCTTTGAATCTCTGGCATTACTTCTGCAAATGTGCAATGCGAACCTGTCAGCCCGAAGCCGATCGTTTTACCCTTGAGATCCATTTTGATTCCTCCCGTTTACCATTTGTTCAAAAACGAGACGTGACAGTATATTGGCAGTAATCTGTCCCGCTGTTTTCGGAGCAACGATTCCAGGTAAACCAGGAGCAAGGATCGCTTTAATCCCCCTCTTCTCCGCATACCGGAAATCGGTGCCGCCCGGTTTGGAGGCCAAATCAATAATTAAAGCGTGGTGTTGCATATTGGCAATCACCTTTGCTGTAATGACAAGGTGGGGGATCGTATTAAAAATCAAGTCCGCGTCATCAACATGTTGGCTTAGTTCATCGATATGGAATGGGGTCAATCCCATCTCGAAGATACGGGCCAAATCTGCCGACTTGCGGGCACCCACGCGCACGTGAGCACCAAGCGCGTGCAAAACGCGCGCCATGGATAAACCAACCCGGCCCAATCCGAGAACCAGACTGATAGAGTTATGAATAGTAAAATCAGTATTTTGGATTGCCATCATAAGCGCGCCTTCCACTGTGGGAATGGAATTATAAATCGCCACATCATCACGGTTCAGAAATTCCTGCAAACTGAGATTGTGAAGCGCAGCCATGTTTCTCAGAAAGCTGCGGGCCATCCCCGTATAAATGCAGCAGTGGGAAGGAAGCACCGTCAAAAGCTCTTCCGTTAATTGCAGGGGTTTAGAACAAAAAATACTTTCAACATACCCCTTATCGTCCGACCCTACAATCGGTAGAATCAAAGCATCCACATCGCGCAAGACATCAGCAGAAAGCGGACGCTTCACCGCTCCAGTGAAGTTGCTCTCCCAATTATCAAAGCCGATGAGGGTTACCGCGGCATCCAATTCGATAAATTTCTTGATGACTTCAAGCTGGCGGGCATCGCCCCCGATGAAGGCAGCATGAATTCCTGTCAGCATAAGATAACCCCTTTCAAACCATTTTACTGCAAACCTGCGCCAAGATAAAGCACAAAACGACCGCCGCAGCCATGGTTTCCCGAAATTCGTTGCATTTCTACCCTCATCGTATTCGTAGGTGCCCGGTGTGGTGACAAATGCCCACCCATCCTTTCCACTATTCTTTTATCAACGTTCCCGGCTTCATTTCGATAATAATCATTTCGCTTCCGATTTTACGGATGGCTTTCCACGGAATCATCATCTCTTCTTTTTTCTTGCCAAATCCAAGTAAACCGCTTGCCGGAATAATAATGGACTCGATTTTGCCCGTATCTGGATCAATAACCAGATCGGATTGCCCCACTACCCCCATTCGCTCACCATTATCCAAATCAATAATTTCTTTTCCGCCAAGTTCGCTGTACCGCATTGAACCGCCTCCCCGCATGCTGAATTTGCTTTTATACAATATAAATAGATAAAACAAGGGGAGGACATTCGTCTTTTCCACAATTAAAAAAAGAGGAAGAAAAACATCTCCCTCTTTCTTTACACTCCTGTATGTCCAAAGCCTCCGCTACCGCGCTCTGTTTCTTCAAGCCTGTCCACTTGCTTCAGATGCACGCGCGGCACCCACTGAAATACAAGCTGGGCGATGCGGTCTCCCCGCTCAATCACAAACGGCTCCGATCCGTGGTTAATTAAAATAACGCCGACCTCTCCCCGGTAATCCGCATCAATGGTACCGGGCGAATTCAGTGTGGTAATTCCTTTTTTGTATGCCAATCCGCTGCGCGGACGCACCTGTGCTTCCAAGTTCGCTGGCATCGCCATCGCAAAACCGGTCGGAATCAGCGCGCGCTCACCGGGCTGAAGCGTTACGGGAGCGTCTACCGCGGCTTTAAGGTCAAAGCCGCTCGCAAGCTCCGTCATTTTCTCAGGCAAACCAATGTCTTCGTTACCAGGAAAAACCGTGATCTTTACCGTTACATCTACATTAGCATCGTACAAAGATATCGCTCCTCATATAATCTGGAATTGCTTCAAGCGGACTAACAAGCGCCATTGCCATCGGCTGTGAAAAGATATCTTCCGCTACTTTTTTCACATTCTCTAGTGTAACATTTTCCACACGCTGAATCATTTCGTCCAGCTCTATATGACGCTTAAGTAAAAGCTCATTTTTGCCGAGACGACTCATGCGGCTGTTGGTGCTCTCCAAGCTCAGCATCAAGCTGCCTTTCAACTGCTCTTTCCCTTTCTTCAGTTCTTCGGCCGTAATCCCCTTGTCACGCAATTCGGCGACCGTATGTATCATTACGTTATATACTTCTTCAAGCTGCTTGGTCGCCGTTCCGGTATACAGCGTAAATGTACCTGCATTTTTAAATGCGGAATGGTAAGAATATACGGAGTAGGCCAACCCGCGTTCTTCACGTACTTCCTGGAACAGACGCGAACTCATACTACCGCCGAGCACGTTATTCATCAAAATTAACGAATAAATGTCCTTGTGTCCCACCTCATATCCGGGAAATGAAAGACAAAGATGCGCTTGTTCCGTATCTTTCTGCTTGCAAATCGCGCCAGCTGTAAAATCCGGTTTTACATCCGGTGTTAGTTCTTTAGTAACGCGCTTGTATCCGGAGAAATAGCGAGAAATTTCGCTAAGCAGCTTATCCGATACATTGCCTGCTACCGCAATCACTGTTTGCTCCGGCGTATAACGCGCCTCTATGTAACGGTGGATATCATTGCGAGTAAGACGATTCAGCACTTCCTCCGTGCCAAGAATACTGTAACCGAGCGGGTGGGTCTCATAACACGCCTTAGCCACGATATCGTGTACTAAATCGTCAGGTGTATCATCATACATGCGGATTTCTTCAATTACCACATTTTTTTCCTTTTGTAATTCCTGCTCATCAAATACCGAATTAAAATACATATCGGCCAAAATATCAAGCGCGACCGCCGCATGCTCATCAAGCACCCGCGCATAATAGCATGTATACTCTTTGGAAGTAAAGGCATTCACGTGTCCGCCAATTTGGTCAAATGCTTCGGCGATTTGTTTGGCCGACCGCGTTGCTGTGCCTTTGAAAAGCATATGTTCAATAAAATGAGAAATTCCGTTCCATTCTATGCTTTCAAATTTCGACCCTGTTCCGATCCAAACACCAAGGGCTACAGAGCGAACCGTTGGAATTTTTTCGATAATGACGCGCACGCCGTTTTCTAGCGTGTATTTTTCTATCACTACGCCTTCCTCCTCCAGATGACAAGAATGTCACATATTTTCTTACTATAGCAAACTTATGTTTTTCACTCAATAGGGGGAACGCGCCTGGTAGATAGGGTTTCGCTTACCGTGCCGAGCGCCAATTTCTTTTCTTTTATATACTGAATGAGCCGTGGAAGTGCTTCGGCGGTCGGAGACGTTGGATGCATCAGAATGAGAGCGCCATTATTGATTTTTGGGACAACTGTACGGAACCATATTTCTGGAGATGGTTTACGCCAATCCACTGTATCCGCCGTCCAAAGAATTGTCTTCAAATGATAACGCGCGGCCATATTAACGACCCGTTGGTCAAAATCTCCAGAAGGAGGTGCGAATAACGTCGGTGTAATCCCTGTCGCTTCTGTAATTACCGCGTTTGTTTTTGTGATTTCCTGTTCGATCCTTGTTAAAGAAAGCTTGCTCATATTCGGATGCGAATACGCATGACTGCCAATTTCATGGCCTGATTGGACAATTTTTTTCGCTTCGTCCGGATATTTTTTCGTCCAACTGCCGTCCAAGAAAAACGTTGCTTTTACATTTTCTTTCTCAAGCGTCTTTAAAATAGAATCCAAGTATTCATTCCCCCAAGCAACGTTAATCATAATTGAAACCATTGGCTTGGCCGGATTTCCACGATAGATAGGAGCCGGAGACAGTTGGTCAATCTGGACGGACGGCTCAACTTCGCGGTAAACAATAAGTGACTCGTCCCATTTGCCAGCATGAAGCATCCGCTTTATGCTCGCTTCTTCGTCAATAACCAATCCGTTATAGCCGGGAATCCCTTTCCAAATCGGATCAATGCGCGCGTCCACCGGAGGGACATTTTTCGTTCTCGCAAGCTCCTTTATCTTTGCCTCCCATTGCACCGTTTGGGTCTGAAGCGTCTCCTGATCCTTTTTGCGTGATGCAATATAGGAATTTACGGGTTCCGAAGTCATAACACTATATAAAAGAAAAGTAAAACAAAGCACCGCAAGCAATCTTTTCATGATATCCACCACTCCCGCACACCAATAGGTTTGTACCATCGTATGCGGACAAAGCAGAAAAATGACTATAGCTAGCAACAAATATGCTTTTTTCTGTCCTATTTGATAGAATATAAAAAATTAAATAGCGACTGACTCAGAGTCACACGTCGCTATTTTCTGGCTTACTGTTTATTGTTAACCTGAGCGGCCGCTCGTTCTTTTTGCTTTTGTTCTTTTAATACCGCTTTATGCGAAAGATTAATACGGCCTTGATTATCGATCTCCGTAACTTTTACCATTAGTTTATCCCCAATGGCTACGACATCTTCTACTTTGCCTACGCGCTCTTCCGCAAGCTGGGAAATGTGAACAAGCCCCTCTTTGCCGGAGAATAGCTCCACAAACGCGCCAAATTTCTCGATGCGCTTCACGGTGCCATTATATACTTGTCCGACTTCAACTTCACGCACAATATCTTCGATGATGCGCTTCGCCTTTTCGTTCATTTCCGAATCCACGGAAGCAATATAAACGCGGCCATCCTGTTCAATGTCGATTTTCACGCCAGTTTCTTCGATAATCTTGTTGATGACACGGCCGCTTGGCCCGATAACATCACGGATTTTGTCCGGATTGATACGCAGAGTCGTAATTTTGGGCGCATACGGTGACAGCCCTTTGCGCGGCTCCTTGATCGCCTCTTCCATTTTGTCGAGAATAAACAACCGGCCTTCGCGTGCCTGCTTGAGCGCCTGCTCGAGAATTTGACGGTTAATTCCTTCAATCTTAATGTCCATCTGTAGCGCGGTAACACCTTTACGTGTGCCTGCCACTTTGAAGTCCATATCGCCCAGATGATCTTCCATCCCTTGGATATCCGTCAAAACGCTGATATGCTCGCCATCTTTTACAAGCCCCATCGCGATACCGGCTACCGGAGCTTTAATCGGCACCCCGGCCTGCATCAACGCCAGTGTGCTTGCACAAATACTTGCCTGGGAAGTAGAACCGTTCGATTCAAGCACTTCGGACACAAGGCGAATCGTATAAGGGAACACATCTTCGCTTGGAATAACCGGCTCCAGCGCGCGTTCACCCAACGCACCATGCCCGATTTCACGGCGTCCCGGCGCGCGCAATGGACGGGCTTCTCCTACGCTATAAGGTGGGAAATTATAGTGGTGCATAAACCGCTTCGATTCTTCAAGGCCGAGGCCATCGAGAATTTGCACATCACCAAGCGCCCCAAGCGTACATACGCTAAGCACCTGGGTTTGTCCGCGCGTGAACAGACCGGAACCGTGCGTGCGCGGCAACAGGTCGACCTCGCAGGAAATCGGCCGGATTTCATCCAGCGCACGACCATCTGGACGAACTTTTTCATGCGTAATAAGACGGCGCACTTCTTTTTTCACAATGTCATGCAAAATTTCTAGCAACATCGCTTCCTGTTCCGGATAGATTTCCGCGAAATGCGTGAGCGTTTCTTCATTAATCGCCTCAATCGCGTCGTAGCGCGCCTGCTTTTCCTCAATCCGTACCGCTTCAAGCAGTCGGGCTTCCGCATATTCTTTAACGGCTGCCTCCATCTCCGGATCGATGGAATGCAGTTCCACTTCCATTTTTTCTTTACCGACTTCGGCAACCATTTTCTCAATTTCTTTTACGATTTTGCGAATTTCTTCATGGCCATACATGATCGCTTCTAACATCGTTTCTTCCGGCACTTCGTTAGCGCCTGCTTCCACCATGTTGATTGCGTCATACGTACCGGCTACAGTTAGGTGTAAATCGCTTTTTTCCATCTGTTCGACGGTCGGATTGATGAAGAACTCGCCATTTACACGGCCTACAATAACGCCGCCGATCGGTCCATGAAACGGAATGTCAGAAATGGAAAGCGCGGCGGACGTTCCAATCATGGCGGCAATTTCTGTTGAGCAATCCTGATCTACGGATAGCACCGTATTGACAACCTGCACTTCATTGCGAAAACCTTCCGGGAATAGCGGACGGATCGGACGGTCAATCAGACGGCTCGCCAACGTTGCTTTTTCGCTTGGACGTCCCTCACGCTTAATGAAACCGCCCGGGATTTTTCCAACGGCATATAACCGCTCTTCATAGTTTACTGTAAGCGGGAAAAAATCGAGTTGAGACGGCTTTTTGGATGCCGTTACCGTACTCAGTACCGCAGAATCGCCATAGCGGACGAGCACCGCTGCGTTGGCCTGCTTAGCGAGTTTGCCGTATTCGATCGACATTTTTCGTCCCGCAAGGTCAAACTCGTATATTTTCACATCCATATCCATAAACCTATAAATGCCTCCTCTCTTGCTCAACAAAAAGTATCATTTCGTCATTTTTTTAGTATTTCCTGCACTGAATAGAAATAATAAGGAAAAAATGTATCCAAACATATCCAAAATTTTCAGGCATGAAAAAAGCGGGGAAACCCCGCTTTTGCTTATCGGCGCAAGCCTAATTTGTCAATTAACTCACGGTAACGAGCAATGTCCTTATCTTTCAGATAAGCAAGCAAGTTGCGGCGTTGACCTACCATCTTCAGAAGACCACGACGAGAATGGTGGTCTTTCTTGTGCACGCGCAAATGCTCGTTCAGGTAGTTAATTTTCTCAGTAAGGATAGCGATTTGTACTTCTGGAGATCCTGTATCAGATTCATGAGTACGGAATTCCTGAATCAGCTGTTGCTTCCGTTCTTGCGTCAGTGCCATCCTGTTCACCTCCTCATAAAAATCCCCAATGCCCTAGAAAACCGTCGGTGAGTCGATCTTCCAAGCCATGGTTATTAACTTAACGAAACATATTATATCATACGCACAAGATAGAGTAAACCCCTGTCCCTACACAATTGAATATTTCGCAAACTGTTTTTTCACCGTTTCGACATCTTCGTGAATCTGCACAACCAGCGCGTCGACACTGGAAAACTTCTGTTCTTCGCGAATAAAAAACCAAAACTCTACTTCTATCGCTTTGCCGTAGATATCACCCGCAAAATCAAACAGATGCACTTCCAGCGACTTTTCTTTCCGCTCGTTTTCAAACGTGGGCTTAATTCCCACGTTCATGACACCATAATACGTTTTATCTTCCAGTTTGACACGCACACCGTACACACCGTTCCGCGGAACGATGTATGGAGCAGACAGCTGGATATTGGCTGTCGGAAATCCGATGGTTCGCCCACGTTTTTCCCCGTGCACAACAGTGCCGCGCACCCGGTATGGACGACCAAGGAATTGTGTCGCTTCAACAATTTTTCCACTGTACAAATATTCACGAATCAACGTGCTGCTAATTTTTTCGCCGAACCGGTTTACCGGTGCAATCACCTCAACGCCGTAGCGGCCGTTCGCGTGTTCTTTGAGCGTAATGGCCGTACCTTTCCCCCTATGTCCGAACGTATAATCAAATCCGACCACTACATGTTTCGGACAAAGCTGCACCAAAAACTCGTCAATGAAGTCCTCCGGATAAATGGCGGCGAACGAAATGTCGAAATAAACAACGTAAGCAATATCTACCCCCATTTTCTTCATCTGTTCAAGCTTTTCATCGATAGGCGTTAAGTACTGGGTATACCCGCTTTGACCAAGCACTTCGCGCGGGTGTGGATCAAATGTCATAACCGCCGACTTTACGCCGAGCGATTTCGCTATATCAATCGCTTTTTGAATAACGCGGCGATGTCCAACATGCACACCGTCGAAGTACCCCATAGCCAGTACGCACACCTCGCCCTGAAAATCAGGCGGCAGCGGATAATGCAAACGTTGAATTTCCATTTATGCCTCCCCCTCCGGAAACACTCTGACAGGTTTGGATTCGACACCTTTTTCTCTATCTATATCTATCACTTCGTGTAGCGCAAGAAAAGATCCATCCGGGCTGTATAAGCGAAGCCTGTCCCCGATTTGCCAGTTACCGCCCTTCAAGTGACGCTGATTTAGTCCGTTGAGGATCGCCTTGACACGGCCTGCGGGGACTGTCACTGCCGGATACTGCGTCAGCCCTTGATCAAGTGAATACAGCAGTTCCGCAAGCCTCCCCTCGGCCTGAGCCTGTTCCACTTGTTCTAGCGTTACGCACTCGTCCAAAGTAAAGGGCCCGCTTTTAATGCGCTGCAAACGAGTCATATGGGCCGGAAACCCAAGCGCAGCACCAATATCGACGCACAGCGTTCGAATATACGTTCCTTTGGAGCATGTCACGGTGAACGTAACCTCAGGTTGTTCGCGCTCAAGCGCCATGTTTTCGATTGTCATCTCATAAACGGTGACGCGGCGCGGTTTCCTTTCTACCGTTTTGCCCTGCCGCGCCCATTCATGCAATCGCTTGCCGCCCACTTTTACCGCTGAATACATTGGTGGCACCTGTTCGAATTCGCCAATAAAGCGGGCGAGTACGGCGCGAACTTGCGCTTCGGTTAACGGTGGCTCGACGCTTTTACGCTCAACGACCACTCCGCTAGCGTCCTGCGTATCGGTCGCCGTTCCTATCTTCATCGTCGCCCGATACACTTTCGGCACCTCATGCAGATAATCTGCAACTTTGGTCGCCGGGCCGATGCAAATGGGAAGCACTCCGGTGACACCTGGATCCAGCGTACCGGTGTGGCCCACTCTTTTCATGCGCGTAATTCTCCGCACTTTCATTACGCAGTCGTGCGACGTCATTCCAGCTGGCTTGTATAAAGGAAGGATGCCTGAAAGTATGCTCATGCCCGCTCACCACATTTTCGCAACACCGCGCTTACTTTTTGTGAAACGACTGCTTTAACCTCCGCAAGTGTCCCTTCCACCGTGCAGCCGGCAGCACGAATGTGCCCGCCACCGCCCAGTGATTTGGCGATCGCCGCGACATCGACTTCACTGCGCGAACGAAAGCTGACTTTCACTTTGCCGCCCGCAACTTCTTTATACAGTACGCCTACTTCCACACCTTCGATGTTACGAGCATAAGTAACAAGCCCTTCCGTATCATCATTGCCCGCGCCTGTCTTCGCCATATCAGCGAGCGTAACGGTTAGGTAAGCGGCGCGGTCGCCGTCCATTAGTTCCAGCGTTTGCAAAGCACGACGCAATAGCTCGACATGCGCCTTTGTAATGGTCTCAAGCACCTGCTCTGCGATGCGCGCAGGTTCTACCCCGTGCTTCAATAATTCGGACGCAGCTTCCATCACGCGCGGCGTCGTATTGGAATAGCGAAACCCGCCGGTGTCCGTCAACAGACCGGTATACAGGCAAGTTGCCAATTCAGCGTTAATGGTAAGCTCCATAAATTTCACCAGATCAAAGATGACCTCCGCCGTTGCGGCCGCGTCTATACGCACCAGATTTACATCTCCAAATAAATCATTTGTGGGATGGTGGTCAATGTTAAGCAATTCGCATTTCGGAGCGAACCATGCCGCCACTTCCCCGATGCGGGCGAAATCAGCACAATCGCATGTAATAACGGCATCGTATGTATCGTGCTCTGTCCGGGTGGACATGTTCACAATCGCATCCGCCCCAGGCAAAAAACTAAATTTGGCAGGAGTTTCTCCTTCATTCACAAGCGTCACCCGCTTGCCGAGCTGGCGCAAAAGCCAGCCCATCGCAAGCAGGGAGCCGGTGGCATCCCCATCAGGATTTACGTGATTTACAACGAGAAAATGCTGATGCCGATGAATAAAACGTACAGCCGCTTCCAGGGATGCCTGATAGGAACTCATTGTCTGTCTTCCCCTTTTCCCTGATTAATTTGGTTCAGCAGCGACTCAATTCGACTGCCGTACTCAACGGATTCATCGAACTTGAACACCAAATCGGGCGTATGCCGGAGAGTAATGCGGCGCCCAATTTCAGAGCGCATAAATCCTTTCGCTTTTTCAAGAGCTCGCATCGTATCTACCTTCTGTTCATCTCCGCCGAGCACACTGATAAACACTTTGGCAATCGATAAGTCGCCAGATACTTCCACGCCGGTTATAGTAACGAATCCGATGCGCGGATCTTTTATTTCCTGTTGTAAAATTTGGCTTAATTCTTTTTTAATTTGTTCGCCTACACGATTCGTACGAATGTTGCCCATCATATTCACCTCGTTCTATCTGTGCTTGCGCAGCCAAGGTTATTGGGCGACTTCCTCCATGACGAACACTTCGAGGATGTCCCCTTCTTTGATGTCATTGAATTTTTCAATCGTCACACCGCACTCGTAACCCTGTGCCACTTCGCGCGCATCGTCTTTAAAACGCTTGAGCGTGTCGATTTTTCCTTCATAAATCACAATACCATCACGAATCACACGAATGCCGGCGTCGCGCTGAATTTTGCCGTCCGTTACATAGCAACCTGCGATCGTTCCGACGCGGGATACTTTAAATGTCTGGCGCACCTCGGCCTGACCGATCACCTTCTCTTCGTATACCGGTTCAAGCATACCTTTCATAGCCGCTTCGATTTCTTCGATGACCTTGTAAATGATGCGATGGAGACGAATATCGACTTTTTCCGCTTCCGCGGTCGCACGCGCGTTCGGTTCCGGACGCACGTTGAAGCCGATGATAATCGCGTTGGATGCAGAAGCCAAAATTACGTCGGATTCCGTAATTGCCCCGACGCCTGTGTGAATAATTTTTACGCGCACGCCCTCAATATCGATTCTTTCAAGCGAGCCGCGCAACGCTTCTACCGAACCTTGCACGTCCGCTTTGATAATGACGTTAATTTCCTTCATATCGCCTTCTTTGATTTGATTGAACAAATCGTCAAGCGATACGCGTGCGGAGGCGCGCAGTTCCTTTTCACGGCGGGTCGCTGCCCGGCGTTCACCAATTTGGCGCGCCATTTTTTCGTCCTCGAATACCATGAACTGGTCACCAGCCTGCGGCACGTCATTCAACCCGGTAATCTCCACTGGGGTGGACGGCGGAGCTTCTTTGATACGGCGGCCTTTGTCGTTCATCATCGCACGAACGCGTCCATACGCCGTACCAACAACGATCGGATCTCCGACTCTCAGCGTACCGGATTGCACAAGAACGGTCGCTACCGGACCTTTTCCTCGATCAAGCTCGGCCTCGATAACCGTGCCGCGCGCGCGCTTATTCGGGTTGGCTTTCAACTCTTGCACTTCCGCTACAAGCAAAATCATTTCCAAAATGTCGTCCAATCCTTCGCGCTTAAGGGCCGAAACGTGCACAAAAATTGTGTCACCGCCCCAATCTTCCGGCACAAGCCCATGTTCCATCAATTCCTGTTTTACTCGGTCAGGGTTGGCGGTCGGTTTATCCATTTTATTTACCGCCACAATAATTGGCACGTTGGCCGCCTTCGCATGGCTAATGGCTTCTACTGTCTGTGGCATAACACCGTCATCGGCCGCCACCACAATAATGGCGATGTCTGTAACCTGTGCGCCGCGCGCGCGCATCGTTGTGAACGCAGCGTGTCCTGGCGTATCAAGGAATGTAATTTTCTTGCCGTGTTTTACAACCTGGTATGCACCGATATGCTGCGTAATACCGCCGGCTTCCGTCGATGTTACGTTTGTCTCGCGGATGGCATCAAGCAACGTCGTTTTTCCATGGTCAACGTGCCCCATAATCGTAACAACCGGCGGACGTTCTTCTAAGCTTTCCGGATCATCCACTTCTTCGATATTTTCAAAATCACTATAGTCCACTTCGATTTTTTCCTCAACTTCAATGTCATAATCGGAGGCAATCAAATGGATGGTATCCAGATCAAGTTCTTGGTTAATCGTAGCCATTACGCCAAGTCCAAACAATTTTTTAATAATTTCGGAAGGTGATTTTTTAATTTTTTTGGCCAGCTCCGCTACCGTCATCGAACCGGATACAGTGATTTTATCCACCTTCACCTCCGGCTTTGGTTGTTGTGATTTACTTGGACGTTTAAGCGCTTTATTCGATTCAGCCGATTTTTTGTTATCGTCGAAACGTTTCGGGCGGGCGTTTGACTTCTGCATTGTTTTACCGCGACTCAAATGGTGACGATCTTCACGCGGCGGTTTTGCCCCCACTTTCGGCTTGTTACCCTGCTTACTTTTTCCATTTCCTTTGTTTCCTTGACTTCCGTTTCCTTTACCTTCATTTTTTACATTCCGTTTTGCCTGTTCTTGATTTTTCTCCATCTTACCACTCTTTTCCGTATCGCGCTTTTGTTGTTGACTGTCTGCGCGTTCTTTAACTTGTTTTAAATGTTGTTTTACCTTTTGCACTATGCTGTCTTCCAGCGTGCTCATATGGTTATTAACCGATATGTCAAGTTTATGAAGCAAATTAATTAGCTGCTTGCTACTAATGTCAAGCTGCTTAGCATACTCATACACTCTTAGCTTACTCATGTATCCACCCCCGACAGTTATTGGTGAATCAACTGTGTCAATCTTGCTGCAAAGCCGACGTCAGTTACGCCGATGACGACTCGTTGCTCCTTCCCAAGCGCAGCGCCGAGCGTACAGCGGTCGCCGTACGTCTCGCAGGGGACATGGTAACTGCTGCACTTATCCATTACCTTTTTGCGAGTGTTCGGGGATGCGTCTTCCGCCAAGATGACCAAGCGCACCTGTCCCTGGCGGATCGCTTTGATGACGAATTCTTCACCCGTAATAATCTTGCGGGCCCGCTGCGCGAGGCCGAGCATTTGCTCCACTTTGTTCATTTGCGCACAAGCCTCGCAAATTCGCGTTCTAGCTCCTCATACATTTCATCCGTCACTTCTGCCTTCAAGGCGCGATTGAGAAGCTTCTTCTTCTTCACAATTTCAAAAGCTTCCCAAGAACGGGAAACATACGCGCCACGCCCGGAGGCTTTGCCAGTTGGATCAATTTTGATTTCACCCTCCGGCGTCCGCACGATGCGCAGCAAATCGCGCTTATCGAACATCTCCTGGGTGGCGATGCATTTTCTTTGTGGAGTTTTTCTCGTTTTCACGAAAATCTACTCCCTTTCATCCCCGGCATTTGAAGCAGGTGCTTCTTCCACCGGCTTGTTTTCCTCTTCGTTCTCCTGTTCGTACGCCTCGTTCTGCATCCATTCGTCTTTCGACTCATCGGCTTTGTCTTTGGATACGACGGACACCGGCTCACTGTAGACAAAACCTTCCTCTGCGGCCTGGCTCTCGCTCTTAATGTCAATCTTCCAACCGGTCAGCTTAGCAGCTAAACGCGCGTTCTGTCCACGCTTGCCGATGGCGAGAGATAGCTGATAGTCAGGTACAATGACGCGCGTCATTTTTTCCGCTTCGTATACCGTTACGTGCATGACTTTGGACGGGCTAAGAGCATTGGCTACATACTCTGCGGGGTCTTCTGACCATTTCATGATATCGATCTTTTCGCCCTTTAGCTCCTGGACAATCGTCTGCACGCGCATTCCCTTAGGTCCAACACAAGCGCCAACCGGATCCACATTTGGATCGGATGAATATACTGCAATTTTGGAGCGATCGCCTGCTTCGCGCGCTACCGATTTAATCTCTACTACACCATCAAAAATCTCCGGCACTTCCAATTCAAATAGACGCTTGAGCAAACCCGGGTGCGTGCGAGACACAAAGATCTGTGGCCCCTTCGTCGTCTTTTCAACCTTCGTAATAAATGCTTTAACGCGATCTCCCTGCTTAAATGTCTCGTTCGGCATTTTTTCATTGAGCGGCATAAGCGCTTCTACTTTGCCAAGATCAATATAATAAAAACGATGATCCTGGCGTTGGACAATACCTGTTATAATATCTTGCTCACGATCGACAAACTCGTTATAAATAATGCCACGCTCAGCCTCACGAATGCGCTGCGTTACAACCTGCTTGGCCGTCTGTGCGGCAATGCGGCCGAAATCACGCGGCGTAACTTCCATATCAATAATGTCGTCAACCATGTAGTTAGGATCGATTTCTTGGGCTTCTTCGAGTGAAATTTGCGAACGAGGGTCTGTTACTTCTTCTACCACTGTTTTGCGGGCAAAAACTCGGACGTTCCCCAGCTCGCGGTTAATATCAACACGCACGTTTTGCGCGGAGTTAAAATTGCGTTTATAACCGGAGACCAGCGCCGCTTCAATCGCTTCAATTAGCACCTCTTTGCTAATTCCTTTTTCTCTTTCTATCTCGTTTAAAGCTTCAATGAATTCGGCATTCATCGTTATCCCTTATCCTCCTTTCAAACATTAAAACACAATGGCAAGCCGGGCACTGGCCACTTTTTCCCGTGGAATGACCACGCTTGTTTTCCCTTCTTTAATCTCCAATTGTTTTCCATCGTAAGATATGAGCTCGCCTTCGAACACTTTAGCTCCGTTAATCGGTTCGTATGTGGTAACATGCACATGCCTGCCCACGGCACGTTCAAAGTCTTTTTCTTTTTTCAACGGGCGCTCAGCTCCAGGAGAAGAAACTTCGAGAAAATAAGCTCCTGGAATCGGATCCGCTTCATCCAGCTTCTTGCTTAACTTTTCGCTGACTCGTCCGCAGTCCTCGATATCCACACCTCCTTCTTTGTCGATATAGACGCGAAGAAACCAGTTAGCGCCTTCTTTTGTGTACTCAATTTCGACAAGTTCCAAGTTTTCTTCTTCAAGAATCGGTGTGACAAGTTCTTCTGTCACGGCGATTACGTGTTGGCTCAAGAACATAAACCCCCTAAGCAAAGTTCGATAGAATCGTGCAGCAAATAGCTAGAACGCTTATTTGGCTAAAAGGAAAGAGTGGGTTTCCCCACTCTTCGCGTCATTAGATACGTATACTTAGTATTACCAAAACGCATTATAGCATAATTACCGCGTTCAGGCAACAGGTGCCATCTATAACGTGCCAACAAGGAGCGTTGCCGTTCTTTAGAATAGGGACAACTGGTTCGTTTCCGGCAAACTGTCAAGGCATCCCTGTTGCTGTAGCAATTCGATAACGGAACGCGAGCAACGTGCGCGTTGCTGCAAGTCTTCAATCGACAGAAATTCGCCTTCCTCGCGTGCTTTAACAATGTTAATCGCGGCGCTTGTACCCACGCCTGCCAGCGCGTTAAACGGCGGAATCAGACTATTGCCGTCAATAATAAACCTAGTGGCGTCCGAGCGGTACAGATCAACATTTTTAAAGCTGAAACCGCGCTCACACATCTCCAGACACATCTCAAGCACCGTGTACAGCGATTTTTCCTTCGGTTGCGCGTCATTGCCTTTTTCAGCAATTTCTTTCATACGTGCACGAATCGCAGCGGAACCCTGCACTGCAAGCTCAATATCAAAGTCGTCTGCACGTACGGTAAAATACGTCGCATAGAAATGAATCGGATAATACACTTTAAAGTACGCAATCCGCACCGCCATCAGTACATACGCTGTCGCGTGCGCTTTCGGGAACATGTACTTAATCTGCTTGCATGACCAGATGTACCAATCCGGCACGTTGTGTTTCTTCATTTCTTCTTCCATCTCCGGCGTAAGACCTTTCCCTTTCCTTACGGACTCCATGATTTTAAACGCAAACGAAGGCTCAAGCCCTTTGTGCATAAGATAGACCATAATATCATCGCGGCATCCGATCACGTCTTTTAATTCACATGTACCATTGCGCACAAGTTCCTGGGCGTTGTTGAGCCATACGTCTGTGCCGTGTGACAGACCGGAAATCTGCACAAGTTCCGCAAATGTAGATGGACGGGTATCTTCGAGCATTTGACGGACAAACTTTGTTCCAAATTCCGGAATACCAAGTGTTCCGACATTGCTTTCAATTTGTTCAGGCGTTACGCCTAGCACTTCAGTGCCACTGAAAATCTTCATGACCTTCGGATCGCAGACTGGAATTTTTTTCGGATCAAGGCCTGTCAAATCTTGCAGCATCCGAATCACCGTCGGATCGTCGTGACCGAGAATATCCAGCTTGAGCAGGTTATCGTGGATGGAGTGGAAGTCGTAATGGGTTGTACGCCATTCCGCATTTTTATCGTCCGCTGGATACTGGATCGGGCAAAAGTCATATATCTCCATGTAATCCGGTACGACGATAATCCCCCCGGGGTGCTGACCCGTTGTTCGTTTAACACCTGTACACCCGGCCGCAAGGCGACTCATTTCAGCGTTGCGCCAGTTCTTTCCTTTTTCTTCTGCGTATTTGCGGACAAAGCCATACGCCGTTTTCTCAGCCACTGTACCGATCGTTCCCGCGCGATACACATAATCCTCGCCAAACAACACTTTCGTGTAGTTATGGGCGTGCGGCTGATATTCCCCTGAGAAGTTCAAGTCGATATCGGGAACTTTATCTCCTTTAAACCCAAGGAACGTTTCGAACGGAATATCGTGGCCGTCGCCTACCATCGTCGTGCCGCATTTCGGACAATCCTTAGATGGAAGGTCAAACCCGGAACCATACTCGCCTTTCGTAAACCATTCGCTATGCTTGCACTCTGGACAGCGGTAATGCGGGGGCAGTGGATTTACTTCCGTAATTTCCGTCATAGTGGCGACAAATGACGAACCGACCGAGCCCCGGCTACCAACAAGATAGCCGTCTTCGATTGATTTTTTTACAAGCTTGTGCGAAATCAAATAAATAACGGCAAATCCATGCGTGATAATACTGTTTAATTCTTTTTCCAGCCGTTTCTCCACAATTTCCGGGAGCGGGTCTCCATATAATTCTTTTGCTTTGTTATAGCTCATCGTGCGGATTTCTTCGTCCGCTCCTTCGATTTTCGGAGTGTACAAATCTTTCGGAATAATTTCCAGCTCTTCAAACTGGTCGGCCAGCATATTCGGGTTCGTAATAACAACTTCCTTCGCTTTTTCTTCGCCCAAATACCTGAACTCTTCCAGCATCTCTTCGGTCGTGCGGAAATGAGCATCCGGCTTGTACTGCTCTTTCAGCGGGCTGAAGCCGGTAATGCCGTGAATTAAAATCTCCCGGTAATCTTTTTCGTAAGGATGCACATAGTGCACATTGCCTGTCGCAATAACCGGGATACCAAGCTTCTCACCAATTTCCACGATTTTGCGGTTTGCTTCCATTAGCGCCGCCTCGTTCGGCACCAACTGTTTTTCAATCAGATGGCGATTGATCTCAATCGGCTGAATTTCCAAGATGTCATAGAAACGGGCAACTTCTTCCGCTTCTTCCTGGCTTTTATTCAAGACCGTTTCAAAAAATTCGCCTTTTTCGCAGCCTGAACTAATCAGCAAACCTTCTCGATGCTTTTGAATTTGCGCGCGCGGAATGCGCGGCGTTTTGTACAAGTATTCAGTATGAGACAAGGAAATGAGCTTATACAGGTTCTTCTTGCCTATCTCATTCAGCGCGTAAATATTGCAATGGAACGGACGCGCATTTTGCAGATCAAGCCCAACATGGTTGTTCAAATCGTCCAAGTTGGTAATATCCTGTGCCAGCACGTCTTTTAGCATATGAAAAAAGATATGACCGGTTGCTTCGGAATCATCCACAGCGCGGTGATGATTCTCTAAGCTAACATTGAATTTTTCCGCAAGCGTATTCAGCCGGTGGTTGCGCATGCCGGGGTATAGAAATCGTGCAAGTTCGAGCGTATCAAAGAACGGATTCCCGATCGGAGGCAAACCAACCTTCTTTAAGCTTGCCTGCAAAAAACCCATATCAAACTTCGCATTATGCGCTACAAGCACCGCGTCACCGACGAAGTCGACAAACTCACGAATGACTTGATCAAGTTCCGGGGCATCTTTTACCATATCGTCAGTAATGTTGGTCAGTTGCTGGATATTCAGCGGAATCGGCTCGTGCGGATTGACAAACGATTCGTAGCGGCCGATAATTTCACCGTTTTTCATTTTAACGCCAGCAATCTCAATAATCGTGTTGTTAACAACGGAAAGACCGGTCGTCTCCACGTCGAAAATAACATACGTATCGTCTGCAAGTTCCCTGCTCTGCGGCTGGTGCACGATCACTGCAGAGTCAGGCACCACGTTCGCTTCCATACCGTAGATCACTTTAATGCCGTATTTCTTCGCAGCAGAAAACGCCTCTGGAAATGCCTGCGCTACTGCGTGATCGGTGATGGCAATCGCTTTGTGTCCCCATTCAGCTGCCTGCTTGATTAACCGTTCCGCTGAAGCAACGCCATCCATCGCGCTCATGTTGGTATGACAATGAAATTCTACGCGCTTCTCCGTGGCGTTGTCCATCCGGGAAGCGGTCGGCTGCACCTGGACAATATCTTTTGCCGTCATGACAAGCTCACGTGCAAATGTATCTTCTTGGATTGTACCACGTACTTTGACCCAGATGCCGTTTTTAATCGCCATCAGCTTTGGCACGTCTTCTTTGTCGCGGGCAAAAACTTTTACCTGTAGGGAATCCGTGTAGTCGGTAATGTTAAACATACACAGCGTGCGCCCGCTGCGCAGTTCGCGAATATCCGTACCAAACACCAGTCCCTGAATAACCGTGCGGCCCATCTCTTCTTGAATCTCACGGATCGGGATTGGCTCTTCTTTGATTTCGTAACCGATTTGCAGTTCATTCCCTGCCACGGCAGCCTCTTTGCTCGCTTCGATTTTTTCTTTCTCTTTCTGCTTTTCAAGCAGCGCCTCCATCGCACGGGTTCTATCTTCTTCCTCCCGCTGCTCCACGAACTGTTGATACGTTTCTTCGTTTCGCGCCACGTAATAGGTGACCACCAACGATTCCCCGCACAGCTTTTTTACCGTCTGGTTAATCCAGTCATCCACTTTGCGCTGCTTCATTTTTTCTATCGCAAACGTGTCAAGCACGCCCAGCTTCAATTTGTTATCTTCCACCTCATAAGTAGCGTTCTTTAAATAGGTTGCCGTGGAGTTGATGTGAGGTGTTACTTTCTCCACGATGAGCGGCCAATATTCTTTGACAAAACCCGCTAACGGAACCGGCTGCGCGTAGCGCATATCGCAATCAACGGCGGCGATATTGCTGAACGTTTGCGTTAGCTTAGCATAAAATGCCTGATATACATTCAACGGCAAAAGTTCCGGAAGCTCAAAAAAAAAGTGCCAGCGCTTTTCCTGTCGGTAGACATCCACTTTATCAATCAGGCCGCCGACAAAATATTTCTCGACAAATTCAGGCGGAATGGCCAATTGTTGAAGCAAAAGGTTAAAACGCTCCTGCTTCGCCAAGTGATTCCCCATGATAGCACCTTCCTCCTGCAAGAGTAAGCAGGTACCCCAAAAAAGGAGTACCCTGTCCGCTTCTTATTTATTATTGTAGTGAAGTAGCAAAGTGTTGAATATGGGCCAAAAGTTCGTCCACATGCACATCCTGGCTTTCACCGGTTTTACGCACCTTACATTCCACAATCCCCTCACTGGCTTTGCCGCCCACCGTCACACGAATCGGCAAGCCGATGAGATCCGCGTCTTTGAATTTTACACCAGCGCGCTCCGGACGGTCATCAAGTAGCACTTCATATCCCGCTCGCCCAAGCATTTCGTAAATGGATTCTGCCAGTTGTTTTTGTTCTTCATTTTTCACATTGACCGGCACAACATGGATGTGGTACGGCGCCAGCGACCAAGGCCAAATAATACCGTTTTCGTCATGGTTCTGCTCCACGCACGCAGCCACCATACGAGAAATGCCGATACCATAGCATCCCATAATCATCGGTTGCTCTTTGCCATTCTCATCGAGGAACTTTGCGCCCATCTTCTCGCTGTAGCGTGTACCTAGCTTGAAGACATGACCCACTTCGATTCCGCGTGCAAACGCTATATGGCCGCCACAGCGCGAACATTCATCGCCCTCTACAATATTGCGCAAATCCGCATACGCTTGTACCGTAAAATCGCGACCTGGCACCACATGTGTATAGTGGTAGTCTTTTTCGTTTGCGCCCGCAACCGCACTTCCCATATCCTGCACAGCGAGGTCAGCGTACACTTCCACTCCCTCCGGCAGATGGAACGGACCGACAAAGCCGAGCGGAATGCCTAGTTTCTTCATTTCTTCTTCCGTTGCCATCGCTAGCACGTTGGCATCGACAAGATTCTTCAGTTTCACATCGTTCAGCTCATGATCCCCGCGCACAAGGGCAACAACAAAGCGATCGTCCGCTTTAAAGACGAGCGCTTTAATAAACTGACGCGCTTCCATATTGAAATGATTCATTAGTTGTTCGATCGTTTTCACGCCCGGTGTCGGCACTTTTTCCATCGGCGCTTCTGTCACAGTACGCTCTGCAACAGGCTTGTACACAACTTCGGCCTTTTCAAGGTTTGCCGCGTAGTCGCAAGACGTGCAATAGGCGATGGTATCTTCCCCGATTTCAGACAGCGCCATAAATTCATGCGTGCCCTTGCCTCCAATGGCTCCCGCATCCGCTTCGACCGCCCGGAATGTAAGCCCGGCCCGCGTAAAGATGCGGGTGTACGCATCGTACATGCTTTGGTAGCTTTTGTCCAACCCTTCCCGGCTTACATCAAAACTGTATGCGTCCTTCATGATAAATTCGCGGGAACGAATGACCCCAAAGCGTGGCCGCACCTCGTCACGGTATTTTGTTTGAATTTGATAAAGGTTAATCGGCAATTTTTTGTACGTATTCAAGTTATCCCGCACAAGGCTGGTCACAACCTCTTCATGCGTCGGACCGAGCACAAAGTCGCGATGATGGCGATCTTTGAGGCGCATTAATTCAGGGCCATAGGCATCCCAGCGTCCTGTTTCCTGCCATAATTCAGCGGGTTGAATGGCCGGCATGGAAATTTCCTGCGCACCTGCTCTATCCATCTCTTCGCGGACGATCTCCTGCACCTTGCGCAGAACTCTAAGTCCAAGCGGCAAATATGTATAAACGCCAGATACAAGCTGACGCATCAGCCCCGCGCGCACCATTAGCTGGTGGCTTGCAATTTCCGCCTCTGCCGGCACCTCCCGAAGCGTCGGGAGAAATAGTTTGGATTGCTTCACAACACTCTACCTCCTCATAAATACGACTTGTAACTTCTGTGAAAATGGATGACAGCATGAATATGTTGCTTTCATACCGGGGCTTGTAACTGACAAACCATGATGGTTTTATTAAAAGAAACGTTGAATGTCGTTCCATGTTACCACGAGAATAAGCACCATTAGGAAAGCAAAGCCAAGGAAATGAACCATGCCTTCTTTTTGCGGGTCAATCGGTCGTCCCCGCAACGCTTCAATCCCAATAAACACCAGCCTTCCTCCATCGAGCGCCGGCAACGGAAGCAAATTCATGATCCCTAAGTTCACACTAAGCGCTGCCGCCCACTGAACAAGAACGACAAGCCCGTTTTCCGCTGCTTTGTAGGTATAATTGAAAATCCCCACCGGCCCCGACAGCTCCTGTACCGGAACTTGACCGGTAAACAATTTACCAAGCATTTGGTAAATCAATTTGGAAAACTCGTATGTCGTTACCGCCCCGTACTTGGCTGCGCCGAGCGGAGATTTGGATGTCGGCGAATACACGCCGATCTTCCCGATCTCTCCCTCTTTCACCGGGGTAACAGGCACGGAAAACTGTTCTCCCTCTCGCTCAATAACAAAAGTTAGCTCTTTTCCGGGTGATGCACTCACAATTTGAACAATATCTTTCCACGTATTCATCGGCTTGCCGGCCACGGACAGCACTTTATCCCCTTGTTTCAGGCCGGCCTGCGCCGCTGGCTGATCCGGGATCGTCTGCCCGATGATCGGTTTATCTACAGGAACGCCGTAAGCCAGTCCCAATCCAGTAAGCAATACAAACGCAAGCAAAAAATTAGCCAGCGGTCCTGCAAAAATGGCAGCCGCGCGTTGTCCTACCGTTTTGCTGCCAAACTGACGATCATAAGGCGCGATCTGCGTCTCTTGGTTATGCTGCAAAATCACCGCTTTCGGATGGACAGGATAACTCACTTCTTCCCCGTCCTCTATCCCCCGGATCAACAGCTGATGCTCCAAATCAGCTTCTTTCACCGTCACTACAGTCGCTTCCGGGTGATTGCGGATGTTCGTAAGAATAATGTGCGTCACTTTCCCGTCTTTGTCAAACGTAAGGCCTACATCTTGTCCGTGATGAATCTCAATCACTTCCGGATCCTCTCCGGCCATGCGCACGAATCCGCCAATCGGCAGCAGGCGAAGCGTATACCGCGTTTCGCCCTTTACAAACGAAAACAATTTCGGCCCCATGCCAATGGCGAATTCTCGACATAAAATTCCTGCGCGTTTGGCAAGAAGAAGATGTCCTAACTCATGAATAAACACTAACAGTCCGAACACAAGAACAATGGCTAAAACTTGTACCAACGGGGTTCCACCTTTCCTGATTGTTTGACCTTTCCATTAGACCGGTTGATACTGCGTCGCTACCTGACGCGCCCACATGTCCGCCTCAAAAATCTCATCCAGGTTCGGATGTTCCGCGACCTGGTGCTTTGCCATCACGTGCGCGATCGTATCCTCAATGGCCAGAAACGGAATTTCCTTACGTAAAAATCTCGCTACTGCGACTTCATTAGCAGCGTTCAACACAGTCGGCATCGTACCGCCTATTCGGCCCGCTTCATAAGCAAAACGAAGACAGGGGTAACGCTCAAAATCCAGCGTCGCAAAATGAAGGCTAGAAATTTTTACGAGGTCTAACGGTTCCGTTTCCAGCGGCACCCTTTCTGGATAGCTAAGCGCATATTGAATCGGAATGCGCATATCGGGTGTCCCCAGCTGGGCCATTACCGCTCGATCCGTAAACTCCACCATGGAATGAATAATGCTTTCTTTATGGAGAATCGTGTCGATTTTCGAGTACGGCAAATCAAACAGCCAGTGGGCTTCGATAATCTCCAGCCCTTTATTCATCATTGTAGCCGAATCGATTGTAATTTTAGCCCCCATGCTCCAATTTGGATGGGCAAGCGCCTGTTCCACGGTTACATTCCGAAGCTGATCCCGGCTTAAATCGCGAAAAGATCCGCCAGATGCAGTAATAATCAGGCGTTTTATCGTCCTTCTATCTTCTCCCTGTAAACATTGGAAAATGGCGGAATGCTCGCTATCTATCGGAATGACGGAAACGTCACGCGTTTTCGCTTTTTGCATCACAATATGGCCGGCGGTAACCAGCGTTTCCTTATTGGCCAGGCCAATGCACTTCCCCGCTTCAATGGCGGCGAGCGTCGGCGCTAGACCTGCGCTGCCTACCATAGCAGAAATGACAAAAGTTGCGTCAGGATGAGTCGCTACAGCAAAGGCTCCTTCTTCTCCCCATGTTACCTGAATTTCAGAAGGCAGTTGCAGTTTAATGTTTTCAGCCAGTTCTTTTGTACTTACCGAAACAATACGCGGCTTAAATTCTCTGGCCTGCTCGGCCAAAAGCCCAATGTTTTGTCCCGCCGCGAGTGCCGCAACGGAAAAGCGCTCCGGATGCTGCCGTACCACATCGAGCGCCTGTGTCCCTATTGATCCTGTAGAACCTAGGATGGCGATTTTTTTCATATTTCCTCCTATGGATGGTCTACCTTCTTTCTCTCTTTTTCTCATTTTATAACAAATGAAGCAAATGCAGAACAGGGAAGACAATGATTAAACTGTCAAACCTGTCAAGCACGCCCCCATGACCGGGCAGAATTGTACCCGAGTCCTTAACGTTCAGCGTACGCTTGATGGCCGATTCCATTAGATCACCAATCTGGCCGCTTATCGAAATAATAAATGCGATCAGCACAGCGCGCGGAAGCGTCAGTGAATCTGTTACGAGGGAAAAAATAACCATCGTAAGAATAGCCAATATCACTCCGCCAAGGGCACCTTCCACCGTTTTGTTCGGGCTGATAGATGGCCATAGCTTCGTTTTTCCCCGCGCTTTTCCGACGAAGTAGGCGCCTGTGTCCGTCGCCCACGTACTGAATAAAATAGCCAGTGTCACCATCAGCCCGTTTGTAATCCGGGTTTCATTCATAAAATGGAACCCGATGCCCAAATAAAACGCGCTAAACAAAAGGTAAGCGACCTGGTGGTATTCGACACGGTTTTTAGAGGCAACGGTAATAAACAAAAACGCTAATACAAACAGGAACACGACATCGCCGCGCAACATTTTTTCATCCCATACTACATTTGGGAAAAGCAAAACCCAAAGAAAAACAAGGCCTGTCAGCCCATGCCAATCCACCAGGCGGATTCGGTTCATGCAAATGAGCTCATAATATGCAAGCGTAGCAAGAAAAAAAACAAGGGCAGTATACCAAATTCCCCCCTGATAAACAACAAGAAGAAAGCCTGCCCCTCCAAAAATCCCTGTAATTACCCGTGTTTTCAAGCGTTCCACCTCTTATCCGGCGCGCCCGCTGTTACGTTAGCGCTCCGTATCTTCTGTTGCGCTGCTGATACGCTTTAATAGCCTCAAAAAAATGGTTCCGGGAAAAATCAGGCCAATACACGTCGCTAAACCAGAATTCACTGTACGCAAGCTGCCATAGCATAAAATTACTCAGACGAAGCTCGCCGCTTGTTCTGATAAGCAAGTCAGGATCAGGCAGTCCTCTTGTAGTCAGGTAAGAGCCAAACATCTCTTCATTAATCTGCTCTATATCCAATTTACCTTCTTGCACTTCCTGCACGATTTGCTTCACGGCCGTGACCATTTCCGCACGGCTACCGTAATTCAGCGCAAAATTCAAAATCAGCCCGGTATTGTGGCGTGTTTTTTCCCTTGCTTCACGAACCGCTTTCAACGTATATTCGGGGAGACTTTCCTCATATCCCACCATGCGCACCTGCACATTGCGCTCAATCAGTTCTTTCAGTTCTGTTGCCAGATACTCCTGTGGCAGGCGCATCAAATATTCAACTTCATCCGCGGGGCGCTTCCAATTCTCCGTTGAAAAAGCGTACAACGTCAGCACTTCAATCCCAATTTCGTCCGCTGCTTTCGTAATTTCTTTCACTGTCTTCATCCCGGCTCGATGCCCAGCTACGCGCGGCAAAGCGCGCTGCTTCGCCCATCTGCCGTTTCCATCCATGATAATGGCCACATGCTTCGGAATGTTATGCGGGTTCAGATTCCATTCGCCCGGCAGAGAATCTTCTTCACTTCTTTGCATCCACCTGGTTAGTTTATTAAGCATACGTACGTTCCCCCGTACAAAGGAATATATCATAAACCCCCTCATCGAAGAGGGGGTTTACGCGTTACACTTCCATGATTTCTTTTTCTTTTTCAGAAACGATTTGATCCACCAGATTCACATGTTTATCCGTTACTTTTTGCACCAAATCCTGATTATGCTTCATGTCGTCTTCCGTAATTTCGCCGTTTTTCTCCATTTTCTTAATTGCATCGTTGGCATCTCGGCGAATGTTGCGGATGGCGATTTTCGCTTCCTCGCCCTCTTTTTTCGCCAGTTTCACCAGCTCCGTCCGGCGTTGTTCTGTTAACGGCGGAATCGCGATACGGATGACGTTTCCGTCGTTTGTCGGCGTCAATCCAAGTTCGGATTTAAGAATCGCTTTTTCAATCGGTCCCAGCATGCTTTTTTCCCACGGCTGGATAACAATCAAGCGCGGCTCCGGCGTACTAATATTCGCAGTCTGGTTCACCGGTACTTGAGAGCCGTAGTAATCAACCATTACTTTATCAAGCAAAGCCGGAGTCGCTCTACCGGCACGCAGAGTTGACAACTCGCGTTTTAAAGAAGCGATCGCTTTATCCATTCTTTCTTCGGCTTCTTTTATTACTTGCTGTGGCATCGTCGCTATTCTCCTTTCACAATCGTACCGATTTTTTCGCCCATAATCACTCGCTTAATATTCCCCTCTTCAAGAATCGAGAAAACAATAAGCGGAATATTGTTATCCATGCACAGGCTTGAAGCGGTGGAATCCATCACGCCCAATCCCTTATTTAACACTTCGAGGAACGTAAGTGTTTCGTATTTCACGGCGTTGGGGTCAAGCACCGGATCGGCAGAATATACCCCGTCCACTTTGTTTTTGGCCATAAGGATAACTTCCGCTTCAATTTCAGCCGCACGCAACGCCGCTGTTGTATCGGTAGAGAAATAAGGATTACCCGTACCGGCCGCGAAAATCACGACACGGTTTTTTTCCAGATGGCGCACGGCTTTTCTTCTTATGTAAGGTTCGGCAACTTGCCGCATTTCGATCGAGGTTTGCACGCGTGTCGGAACGCCTACTTTCTCAAGACCATCCTGCAGTGCCAAGCTATTCATAACCGTAGCAAGCATTCCCATATAATCGGCGGTTGTACGGTCAATGCCCTTAGCGCTTCCAGCAAGGCCACGCCAAATATTTCCACCCCCGACCACAATGGCAACCTGCACGCCAAGCTCCACGATTTCTTTGATTTGATGGGAAATGGATGTAATTACGTCGGAATCGATCCCATACCCCACATTTCCGGCGAGGGCCTCTCCGCTTAATTTTAATACAACACGCTTATACGCGGGAAGTGGCATTGAAAAACAACTCCAATCCTTTTTAAATTCTTCGTGAATACAAAGGCAAATTCCTGCTTTTCAGCAGTTTATAAAATAGGGAACACGGTGTGTTCCCTATTCGGTCATTAGGCATTATTGTTTTTTCGTTTGCGCCATTACTTCTTCCACGAAGTTATCAGCTTTTTTCTCGATGCCCTCGCCCACTTCATAGCGAACGAAACGCACAACTTCCGCGTTTTCAGCTTTCAGCAAATCTTTTACTTTCTTATCAGGATCTTTCACGAATGCTTGCTCGACAAGGCAAACTTCTTCATAATACTTGTTCAGGCGGCCTTCCACCATTTTTTGCACAATATTTTCCGGTTTGCCTTCGTTAAGCGCTTGCGCTGTCAAAACTTCACGTTCTCTTTCAAGTTCTTTCGCGTCTACTTGGTCGCGAGTTACGTAAGTCGGACGCGCAGCCGCGATTTGCATCGCAATATCTTTGGCCAATTCTTCATTTGTCGTGTTTGCAAGTTCAACCAGCACGCCGATGCGGCCACCCATATGTAAATATTGCCCGAACAGATTACCTTCCGGCTTCTCAAGAATTTCAAAACGGCGAATGTTCATGTTTTCGCCAATGGTAGCGATTTTCTCATTCAGCACATCTTGCAGTTTTGCGCCTTCTCCCTTGAACGGTTGTTCAAGCGCTTCCTCTACGTTCGTCGGACGCTGGCTCAAAAGATGTTCTGTAATGTCTTTTACAAAGCTTTGAAATTGTTCATTCTTAGCTACGAAATCTGTTTCAGAGTTTACCTCTACAATGCAAGCCGCATTTCCCTGAACAGCCACAGCAGTGAGACCCTCGGCAGCGATCCGGTCAGATTTTTTCGCGGCTTTTGCGATTCCTTTCTCACGAAGAATGTCAATCGCTTTTTCCATGTCTCCATTCGCTTCTTGCAGCGCTTTTTTACAATCCATCATGCCCGCGCCTGTTCTTTCGCGCAGTTCTTTTACCATGCTTGCAGTAATCGCCATGAGAAAATCCTCCTACACCTTAGTTATGTTCAGAAAATAAAAGGATACACTTATGTTGTGCTTCATGTTCTTAGTGTAACAAAAGGGTGGAGAAAGGTTACACCCTCCGCCCACCCTTACATTGCTTGCGGAACTTATACAGTAGCTGCGACCTCTTCACCAGAACCCTGGTTCGCTTCGAGCACCGCGTCTGCCATTTTTGCAGTGAGCAGTTTCACAGCGCGAATCGCGTCATCGTTACCAGGAATTACGTAATCAATTTCATCCGGATCACAGTTTGTATCAACGATACCAACGATCGGGATACCAAGCTTGCGAGCTTCAGCAACTGCAATGCGCTCTTTGCGGGGATCGATTACGAAAATCGCATCCGGAAGTTCTTTCATGTTCCTAATACCGCCGAGGAATTTCTCCAGGCGCTCTTTTTCTTTACGAAGCAAAATCACTTCTTTTTTCGGAAGAATTTCAAAAGTGCCGTCGTTCTCCATTTCTTCCAGTTGGTGAAGACGTGCTACGCGTTTTTGGATTGTAGCGAAGTTCGTCAGCGTACCACCTAACCAGCGCTGGTTGATGTAGTACATACCGCAGCGTTCAGCTTCTTCAGCTACAGATTCCTGCGCTTGCTTTTTTGTACCTACAAACAGGATTTTACCTCCAGAAGCAGCCAACTCACGAACAAAGTTGTATGCTTCCTCCACTTTTTTCACAGTTTTTTGCAGGTCAATGATATAAATTCCGTTACGCTCCGTGAAGATATAGCGGGCCATCTTTGGGTTCCAACGACGAGTCTGGTGACCAAAGTGTACACCGGCTTCCAGTAATTGCTTCATAGAAATTACTGCCATCTTCAACGACACCTCCTTAAATGGTTTTTAAAAATTCCTCCGCCCTTCGCATTTTTAGATGAGACTCACACCTGAAAGCGCAAGCACCCTCACCCAAATTGAAGAACGTGTGTATTTTTACACCGTCTGTAAATATACCATAGGTGTTAAAAAAATGCAACAAGCCGTCAAGAAAATTTTATGACAAATGAAGCAAGGCTATATTTTAGGAAAGAAAACCTTGTTTTTTCAACATTTGCAATACCATCTCAACTTCTCCGTTGCCGATCCCGAGCTTGCGGGCGATATCATGCGAAGACATCCCCTGCACGTATAGATCGGGGATGTCTTTGTAGTCATCCTTCAAAAAAACAGGAATAGAAGTCGAACCGGAAAACATTACACCACTTGAAAGACCAGCTTGATGGTGATATTGAAGCGAAGATAGCGACTGTCGCAACTGCTCATTTTGCCTCGTAAGCGCCTTTACTTGTTCCTGAAGCGTTTTCAGTTCTTCTTTCACTCCGGTCAATTCTAAATCCGTCGTCCGTTTTAACTGGGCAATCGAACGTACAAGCTCCTTATTTTCTTGATCAAACTCGGTGATCAATGTTTGAAGCCTCTCTTCATCTGCCGTGTTCTGCGATCCTCCCCCACTGTTTTTCAAAAGACGCAGCACTATCAGCAGCATAACAACAGTAAGACCGGAAAGCCAAATTTCAACCATGCACATTCACCAACTATACAAATATTCTTGGATATTTTATGAGTTCCTTTGGCGTCCCTCTGTATTTCCTCTCTCTTACTACACAACGAATATCAAAAGATTAAAGGGAATCTAAAGCGAAATATCCAAACTATGTCCTTTATAAGGATGCAGGTTTTGCTTTTCACTCTGAATGAATTTCTTTTTTCGCCTGCGCTTTTTAGCTTCGTCCTGTCCCCTGTAATCAGCTCCTTGCTTTCCGTCACGGGCCACACGGCTTTCAACCGCTTCTTCTGCTTTTGCCACACGCGTTCGGTTCACTTCATCTTTTTGTTCCCGCTCTAAACTAAGATTCATCTGCTCCTGCTGAGGTCTTTCCTTCAAATGCTCCTGAATTTTTCCAATATCCTGCATACGTGGAATCGCAATTTGCAATTCTAGGGCGCGTAACGTCATCCGAGTCCCTTCTTTCCCTTATTTGCTTTCCAACAGCGTTGAGGTAATCTGACCGTCTTCTCCAAGAATGAATGCGACTTTGCTACAATTATCCTTAATGAACCGCACCGCATTACCAAAAACTAACTTGGTTCCGCTGTACATAACATGACGACATTCCACCCGTGCATTTTCCATTCCATTTAATTTTGCTTCGATTTCATCCATTCTTTCTTTTGCCTGAGCCAGTTTCTTTTCAGCCAATAGTTTAGTGTTTTTGAGCTTGATTTGCATGGCCTGCTTCTCAGGAGTAAGCTTCCCTTGCATCGCCAATCGGTCAATAAAACGAAGCCCCTGAGCCGACTTTTCAATCGACTCCATACATTCTTTTATGTCTTTCCGCAAAGTGTGCAATTCTTCACGCAATTGAGGATTCGTCCCTACTTCAACGGTGGTCGGAGTATTCGTGGCATTGCCGATAATGTTAGCCACAACCTTCTGCCCGGCCTGCACGATCCCACCGACAATCAGACCTTTCGTCGACCTACAGATAATGTCACGACCCGCGCTCACGTTGCTGTGCATAATGACCTGTGACACAATGACATCATTTTCTGCTTTGACAACCGCACTCTGAATAAAGCTTGTTTTCACATCAACGCCTGCTGTAATTGTCCCTTTATGATGACCGATAACACCTCCCCTGATTTCAATGGTTCCTTTCGCTTCCAACGTTGCTCTTTCCACAGTACCAGCGATCCGGATATCGCCTCCCGCCCGAATGGTAAAACCAGGGTGCACGTTTCCATGTACAATCACATTGCCGATAAAGTCAATATTTCCAACGCTGAAATCCACGTCCTCTTTTACTTCAAACACCGGAAGAACATTCAGCCTTCCTCTTCCAGTCATAGAAAGCTGGCCATCTATCGCAGCGTAAGCACGCATCTTATCTTGATCAAGCAACACATTTTTTCCGATTCGAAAACGCGCTTCTTTCCCATCTTTGCTCCGCACGCTCTCCCCGCTAACATTTGTTCCCGGTTGCCCTTTGGTCGGTGGAATTTTCTTAGCAAGCAACTGTCCTTTTTTAACATTTAGCAATTCCAGAACGCTATAATAGTCGACACTTCCGTCTTCGCGCTCCTGCGGGCCTTTTTTGCCGGACGAACGCACAAGAAGTTCGATAGAACCATCTTTGCCGGCAACCGGCGGATTTCCACGCGCAACGATCAACCTTTTTCCTGTATAAAGGTAAGGATTTTCGACGACTTGCCGAAGCAGCTCATCATCAATTCCAAATGTAACACGGTTACGGTGTAAAATCGCCAGAAGTTCTTCATATGTGACATTTATTTTATCTTCCAAAAACAATTCCATGGTTGCTTCCATTTTATCTTTGGAAATCTTGATTTTCACCATATCCGCCAGCGCTTCTGAGGTAGAAGTTTGCTCTACTTTACTTTCTGATTCTTCCATATTCAAACTCCTTCTCCCCCTTTTACTCATTTAATAAGTAATCTCTCGCCCGCTGCAACGCTCCCCGCATCCGAAAAATAGCTTTGGAATGCAGCTGGGAAATACGCGAGGCGGACAGCCCCATGATTTCCGCAATCTCCGTTAAAGAGCATTCCTCATAGTAAAACAACGCGACAATTGTTCTTTCTTTTGGCGGAAGGCGATCAATGGCTTCCGCGAGAATTTGTTTCCTTTGTTCCCTGTGAAGCGCCGCCTCCGGTCTCTCTGCTTGCTCATCAATAATCACCGATTGCCGGGAATGCTTCTGATCCTCTTCGTCCTGAATCGGCTCATCTAGTGAAAACATGGAAGCGAATGCTACATCCTGCAATATCTGATTCAGTTCCTCTACGGACATATTTAGATGCCTGCTTACCTCCTCATCGGTAGCGGATCTAAGATATTGCTGCTCCAATTGTGCATACGCCTCTTCGATTTTTTTCGCTTTATCGCGGATAGAACGGGGAAGCACATCATTCTCACGCAAGCCATCAATCATCGCCCCCCGGATCCTCCACATTCCATACGTTTCAAATTGAAGCCCGCGCGTATAATCAAATCTCTTTAAAGCGTCTAACAAGCCCAAGCGACCAAAGCTAATTAAATCATCTCTGTCCACGATATCCGGCAAGCCGATGGACAACCTGTTAGCAACGTAGTTAACCAGCGGTAGATACTCCTCAATTAATTCAATTTCTGCCTGCCGATCCCCTTCTTCCCGCCACCGTTTCCATTTATTCATATCAATTTGTTTCTTAGGTTTTCGCGCCATCATACGCCCACTCCCTTCTATTCATCGGAGAATACACGCAGAGCCCGCGCGATCTCTTCCGGGTTGATATTTTCCCTGTTGCTGCGCGTAATGGTGGGGAAATCAGTAGCGGTGAATTGCGAAAAGTCCGCCCGGGACGGTTGCTTCTCCCGGCTCTCGTCTTCACCGCTCTGCTGACTGCGTTCATATTCAAGATCTTCCGGCGTTATCAAATCTACGTGCCGTCCTTTTGTCTCCGAAGGGATATGCTGCAAAGCTTCTTTGCCGACGGCTTTACCTGCTAGATAACGAAACAAAAACATAAGAAGAAAAAATAGCAAAAAAGCAAGCAGAGAACGTAAAAAGCTCTCCCAAAAGAGGTTATTCATAAGCGAAAACAATAGCGTGAAACCGCCGATCATTCCCGCAACAATAAAGTTCCATTTTATTGAACCTACCCGCATATTACAATTCCTTTACTCCTTGATTTACCGTACGAACGTTTAAAATACCGGTATAGCTATCTAGTTCAATCGTACGCCCGCAATTTCCTCCCGTATCTTCGGCAACAATTGGAATACGTGCCTCATGTAACACCTGCTTGCAAGCCTCCACATTGCGTGGGCCAATTCGCATGGTATCGCTCGCAACAGAAAACGCAAACATTTGCGCTCCTCCGGCCAGCTTTGCCACCAGCTTGCGGCGATTTGCTCCCGCTCTTTCCATATCTTCTATTAATTTTGGAATGGCCGTGTCCGCGTATTTCGCCACATTTAGCGGCCCTTTGCTCAAAGAGGAATCAGGAAGCATAATATGAGCCATACCTCCTATTTTGTTCTGTCCATCAAACAATACAACCCCTACACAGGAGCCTAGACCTGTCGTGCGAATCCGATCTGGAGATTTTGCCACGTTTAAATCCGCCATACCTACTTTAATAATATTCATTCAAAAGGAACCCCTAGCGCCTGGAAAAGTCGAGAGAAAGCGTCTGGATCAGGAATGAGAAAGAAGTGACCGGATATCTCTTCATTCCCCTGAAAAAAGGCCGTGTCAATAGTAAGGGCAAAATCTCCACTGTAACCAACTTCAAGCAAACCATAAGACAAAATTGCACCGGCCATATCAATGGCAACCGCCGGTACTGACGGTTGCATGTTCAGGTTCGTAAAATCGGCCAATGAGGATAAGTAGGAACCAGCAAGAATATTGCCGATTTCGTTAAGCATGGACAGTTCCATATCATCGAAAGAGCCTTCTTCCTTTGTTTCCATTCCCAGCAGTTCTTTCATTAAATTTTTGGCCGATTCTATAGAGATAATAAAAAACATGCTGGCCGGGACATCTCCTAACACCCGCAAAAATACGCACACGACAAGTGCCTCCGCTCCGCCGACAACATCTGCAATTTCGTCAAAAGAAATAATATTCACCTGCGGAATCTGCATATCAATTTCTTTTGAAATCAGCTTTGAAAGAGCGGTGGCCGCATTCCCGGCCCCGATATTCCCTATTTCCCGCAGGACATCAAGCTGAAAATCACCAAAACTTTCGAATTTCATCGCCCTATGCCTCAATATTCTCCAGTTGCTTGATTTCTTCAGTGCTTAATACTTTATCAAGATTAAGAAGAATCAGCAGACGGCGATCCAGCTTCGCCACACCGCGCAAGTATACCGCCTCAACGCCTCCGACCACTGCCGGTGGCGGCTCGATCGCATTGACAGGAATATCAATAACATCATTTGCTGAATCAACAATCAAACCAACTTCCACTTCCCCAACAGCCACAATAATGATCCGCGTCACCTCGTTATAAGCGGTTTCTTCAATACCAAAGCGGCGGCGCAAGTCGACGATCGGAGTGACAACGCCGCGCAAATTAATGACCCCTTTAACAAAATGCGGCGTACGCGGAACCCGGGTAATATGTTCAAGGCGTTCAATAGACTTAACCTGACCCACCTCGACCCCGTATTCTTCATCTTTTAGACGAAACACGATCACTTTAATTTCTTCTTCAATATCTTTATGATCCAGCATGGTTATTCCTCCTCTATTTAATTAAGGCGTTACAATCGATAATAAGGGCTACCTGACCATCCCCAAGAATCGTCGCTCCGGAAATGGCAAAGACATTCGTAAGATATTTGCCAAGCGATTTCAATACGATTTCCTGCTGACCGATAAAAGAATCTACAACAAGTCCGGCCATTTTGTCCCCTTTGCGTACAATAACAACCGAAATGTCACTTTCTTTCGGCTTTCCGTTATCCGGAATGTTGAAAATCGACTTGAGCGAAACAAGCGGCACAATCCGCCCGCGAAAATCGATGACGTTCTGCTGATGTGCATGCATAATTTCATCTGGCGAAAAGATGGCCGTTTCGATAATGGAACTTAAAGGTACAGCAAATTTTTCATCTTCCACCTGCACAAGCATCGCCGAAATAATAGACAACGTAAGCGGAAGCTGAATCAAAAATGTAGTTCCTGCTCCAGGGGTTGAATCGACGCTGCATGAACCGCCAAGCGACTCGATTTTTGTTTTTACAACGTCAAGCCCGACACCGCGACCGGAAACATCGGAAATTTTGTCCGCTGTGCTTAAACCAGAAGCAAACAACAATTCATCGATTTGCTTATTCGAAAAAGAGCTTACCGCTTGCTCTGTCACAATCCCGCGCTCAATCGCTTTTTTCAGCACTTTTTCGCGATTAATGCCTCTGCCGTCATCCTTTACCTCAATAAATACATGATTGCCGCTGTGATACGCTTTAAGCTGTACTAACCCTTCCTCTGGCTTACCGGCCGCGCGCCGTTCTTCCACCGATTCAATGCCATGGTCAATAGAATTGCGTAACAAGTGAACAAGGGGGTCACCAATTTCATCAATAACGGTACGGTCAAGCTCTGTTTCGGCACCGACAATTTCGAGATTGATTTTCTTGTTTAATTCTTTCGCTAAATCGCGAACCATGCGCGGAAAACGATTAAACACCTGCTCCACCGGCACCATGCGCATCGTAAGGATGATATTTTGCAAGTCGCCGCTAATACGGCTCATGTGCTCCACCGTTTCCATCAGGGCACTTTGTCCAGATTCGCGAGCCAACTGCTCCAGCCTGCCGCGATCGATCACCAGCTCGCTAAACAGGTTCATTAATACATCAAGCCTCTCAATATCGACACGAATGGTCTTACTTGCTGCTGCTTTTTTCAGTACGGGCGTCTGCGACGTCTTCTCTTCTTTGATACTTTCCGCCCCTTTTCGTGCCGTCCGTGCAGCCGTGACTGCTGATACCTGCTTTTCTTCCTGCTTTCTTTTCTCTACCTTATGGGCTGCAAGGTCAATAACTTCCACTTCTACCGCTTCGATTTCTGATACGTTCATTACCGTTTGCTCTATTTTTTCGCGTGGTTCTTTGCTGATCAGAACGATTTCGAACGACTTATCAAACTTTTCTTCTTCAATTTCTTCGACGGGAGGCGTCGTTTTGATGACTTCCCCGAGCGATTCCAAACCGTCATATACCATATACGCACGCGCCGCTTTCAACACGCAATCATCCCGAATTAACGTTTTAATCCAATAGGCGCAAAATCCCGACTGAATCGATTGCTCAATGACTGTAATTTCGTAGGCATCCAAGCTATAGTGACTGGGCGCTGCAACTACCTCCGTTGTGGCGGCTGTTTCCCCGGTCGTCACGATATGTTCGCCTGTATTTTTCTGCGCAGTTCCTGGCGCCTCTCCCCGCAGAATCGCTTTAAGCGCGGAAACAACACGAGATACGTCTTCCTTTCCGTCACCGCCTCCCGCGATGGAATACAACATCGTTTCCAATAAGTCTACGCACTGAAAAATCACATCCATAATGTCCGTGTTAAGTACAAGCTTATGGTTCCGAGCCTGATCAAGCACATTTTCCATTTCATGAGTAAGGGCCGCCATATCTTCAAAGCCCATGGTAGCCGCCATTCCCTTCAACGTATGAGCAGAGCGAAAAATTTCGTTGATCAAATTTACATTTTCCGGCTCATTCTCTAATACGAGCAAATTGTCATTGATCGCCTGAATGTGTTCTTTTGATTCTTCAATAAACATATCTAAATATTGATTCATTTCCATAAACCATCCCCCTCCCTAACTGCTTAAACACCGCATAAGCTGGACAGAAATTTCATGAAGCGGCGCTACAATGTCAACCGTTCCAGCTCGAATGGCAGCCCTTGGCATACCAAATACGACGCATGTTGATTCATCCTGAGCAATCACAGTACAGTTTCCAGTTTCTTTTAACTTTTTTAACCCTGCTGTACCATCGCTTCCCATTCCCGTCATAATAATGGCGTATTTAGCGGGATGATGGATGCGTGCAATGGATTCAAACAACATATCAACAGAAGGTCTGTGTCCTCCACGCGGCTGTGATTGGTTCAGCGATATGTACAGCTCTCCATCAGTACGTTGCCTGATTTCCATATGATAGTTTCCAGGCGCGATGTACGCGTGACCTTCCTTAAGAACCTGATTATCTTCCGCTTCTGTTACCTCAATTTCACACAACGAGTTCAGACGCTGGGCCAACGACTTTGTAAAACCAGGGGGCATATGCTGGACGATTACCACCGCTCCTCTAAAATCGCGGGGAAAATCACGCAATAGCACCTGAAGCGCTTTTGGCCCTCCTGTAGAAGTACCGATCGCTACCAAATTATGCACATTTCTTCTTCCATCTTCTGCATGCCATATTTTTTTCTCGTTGTCGTCTCGAACCGTTTCTTTTTCAGCTAAGACAGAACCCGGATGGTGCTGACCGCCTGACCGAAGCAAGGGGGACACACGAAGCGGCGCTATTTCACTCTTAATAAGCCGGGAAACTTTTACACCCGCTGCCTCTTTCACCTTCTGTACAATCTCTGCGCCTATCTTGTGCAGATCAAGGGAAATGGCTCCAGACGGCTTAGAAATAAAGTCAACCGCTCCCATTTCAAGGGCGCGAATGGTTTCACTTGTCCCGTGCTGTGTAAGGCTGCTCAACATGACAACCGGAAGAGGAGAAACTTTCATAATTTGCTCAAGCGCCTCAATCCCACTCATCACCGGCATTTCCACATCTAACGTGATCACGTCAGGCGACAACTTTTTTACCAACTCGATGGCCTCCAAGCCATTGCGCCCTTTTCCCACTACTTGAATATCGGGATCTCCCGCAAGCAAATCGCTGATTATTTTTCTCATAAAAGCTGAGTCATCGACAACGACAGCTCGAATTGGATACACTGCATGCTCCCTCCCTTCTGCTTTATTTCCATAACACCCGTAGCCGTGAAATAAACCCTTTCATCCCTTCTGTGTTTGCCTCTTTGCCACCCGTAAGATATGCTTCTGTCAAGTTTCGAATGCAGTTCGCCGCTTTGCTTCGAGGGTAAGCAAGACAAAAAGGCTGCTGCTTTTTTACCGCTTTTGAAACATGAACATCGTCGTATATAAAGCCAAGCATGTTCATTTCTAAATTTAGAAATTCCCGGGCTACAAGCACTAATTTTTCTCCAGTCACTTTCCCTTCTTTCCCGCCTACCGCACGATTAACCACAATGTTGAAGCGAATATCATACTTTTGGCTATGCGCCATTTTAACCAAAGCATAAGCATCTGTTATGGCAGTCGGTTCAGGAGTCGTGACCAGGATCACTTCATCCGCAGCGAGCAAAAAGCGAAGCGTGTCTTTGGACATACCTGCACTCGTGTCTAAAATAATTGTATCAGCATATCCGTGCAAATGGGTTAATTGTTCGAAAAAATAATGTAATTTTATCTCGTCAAGCTCAAAAATTTGCGAGAGTCCCGATCCGCCAGCAACAAATTCTAGGTCATTAGGCCCTCTTTCAATAATATCCCAAATAGAGAGCCTCTTGTCTATTAAATCGACAATATTTCTTCGGGTCGAAATACCCATTAACACATCAATATTAGCGAACCCTACGTCCATATCAAAAAGCACAACTTTTTGCCCTTTTTGCTGTAAACACAAAGCAAAGTTAAGGGAAACATTCGATTTTCCCACTCCGCCCTTTCCGCTTGTTACCGCAATCACCCTTGTTTTTGCCGTTTTGGAAGAATAGCTTGAGGACGCGGCTGAGCGTACGCTAAGTTTCTCCCTTAAGCGCTGTGCCTGATCACTCATTCGCATAACTCTCCCAAAAGCATGGTCGCCACTTTTTCCGGGGTTGCGATTTCAATGTCATCAGGTACATTTTGTCCTGTCGTAAAATAAGAAAGAGCGAGTTTGTACTTTACCACCAAATTCAGGATCGAGCCATACGTTCCTGTCTCATCGATTTTCGTAAAAATCACCTTGTCAATCCGCGTTTCTTTAAAACTTTCAACAACAGTTTCCAGATCGCCATGTTTAGCAGTCAGGCTCAACACAAGAAACGTTTCGCTCGGCAAAGGGGACTGTAAAAGCTTGTTAATTTCATCTACATACTCTTTATTACGGTAATTGCGTCCTGCGGTATCCATAAATAGTAAATCACACCCGGCAAGACGCTCCACACTAGTAGCTAGCTCTTCCGGTGAATAAACGACTTTAAGCGGCACATTTAAAATATTGGCGTATGTTTTCAATTGCTCCACAGCCGCCATCCGATACGTATCAGATGTGAGCATTCCAATCCTTTTTTTGTCCCGAAGTACACTTTCCGCGGCCAGCTTCGCCAGTGTCGTCGTTTTTCCCACTCCGGTCGGTCCGACAACATTCACAAATGCAGTCGTATCTCGGAGCGGTCCATGGGCGGAATTGGCTTCCCTTACTATATCAATAATCGTTTCTTTTACTTTTTGGCGCACCTGCCGTTCATCTTGCAACTTTTCCAGTTCCAATTCTTTTATTACTTTTTCGAAAATCAAGCCTACGATATCTTGCGCAACATCTTGACCTATCAGGCGTTGACGAATAGGAAGAAAGGGCTTAGGAAGCGAAGCTCCGGCTGTATCCGCCATCACAAGTTTCCACAGCATGCTTCGCATCTCGTCCAACTCCCGCGAAACGCGGTTTTCCTGCTCCTCTTTTTTCCGATCATGGTTTGATGCGCTTTGCGTCCGAAAAGCCGCCGTTTGAAGAATAGCGGAAAATGGCGCTTTTTCTCCTGTTTCTTCTTTTGTTGCTGGAACGGGCGTAGAAAGCCTGGAATGTTTCGAGGGCGACAACATTGTTTTTTGGGAACGCTCGGCCCCCTTTTCTTCCTCTGGCTCGATAGCGGCGATCACTTCAAGCTGTCGCTTGCGAAACATACCTAAAAACCCACCTGTTTTGATGGGTTTTGTAGTAAGAATGACCGCGTCTTTGCCCAAATCGCTTCGGATTTGCTGTAGCGCTTCTGCCATCGAATTAACAACATATTTTTTTACGCGCATTAGATGCTCACCACCCCTACGCTTTGAATTTCAATTTGCGGCTCCAATTCGTTATAAGATAAAACAGGGACTTCCGGCATCATTCGCTCCACCAATTGGCGCAAATACATGCGAATGGCCGGCGAAGTTAAAATAATCGGCTGCTGACCCATTTGGAGCATACGGTTTACCTGTTCGGATAAAGCGTTAAAAATCCGTTGCGACGTATCTGGATCAATCGCCATATAGTTCCCCTGCTCCGTCTGCTGGATAGAATCAGAAATCGCTTTTTCCAAACTTGGACCCGCGGTAATGACTTGCAGGGGTTCACCCGGGTTAGCAAATTGTAGCGTAATTTGCCGCGAAAGTGCCTGACGTACATATTCCGTTAACAGATCTGTATCTTTCGTATATGTACCGTAATCTGCCAGTGTTTCGAGAATGGTCGGCAAATTGCGAATCGAGATCTTCTCTTTCAGCAGCTTTTGCAGTACTTTTTGTACATCTCCAACCCCCATAATGTTCGGGATTAGCTCTTCTACCAAAGCAGGGGCGGTCTCACGCACATTGTCAATTAACGCCTTCGTTTCCTGACGGTTCAGCAGTTCGTGCGCATACCGCTTAATGATCTCGGTAAGATGCGTAGCTACTACAGAAGGTGGATCAACCACCGTATAACCGGCCATTTCCGCGCGCTCTTTTACTTCTTCCGTTACCCAAAGAGCCGGCAATCCAAAGGCTGGCTCAACCGTTTCAATTCCGACAACGGATTCGTCATCAATCCCAGGGCTCATTGCCAAATAGTGGTCAAGCATAATCTCGCCGCGTGCTACCTGATTCCCCTTTATCTTAATCACATACTCGTTCGGGCGTAGCTGGATATTGTCGCGAATGCGAATAACAGGCACGACAAGACCGAGTTCAAGCGCACATTGCCGGCGAATCATAATGACCCGGTCAAGCAAATCCCCTCCCTGATTCGCATCAGCAAGCGGAATCAGCCCGTAACCAAATTCAAACTCAATCGGGTCGATATAGAGCAGGCTCACCACGCTTTCCGGACTGCGCACATCTTCCATATCCGCCTCTTCCGGCACAGACTCGAGTTCGATTTCTTTTGCTCTTATGCTTTTTTGCAGGCGAAATCCGCCAAATGCAAGCACCCCTGCCACCGGAAACGTGCGCAACACGCCAATCGGTGTAAAGATTCCCATCAAAGCGACAGTGGCCGCTACCACATACAATAATCGCGGATAAGAAAGCATTTGCTTCATTAGATCATCGCCGATATTATCCTCCGATGCCGCACGGGTTACGATAATCCCTGTCGCGGTGGATAACAGCAAAGCGGGGATTTGACTCACCAAGCCGTCACCAACCGAAAGCAAGGTAAAGGTTTTGGCTGCTTCGGCAAAATCCATCCCATGAATAACCATCCCTATGACAAGTCCGCCGATAATATTGATAATAAAAATAACAATGCCGGCAATCGCATCACCTTTGACAAATTTGGTCGCACCGTCCATCGCGCCGAAAAATTCGGACTCCTGACTGATTTTCTTCCGTCTCGCCTGCGCTTCCGCGTCCGATATCGCACCAGCGTTCAAGTCAGCGTCAATGGCCATCTGTTTTCCGGGCATCGCGTCAAGCGTAAAACGGGCCGCCACTTCAGCGACACGCTCCGAGCCCTTCGTGATAACCATGAAATTAATCAATGTTAAAATTAAGAAAACGACAAAGCCGACAATTGCATTCCCGCTGATCACAAACGAGCCGAAAGCCTCAATGACATTTCCCGCTTCCCCTAGCGATAAGATGTTACGCGTTGACGAAACGTTTAACGCCAAACGAAAAATCGTCGTAATCAGCAACAAGGACGGGAAGATCGAAAATTGAACGGGCTCATTAGTGTTCATTGCCACCAAAAGAATCGTTAGAGACAATGAAAGATTAATGATTAAAAGAAAGTCGAGGAGAGGATTCGGCATGGGAATAACAAGCATAATAACGACGCAGATAACAAATCCCATAACAAGTAAATCCTTGCGATTCATCTTTTTCTCCCCCTTTCATTCCTTAAATTTTTCCTTTTACTCTGTAGACGTAAGCCAAAATCTCAGCTACCGCCTGAAACAATTCTTCAGGAATTTGCTGGTTGATTTCTACTTGCGCGTACAATGCGCGCGCAAGCGGCTTGTTTTCTATTGTCACAACTTCGTGCCGTTCAGCAATCTCTTTTATTCGCAACGCAACAAAATCCTGTCCTTTCGCCACCACAGTCGGCGCCTGCATTGTGGTTCCATCATACTTAAGCGCCACTGCAAAGTGCGTCGGGTTCGTGATTACGACGTCAGCGTTTGGCACCTCCTGCATCATGCGCCGCATAGCCATTTCACGTTGCTTCTGTTTAATCTTTCCTTTAATTTGCGGGTCGCCTTCTATCATTTTGTGCTCATCTTTAATATCCTGCTTGGACATGCGAAGCTGCTTTTCGTATTGGAATTTTTGATACATATAATCAAGGATGGATAAAACAACGAGCAACCCGGCGACCATAAATCCCATCTGCAGTGTAAGCTTTCCTACAACGGTCAGCATGTCCCCTACGGATTTAGTCGCCAGCGTCAATAATTCCTCTTTGCCAGCCCACAGTACCAGCCATACTGCTATTCCAACAAACACGACCTTTAGAATGGATTTGATTAAATTAACCAGAGCCTGCAACGAAAAAATTCTTTTTGCTCCTTTAATCGGGTCAAGCTTATCCAGCTTCAGTTGCAAAGGCTTTGTGGTAAACAATAAACCAAACTGAAGATAATTCGCAAAAAAAGCAATGGCCATGGAAATCAAAAAAATCGGCCAGACCATCAGCGCAGCTTGGTATACCATCTCCGTCATTAATTTTTCCGTTGTTTCTTCAGTAAGTTCAAATAACAAATACCTATTAAAAAAAGCTTGAAAAAATTGATAGATTCTATCTCCCATGCTCTTGCCCATAAAGAGTAAAAACAAAAACAAACTGAACAGAACAAGGGCGGCAGGCACTTCCTGACTTTTGGCAACCTGTCCTTCTTCTCTCGCTTTCTTCCGTCTATGCGGCGTTGCTTTCTCGGTTTTTTCCCCTGAAAAAAACTGCAAGTCTACCTGA
This sequence comes from Aneurinibacillus thermoaerophilus, assembly GCF_900099925.1. Taxonomy (GTDB): domain Bacteria; phylum Bacillota; class Bacilli; order Aneurinibacillales; family Aneurinibacillaceae; genus Aneurinibacillus; species Aneurinibacillus thermoaerophilus. The sequence goes on along the minus strand of NZ_FNDE01000001.1, from coordinate 185,394 downwards.
AAGCGAATCGTGTTCATGGAACTGCCCCCATTATTTCGATCATGCGTGCCATTGCGGAAAACAATACTTCCAGAAGGCGGGTCATAACAAAAAAGTAACCCGGAAAAACAACAACCAGAATCAGAAAGCCTGCGAGAATTTTGACCGGCATCCCCACTACAAAAATATTCATTTGCGGCACCGTTTTCGCCATGATGCCAAGCGCAAGATCAATGACAAACAAAGAGCTTACCAACGGTGCGGCCAGCAACATTCCCGACATGAACATATATGAAAACTTCTCGATCAAAAACGTGGACAATGTCCCATCACTCATCCCGCTAAACCAACGATCCAGCGGCACAACTTGATAGCTTGACAGTACACCTTGAATTAATAAATGGTGACCATTTGCCGATAAAATAAATAACATCGTAAGAATGTACTTAAAGTTTCCCATCAATGGTGCTTGTGTTCCCGTTAGCGGATCAACGACCGACGCCATTGCCAATCCCAGCATCATATCAATAATGGAACCCGCTACCTGGACGGCAGCCAGAAACAAGGCTGCAAGAAATCCAAGCAATAGGCCGGTTAGCACTTCTTTTATAACAAGATATACATAAGTCCAGTCAACCGGAATCACATGATTCGCTTTCACAAGCGGAAAAGCGATAAAAGCAATAAAAAAAGAAAGACCAATTTTGAATACGGCCGGAATGCTTCTTGTCGAAAAAATAGGTGCTGTTACAAAGAAAGCAGTAAGCCGAACGAATACAAGCAAAAACGCAGGCAACAACTCTAGCAATTGCATACTTTCGTTATCCTATAAATTTGTAGAGGTTCGATAGTATATTTGAGGTGAATTCCAGAATATGACTCAGTATCCACGGTCCAAAAATAACGAGTGCAATGAGTGTAGCGACAATTTTCGGGGCGAATGCCAGCGTCGCTTCCTGAATGGATGTTGTAGCCTGGAATATGCTAATAATGAGCCCGGCAATCAGCGCCACACCTACAAGAGGCGCACTTGTTAGCAGAACCGTAAATACAGCTTTTTGCGCAAGTGAAATAATAAACTCCTGTGACATATCCTATCCCTTCACCTCATTGAAAACTTAGTAACAGCGATTTTACGACAAGGTACCAACCGTCGACCAAAATAAACAATAGAATTTTAAAAGGAAGTGAAATCATAACTGGTGGAAGCATCATCATTCCCATGGCCATCAATACGCTCGCTACAACCATGTCGATCACGAGAAATGGGATGAATATCATAAATCCCATTTGCATCGCGGTTTTCAATTCGCTAATCGCATAGGCCGGCACCAGAGCAGTTAAAGGAATGTCTTTTACCGTTTTTGGCTTTGGGGACTTCACATAATCAAGAAAAAGCTTTAAATCTTTTTCTCTTGTATGTTTCACCATAAAATTTTTAAAGGGAAGTACCGCCCGTTCAATCGCCTGCTCCTGAGTAATTTGCTTTTTGAAATATGGTTGCAACGCCTGGCTATTCACCTGGGAAAACGTCGGCGCCATAATAAAAAACGTTAAAAACAGAGCAAGCCCAATTAATACTTGTGTCGGTGGCGCCTGCTGCGTGGACAGCGCCGTTCTAGTAAAGGAAAGCACGATCACGATTCTCGTAAAGCAAGTCATCATGACAAGAATAGAAGGAGCGATCGACAGAACAGTAAATAATAAGAGAATTTGCAATGTCAGCGATACATCTTCCGGTTTGTCAGATGCTCCTATCTTAATATCCAGCCCGGGAATCGATACCTGAGCGGCGGCGCTATGTTCGGGAAGAAAAAATATAAAGAGCGTAGCCAGACTCACAAATATACCCATTCTTTTCATTTCTCTTCTCCCTTTTCCTTCTCCCCATTATTGAACAATTCTTTTTCCATAGATTCCCGCCGCTGTCTTGCCTCTTTTACCTTCATTTGAAACATACTTTCAAAGGCTTCTCCTGTGCCAGCCTTCTTTCTGAACCATCGATTCACCAGCTCTCCCATAAATACAGGGTTCGATGCCGATGCTCCCCGCACTTCCAGAAGATCAAGAAGTTCATTCACTTCATCAGGGTCATCGATATAGCGCAGCAAATGAACGTTTTCTCCCACGCCTACGATATAAAGCGTCGTCCCTATTTGCACAATTTGCAGCGACTTCTGCGACCCAAGCAAACAGCCGCCCAGCATGCGAATTCCCGTTCTTCCAAACAAAGCGTTTGAACGCTTGCTAACAAAGCGAAGCAAAAAATAAATAACCGCAATGATTAACGCCAGTGCAATGATCGTTTGCAGCAACAAAGCAAACATCGAAGTCGACTCCTGCGCCGTCGTCCCCATTTCATCCAGTTTCATTGGTCGTATCCTTTCCCTTTAGAAACACTTCTTCAACATCATCTATGATCCCAACGTTTTCTTAATTGCCTCAATGACGCGATCCGCCTGAAACGGCTTTACGATAAAGTCTTTGGCCCCAGATTGAATCGCGTCAATAACCATAGCCTGCTGCCCCATTGCTGAACACATAATCACTTTAGCATCCGGATTGATTTTCTTAATTTCTTTAAGCGCTGTAATTCCATCCATCTCCGGCATGGTAATATCCATCGTTACGAGATCAGGAGATAATTCTTTGTACTTTTCAACGGCCTGTGCACCATCGCTTGCTTCCCCCACCACGTCGTACCCGTTCTTCGTCAAAATCTCCTTGATCATCATGCGCATAAAAGCTGCGTCATCCACAATGAGTATACGATTGCTCATAATGTAATTTCCTCCTTAAAATATAGATTTTTATTGCAAGTTTTGAATACGATCCCACTGGCTGATAATATCGGTCACGCGCACACCAAAATTCTCATCAATTACAACAACTTCGCCCTTAGCGATCAGCTTGTTATTTACAAGAATGTCCACCGGTTCTCCGGCAAGCTTATCTAATTCAATAATCGAACCAGGCGACAAATCTAAAATCTCCCTAATCTGTTTTTTCGTTCTTCCTAACTCCACTGTAACTTTAAGCGGAACATCCATAAGTATTCCTAGATTTTGTGGATTTCCCTGCTGGGAGAATCCTGTGTCAAACGAAGCAAACTGTACCGGTTGCACATTCGCCGGCGGCGTCTGCTTTCCTCCATAAGCCGGCTGTTGTGGCGGCTGTTGATACCCAGGTTGCTGCGGATAAGGCATTCCTCCCGGACGGCTTTGCGCTGAAGCAGGGGGCTGTGGTGGATAAGGGGTATTCATTCCATAACCTCCTGAAGCTTGAGCGGTCGTTTCGGCGTATGCCGACGCCGGCGAAGAAGTCGGCTGCTGGCTTTCTGGCGCCGATTCCGATGCCGCTGTCGTTGTTTCGTTCCCCATATTGCCCAGCAACGTCGAGACAAGAGAACGGGCAAACGGAACAGGAATCAACTGCATAATATTCGAATCAATTAATTGCCCGACTTTTAGCCGAAAAGAAACTTTTATGAGAATATCATCATCAGGAACATTTTCCACTCCCTTGCCGCGCGGCAAATCCATCATATCAATGCCCGGCGGGGAGATGTTTACAAGCTTATTAAAAACCGTCGACATGGACGTAGCAGCTGAACCCATCATCTGGTTCATCGCTTCTTGTACAGCGCTCAAATGAATGTCCGACAATTCCTCTGGCGGGGAACTTCCATCTCCGCCCATCATCAAATCAGCGATCACTTTCGCGTCTTCCGTACGGATCACAAGCAAGTTAATCCCTTGAAACCCTTCTGTATATTCAACATGTACAGCCACATAAGGTCGCGGAAACTCCGTCTGAATTTCATCGCGCCGGATAATGTCGACTCTTGGGGTCGTAATGTCTGTCACCTGCCCGAGCAAATTGGACAGGGCGGTGGCGGCGCTACCAAACGTGATATTTCCTATCTCACCGAGAGCGTCCTGTTCTAACGGTGTCAAAACTTCATTAATATCCAACGCATCGCTCTCGTTGTCATCATCCATTTCATCTTCTAAATGATTCTGCCGCAGCAAGGCGTCAATCTCCTCCTGAGATAACATTTCCCTACTCATCGTCTTCCACCTCTTCCTCCAACACGTTTTCAATCATTACCGCCACGCGGCCTCTCGATGTTCCCGGTCGCGCGAGATATTTTACCTTCTGCCCGATCCGAACTCTAATTTTATCTTCCGTACGTTGTTCCAACTGAATGACATCCCCAATTGCTAAATTCAAAAATTCACCCACGGAAATGACGGAAGTTCCAAGTTCTGCGATAAGAGGAAGTTTCGCTTTCCGCACTCTTTCTTCAAGAACTTGTTTTTCGACTTCATTGCGCGCTTTTTTCTGCGTGGACAGCCAGTAATGGGCCGAAAGCTTGACCATCAACGGTTCAAGCACGACATGCGGCAAACAAAGGTTAATCATCCCCGTCGTTTCCCCAATCTTCGTGCTAAAAGAAATGACGGCCACCGTTTCGTTTGGAGAAACAATTTGCATGAACTGCGGATTCATTTCAAGAAACTCCAATTCCGGTTCAAGTTCAATCACATCTTTCCATGCTTCCGCAAAATTACATAGCGCCCGACTAAACATCCGCTCCATAATAATGGTCTCGATTTCGGTCAGCGCGCCGAGCTTATTAGGAGCCGCTCCCTGACCGCCCAGCAGGCGTTCCAGCATAGCATAGGCGATATTCGGATTTACTTCCATGACCATTCGTCCCTCTAACGGTTCAGCTTCAAAGATATTCAGAATCGTCATTTTCGGAATGGAACGAATGAATTCTTCATAAGGAAGCTGGTCAACAGACGCAACACTTATTTGGACAAATGTTCGCAGCTGTGCCGAAAAATAAGTGGTAAGCAGTCTGGCATAGTTTTCATGAATGCGTGTCAACGTGCGGATCTGATCTTTTGAAAAGCGAAGCGCACGTTTAAAATCATACGATTTTATTTTTCGCTCCGCTTCTTCTTTTTTTAGATCTTCCGCGTTCATTTCTCCGGAAGAAATCGCTGCGAGCAAAGCATCTATCTCTGCCTGGGACAATACCTCTGTCATAAGTGTCACCCCCTTCTCCTCATCTGGTAGGCACGAAACGAATAGTATAAATCATCGTTATATACATTTTATACATCAACAATTCGATGAGTGGTTATTACATTGACTACTTTTCCTTCCTCCAAAAGCTGATTCAGTTCTTTCTTAATAGCCTCTTCCACTTTCTTCATTCCGGCCGGCCCCTGAATTTCTTCCGGCTTCATGGAGGAAAGGGTTTTTAAAATGATATGTATTACCTGCGGCTTACGAAGCTCCAGTTCATGCTTCGTTTTTTCATTTTGCGCCTGGATGGCAAATTTCGCGAGAATTAAGTCACCTGTGAGCAGGTTCGTACGGATTTCTTCCGTTTCCAGCGTGGCTTTCTCGAATTCCTCAGCGCTAACTTTTGCTTCAACCTGCTGAATCTGCATAGCCGATTCAGGTTTTTTGTAAGTCTGCCACAGGATAAAGCTGACGACAACGATAAGTGTGATCGACATCAAAATAATTAGCGTTATACTCAGCAGTCTGCTGTTAGCCATTCTCCATCCCCCCTTTTTCGATTTCTGTATGCTGTATGATGCTTGCTTTTATGGCATTGATGTCTCTGTAAAATTCTTTAAGAGTGTGAATGACCTCAGGAATCGACTCTCTAATCACGAACTTTTTGCCATTGATAAGCGTGATCATTGTGTCCGGCGTCGCTTCCAAACTTTCAATAAGCAAAGCATTGAGCACATACTCTTTTCCGTTTAACCGGGTCAAACGAATCATATCGCTCCCTCCACATAAAACAGGGGAGGAGCGGCCCTCCCCTGCTGCATCATCGTCGTTTTATCGTTTTAAATTTACGAGTTCTTCCAAGATCGAATCTGACGTAGTAATGATTCGGGAGTTCGACTGGAAGCCACGCTGTGCCACGATCATCTCGGTGAATTCCTCGGCCAAGTCAACGTTGGACATTTCAAGTTGGCCAGCAATTAAAACTCCACGCCCTGATGTTCCCGGCAAACCTACCAAATCAGTAAAATTCTTTTTGGTATCTGCTGCCGGCGCCCACTTATACATTGAATTCCCGATTTTTTCAAGGCCGCTAGGGTTTGTGATATAAGCAATTCCTATTTTTTTATCATCAGGTTTTTCATGATCAGAACTCGAATTCGTTATAGTGGTTCCGTCTGATTTTTGAATAGAAACCGTTATCGTACCATCCTGACCAATCGAATAAGATTTGATATTGTCGGTACCTGCCGTTCCTCTACCTATATCATAAAGATTAATCTTGCTTCCACTCTTACTTAAAACGTACTGTCCGTTTGTTGTAACTAAATCACCTTTTGCATCAACGATAAAGTTTCCGGCACGCGTAAAATTGAAATCATTCGTTCCTGTTCCTACCACAAAAAAGCCGTTTCCTTGAATAGCAATATCCGAAGGCAATCCTGTGGTCATAGGTGCACCTTGCGTATGAAGTACATCGATTGAAGATATGGTAGCGCCCAGCCCGATTTGTTTTGGATTTACCCCTCCTACAGGCGGTGTTCCAGAAGGATTAGGTGCTGTTCCACCTGCTAACGTTTGGCTCAAAATATCCTGAAACATTACACGGCTCTTTTTAAAACCTACAGTGTTTACATTGGAAACATTATTTCCGATAACATCCAGCTTATTTTGGAAATTGCGCATCCCGCTAATACCCGAATACATGGAACGTAACATGTCTTTTACCTCCTTTATTTCGTGCGCCGCGTCAATCGCTCGGCGGCGCAGGGCTTCCCACTAAAGGTCCGGCCCTTTATCATTTTTATAAAATAATTGCGCTGTCAATGTTGGTAAACACGCTTTCCTGCATCGAGTCCCCGTCAACCGCCGTGATTACTTTTTTGTGTGGAACACTTACAATGTATGCCACATTGTTCATCAGTACGAGCGACTCTTTTGCCCCTTTGTTCTGCGCCTTTTCTACCGCGCCTGCCAGTCTGGCGATTTCTTCGCCGCTCAGCGTAATTCCGCGCTCCTCCAGTCGCTTGCGCGCATGATTCGAAAAATCGATCTCGGCTGTTGCTTCCGTCAGCTTCTGCTGCATAACCGCATCAAACGAAGTCCCGGTGTTCGACTGTTTCGGTTTTGCAACAGCATGCGTAAACGGCTGCGGATAAAAGATGTGCCCGGCTTTAATCCTGTTCATCGTCCTGCACCTTCATTCGTTTGCCGCTGTTCTCCGCTGCCATTTCCTTCTGTCTCTTTGGTCCGGCTTTCATTTTGGCCACCTGAACCCTCAGACAAACGTTGCGACTCCTGTTCTGCGGCCGGGGCGGCTTGCATCTCCACCGTCTCTACCACACCAACATCAATTTTTGAGCCGTCCGCCAATACGAGCTGCACTTTGCCATCCTTGAAACTAATCGCCTTGACAGTGCCTTCTTTCGGCGTTTCTTTTATTACTTCATTGCCATTTTCGTCCGATTCCTTTACGTGTTCTGTCCACGTGACTTTCTTGCCAATCATACTGGACAAACCATTCAAACTTTGCACTTCCATGAACCTTGTAAACATATCGTTCAGATTGACCATCTGTTCCAGCATACTGAATTGGGCCATCTGTGCGATAAACTCTCTGTCCTGCAACGGTTGGGTCGGGTCCTGATGCGTCAACTGGGTAACCAGCAAACGCAAGAAATCTTCTTTTCCCAGCGATGATTGTTCCTCGAATGTTTTTGGTTTCGCTCCATATGAAGTACGGTAATGAGTGGCATCGATAACCGTCATCTTTTTCCCTCCCTTCTTGTGCGTTTCACTACGCTTCAGTCAACATCTCCGCTCGTTCTTCTAGCAGTTCTTCTAAGTTAAAAACAGCTTCGTCAGACGTTTCTTCCTTTGGCTGCTCATGTTCCTGGCGCCCGGAACCCCCTTCTTTTTCCTGATCTAACGTACGGTTATCTGATTCGCTTGATGTGACCGAAACATGATTGACCTCTATTTTTTCCACCTGAAGCCCCTGCTGAATGAGCGCCTGTCGCAACTGGTGCAGCTGCTGTTCAATCGCTTCTTTGCCGGCGGAAGTAGCAGCCGTAAATTGTGCGGTAATTGCGCCATTTAATGCCGTAATCTTCACGTCAACTCGGCCCAAATTTTCAGGGAAGAGACGAAGCGTCGTTTCCATCGCGCCCGTACCCTGGTTCAACCGCATATGCTTCACGATATACACTTCCATCTCATTCGCGAAAAATCTTGCAGGAACAAGTGGCACATGCGCATTTCGGTTGCTAAAAACAACGCTTGCTTCTGCTTTTCCTGCTGCAGCTGTTCCCTGCATTTGGTGGTGCATAGCTTTCGTAAGCGTGCCTTCTTCCAGCGCAAATCCAGACTCCCGTTTACCGGAACCAGCCTCCGATTGTATTCCCGTACCTGGCACGTTTTGCTCACTATTGCTTCCAGCATTCAACATGCCCGCCACTTTCTGCTCACTACTGCTTCCAGCATTCAACATGCTCGCCACTTTTTGCCCGCTATCGCTTCCAGCATTCAACGCCCCTATTCCATTCATGTTTCCAGAACGTACCGTCGCAACTTCACCGCTTTGTTCTTTCAGAAACAAAAGCGCTGCTTTTAGTCTGGTTATCAGTTCTGGCGGTAAAACATTCCCTTTTGTCTCTCCTATTCCATCAAGTACATTCTGTGTTTTTTGTACCATCAAAGAAAGCTCCTGAACCTTCTCTCTGCTTCCGAATGGAATGAGATTAGGAAATTGTTTCCAGGCTGCTTCAGCTTGCGCGACACCAAGCAGATCGCTTCGGCGCTGCGTTTGTCCGGTTATCTGCTGCAATTGCTGCAATAATACATAAAGCTGCTGCAACGCCGCGAATATTTCCTGTGTTGCTTCACTGCTGTCCGTTTCTTTTGTCTTTTGAACCTGCTCTTCAATAACGGTTACCAGCTTTTCAATTTGCGCAACTACTTCCGACACCGCATTTTGCTTTTCTTCTGCACCATCTGATAAAGGTTGCAAAAAGAGCGCGCTTAACGCTGTTTGCATTTCGCTCGCAAATAAACCGGAAACACTGCCCATATTGTTTGTTTTAGCAGCGCTCGGCACGTTTTTAGTAAAAAAGCTAATTCTATTTATTAGAATATCATCCATTTATTTCATTCACCCCCTTTCTAGCAAAAATACATGTATTCAGATGTATTTCTTCTTTACTATCAATATGTCAACAGCTTTTGACTAATTTTTGCGGCCACGGCTGCACCGTTCGGATTCTCTGCCAGCTTTGATAAAATTTGGCCGCGCTGCTCGGCATTCATCTGGCTCAAAACGAGCACCGCTCTTTTTTCATCCGCTTTAAACAGCTTTTCTACTAAATCAGCTGCGCTTGCCGGTTGCATGCTTGAAATAGAAGAAGCCAATTCACGCACAGAAGCGTTATATTTAAGTTCCAAAAGCTGCTGTTGTATGGCACTCGGTTCAGCCAAGTCCTCAGGTGATGCTTCTTTTAGCAACAATGATAAGTCGGCTGCTTTTTTCGGATCCATCTTCGCCATAATGGCTGAACGTTCTTCCGCCTTCATGGTCAAAAGAAGTTGGGCCGCCTCCTCCGGCGCCATTTTTTCTAGTATCGGCGCTGCTTTTCCCGCAGACATTGACGTATAAATCTTGGCGAGATTCTTTATTTTCTTTTGCTCTTCTTCAGTCGCTTTTTTTTCTGCCGCTTTCGTCGCCTCTTGGTGCTTCTGCGCTTGCTGCAGCACCTGGTCCATTTTTTGCTTCTCTAATTCAGCTTTTCTTTTTAAGTCTGCAATTTCTCTTTCTTTCGCCTCAAGTTTAATTTCCAGTTCGCTAATTTTGCTATCTTTTTCATCCGCTTTATTCCCGTCTTCTGCTGGGGCAGATGAATCAACGGCAGCATCAGGGATCACTTTTTCCAGAACGGGAACTTTGTTCAACTCTTTCGCCAGTATGCCCATAACGTTATAACCAAACATCTGGGCAATCACAGCCGAAAGCACAAGAGTAAATAATAGCGGAATAAAAATAATGTAAAAAAACCATTCCAGTTTGCTATATTTCCGTTCTTCTGCCATTTCTTCCATAAAAACACCCCTAGCGCGGATTCACTTTTTGCCTATAATAACGAGCGACCGCCATTTCATCTAACTCTTTTTGCTCCGCCTGCCGCGTCTCCGCTTTATATCTTTCGAAAACATGATCTTTCAGTTTTTCCCATACTTTATGCTCTATCGCCCGCTCAGACAGAATAAACTGTTTTGCTTCCACTTCTTTTTCCGCCTGTGCCTTTGACTCATTTGCCTGTATAATGAGACGCTGCAAGTGCCCAATATACTCATAATTTATTTTCAATTCCGCAAGAGATATGTTTTTGCCCTGCTGCATTATACGTCGTTCCATCTCCTGTTTGTTTTTTTCAAGAGAAACAAGGCGCTGCTGCTCTTTTTGTAACAGTTGCACAGATTTACTGTAATCCATCTGCGCTTGTTCCTTCTCCTTTTCTTTCATATTCAGGATTTTTTGAAATGTATAAGTAAACGCCATGATAACCACCCGCTTACTTTGGAATAAAGTCAGTCATCAGCTGACGAATCGCTTCCTCCAAATTCGAATGTTCTTCTATACCTTGTCCGGTATACCGCATAATTGCGTCTTTATAACGGATGGCCTGATCAATGTCCCTGTTCGCACCGCTTTTGTATGCGCCAATATTAATTAAATCTTCGGCGTCTCGATATACTGCCAATAAGCGTTTCAATTCATTGGCTGCAGCGTAGTGTTCAGGCGTGACAATTTCTTTCATCACCCGGCTTACGCTCGCCAACACATCAATCGCAGGATAATGACCAGTATGAGCAATACGGCGGCTTAAAACGATATGACCATCGAGAATCCCCCGCGTAGAATCGGCAATCGGATCATTCATGTCGTCGCCCTCTACAAGTACGGTATAAAAGGCCGTAATCGAACCTTTATCTGATGTGCCTGCCCGCTCTAACAAGCGCGGCAACAAAGCAAAAACCGACGGCGTATATCCCTTTGTTGTCGGAGGTTCTCCAATCGCCAGTCCTACTTCGCGTTGCGCCATCGCGAACCGCGTCACCGAATCCATCATCATCATGACATTTAATCCCTGATCCCGAAAATATTCGGCAATTGCTGTCGTCAGCAAAGCCCCTTTAATGCGGATAAGCGCTGGTTGGTCGGATGTGGCGACCACGACGACTGAACGTTTTAATCCCTCTTTTCCCAAATCGCGTTCAATAAAATCCGCCACCTCACGTCCCCGCTCACCGATCAATCCAATTACGCTTACATCCGCTTCCGTATTTCTCGCAATCATGCTAAGAAGCGTACTTTTTCCAACGCCGCTCCCCGCGAAAATACCAATACGTTGCCCTTTACCAACTGTCAGTAAGCCATCAATAGCTCGTACCCCTACCGAAAGGGGTTCGCAAATCCGTGGGCGCGAAAGCGGATTGGGCGGCTGATTGTCAACCGGGTATTCGACCATCGCATTGGACAGTTGTCCTCCATTCATTAACTTGCCTGTCCCATCCAGCACTTGCCCGAGCAATTCCATACCTACTCGAACCGTTAACGGCTTTCCGGTAGCCACAACATCGCATCCAGGGCCAATCGCCCCTAATTCTCCCAATGGCATGAGCAATACTTTATTATCTTTAAATCCGACAACCTCAGCAGGAACAGGGGCCGGAGAAGATTCAGGATAAATATTGCATATTTCCCCTATTTTTACATTTGGCCCCATAGACTCTACCGTCAAACCGATCACTTGTGAAACTTTTCCGTTAACACGAATCGGATTTACTCTCTGTAACACATCCAAATACTTGTTAAGCTGCAGCATGATTACGACTCGCTTTCATTTCCGATCGTTTCTAGGAGCGCTTTTTTTATTTCTTCTAATTGCGTGTCCACCCGCGCATCCACACTTCCCATTGTAGTCCGAATCACTGCTCCACCGTCGGAGATTGACCCATCAGGCACGATGGTTACTTCTACTTGGCTGTCCAAAACCTCAAGCAGCTTTGCACGATTTTCCTGAACGTACGGGTAAACATCCGGGCTTACCGCCACAACCATTGATTTGTACTCTTTGGTATGGGATAGTGCCTTGTGAATAAGAGCGAGTACATTATCCTTATCCATCTCAAGATGCTCCCCGATCACTTTCCGGGCAATGGCCAGCGTCAAATTAAGCACAAAAGGTTCAGCTTCCGCTATCATTTTTCGCTTAACAGCAGGCGCCTCTTCAAGAATTGCGGCTGCTCGCCGAAGCATTTCCGCATATTCCTCGTAAATAAGGCGACGGCCTTCTTCTTTGCCTAGCTCAATTCCCTGTGCAAAACCTTCTTGCTGAATATGTGTGCGAATTTCTTCATCTTCCTGCCGTTTGGCGGCCCACCATGCATCAATGTCTCGCCGGGCTTCCTCTATGAGCTCCTTTGCCTGTTGCTTCGCTTCTTTAATGATGCAAGTTGCCTTTGCTTCCGCTTCTCTTACGATTTCGTCCCCCTGCGGGGTTGAATATTCTTGAATTGTAACGGCTGAATCATGGTGCGGTTTGTTTTCTTTCCGGTACGGCAACTCAATTACTTTCTTATTTTCGGCAGTAAGGTAGAAAGAAGATTTTATTACTCTAGACAATAATCTCATCTCCTCCGCCGCGGGCGATGATAATTTCGCCGGCTTCTTCTAAGCGACGAATGATTGCCACAATACGCGTCTGCGCTTCCTCCACATCACGCAAGCGAACAGGCCCCATATATTCCATCTCTTCTTTGAACGTATCCGCCATTCGCTTGGACATATTGCGAAATACGACGTTCCGCACTTCCTCATTTGCAACTTTAAGCGCAAGCATAAGATCGGAATTATCCACATCATGAATGACGCGCTGAATGGAACGGTCATCAAGCGAAACAATATCTTCGAATACGAACATTCTCTTTTTGATTTCTTCTGCAAGCTCCGGGTCTTGAATTTCCAATGCATCCAAAATGATGCGTTCCGTACTGCGATCCACATTGTTCAGCATATTGACCACAGATTCAATACCTCCTGCCTGCGTATAGTCCTGCACAACCGTAGAGGACAACTTCTGCTCCAGCACGCTTTCTACCTGACTAATCACTTCGGGAGATGTACTTTCCATAAGCGCAATCCGCCGCGCCACTTCCGCTTGCATCTCCTGCGACAACGCGGAAAGAATAGCAGCAGACTGTTCAGGTTCAAGATAGGAAAGAATAAGCGCAATGGTTTGCGGATGTTCATTTTGAATAAAATTCAAAATTTGCGCAGGGTCGGCTTTACGCGCAAAATCAAAGGGACGAATTTGCAAATGCGCTGTCAACCGTTGAATAATATCGTGCGCTTTTTGCTGACCTAACGCTTTTTCCAGAATTTCTTTCGCGTAACTAATACCACCCTGAGAGATGTATTCTTGAGCTACACAAATCTGATGAAATTCTGTTAACACCGATTCTTTCTCCGAGCTGTCCACTTTTCGCACGTTTGCAATTTCAAGAGTTAATTGTTCAATCTCCTCTTCACGCAAATGTTTAAAAACCTGAGCGGAAACTTCAGGCCCAAGCGATATCAAAAGGATAGCCGCTTTCTGTCTCCCGCTCCATTCTCTCGGCGCACGTGCCATTTACATCCCTCACTCCTATTCCTCTACTAACCAAGTGCGCAACAAATTAACAAACTCTTCCGGCTTCTCTTTGGCAAGCTTTTCAAGCTGCTTGCGCACAATCACGTCCTCCCCATCTTCGGCCTGCTGCAGATCCGGAATTTCAAACGATCGTTGCTCTAATTCCTCTGCTTCCACTGCAGCCGCGTTTCTTCGTCTGCGCATGACTATGAATACCACGACAGCTCCTATTACCAAAAGCCCAATGCCGCTTGCAAGCAAAATGGTGAGCCAATTATTTTTCTCTGACGCCACTTCCGGCTTACCGTTAAACGCCTGGGCAAACACTTTCACCCGTTGATCAATCTGCTCCTGCGTAAGCTGAGTGCCCTGAGACGATAGAGAAGCACGTACGACATTCCCAATAATTTGTTGAATTTCCTCCTGCACCTGCGGCGTTAAACTCGCCGGGTCGTTTGGATTTGGGGGCTCTACTCCGACACTAATGGAAATGTCTTCAATTTTATACGGCTGACCAACAATATTTTGCTTAATCCGGTTGACTTCCCGGTTTACACGTTCTTCCATCTTTTCATATTCGCTGCCTTCTCCACCTGTGGCTCCTGCATAACCCGGAATCTGTGTCTCTCCGGTTCCGGCGGTACCTCCGGCCGGGACACCTTTACCCGAGTACGTTTCCTGGATTTTTTCTGCACTAATAATAATTCCTTCATTGTTTTCCTTGTCCACAGGCTCCACCAATTGTTCTTCGCGCTGTATCTTATCAAAATTCAACTTTACATATGTATATACAAATACTTTATCGCGCCCAAGAATGGTGCCTAACATATTTTGTAAGTTTTTCTGGATATCATTTTCAATATCCTTTTTGATTTTGCGCTGTTGCTCATACTGGGTAAGAGCAAACGCATCGCCTTCATCTTCCATCATCTCTAGCATTTCGCTATACTGGTTCATAATGACGATATTTTCTTTTGGTAGATTCGGCACGCTTTTAGAAACAAGATTATACAACGCGTTAATCTGCGGCTGCGTAAGCGATTTGCCCGGTTCTACCTGAACCACGATAGAAGCGGTCGCTTTAGCCCCGTCTTCGCGGACAAACACCGTTTCTTCCGGCATCGTCAAAATGACTTTGGCATCGCTCACACCGTCGACCGTTTTCAACAAATCCGCAAGCTGGTTTTGCATCGCGTCGCGCTCTACAACATCGAATTGGCGATCGGTCATTCCCATGCCAATATTCTGGCTAAAAATATCAAGCCGGACTCCTTCGCCTTTCGGAACCCCTTTGGCCGTCAAATCAGCCGCCAGATTGTATTTGTCTTTTTCAGGGACAAGCACACGATTGCCTTCAATTTTATATTTACCGCTGTATCCCATCGCATCCAGTTCCGTCTTGATCTGCGCCACGTCCACTTCCGTCAAGTTTCCGCCGAACAGCGGCACATAATTCGGTCTGGAGGCTATATAAATTGCTAACGTTGCCGATATAATAAGAAAAGCGGTAATTGCGCCTAGCATTATTTTTTGTTTCTTTGAAAGGCGGCCTGAAAACTCTATGATTTTCTCCCGCCATTGCTGCAATTTCTCGTTCATCCTCCACCCCGCCAATTACCTTCATAAATTACTAACTAGTGCTAGATTTGCATTCTCATTATTTCCTGGTAGGCTTCTACCACTTTGTTACGAAGCTGCATCGTCAGTTCAAGTGCGATGCCTGACTTTTGCGAGGCGATCATGACCTGGTGTAAATCTTGGATCTGCCCTGCGGCCAGCCCTTGGTTCATTTTCTCGCTTGCTTTCTGAAGTGCATTCACTTCATGGAGCGCATTTTTCAAATAAGAAGCAAACGATGTTGTGACTTCATAAGGCGTAGGGGCACCTGTTGGCACTTTATCTTGAACGGAAATTGACGGCAGCTCTGCTCCAATTCTCTCTACCATATTCCCTCTCCTTACTTACTAATCTCCAGTGCTTTCATCGCCATCGCTTTCGCGGCGTTAATCGCGGTTACATTTGATTCATACGCCCTTGTCGTAGACATCAAATCGATCATCTCTTTTAACATATCCACATTTGGAAGCGCCACATATCCTCTTTCATCCGCATCCGGATGGGTCGGATCATACATCATTTTCGGAGGCGTTCGATCCTCTACGATGCGTGTAACCCGCACACCGTTTATCGGCATCGGCCCGGTCCGTCCCACAGCCGCTTGCAAAAAATTTTCGAAACTAGAAGCGCCTGTTTTTGGTTCGATAATAGCCATTTTTCTTTTGTAGGGCTCCCACCGTCCATTTACGTATTCTCCGCGCGTCGTATTCGCGTTCGCAATGTTGCTGGATATGATATCCATTCTCAGACGGTTTGCCGTTAATGCGGAAGCGCTCGTATCAAAACTGCCAAATAGTGTCACTATGCCTTCCCTCCTATTACCGCTCTCAGTTTTGTAAACTGTCCAGCAGTCTGTTGGACTAAGGCGTTATACCAAAGCTGGTTTTTCGCCAAATTCGTCATTTCAAAGTCCAAATCGACATTATTCGCTGTATTTTGCATAGGTCCAATAGAAGAGTCGATTTGAAGTCGGGGGCGAACGTCCATCAAAGAAGATGTGCCAAAAGCAATATGTTTTTTATCCGTCCTGTATGCAGAAAAAGTAGTCTCCGTTCTTGAAAGCGCCCTTTGCAGCTCACTTTCAAAGGTCACTGACTGTGATTTATAATAAGGAGTATCCACGTTCGCAATATTGTTACTAATGGCCTTTTGACGCATGGTCGCAGCGTCCAGTGCTTTTTCCAAAATTGTCAATGTCTGTGTCATAAGCATCTTTCTTCCCCTCCCTCTTGCCATAAATTGGGTCAAATATCCCCCGTAATATTCTATAGAAAAGGATAAAAATATTGCCAATTCGACAAAATATAACATATACAGGTAACAACTTTAATATTAGCAGATTGTCTAAAATGAACAAGGCCCTATCCGAAAGATAGGGCCTTTTTACCAGACGAAAGTCTTATCTGTTTTACGAAGTTTTTAATTTTTCAAGTTCAGGTAAAAGCTTTTCATTTAAGATTTTAATATAGGTACCTTTCATACCGAGGGAACGTGATTCGATAACGCCGGCGCTTTCCAATTTGCGCAACGCGTTTACGATAACGGAGCGTGTAATGCCTACACGATCGGCAATTTTACTTGCAACCAGCAATCCTTCTTTTGCATCCAATTCCTCAAAGATATGCTCCACCGCTTCTAGCTCACTGTAAGATAGAGAGCCGATAGCCATTTGCACAACCGCCTTGCTTCGAGCTTCCTGCTCGATTTCTTCAGCACGCTCCCGCAAAATTTCCATGCCTACTACAGTCGCACCCACTTCGGCCAGCACAAGATCGTCATCCGTAAATTTCTCGTTCAAGCGTGCCAGAACAAGCGTTCCGAGGCGATCCCCCCCGCCGATAACCGGAACGATGGTTGTTAACCCTTTCTTAAATAAATCTTTCATTTCTACCGGAAATGCAGTATACGGACTATCGATGTCAAGGTTAGCCGACGTTTCGTCAAGGCGCAGCAGCTGTGTGCTGTAATCACCTGGGAAACGACGTTCTTCAAGCATTTTGCGGATACGGTCATTGTCTACTTCCTGCGCGATAGCATAACCAAGAATTTTTCCTTTACGGCTAAGAACGAAAATGTTTGCTCCGATAATCTCGCTCATGACCTCTGCCATTTCCATAAAGTTTACCGGATGTCCTGCCGTTTTTTGTAACAAACGATTAATGCGACGAATTTTTGATAACAAATCCATTATTATACTTCCTCCTTCAAATTTTACAGAATATAGCGACTTAAGTCTCGATCTTCTACGATGTCTTTCAATTTTTCTCTCACATATTCCGGGGTAATCACAACTTTCTCTAGCGTAATATCAGAAGCTTCAAATGATAAATCCTCTAATAACTTTTCCATGATCGTATGCAGTCGTCTAGCCCCGATATTATCTGTGTTTTGATTCACCTCGGCTGCGAGTTTAGCAATCTCTTTAATAGCTTCGTCAGAAAATTCAACTTTTATTCCTTCTGTTTCCAATAAAGAGACATATTGTTTTATCAAAGCGTTTTTCGGTTCGGTTAAAATCTGGACAAAATCTTCTACCCGCAGGCTATCTAATTCCACACGAATCGGGAACCGTCCCTGAAGCTCCGGAATCAAGTCAGACGGCTTCGCCATATGAAACGCACCGGCGGCAATAAATAAAATGTAGTCGGTTTTCACCGGACCATATTTCGTCATTACCGTCGAACCTTCCACAATCGGCAGGATATCGCGCTGTACGCCTTCACGCGAAACCTGGGCAGAGTTGGTCTCTTTACCGGCAATTTTGTCTATCTCATCAATAAAGATGATCCCGCTCTGTTCCGCGCGTTCGATTGATTCTTGGATGACTTCATCCATATCAATCAATTTTTGTGCCTCCTGCATGATCAGCACTTTACGTGCTTCCCTTATGGGGAGTTTTCGCTTTTTCATTCTTTTGGGCAAGAGGCTTCCTAGCATCTCCTGCATATTGATACCCATTTGATCCATTCCTGAGCCTGAAAACATATCAAACATCGTCGGCGCCGTATCTTCTACTTCAATTTCTATGACGGTGTCCTCCAGCTGTCCCATCGCCAGTTGATGGGCTACTTGGCGCCGCTGTTGAGATACTGAAAGATCATCCGCATCGCCAGTTGCAGATTGGTACGTATTCTGGTTTCCCCCGAATAACATCTCCAACGGGTTTTTAAAAGATTTATTGGCGTGCTTGCCTGGAACGAGAATATGCACAATCCGTTCGTTCG
The DNA here is from genome assembly GCF_900099925.1 of Aneurinibacillus thermoaerophilus. Classification (GTDB taxonomy): domain Bacteria; phylum Bacillota; class Bacilli; order Aneurinibacillales; family Aneurinibacillaceae; genus Aneurinibacillus; species Aneurinibacillus thermoaerophilus. Next base: position 166,853 of record NZ_FNDE01000001.1, on the reverse strand, counting down.
CCATCGCTTCTGCTTTATCTTTCACCTGTTCGGTTTTCTCCGCTTTGACCATGCGTATAGCTGTCTCTACCAAATCTCGCACCATTGACTCGACATCGCGCCCCACATAGCCTACTTCCGTAAACTTTGTGGCTTCCACTTTAATAAACGGCGCTCCGGTTAACTTGGCAAGACGTCTTGCAATCTCCGTTTTACCCACCCCGGTCGGACCGATCATCAGAATGTTTTTCGGCACGATTTCGTCGCGGATTTCTTCCGGAAGCAAACTGCGGCGGTACCGGTTCCTTAAAGCGATCGCCACCGAGCGTTTCGCTTGCTTTTGTCCCACAATGAAATGATCAAGCTGTTCAACAATTTGTTTCGGGGTTAAACGTTCAGGGTTTTTCAAGGGCACAGCCTCCTCGTCATTCATGAATTTCTTCCACAACAAGGTTATGATTTGTATAGACGCAAATATCAGCTGCCGCCGTCAATGCCGCTGTTGCAATCTCTCGTGCGGTTAAATTCGGAGCGTGCTTTTTCAGCGCGCGGCCTGCCGCAAGCGCGTAATTGCCTCCCGAGCCGATAGCCAGAATCCCGTCATCTGGTTCAATGATTTCTCCAGTTCCCGAGATTAAAAGCATATGTTCCTTATCCATCACAATCATGAGCGCTTCCAGCTTGCGCAACACTTTGTCAAGCCGCCAGTCCTTCGCAAGCTCCACCGCCGCCCGCGGCAAATTGCCGTGGTGTTCATCGAGTTTGGCCTCAAACTTCTCAAAAAGCGTAATCGCGTCAGCAACAGAACCGGCAAATCCAGCCACAACTTGACCATGATAAAGGCGCCGCACTTTTTTGGCCGTTTGTTTCATAACCACAGCGTTGCCCATCGTTACTTGCCCGTCGCCAGCCATCGCTGCTCCTCCGTTATGACGCACGGCAAAAATGGTGGTGGCGTGAAAAGTCATATCCATTGACTTCCCTCCATAATCTATTGGTTTTACGCCCGCGGATGAGCCTGATTGTAAACAAATCGCATCCTCTCCCGCGTTACGTGCGTGTAAATTTGCGTTGAAGAAATGCTTGCATGTCCAAGCATTTCTTGCACGCTTCGCAAATCCGCACCATTCTCCAGCAAGTGGGTAGCAAACGTATGGCGAAACGTATGCGGACTTACTTTTAAAAGCTCGCTTGTTTGTTTCACATATTTGTTAATTATGCGGCGCACGCTGCGGTCTGTGAGCGGCTCCCCCCGAACGTTAACAAACAAAGCATCGTTTTTCATCTGTTTGCATAAGAACGGGCGACCGCGCTGTATGTATTGTTTATAGGCAACAAGCGCGTGTTGCCCGAGCGGAACATATCTTTCTTTTGCGCCCTTTCCGAATACGAGAGCCGTACCTGCAAGTGTATCAACGGAACGGATGGTCAAGCCAACAAGCTCCGACACGCGCATTCCACTGGCGTATAGCATCTCGAGTATGGCTCGATCCCTTAGCCCGAGCGGTGTCTTTGTATCCGGCAACTGCAAAATCGCTTCAACTTCTTTCGGAAATAAAAAATTCGGAAGCTTCTTTTCCAGCTTTGGCGTTGCGGTCATCGCGAACGGATTGTGCCCCACCAGTTCTTCACGTAGTAAAAAACGGTAAAAACTTCGCAGGCTTGATAATTTTCGCGCAATTGAGCGACGAGCGTAGTTTTGCCTGTGCAATTCCGTCAAATAACTGCGAACATGAACATAAGAAACAGCAGCATATGCTGTTACGTCATGCTGCTTCATAAACGCCGCAAAAGCCCGGATGTCTTTCTCATAGTTCGCAATCGTCAGAGGCGAAGCGTTTTTTTCAATCTGCAAGTACTGTTTAAACAGCAAAAGCAGGCGATCAGACTCCAAGGCTTCCATTTGTGTACCTCCTACCCGAGCAACAATGCATACGGGACGCAGCAACGCCGCATCCCGTACACATCATTTCCAAAAATACTTTCCCCACAGGGAGAATCCAGCTTTTAACCGTCGTTAGTATAACATAACCCCATCGCTAGCTGCAACTTAAATTGTGAACGCTTCGAGAAAAATTCTGAATTTTATCTAACGCCCGCTTCGCATACTGTTCATACCGTTCTTTTTTGTTGCGGATGTTGCTTTCAAGCGGCGGAAATAAGCCAAAATTTGCGTTCATAGGCTGGAAATTGTCCGGGTTTGCCGTTGTGATATAATGCGCCATACTGCCCATCGCCGTCTCCGGCGGAAATACCAGGGGCTCAAGCCCGCGCGCAAGACGCGCGGCGTTAATACCTGCAATCAATCCGGAAGCGGCGGACTCTACATATCCTTCCACACCAGTCATCTGTCCAGCGAAAAACAAGGTATCTCTGTCTTTATATTGGTATGTCGGCTTTAACAAACGTGGAGAATTGATAAACGTATTACGGTGAATCACGCCATAACGCACGATTTCCGCATTTTCAAGCCCGGGTATCATCCGAAATACCCGCTTTTGTTCCGGCCACTTAAGGTGCGTCTGGAAACCGACAATATTGTATAATGTGCCGGCACTATTGTCCTGGCGTAACTGCACGACCGCGTACGGCTGTTTTCCGGTGCGCGGATCAATGAGCCCGACCGGCTTCAGCGGCCCGAATAACATCGTCTGTTTACCGCGCTTGGCCATTACTTCAATCGGCATGCACCCTTCGAAGAAAATCTGCTCTTCAAATTCTTTAAGCGGCACTTCTTCTGCTGTAATCAGTGCCTCATAAAATGCGTCAAATTCTTCTTCCGTCATCGGACAATTAAGATAAGCTGCTTCTCCCTTACCATAACGGGAAGCCAAAAACACTTTGTTCATATCGATCGTTTCTTTGTCAATGATCGGCGCCGCCGCATCATAGAAATACAAATACTCTTCGCCCGTCAACTCTTGCAGTTTCTTGGACAAATCAGGTGATGTTAGCGGACCGGTAGCAATAACGACAATCCCATCTGGAATCTCCGTGATCTCTTTATTGCACACCTCGATGCGTGGATGATTGCGCACGCTTCTTGTTACGGCATCGGCAAATTCGTGTCTGTCCACTGCAAGCGCTCCTCCAGCCGGCACAGAACAATTGTCGGCCGAACGAATAATAACGGACGAAAGGCGGCGCATCTCTTCTTTTAAAATGCCCACAGCATTGGTCAACGAATTGGCGCGCAGTGAGTTACTGCACACCAGCTCCGCGAATTTATCGGTGTGATGGGCCGGAGTTTGGCGCACAGGGCGCATTTCATACAGAATGACATCAACACCCTGTTCGGCGATTTGCCAGGCCGCTTCGCTGCCTGCCAACCCAGCTCCGATGACTTTTACTTTTTCCATCGCTCCGTAAAACTCCTTATTTTTATGATGTTTCTTCTTGGTAGTCGCAGGCCAAGCATTGAACAGTCGGCCCTTTATTTTTGCCTTTGCCCTTTTTCTCGACAAGCATGTTGCCGCACTTTGGACATGCACGTGGTAATGGCTTATCCCATGAAACAAAGTCACAATTCGGATAATTTGTGCAACCGTAGAAAATTCGGTTCTTCTTACTTTTACGCTCCACAATTTGTCCGGTTTCACATTTCGGGCAATTTACGCCGATTTCTTTGACGATCGGCATTGTATTGCGACACTCCGGAAACGCAGAGCATGCGAGAAACTTGCCGTAGCGCCCAACCTTATACACCATTGGGCTGCCGCATTTATCGCACATGATGTCCGCCACTTCGTCTTTAATCTCTACTTCCCGCATATATTTTTCCGCAACTTCCAGGCGTTTGGAGAATCCTTCATAGAACTCTTCCAACACCTTATCCCACTGCACTTTTCCTTCTTCAATATGATCAAGTTCATCCTCCATTTTGGCGGTAAACTTCGTATCGAGAATTTCCGGAAAGAATTCTTCCATTAATTCAAGCACAATTTCTCCAAGCTCGGTCGGAACAAAGCGGCGATCCTGTAATGCTACGTACCCACGTTTCTGAATCGTTTCAAGCGTCGGTGCGTACGTGCTCGGACGTCCGATCCCCAACTCTTCGAGCGTTTTAACAAGCCTCGCCTCGGAGTAACGCGGCGGTGGCTGAGTGAAATGCTGTTTTGGCTCTATCTCTTCCAGCGCAAGCTCCTGTTTTGCTTCAAGCGGCGGCAGCATCTTGTCTTCTTCTTTCTGAACGTCATCCGTTCCTTCTACATACACTTTCATAAAACCCGGAAACTTCACCTGCGAACCGCTGGCACGGAACACAGCGTCTCCAGCAACGATGTCCGCCGTTACCGTATCGAGCACCGCCGGGGCCATCTGGCTGGCGATGAAGCGTTCCCATATCAAACGATACAGCTTTAGCTGGTCGCGCGATAAATACGCTTTGAGCGAGGCCGGGTCTTTATGGATGAGCGTCGGACGAATCGCTTCATGTGCATCCTGTGCCCCTTCTTTTTTCCCGAACTGACGCGGTTTAGCAAGGGCGTACTCTACGCCGTATTCCTCGGTAATATATTTTTTCGCTTCCTCCTGCGCCACAGGCGAAACCCGCGTCGAATCGGTACGCATGTACGTAATCAGGCCGACCGTGCCTTCTTCGCCGATGTCAATCCCTTCATATAGCTGCTGTGCGATCATCATCGTTTTTGCAGCGCGGAAATTCAGCTTGCGCGCCGCTTCCTGCTGCAAGGAGCTTGTCGTAAACGGCGCGGCAGGGTTCCGCTTGCGCTCCCGCTTCTTGATCTCAGCAACGACATACGGCTTCCCTTCAATCCTCTGCAGTAATTCTTTGACTTCCGCTTCGGATTTCAGCTCGACTTTTTCTGTGCCGTATCCGTAAAATTTGGCTTCAAACGTTTCTTTTCCGGCTTTTAGGTGTGCGGTAACCGACCAGTATTCTTCCGGTACAAACGAGTTGATTTCCTTTTCCCTGTCAATAATAAGCTTTACGGCTACGGATTGCACCCGCCCAGCACTAAGCCCCTTTTTGACTTTCTTCCACAACAGCGGAGAAATGTTATACCCTACCAGCCTGTCAAGAATCCGGCGCGTCTGCTGGGCGTTTACCAAGTCCATGTCGATTTTGCGTGGATGTTTGAACGCCTCCTTGACCGCTTGCTTGGTAATCTCGTTAAAGACAACACGACAAGGCTGATCCTGATCTATGTTCAAACTGTGGGCCAAATGCCAGGCGATCGCTTCGCCTTCGCGATCGGGGTCCGCCGCAAGATACACATGCTTCACCTTTCTGGATGCATCACGCAACTCCTTTAGCACGTCCCCTTTGCCGCGAATCGTAATGTACTTCGGCTCAAACCCTTTTTTAATATCGACTCCCATTTGACTTTTCGGTAAGTCTCTCACATGGCCCATCGATGCTTTGACAATATATTTCTTCCCAAGATATTTTCCAATTGTCTTCGCCTTTGCGGGAGACTCCACTATCACCAGTGAATCTGCCAAGCATGTTTCCCCCTTTTGCTACAGAAAACTTGGCGTGCGCAGCCGATTTGGCATAAGCGCTGCCTTCTTCGCTTTACATGTATACGAATGTAAGAACACATGCGTTCTTATTCGTGAACAAGTGAAAAGAATTCCTCCTATTATTAATTACAAAACTTGCATTTGTCAAACGTATTATTCTTTCATCCGGATAAAAGCCGGTCCGGGCAATTGCTCAATTTTCTGTTTTACTTGCAAAGATAGCAGAAGATAATGCAAATGGCTAGAGGAAAACGCCGTTCGACATAAAATCTCTTCATACGATACGGATTCCCCCCCTATAAGCTCGAGTACGATTTTCTCTTCTTCGCTCAGCTTTATTGAGGATGATAACGTGTGATCGGTTGTATTTTCATTTGTATCCGAAACCATCCAAGGGTATTCACTTACAATATCATAAACATTGTGCACCAATTTTGCCCCCTGTTGGATCAGCCAGTGGCAACCAACACTTTTCGGAGAATAAACTGAACCTGGCAAAGCGTACACATCCCGTCCCTGCTCCGCGGCCAAATCGGCCGTAATAAGCGAACCGCTGCGCGCCGCCGCCTCAATGACAAGCACTCCCCTCGCAAGCCCGCTAATAAGGCGATTTCGCTCCGGAAAAAACCTCCGTCGCGGTTCTACACCGGGCGGATATTCTGAAATAATAAGACCCTGCCGCCGAAGTTCAGCGGCCAGCTTTCGATTTTCGTTTGGGTAAACAATATCAATGCCACATCCCAGTATAGCGATGGTAGCTCCTCCAGCTTCCAATGCGCCGCGGTGAGCTTCGCTGTCAACACCGCGTGCAAGCCCTGAAACAATGCAAAATCCTTTCGCCGCTAAGTCTCTAGCAAACTGGCGCGCCGCGTTCTTACCATATACTGTTGGCGTGCGCGTCCCGACGATAGCAAGTGCGGGATAGGACAGAAGTTCCTTGTTTCCGGTTATGTATAAGACCTCGGGAGGATCAGGAATTTCTCTCAACAACGCAGGATATAGCGGATTCAACCAGGTCAACACCGTAATTCCATGGTCACACCAACGTCTAACATAATCCATCGTTTTCTCCATGTCAAATTCCGCTTTAATTAGCTCCGCTTTTTTGGTAGAAATTCCAAGCAATTCCCTGATATCCGTGACGGAGTGCGCCGCAAAATCCAGCGCCTCTGTGAGCTTGCGAGCACGACGCACCACATTCCGTCCCACTCCACGAATATTTGATAAAGCAAGCAGTATGTATTCTCTTTCTTCCATCTTTTCCTCACCTCGCATTTTCTTTCCTTTTTATTTCGAGGAAATAAATGGAAATCCTTCTAATTCGACTTTTGATCCTACATTTTTGTATGTTCTTACCTGATAAAAAAGGAGCGCCGAATCAGCACTCCTTTTTTCTGTACGCCTCACGCGTATTATTTAACTGTCATGCATGCTTCCAACAAGCCACGTTCTTTTAAGACATCAATCATCGTTTGACCGATTTCAGCCGGCGTTCTTGCTACACGGATGCCGCACGCTTCCATTGTCTTGATTTTCTCAGCAGCGGTTCCTTTGCCGCCGGAGATAATGGCTCCCGCATGACCCATACGCTTTCCTGGAGGCGCAGTTTGGCCTCCAATAAAGCCTACTACCGGCTTCTTCATGTTCGCCTTCACCCACTCAGCAGCCTCTTCTTCGGCTGTACCGCCGATTTCACCGATCATGATCACCGCTTCTGTATCCGGATCTTCATTGAACAGTTTCAAGCAATCGATGAAGTTCGTGCCGTTTACCGGGTCGCCACCAATACCTACCGCCGTAGACTGGCCAACACCGTTCGTTGTCAATTGATGTACCGCTTCGTATGTAAGCGTTCCGGAGCGGGATACGATGCCAACTTTACCAGGCGCATGGATATATCCCGGCATGATACCGATTTTGCACTCACCAGGAGTAATAACACCAGGGCAGTTCGGTCCAATCAAACGGGTTTTGCTACCTTCCATGTAGCGTTTTACTTTTACCATATCAAGTACTGGGATACCTTCTGTAATACAAATAACAAGGTCTAGCTCAGCGTCTACCGCTTCCATAATGGCGTCTGCCGCAAAAGGCGCCGCAACATAAATAACAGATGCATTCGCTCCTGTTTCTCTTACTGCTTCAGCAACTGTATCAAAAACGGGGAAACCGTCAACTTCTGTACCGCCTTTTCCAGGTGAAGTACCTCCAACCATTTGCGTACCGTATTCACGGCAACCCTTCGCATGGAATAAACCAGTAGCACCAGTGATACCCTGGGTGATTACTTTTGTATCTTTATTGATAAGAATACTCATGACTCGTAAGCCCCCACCTTTCTTATTTTACCAAGGAAACGATTTTTTCCGCGCCGTCTGCCATCGATTCTGCTGCTACAATGTTAAGGCCGGATTCATTCAGGATTTTCTTACCAAGCTCTACGTTTGTACCTTCGAGACGCACAACAAGCGGACGATCTAGACCCACTTCTTTCGCTGCCTCTACAACACCTTCAGCGATAACATCGCACTTCATAATACCACCAAAAATATTAACGAAAATGCCTTTTACATTCTCATCAGAAAGAATTAACTTGAATGCTGCTGTAACTTTCTCGGTTGTCGCGCCGCCGCCAACATCAAGGAAGTTCGCAGGCTCGCCGCCATAAAACTTGATAATGTCCATAGTTGCCATCGCAAGACCCGCACCATTAACCATGCAACCGATGTTACCATCAAGCGCAATGTAGTTCAAATCATACTTGGAAGCTTCGATTTCTTTCGGATCTTCCTCATCCAGGTCACGCAGCTCCAAAACGTCTTTATGACGATAAAGCGCGTTGGAATCGAAATTCAGCTTCGCGTCAAGCGCCATTACATTGCCGTCGCCTGTTACGACAAGCGGATTGATTTCTGCAATGGAGCAATCTTTATCAACAAAAGCTTGATACAAGCCCATCATGAATTTCACGGCTTTGTTTACCAATTCTTTCGGAATGTTGATGGAAAACGCAAGCTTGCGCGCCTGGAACGGAAGCAGACCTACAGCCGGATCGATGACTGCTTTAAAGATTTTTTCCGGCGTTTTTGCCGCTACTTCCTCGATTTCCGTACCGCCTTCTTCAGACGCCATCATAACGACGCGACTCGTTTTGCGGTCAACTACAAGACCTACGTAGTATTCTTTTTTGATATCGCAGCCTTCTTCAATGAGCAAACGCTTTACTTCTTTCCCTTCAGGGCCTGTCTGATGCGTAACAAGCACTTTACCGAGAAGCTCCTGCGCATATGTACGAACTTCATCCAAGCTTTTCGCGATTTTGACACCACCTGCTTTGCCGCGGCCGCCAGCGTGAATTTGCGCCTTAACTACATATACGTTCGAGTTAAGAGCCTTCGCTGCCTCTACCGCTTCGTCTACCGTGAACGCTACTTTTCCGTTCGGCACGGCAACGCCGTACTGCTTAAGTATCTCTTTTCCTTGATACTCATGGATATTCATTCTCCATCCTCCTAACCTCATTTTACATAAAATAAACGCATCAAGCTTCTCCTTGTGTAAGCCTGTCTGCGCATACAGTATAGCTTATTCGTCATCATTCGGCAAATCCCTGCTTTCTTTTCGCGCTTTTCTGACGTTTTTCAACTACCGTTTTACTTTTTGTGGGAAATGAGAAAAACTTGCGAGTGTTTCCTTGTTTACTCATGAAGAAAAAATGAAAGAAGCAGACGCCTAGCATCTGCTTCTTAATGGGAAGGTAACGGCAATTCTCTTTTATTGATTTCCTCGATTAAAAGCTGAATAAATTCCTGTTCCAGACCCAAATGGACTGCTTTTAGATAAGCGTCAAGCAATGCTTCGTCTGAAAGTAGGTGCATGAATAACTCCCCCCTCATCTTCTATTTTCCATATTGTAACATCGACCCTTTTTTTAGAACAAGCATTCCATTATCCACAAGGTTCTGTGAATAAGTTGTGTACAAGAATTCAAAATGGTTGTAAAACTTTATTTCTTTCTGTAGATATAGTTATCCACAGAAATTTATGTCGAAAAATTTTTTCCAGCTTACCCTTTCCACTGCTTTTGATCCAGCGTACGATACTGAAATGCTTCAGCCACATGTGCTTCTAACACCTGTTCGCTGTCTTCCAGATCCGCGATCGTACGCGCAACTTTAAGGATTTTGTCGTATGAGCGGTTGCTAATGCCGCTCGTTTGATAAAGAACAGAAAACCAGCGTTGCGCGGAAACAGAAAGCGATACGTACTTTTCAACCCATCTGCCGAACAGCTGAGAATTAAATTGAAATCCGGTATCACGGTAACGGTGTCGCTGCCGTTCCCGCGCCACCATGACCCTCCCACGCATTTCAGCAGATGTTAATGATTTATCCCGCCCCATTTCATCAATACGAACACGCGGAACTTCCACTTGAATATCCATTCTGTCCAGCATCGGTCCGGAGAGCTTTTTCCAATATCTCTTAATTTCCCGCGCTGTACATGTACAGTATTGATAATCACTTTCAAATCTGTAAAAACCGCAAAAGCAGGGATTAAAGGAAGAAATAAGTAAAAAACGACAAGGAAAGACGAGCTTCGCTCCATGGCGGATAATAGTAATCTGTCCATCCTCAAGCGGCTGACGCATCGCTTCGAGCACCGCACGTGAAAATTCGGTCCACTCATCTAAAAACAAAACGCCGCAATGCGAAAGACTCATCTCGCCCGGTTGCGGATACATGCCGCCCCCTAGCATCCCGACAGGGGTAATGGAAGCATGTGGGGCGCGGAAAGGCGGATAAGGCGCCTGCTTCAAGCGCTCTGTAAGCAAACCGCAGGCGCTGTAAATCGTATCCACAACAAGAGACTCTTCTTCATCCAAAGGGGGCAAAATCGAAGGAAATCGCCTAGCCAACATCGTTTTTCCGGTGCCCGGTGGCCCTATCATCGCCAAATGATGAAACCCGGCTGCCGCTACCTCCATGGCTCGCTTAACGTGCCGCTGTCCCTTTACATCGCTGAAACAGTTTATCTCCGCGCGAATCGATACCGGATCGCTGGATAACATGCTTTTTCCTGCTTCCTTTCTCAGTGTTTCATCCGACCATCCAAAGCAAGCCATGCATTCCGCAAGCGTGTGCACACGAAGAACAGGAACCTTGACCCGTTTCACATCTTCTTCACACGCCGCCGGAATAACCACGCCGGAAAATCCCGCTTGCTTGGCGGCAAGAAGCATCGGAAACAGGCCATGAATCGGGCGTAACGTTCCTTCCAACGAAAGTTCACCGAGAAATAGCCAGCGCTCCAGTTTGTTACGAACCTCGACCTGGCCGCTTCCTAACAAAATTCCCACGGCGATCGCCAAATCAAGCATGGAGCCAGCCTTTCTTACATCAGCTGGCGCAAGATTTACCGTAATGCGCTGCACAGGAAAGGTAAAACCGCTATTTTTAATAGCAGACTTGACACGGTTGCGGGCCTCGCGAACAGAAGAAGCGGCCAGCCCGCCGATTTCAAAATAAGGCAACCCGTTCGAAATATCGACCTCCACTTCAACTCCGATTCCCTGAATCCCTAATACAGTAGCGCTATGTACACGGGTAAACAAAGTAACCAACCTCCTCTTTTGTAAAAAATTACCATATAATGACAAAGAAAAAAAGAGAAAACGCAAAAAAACCTGAACGACATCCAGCCGCTCAGGTACAAAAAAGGAGGTGTTACACGTCGAGTACACTATTACTATATGCGCAAAACTGCACAAGCATGTGGACAGGTGCCGCGGAAGAAATTTCTTTTCTTTGCCTATTTTTCAAAAGGCATGAGGAATATGAGTAACTTTATACGTTTTGTCCCTATAGCAAACAATTGAAATGACGTCAAAACGAACAGAAGGCGCGCTGGCTACATAACCGTACCGCTGTAAATACGCCGTTGCTACCTTGCGAATTGTTCGCTGTTTTGCCGGTGTCACCGCTTCACTGCCATGTCCAAAACGAACTGTCGTGCGCAGTTTTACCTCGACAAATACAAGAGTATCTCCTTCGCGCATAATCAAATCAATTTCCCCGTCACGTGTGCGGAAATTGCGCCGTTCAAACACAAACCCTTTCCCTTCAAGATATCGGCGAGCCCATTCTTCTCCCTCAGCACCGCGCTGCCGGTTCATTTTTTTCGGGGTCATCGGCATTCGCTCCGTCTGTCTGTCTCATAGACAAACGCTAAGATTTCAGCCACTACCTGATAAAGTTCAACAGGAATCTGTTCGTTTAACTCAAGAGTAGCTAACACTTCCACCAAAGAAGGGTCCTCCTGAATCGGCACCCCATGTTCTTTCGCCTGCTCTAGAATTTTTTCGGCGATCCTTCCTTTTCCTTTGGCAATCACGCGGGGCGCATCAGCTTCGGCAGGATTATAGCCTAAGGCAACCGCGCTTTTTCGTGTATATTTTGCTTTCATACGCGTACATCCACCCCCTGATAATGGGTAAGATTTGAAGAAAGAAAACCATGCGCTGCTGATTGGCTCCGATCGTTTTGCCGCTCAGGCAACGTCATAACTCGCAACAATGACAGTCTGTACCCTTGAGCGGCAAGATTTTTCTCCAGCGAATCACGCAACACATTCACTAGCGCGGGAAGCTCTTTCCGGTTATTGTATAGATAAATCGATACAATTTTGTTTACGACGGAAACGTCAAGCGTCGTCTCCCCAATATTTTGCATGGTCAAATAAAAAAATAGACGGCAATTTTCTGGATCGAGCTGTCCCGGGCCTTTTTTGCGTGATTCAATCTGGATCAGCGCATTTTCCTCATGCTTGCCTCCGGGCAGTGGCAACTGAAGGGCTACCTGAACAAACGAGACGTCTTCCTGTACTCCGGCCATCATTAGCTGTTGACCGGTAAGTTGCTGGACGAGCTGCTGCATTTGCTCCCGCAACGGAGCGGGTAATGCTTTCGCTTCCGGGTGCTGTAAAAGTTGAAGCAGCGAGCCTTTCACGCTTCCTGCCTGCTTCCCCCAATCCTGCGCTTCCCTATCTATCGCTTGCGCCAGGGCGCGTTCATGGAAAAAGCCAAGACGCTCAAACAACTCTATCATTAACCGCTTGATCCCTCCTTGGGTAGAAGCGGCTAAAGGGGCCTTAGAAACACTTTCGTCCCCAGATTCCTGCAACAACAAAGCCGGTTGCTCTATAGAAGAAATTGTTCGTTGTACCTGCCCCTCGAATTTTGTCGGCGATGAAACAAGCTTTTCCTGTACCTGGGCAAGAATCACCCGCGCAGCCGCAAGCTGTCCGGCCGCCTGTTGAAGCGGCTCCTTTATGCCTGCTGCAATCGATTCCGGGCGTGTAAGCAAGTCATGCATATTCTGAAGAAGATTTTTCATTCCTGCTTCCAAATTGCTGTTTCCTGCAAATGACCGTAACGCCAATATGGTTTCCTTGGTAATTGGAAGCGCTTTTTGCATGGCAAACAAAGCCGCGTCTTCCGCAGTCGTACCACCACCCACCTCCCGTATCGCTTGCATCACAGCACGCAGCGAGCCACCGGATAGAGGAATGCGAGCGTCAAGCGCTTTTTGCAAAAAGGCGAGCCATTCTTTTGTTAGCGGAACTCCGAGTCCTTTCGCCAAGCCTTCCATGCTTGCTTCCGTAGCCTGATTCTGCTTTTCCGGCTGGCTAATCACTTTCAGTGAAATCGGCCCCCCGCCTGGCTGTACTTGCAGCCATGTACGCTGCCCCAATTCTAACGGCGTTTCCAGACGCGCCGTAACCGTCATGCCCCCCAGTTGCACCATCGCCATATTATTTGGAAATAGCTTTACTACTTTCCCCTGAAACACTTGCCCTGGAACAAGTTCTACCGCGGATAATTGCGTCCGTTGCATTTGCTGAAATACATGGTTCAGCACAAAGCTCTGTATCATCCTCTCCCTCCTTGCCCTGAAATGCATACAAAAAGACGCTATGACTGAAGTACGCCACCGAAGCTACGTCTATGAATCGGACATGGTCCCTTCTCTCGCAATGCGGCGAGATGCTCCGCCGTACCGTACCCCATGTTGGAAGCAAACCCGTATCCCGGATATTGCCTGTCATATTCTTTCATAAGCCGGTCGCGTTCCACTTTTGCAACAATAGAGGCAGCGGCAATGGAAATACTTTTTCCATCCCCGCCGATAAGCGGTCTCTGCTCCAAGGAAAGCTGTGGAATTGTGACTGCATCATTTAGCGTAATATCCGGCACAACTTGCAAACCGCGTACCGCTTCGTGCATGGCGCGAAGCGTCGCCTGAAAAATGTTCATTTCGTCGATAAGGGGCGCGTCGCTCATCGCGATTGACACCGCAACAGCCCCTTCCATAATCCGTTCGTACATAACTTCCCGTTGAGCAGGAGACACTTTTTTAGAATCGTTTAGTCCCGGCAAATAAAAATCTTGCGGCAAAATAACGGCGGCAGTAACGACAGGCCCTGCAAGCGGGCCGCGGCCCACTTCGTCCACACCTGCGATATGCCTGTACCCCCTTTTCCATAATTCGCGTTCGTATCGGCTCATCTCAAGCCAACGTTCCTGCTGTTTTCGTGCCTTCTCCTGGTTTCGCTGCCACCTTCTATATACCGCTTGCACACCGCTTCGCGCATCAGCCATAAACAGAGCCTGCACTTCTGCCGGCAACTCCTTGCAAGTCTCTAGCCATTCCTTTATTTCTTTTATCGTCATGTCGGCGATATTCAATGAGATTTCGCTCCTTTTTTATCAATATTTCTTGTGTTAACGCCATAAGAAAAACGTGTAGCCGAAGCCACACGTTTATTTTCTTCTACAAAATATAAAACAGGCAATTCATCAATAGGGCGTAAGCTCATCCATGCTCACACGTGCCATTTCAAGCGTAAACTCGTCATCCGGGCGCTCCAGCGAAATCCGACCAATCTTACCGCCGCGCAATTCACGCAGAATCAGTTCGGCTACTTTATCATAATCAATATGGCCGCCACTCACCAGACAGCCACGTTTACGACCGATTTCCGTCAAAATCTCCAGTTTACTTTCGGGCAGTTCGGCAAGCTGGTAGCGCTCTTTGAGCGCGTTGCTGTAGTACATTCGCAAGTACGCAACAACAAACAGCGCCACTTCCTGAAAATCTATAATTTCATCTTTAATGGCGCCGCTGGCAGCAAGCCTAAGCCCCACGAGCGGATCTTCAAATTTGGGCCATAAAATTCCCGGTGTGTCCAATAGCTCTAGCACCTTGCCGACTTTCACCCATTGCTGGGCCTTCGTAACCGCCGGACGATCCCCTGTTTGCGCCACTTTGCGGCCAGCCAGCCGATTCATTAGCGATGACTTGCCGACGTTCGGGATTCCAAGAATCATGGCACGAATCGCCCGATCCTGCATCCCTTTAGCACGTCGCTTCTGCATCGTTTCCTCAACGAGCACTTCGCATTCCTGTGGCAATTTACTCACGCCGCGGCCGGAAAGAGCGTCAATCGGAATTGCCTTAATGCCGTTTTCAGCAAAATGCCGTACCCACGCCTTCGTTATCTCTTCAGCCGCCAGATCGGATTTGTTCAATAAAATTAAACGCGGTTTTCCAGAAACAATCTCATCGATCATCGGATTGCGGCTCGATAAAGGAAGACGTGCATCCAGAAGTTCGATCACGACATCAATCAGCTTCAACTTCTCCGTCACTTGTCGGCGCGCTTTAGCCATATGACCCGGAAACCATTGAATCGTCATATGCCTTCACCTGCATTTCTTGTTAGTTCAAACGAATCTTATCAAGCGGCCAGATTATCAGCTCTGAACGACCCACTACGCTTTTCACAGGCACGGGCCCAATAACACGGCTATCCGTACTGTTGCGGCGATTGTCACCCATGACGAAAATATGGCCCGGCGGCACTTTCTCCGGTCCGAAATCTTCCGTCAACACATAGCCTGCCGCTCTCGCCTCTTCTTTATACTGTTTTAAATACGATTCATCGACCGGCTTTCCATCTATGTAAAGCTGATCGTTCCTTACTTCCACGGTCTGCCCTTCCGTGGCAATGACCCGTTTAATATAATCTTTCTCCCGGGTTGCATGGAAGACAACAATATCGCCCGGTTTCGGGTCTTGAATATAATAAATTAATTTATTTACGATCAAACGCTCCCCATTTTCTAATGTCGGCATCATCGAAGAACCATCAACAAGAAACGGAGCAAACAAAAACGTACGGATGAAAAGCGCAAGCACGACGGCAACACCAAGCGCTTTCAGCCACTCCCATGCTTCGCTTTTTCCCTTTCTTTTTTTGGTTGACTCAGAGGAGGTCTCTTCAACCATCACGAATCCTCCTTACGTGCCGTAAATTCGGCCTTTTTTCCTATCCACGGCTATTCATTCACCGAAACGTAACACGAGCGCAGGAAGAAGGGGCGGATTTCTGAACCCCTAACTCTGGTTACTCATTTCCGAATCGCTAAAAAAGGAGCTTGTTACCAAGCTCCTTTTTCCCGTATTAACGGTGAATTTCTTTAATACGTGCCGCTTTACCCACACGATCGCGCAGATAATAGAGCTTCGCACGACGAACTTTACCTTGACGTACTACTTCGATTTTTTCGATTTTCGGAGAATGGAGCGGCAGTGTACGCTCAACACCGACACCATAAGAAACTTTACGAACCGTGAAAGTCTCGCTGATGCCACCTCCGCGGCGCTTAATTACAACGCCTTCGAACACCTGAATACGTTCGCGTTGCCCCTCAATTACTTTCAAATGCACACGTACAGTGTCACCGGGGCGGAAGCTAGGAATATCTTGTTTCATGTTCGCTTGCGTAATTTCACGAATAATATGATGCATGAGTTTTCCTCCTTCCAACAGATGTTCATTCCATATGAGAAGTAAGCGGCTATGTTCGAGTCTGCGAACCTCCCGATAGGAAGAGGACCATCTTAATCCGAACCAAAATGGCTCACAAGATTTATCATACCATAACCGAAAACTGGTTACAACTCCCGTTTTATCTCTTCAAGCAATTTTTTTATTTTCGGTGTCATCTCGATCGTTTCCAACAGATCCGGCCGGCGCATAAGTGTGCGACGAAGCGATTCTTTGAGCCGCCATCTTTCGATGTTTTCGTGATGGCCAGATAATAGCACATCCGGTACTCGCCAGCCGCGAAATTCGGCCGGGCGCGTATAATGCGGATGCTCCAGCAGGCCCATACTGTATGAATCAGCAACCGCTGATTGCGCATTTCCGAGCGCTCCTTCCTGCAAACGTACCACACTATCAATAATAACCATGGCAGGAAGTTCGCCCCCTGTTAACACATAATCGCCGATAGAAATCTCGTCGGTCACCAGGTGCTCGCGGATGCGTTCGTCGTAGCCTTCATAATGACCGCAAATAAAAATCAAATGTTTCTCTTCCGCTAGCTCCTCCGCCATTGCTTGATTATATCGCTTCCCCTGTGGGCACAGTAAAATAACGCGCGGCTTGCCACCCACAGAATGCTCCGCGCCTTCTTCCAGCGATCCAGTCAGCGATTCTACCGCCCGGAAAATCGGCTCCGGCTTGAGTACCATACCGCCTCCGCCACCATACGGCATGTCGTCCACTTGTCCGTGCTTATTATCTGAAAATTCACGAAAATTGATGACACGAAACGATACAATCCCTTTTTGTGCGGCTTTACCGACAATGCTCGCTCCGAGCACACCTTCGAACATCTCCGGAAACAGCGTTAAAATGTCAATTTGCATCCTATCCTCCTAGACAAGCCCTTCAAGGAGATGAACGGTAATCTTCTTATTGTTTACATCTACTTGTTTCACCACGTCATCAATATACGGAAGCAAAATATCTTTTCCTTTATCTTGCTTTACTACCCAAACGTCATTGGCTCCAGGCTGCAAAATCTCCTTGACCACGCCGAGGCGTCTTCCTTCCTCCGTAAACACTTCGCTGCCGAGGATATCCTGGAAATAAAATTCACCTTCTGAAAGCGGCTTCCTGTCTTCTGCCTTCACCTTAAGCAGCCCGCCCTTATATTTTTCCACATGCTGAATGGAAGGATGATCTTTAAATGTCAACAAATAAAAGTTTTTATGCTGGCGCGCGGACATAACCGTCAGCGGCACCGGGTCTTTCATTGCCGGATGAAACAAATACAGCACACTGCCTTTTTTATACCGATCTTCCGGAAAATCGGTTTCTGAGACAACGCGAACTTCACCGCGGATGCCGTGCGTATTTACCAGCTTACCTACGGTAAAAAATTCCTCGATCACTTAATCCAGGCTCCTTTCGCGAATTTCTTTTACAATCCCGTCCTTAAGCACGATTTCCGTTCCTGTCATTACCTTACCCCAATCGTCGCCGACTTTTACTTCCACATCACTTTCCACCGTCGTATAATGAATCTCACTGCCGAGCGGAAGGTTTTCCAACTGCTCAAGCTGAAACGAAATTTGCGAAAGCTTTTCCTCACGCACCTGCCGTTCCTTCGCAAGCCTGCGCTGAACGATATCAAGCGCTTCTCTTCCTTTACGTTGCGCCTCCTGAAGCAGCTTCTTCGCCTGGAAATTTAGTTGCTCCAGCTCTAGTTCATACCGTTTTCGCATCGATACAAACTCATCCCGCATTTTGCAGCGTGACGCTTCAGTAATAACCATCATGACCTTCACTTTACGCTTGACAATGAGCATGCCGCATTTCCTCCTTATTTGCGGACTATGTATACAATTTATCGCATAAAGACCGGATAAATGGAAGAAAAAGCTGGGAGAGGGCCCCAGCTTTCTTCTTTGTTTGATTATACAATTTCAATGGTCACGCGCTGGTTTTCTTTTGCTGCCATCGCATTGACTACGGTGCGAAGAGACTTAGCAATACGACCCTGCTTTCCGATCACCTTTCCCATATCGTCCGGATGAACGGACAAGCGGTATATGGTGCTTTGCTCTTGTGTCACCTCTTCGACCGAAACGGAATCTGGATGATCGACAAGAGCTCTGGCAATCACTTCAATTAATGATTTCACCCGCTAGTCCTCCCGCTGCAATATTCATTGCCTTACTTCTTGCTATTGCGCATTTCGTGGAACTTCTGTAATAGACCTTGTTTGCGGAACAGGCTGCGAACCGTGTCTGTCGGCTGTGCGCCTGTAGTTAGCCATTTCAGCGCTTTTTCTTCATCAATGTTAACTTGCGCCGGTTGCGCTACCGGGTTATACGTTCCGATTTCTTCGATAAAGCGGCCGTCACGCGGAGCGCGGGAATCCGCCACTACCACACGGTAAAACGGAGCTTTCTTTTGACCCATACGCTTTAAACGAATTTTTACTGCCATTTGTTCATTCCCTCCATGTTGTGATTTACACACTAATTTATTATTATAACAAAGTCATTCATATAAGAAAAGACTTAGTTTTAAAAATATAACCTGTTAGCTAAAGAACGGAAACTTGAAGCCCCCGCCTTTCTTCTTTGCTTTATCCGCCATTTTCGTAAATTGCTTCATCATTTTGCGCATATCTTCAAATTGTTTAATCAAGCGGTTCACTTCTTGAACGGTCGTGCCGCTGCCCTTGGCAATTCGCTTACGGCGACTTGAATTAATAATCTCTGGATGCCGCTTCTCTTCCGTTGTCATCGACCGGACGATCGCCTCTACCCGGTTCAACGCCCGCTCATCGATTTTCAAATCTTTCATGCCTTTCATTTTGTTCATACCCGGCATTAAGCCCAACAATTCTTCAAGCGGTCCCATTTTGCGAACATGAGCCATCTGCTCCAGAAAATCCTCAAACGTAAATTCGGCATGGCGCATTTTGCGTTCAAGTTCTTTCGCTTTTGCTTCGTCCACTTCCATCTGCGCCTTCTCAATGAGTGTCAACACATCTCCCATACCGAGAATACGGCTGGCCATGCGATCCGGATGAAAGGGCTCAAGGGCATCCATTTTTTCTCCCATACCGACGAACTTAATCGGAGTGCCAGTAACGGCTTTAACGGAAAGAGCCGCGCCGCCTTTCGTATCGCCATCTAGCTTCGTTAACACCACACCGGTAATCGACAATTGATCGTTGAAGCTTTCCGCCACATTGACGGCATCCTGGCCGGTCATCGCGTCCACGACAAGCAAAATTTCATGCGGCTTCGTTATTTCTTTCATTTCCCGCAGTTCACCCAT
Source organism: Aneurinibacillus thermoaerophilus (assembly GCF_900099925.1). Taxonomy (GTDB): domain Bacteria; phylum Bacillota; class Bacilli; order Aneurinibacillales; family Aneurinibacillaceae; genus Aneurinibacillus; species Aneurinibacillus thermoaerophilus. The sequence goes on along the minus strand of NZ_FNDE01000001.1, from coordinate 147,182 downwards.
GAGCGCTTCGTCAATGTGCAGACGGCCCGCCGTATCGATCAGCACATAATCAAGATGCTGCTCTTTCGCATGCGCAATTGCGGCCTGTGCAATCTCCACCGGGCTTACCTGCTCACCCATGGAAAACACCGGGATGTTCAGTTGTTTGCCAAGCACCTCAAGCTGCTTAATCGCGGCCGGACGGTATATGTCGCAGGCGACAAGCAATGGGTTGCGATTCAGCTTGCCGCGCAGATAATTAGCTAATTTTCCGGTGGTCGTCGTTTTTCCCGCTCCCTGTAAACCGACCATCATCACAACGGTCGGTGGCCGATTCGCCACCGCGATTTTGCTCTGACCGCCGCCCATCAACTCGGTCAATTCATCGTTCACAACCTTAATGACCTGCTGGCCAGGCGTCAGGCTCTTGAGCACTTCCTGACCTACGGCGCGCTCTTTGACACGGGCTACAAAATCTTTCACAACTTTGAAGTTAACGTCCGCTTCGAGCAGAGCCAAACGAACCTCGCGCATCGCTTTGGTTACGTCTTCTTCCGTCACTTTCCCTTTGCCACGAAGCTTGTCAAATGTGGCTTGCAGTCGGCTGGCTAAGCTTTCAAACGCCATGGTCCGCCTCCTAATCTATCTCCATTTCTAACGCGAGCAGCTGACGCGTAAGCTGAAGCGCCCGCGAATGTTGCCACGCTTTCTCCGACAATTCCCTCTCCAGCTCTTCAAGCAAGGCGCGCCGCCTCTCGTAACGAGCCAGAAGACCGAGCTTGCTCTCGTAATCTTCCATCGTCCTGGCGATCCGCTTCACCTGTTCGAACACCGCCTGGCGACTAATGTTCTCAAGCTCGGCAATCTCGCCAAGCGACAGATCTTCGCGGTAATACATATCAAAATATTTGCGCTGCCTTTCTTTCAAAAGCTTGCCGTAAAAGTCGTACAATAAATGCAGACGCGTAGTTTCCTCCAGCATGGGACCCGTCCCCCGTGTACGGAAATTCATGCGAATAAACACAAACTGTAAAGCCTGTATCCTTTACAGGAAATAATCATACAAAAGCTCGCTCTCTCTGTCAAGTATTTTCTCTTTACTCTTCTTCTTTTTCGTCAGCGATTTCTTTTTCGATGGATGTCGCGAACAGCGCGTGCACAAATTGCTCCGCGTCAAATGGCTGCAAGTCATCCATTTTCTCGCCCAGACCGACAAATTTCACGGGTACATTCAGCTCGTTACGAATCGCAACGACGATGCCGCCTTTTGCCGTACCATCCAATTTGGTAAGAACGATACCTGACAACTCAGCAGCCTGGCTAAATGCTTTCGCCTGACTCAAGGCATTTTGCCCGGTCGTAGCGTCGAGTACGAGCAGCGTTTCATGCGGAGCCCCCGGCACTTCGCGCTGAATCACGCGTTTAATTTTCGCAAGCTCTTCCATTAGATTCACCTTGTTCTGCAAGCGGCCTGCCGTGTCGCACAGCAGAACATCAGCTTCGCGGGCCCGTGCCGTGTGGATGCTGTCATAAATGACCGCGGCCGGATCGGAACCTTGCTGCTGCTTTACGACTTCTACACCAACGCGTTCCCCCCATACTTCAAGCTGGTCAATCGCTCCCGCCCGGAACGTGTCGCCCGCCGCTAGGAGCACTTTTTTGCCTCGACTTTTAAACATATGCGCCATTTTACCGATAGTTGTCGTTTTCCCAACGCCGTTGACGCCAACAAATAAAATAATGTTCAATCGTCCATCTTCAACGTTTAAAGACGTATCCTCATCTTTGTCCTGCAACAAATTCACCAGTTTTTCCGACAGGATCGGCTGCAAATCGTGCGCATTTTCAATTTTCCGCTTGCGCGCCTCGCTTCGCAACTCATCCACAAGTTCCATAACCGTGCTGACGCCGACGTCAGCGGAAATTAAGATTTCTTCTAGTTCTTCATAGAATTCTTCATCAATCCGCTTGTAGCGACGTACGAGGTCTTCCAATTTTTCAAACGCGCTGCGCGTTTTCGTCAAACCTTCCTTAAACTTGTTTGTAATCGTCTCGGCCTGGCCGGAGATTTTTTCCTTCAGCTTTTTAAAAAAACTCATGGCGTGCTTCCTTTCTTCCTGTAATTTACGATACCATCGTCTCGTCTTCAAGACGAACGGATACGAGCTTAGATACGCCGGACTCCTGCATGGTAACACCGTATAGAACGTCAGCGCCTTCCATTGTGCCGCGCCGGTGAGTTACGACGATGAACTGCGTTTTTTCGCAAAACTCTCGCAAATACTGTGCAAAACGGGTTACGTTCGCTTCATCAAGCGCTGCTTCCACCTCATCCAGCACGCAAAATGGGACCGGCTTAACCCGCAAAATGGAAAACAGAAGCGCGATAGCTGTTAATGCTTTTTCTCCGCCGGACAAAAGCGCCAGATACTGCAACTTTTTACCCGGAGGTTGCGCCACAATCTCGATACCTGTCTCCAGCAGGTTGTCCGGATCTGACAGCTGTAGGTCTGCACGCCCGCCGCCGAACAGCTGCGTAAACACCAGTTGGAACTGTTCGCGGATCGCTTCGAACGTTTCTTTAAAACGGCGGGACATTTCCGCTTCAATATCGGCGATGACCTGATAAAGCGTCGCTTTCGCTTCGCTCAAATCGCGGTGCTGTAAAAGCAGGAACTCCTGCCGCTCGCGCAGCCGCTCATATTCTTGAATGGAGCCGAGATTGACCGTGCCAAGCGCAGCGATTTGCTGCTTAATGCTGTTCACAAGCTTGGCCGCTTCACCGACATCGTCTGGTAGCGGATATTTTGCCTTTGCCATTTCATAACTTAACTCATATTCTTCACGCAATTTTTGTAGCAGGTTATCAAGCTCCACGTCCATGCGTTCCACTTTTACTTCATGCTTATGCAAATTTTCTTCAATTTCTTTCAACTGGCGACGTTTTTCTTTGATTTCAGCTTCCTGCTCCGCAAGCTGTGCCTGCACTTCCTGACGTTTTTTTCGTTGCTCCTGAATGTGCATGCTGTATTGTTCTTTTTCCGTCCTTAAGGCGCGAATTTCCCGCTCCAGCCTTTCTTCTTCTTCGTCGCTAGTCGCGCTATCGGAATCAAGCAGCAATAGTGTCTTGGACGTCGCCTCTAATTCCGTGCTAACCTCTTTATACTCCTTTTCCAGCCGATTATATTCGGAAAGACGTGCCTCATACTGCTCCTTGCGGGTTGCAACCTGCACTTTCAATTCGGTAATGCGTGCGCTAAGCGTCTCCTTATTTGTCTCTTTTTCTTTTTTGTTACGTTCAGCCGCCTCAATTTCCTGCTGCTTTTCCTGCTCAGCGATCGCCATTTCCTCCAGCTCTTCTTCCAATACAGCGATACGATGTTTTGCCTGCTTATACTCTTTTTCCAGCAATGCCTGATCCTGCTGGAAAAACTCCCAACGTTCGGCAATGTTTTTCTCGGACGCTTCCAGTTCGCGCAGAAGGCCCTTTATTTCCTGTTCCCTTAAGCGCAGACGTTCGCCTTCAGCCCGTATCTGCTCTTGCTTTTGCATCCATGCTTCTTCGTCGGCTTTTGCCGCTTCGAGCCGGGCGTATAGCTCCTCGTTTATCCGCTTCTGACGGACGATTTCTTCCTCAAGTTGTTCAAGTTGGCGCTGGCGCCCCAGAAGATGATTTGACTTCTGCTGGATGGCGCCGCCGCTCATAGAACCACCCGGATTCACCACATCGCCTTCCAGCGTCACGACCCGGTAGCGGTACCCTAGCGTTCGGGCTACGGCATTCGCCTGTTCAAGCGTTTTTGTTACTACAACATTGCCGAGCAAATTATAAACAATATGTTCATAGCGTTCCGCGCAACTAACAAGCTCGGCCGCCACGCCGATCACGCCGTCCATTTCCATAACGCGGGTGCGCTCAGCAGCCGGAAGCTGGCGCGGCCGAATAACGTCAAGCGGAAGGAACGTGGCACGCCCGGCTCGTCTATTTTTTAAAAGCGCAATGGCTTGCCGTCCCACCGCCTCGTCCGTAACAACGACATGTTGCAGAGCGCCGCCGAGCGCGACTTCAATTGCGGTTTCGTACTGCTTATCCGTCGAGATCAGCTCCGCCACCGCGCCTTCAATCCCTTTGAACCCTTGCTGGCGCGCCTTTAGAATTTCTCTTACTCCCTGCATAAAACCGGAGAAATCGGCCTGCATCTCTTTCATCGTATCGCGCCGTGACAACAATGCATTCAATTTATGTTCACCTTCACGCAACGCTTCCAGCCAATGGGATTTTCTGTCGGTCCGTTCTTTTTGCGCGGCCGCCTCTTTTTTGAACGCTTCAATGCTTGCGGCAAGACGCGCGGAAATATCGGCCAGCTCCTGTTCAAGTTCCTCCCTGCGTGCATTCAAGCTTTCTTTCTGGTCAATTAGCTGCCGGTTGCTTGCCTCAAGCCGCTCCCATTTCTGCTTGTTCGCTTCAATCGACTGTTGCCAGTGGCGAATTTCGTTACGCATCGACGCCATTTGGTTCAAAATTTCAAAGTAATCGGCTTTCAGGCGTTCTACGTCCCCGTCGGAAAACGCGGCAAAATTCATATAGCGCCTCTGTTCAAGCGCAAGCTCTTTTTCAAGCGCCGTTACTTCTTTACCCGCCGCTTCCAGCTGCTGTTTCGCCACGGCGATTTGGTCGCGCAACGCATCCTGCTTTTCCGTTAAAGCAAAAGCCTTATTGCGCGCATCCTGCTTATTTTTGCTATAGTTGCGCAAACGTTCGCGCAGCACTTCCCTGACGCCCTCTTTTTTTTCAACTTCTTCTGTAACCATAAGCAGACGCTGCTGCAATTCTTCGAGCACTTGATCCTGCTCGCCCACAAATGCTCGTAAATCAGCGGTTTGGGCATCCATCCGATTGATGCTTGCAGCGCACTCAACCTGTTCACCCACAAGCTTATCAATGCGCGCTTTTGCTTCTTCCCACTCTGCATACAGCAAATCAAATTGCTTTACGTATAATCCGATTTCATGCTGGGCCAGCGTCTCCTTCAACGAAAGATAGGCGCGCGCTTTCTCCGCCTGTTTGGCGAGCGGCTGAATTTGCTCCTCGAGTTCTTTCATGATATCCTGCACGCGCACAAGATTTTGTTCAGTCTCATCAAGTTTTTTTACCGCCTCTTTTTTGCGTGCTTTGTATTTAACAATGCCAGCCGCTTCTTCAAAAAGCCCCCGCCTGTCTTCGGAGCGGGTGCTTAGTATTTCTTCGATTCTCCCCTGTCCGATAACAGAATACGCTTCCTTGCCCACACCGGTATCCATGAATAATTCCACGATGTCACGCAGACGGCAACTTTGCCGGTTAATATAGTACTCGCTTTCACCGGAGCGATATACTCTCCGCGTTACGGTAATCTCGGAAAAATCAATTTTAAGCTGCTGATCAGTATTGTCAAGCGTCAGCGATACTTCGCAGAAATTCAGCGGCTTGCGCGAATCGCTACCTGAAAAAATAATATCTTCCATTTTTGCCCCGCGCAGCGACTTAGCACTCTGCTCGCCAAGCACCCAGCGAATCGCGTCGGAAATATTGCTCTTGCCGCTGCCATTAGGCCCGACAACGGCCGTTATACCAGGTACAAACTCCAGCTCCGTACGATCGGCGAACGACTTGAATCCAGTAATTTCGAGGCGCTTTAGATACATAAATTCGCTCCTCATCCTCCCTTGCGCCGCACAAAAGCGCGAATGTATCCATCCTGTGCAGCTTTCTCTTTTCATCATGTATCACTGTCGTCACTCCGTGCAAAAAAGAGGGGAAGCAGAGCGGCCGCAAGCCAACATCTATCCAACCTCTTCTGCATCCCCATTCGTTTCCCTTTGTCTTCTAGCCGCCATGCTACAGTTCGCAAAAAGAGAGGCGCTGTTCGTGGTTTCCGCCTGTTCTCCAGCTGATTTGCCAGCGCGGACGATTCCTATCCAATACCAGCACAACCTGCTTTTCCTTTTTTTTCAGGCAAGATACAAAAGTGCGCCAGTTTCTCCCTTTGCGCCCGCGTAGCGCCGTCTCGTCCGCCGGGTGAACCGTAACTTCCACAGACGGCCCCATATCTGGCACGATCCTTTCCATCATTCGCTTCAGCAAACGGAAAAATAATTCCTCTTCAACTAGCTGGCGAAACGAAGGATGGAACGGACCGGCCAGCACGGTGCCTTCGCTGCGCAAATCATCCGAAGAATGAAGGCCCATACGGATAACAGGAATGCCAGCTCGAAGCAGCGGAGGCCACATTTCCGCCGTCCATTGCACCGCCTCTTCAAGCGAAAGCGGCTCATATTGGCGGGTAAGATACAGCCATTCCAGTTCCGTACCTGCAATAACCAAAGCTGGATAGATACGCACGAAATCCGGTTTGAGCTTTATAATCTCCTCTACTGTACGCACGCTTTTGGCAAGCGTATCTCCCGGAAGGCCCGGCAAAATTTGTAGGCCGAGCCGTATAGAGGGATATCGCCGAATGATGTCCACAGCTTTCGCTACTTGAGCAGCCGTATGCCCGCGTTTGGAGAGCGCAAGCACTTCGTCATCGAGCGACTGGCAACCTAGCTCGATGGTGGTCACTCCATAGGGAAGCAAATACTCCATAATATGAGGGGCAATATAATCTGGGCGCGTGGAAAGGCGAATACCATGAACGAGTCCCCTATCCACGTATTCTTTTGCTATCGTCAAAAGCATCGTTTGATAGCTTCGAGGCAATCCGGTAAAGCTGCCGCCAAAAAACGCAATTTCTGCGTTCTGTTCCGTGCTGACAGTTGACAGTTGTTGTTCAATCGACTGCCGCACCGCCTCTTCTGTCAGCCTGTTCTCCCGTTTCTGTCCGGTAATCCGCGACTGGTTGCAAAACACACAATCTTTCGGGCAACCTTGATGAGGGACGAACAATGCGATGTTCACATGCTGTTTCATACGTCTCATCTGCCCCTCTTATTCATTGCTTGACAGCAAGACGCTTCAGCGCCATCGCCGCCGCATGCTGCTCCGCTTCTTTTTTCGAACGACCCGTACCCTGGCCCAGTACAGTGCCGTTCAAGAGTACTTCAGACACAAATTCGCGGCTGTGTGCCGGGCCTCTCTCCTGTACGATACGATATTGAATTTCACCGAGACCATCGCGCTGTACAAACTCCTGGAGCTGGCTTTTGTAATCTGTGATACGGGTAAACTCACCTTTATTAACCCGCGGATAGACGTATTTTTCAAGGAAGCGGAACACCGCGTCAAGCCCCTGATCAAGATAAAGCGCACCGATAAACGCCTCAAATACATCCGCCAGGAGCGCTGGCCTGCATCTGCCTCCGGTCATCTCTTCGCCCTTGCCCAGCAAAATCATATCGCCAAATTTTAGCTGATTAGCAAACAACACAAGGGAAGGTTCACAAACGATAGCCGCCCGCAGCTTGGTCAATTCTCCTTCGGTCATTTTCGGAAAATGAGTATACAAAAATTGAGAAACGGTTAGTTCCAGCACCGCGTCACCGAGAAACTCCAAGCGTTCGTTATCCTGGAACAGTTTGCCACGGTGCTCGTTGACATATGAAGAATGGGTAAACGCCTGACGGAGCAGCTTTTCATTTTTAAAGCGCACCCCAATCTCTTTTTGCAAAGCTTCAAAGTCCACTCCTTATTCACCACCAAATGGGTATCAATCTACATACTTTTTAAAGACAATGGTCGCATTATGTCCTCCGAAGCCGAGCGAATTTGATATCACAACATTTACATCCATTTTTCTCGCTTCATTCGGCACGTAATCTAAATCGCACTCCGGGTCCGGTGTTTCATAGTTGATCGTCGGTGGTACAATCTGATCGCGCAACGTTAGTACGCTCGCTACCGCTTCGATGCCACCCGCTGCCCCAAGCAAATGACCTGTCATCGATTTCGTAGAACTGATCGCCACTTTGTATGCATAATCTCCTAGCGTTTTCTTAATCGCCATTGTTTCAAATTTATCATTGTAATCGGTAGAGGTGCCGTGCGCATTAATATAACTTACTTCTTCCGGCTTGAGCCCCGCGTCTTTGAGCGCCGCGATCATCGCCCGCACCGCACCTTCCCCTTCCGGAGCCGGTTGTGTTAAGTGGTACGCATCCGCGCTCATACCGTATCCGACGATTTCTGCAAGAATCGTCGCGCCGCGCTTTTTGGCGTGTTCAAGCGACTCAAGCACAATAACGCCCGCACCTTCGCCCATAACAAATCCGTCACGGTCTTTGTCAAACGGACGGCTTGCTTTCTGCGGTTCGTCGTTGCGAGTGGAAAGAGCTTTCATGTTAGAAAAGCCGGCCACTGCCAGCGGGCGAATCGGCGCTTCCGCGCCGCCGGTAATCATAACATCGGCGAATCCGCGCTCGATAATTTTGAATGCATCACCGATAGAGTGTGTTGCGCTGGCACATGCGGTAATGGCGGCGCTGTTTGGGCCTTTGGCGCCAAGGGTAATCGAGACTTGACCGGACGCCATGTTGGCGATCATCATCGGCACGAAAAACGGGCTGACACGGCGCGGGCCTTTCTCCATTAGAAGAGTACACTGTTCCTCTAAAGTAGCCAGTCCGCCAATGCCTGAGCCGATATATACCCCTATATTTTCAGCGTTTTCTTCTGTAATCTCAAGCCCCGCATCCTTCACAGCCATCTTCGCGGCGGCGATCGCAAACTGCACAAAGCGATCGGTACGCTTAATTTCTTTTTTGTCTATAAATTCTTCCGGATTGAAATCTTTTACTTCCGCCGCGATTTTAACGGGATATTCTGTCGTATCAAATGCGGTAATGTAATCAACGCCAGATTTGCCAGCCAAAAGCCCTTCCCAAAAAGCTTTTGCGTTATTGCCAAGCGGCGTTACCGCCCCTACTCCTGTTACTACTACGCGATTTTTCATCGTTTCACCTCAAGCTATAGAGATATCCTTATGTTTATATGTGCTGGCGATTTACGCTCTCGCTTTATTCTTACTTTATAATGAGGAGAAAGTCCCGCATGCACATACGGGACTTCTACCTGAAGCAGCAAAACCTACTACTTGTGGGACTCTATGTATTTAATTACATCCCCCACAGTTGTGATTTTTTCTGCATCTTCATCGGAGATTTCAAGGTCGAATTCATCTTCAAGCTCCATTACAAGTTCGACGACATCAAGAGAATCAGCGCCAAGGTCGTCTTTGAATGAAGCGTCTTCTTTAACTTCAGATTCATCAACACCGAGTCGGTCTACGATGATCTTTTTCACACGCTCAAACGTATCTGCCACAGCCTTCACCTCCTCTCAAAGCGGTGATCATTTGTTTATTATACGATTTCCTACATGTACATGCCACCATCAACATGGAAAACCTGACCGGTAATATAATCGGCTTTGTCGGACGCAATGAACGCCACAATGTGTGCGATATCTTCTGGCTTGCCAGGACGGCTAAGCGGAATTTGATGTAAGAGCGCTTGTTTCGCTTCATCGCCAAGCACTACGGTCATATCCGTATCAATGAAACCGGGAGCCACCGCGTTCACTGTAATATTACGGCTCGCAAGCTCCCTCGCCGCCGACTTAGTCATGCCAATTACCCCGGCTTTTGCGGCTACATAATTCGCCTGGCCGGCGTTGCCCATAACCCCCACAACGGATGAGATATTAATAATGCGCCCCGTCCGCGCTTTCATCATCGGTCGCGTTACCGCCTTCATGCAGTTAAACACACCTTTTAAATTGGTGGCAATCACTTCATCAAATTCCTCTTCCTTCATGCGCATCAAAAGATTATCGCGCGTGATGCCCGCGTTATTGACGAGAATGTCCAGCTTCCCCAGTTCGTCCAACGTCCGCTTCACCATCGCATCCACTTCGCCCGCATTAGCCACATTCGCCTTCACCACGATCGCCCGGCGGCCCAACTTCACGATTTCATCGGCCACTTCACGCGCCGCGGCTTCGTTTCCTGCATAATTGACGGCCACATCCGCCCCCTGACGCGCTAGTTCAAGCGCAATCGCACGACCAATGCCACGGGATGCACCTGTAACGAGCGCCACTTTTCCTTTCAGCATTCCTCTGGCCTCCTAATCTTTATGCCTGCAGTTCTGCAAGCGCTTTTTCAAGTGTCGTGATATCTTGAATGGCAAGTGTTTTTACTTTGCGATTCACTTTTTTCACCAATCCTGAAAGCACAGTGCCCGGGCCGAGTTCCACGAACAGCTCAACGCCTTCTTCAAGCATAAAATGTACGCTGTCTTCCCAGAGTACAGGCGATGCGACCTGCTGAATCAATGATTCTTTGATGTCCTCTTTCGTCCGCACCGGACGTGCGGACACGTTGGCGACAACGGGCACCGCTGCGTCTTGGATTGTATAATCATCAAGTTTGCGAGCAAGCTTTTCCGTCGCCGGCTCCATTAGCATGGAATGGAAGGGGCCGCTAACATTCAGCGGTATTATGCGCTTCGCTCCGCCTGCTTTTGCCGCTTCACCGGCTTTCGCTACGCCCTGCGCGCTGCCGGAGATTACAATTTGTCCTGGGCAATTTAAGTTAGCGAGCTGCACAGGCGCGCCTTCCTCTGTTATCTTCCGGCATACATCGGCGAGCATTTCGCGTTCCATGCCCATGACAGCCGCCATCGCGCCCTGACCTGCAGGAACAGCTTCTTCCATGTACTGACCACGCGCACGCACAATTTGCACTGCGTCAGCAAACGACAACGCACCTGCCGCTACAAGCGCCGAGTATTCCCCCAAGCTATGCCCGGCTACATAATCCGGCACAACGTTCAGTTTCTCTTCCAGCACGCGTAACACAGCTACGCTCGTGGTTAAAATAGCAGGTTGAGTATTGGTCGTCAAACGTAGCTTTTCTTCTGGCCCTTCAAAGCAAAGAGCGGAGAGGGAAAATCCAAGCGCCCGGTCTGCTTCATCAAATACGGCTTTTGCTGCACTTTCCTTTTCATACAGATCGACTCCCATGCCAACAAACTGAGAGCCCTGACCGGGAAAAATAAACGCCGTTTTACTCATGATTGAACCTCCTTTTTCTCGGTCGTACACCATTTCATAACGGAAGCTCCCCATGTTAAACCGCCGCCGAACCCTACAAGCACAAGGGTATCGCCTTCTTTGATCCGCCCTTCGCTGACCGCTTCATCCAATGCGACCGGGATGGAGGCCGACGACATGTTACCGTACCGGTTCAGGTTCACAACCACCTTGTCATAAGGCAAACCGAGACGCTTAACCGCCGAATCAATAATGCGAAGATTCGCCTGGTGCGGAACAAGAAAATCTACATCCTTTTTGGTAATGCCTGCTTTTTCAAGCACCTGATCTGACGCTGTATTCATCGCACGCACGGCGAATTTGAATACTTCGCTGCCAGCCATGTAAATGTAGTTCTCACGACTACCCGGCTTCACCTTTGGTACCGGAATGCGGGAGCCGCCCGCTTCCAGCTTCAGCAGCTCCGCACCACCGCCATCAGCTCCAAGTTCAAACGACAAAAATCCCATGCCGTCTTCCACCGGACCGAGCAGTGCCGCACCTGCGCCGTCGCCGAACAACACGCACGTATTGCGATCTGTCCAATCAACGATTTTCGACAGGTTTTCTACGCCAATAACAAGCGCGTAACGATATAGACCGTTGGCGATAAATTGGGCGGCAACCGATGTGCCATACAAAAAACCGGAACATGCTGCCGACAGATCAAACGCCGCCGCACGCTTCGCCCCCAATCGCTCCTGCACAAGGCAAGCCGTGGATGGAAAGAACATATCTGGCGTAATCGTCGCAACGATAATCAGATCAATCTCTTCAGGAGCAATGCCCGCCTTGTCAAGCGCCTGGCGAGCCGCCGCCACCGCCATATCGGAAGATGTCTCATCCTCCCGTGCGATGCGCCGTTCCTTAATTCCTGTCCGGGTGACAATCCATTCATCCGACGTATCTACCATTTTCTCTAGGTCCGCATTCGTTAATACCTTCTCCGGCAAATAACGGCCCGTGGCTAAAATGCCTGCAGACCGAACTGCTTTAAACATTGCCATCCCCGCTTTCCTCTTGAATTTCTCTCGCAATCAATCCGTTAATATCCTGTTCAATAAACTTCTTCGCCTGTCTTACCGCAATATGAATGGCGCGAGGGTTGGAGGAGCCGTGCGCTTTAATGCAAATCCCTTGCACGCCCATCAAAAGTGCTCCGCCATATTCTGAATAATCCATCTGTGCTTTCATCCGCCTGAGTCCTGGGCGAAGCATCATCGCGGCAAGCTGGCTGGTAATGGTACGCGTAAATTCTCCCCTCATGACCGACATCATCGTTTTGGCCGTGCCTTCCATCGTTTTCAGCAAGATATTGCCGGAAAAACCATCGCAAACGACAACATCGCATACGTGTTCCATAATGTCCCGCGCTTCCACATTGCCAATAAAATTCAGCGAACTTTCTTTCAACAAACCGTAAGTTTCTTTCGTTAAATCATTGCCTTTTTTCTCTTCGGTACCGACGTTAAGAAGTCCAATGCGTGGCCGTTCCACGCCCATTACTTTTTCCGCGTAAATGTTGCCCATAATCGCATATTGTAGCAAATGCTTCGGATGAGCATCCATGTTGGCTCCCGCGTCAAGAATCATCACGCCCGCAGAATCCACCGTCGGTACAATCGGACTGAGCGCCGGGCGATCAATCCCTTTAATACGTCCGGTAATAAGCAAAGCCGCTGTCATGAATGCGCCCGTATTTCCAGCGGAAATGATCACATCAGCTTCCTTATTCTTCACCATCGTTACGCCAACAACCATCGAAGAGTCACGCTTGCGACGTACCGCTTTCACTGGTTCCTCGTCAGCCGCAATCATTTCGCTGGCATGTCTAATTTCAATATTTTTTGGCGCCTGGGATAGCATCGGGGCAAGCCGTGCCTCATCACCCACAAGCACGATGCGGACGTCCGGCATTTCCCGTGCAGCCTGAATGGCACCTTCCACATTCGAGGTAGGAGCGAAATCTCCCCCCATCGCGTCTATTGCAATAATCATACATCCTCCTGTTTATGACTGGCCATAGCGTCAAAATCCCGCATGCGGAACACGCGAAACGTTCCACTAAATACAAGTTCATCCTGTACCCTCGTCTCAACTCGCACTTTGCTCTGATCACCTTTCGTCTCGCGTACGGTAGCTTTGGCGACCAGCTTCTCGCCAAGGCGAACAGGACGAATATAGCGAATACGTGCCGCGGCAGTTAAAACAACGTCCGCATCAATAACCGCGACAGCCAGTGAATTAGCTTGGGCAAAAATATGATGCCCACGAGCAATTTGTGTCCGAGAAAAAATATGTTCTTCTGTAATCTCCAGCAAAGAAATACCCGAGCGATCCAGCTCGATATGAATTAACTCTCCGACGACCTCCTCAATCGGAAGAGACTTTACTTCATCCAGTTTCTTTTTCGCCATGTTTTTGATCCGTTCCCGGACTTCCGGAATGCCAAGTTCCAGCCGGTCAAGCCGGATCGTCTGGATGCTCACGCCAAAATGTGCGGCAAGTTCTTCGTCCGTATAAAACGGACTTTCCGCAAGCAAGTTGTGCAGTGCCTCCTGGCGAACTTTTTTCGCAAGGCGAGCCATCTTGCTTCACCACCTAAGTCGCTCCACAATACTCAGCCGTTCTTATTACCAGCTACTAATAGCAGTATATAAAAAAACCGCTAAAATAACAACGTTCTTTTTATGATTTTTTCCACTTATTTTCGCGTGTGGATCATAAATTCCTGCTTCATCAGAAAAGTAGTCAAAAATCGAGCAAATCAGACAAAGAAAAACCGACGGGCATAGCTAGCGAGTTTTTTACCGCCTGGCGGGTATACATCGGCCGTATCAAAGAAGTTTGCGCCTGCCTCAAACGCTTTATCCATAATGGCAAAGAAAGTTTGCTTGTCGGCTTGATTCCAAAAGTCATGGTCCCCAAACAAATTATAAATCAATTGGTCCCGTTTATCGTTCCAAATTAAATAAATATTGACAAAAAAATAAGAAAAATATAAATTGATATTGATTATCATAATCATTTAAATCCTACAAAATTCAAAGTAGAGGTGAAAAAAGGGATGGATACAAATGAAATTGTGTTAGAAAAAGTTGAATAATTGTACAAAAGTCTTTTCCAACACAATGGATTTGGCGAATTAAGGCTTTTTTGTATTAAAAAGAGGGAGTTACGCTTTTTCTAGGAGAGGTGTATTATGTTGCAAAAGAGAAAATGGCACAGGTTTGTTGGATCGCTGTTGAGTTTCGTCTTTGTTTTTACCATGCTCTTTCCCATGGGAACAGGGCTAGCCTTAGAGGCAGAGAATACCTTGGAGACAACAGCAGCTTTCGAGGAAGATAATCCTCTTGCGAACGGGGAAAAAACGACTTCCGCTGATAGCATTATCGTAGAGCCAGTAAAGCCTGGGGCTGGAACTATTGCTTCAGAAGAAGAACGTCCAGGTGAAATTATCGTTAAATATAAAAAAGGAAAAGAAAGGCAAGCAAGAGCTGCCCTTGCCACGATGGGAGTACAGGAAGTAGAGCAAGCAGACAATGGAATGACTCTATATACCCTGCAACCAGGGGAAGATATGGCGCAAGTAATAGAAGAACTGGAACAAAATCCTGCTGTGGAATATGCGGAGCCTAACCAGGAATATATGGTGTTTTCCGATGCATCCAGTCAAGAGGCAATCACAGATGAGTATTTCGAGCAGCAGTGGGCGCTGAAAAACATAAAAGCAGAAGAAGCCTGGGAAAAAACAGCAGGGCTATCGGGCACTGTTAAGGTGGCAGTCATTGACACAGGCGTAGACGATAGCCATCCGGATTTAGTCGGCCGGGTATTGCAAGGAAAAAACTTCGCTGAAAGAAAATCGGATGGTACGCTATATCCGGAGAATCGCGACAGTAAGGATGATCACGGACACGGTACCCAGGTAGCCGGTATCATTAGTGCCCTCTATAATAATCAAAAAGGAATAGCGGGAGCTGTTGGTTCTGCTGATGTTAAGATATATCCCGTTAAAGTTATGCATGATAAAGGATCCGGAAGTACTTTTGATATTGCCAACGGAATTCAGTACGCTGCCGACCAAGGTGTCGATATTATCAATTTGAGTTTGGGCGGCAAATATAGCAAAGCGATTGAGCAGGCCGTCAAGTATGCCCAGAACAAAGGAATACTTGTCGTCGCTGCTGCGGGAAATGCGGCTACCAATGTAGATGCTGTATACCCGGCGGCTCTGCCCGATGTGTTAACGGTAGGTGCCATCACACAGGATAAAGATAAAATCGCCGATTTTTCCAACCAGGGAAGCACCCTTGATGTCGTAGCACCGGGAGTGGATATCATTACTACGACGATAAAAGAAAAAGGGACGCTGGGTGATGAAAGTAAAGGATACTATGTGAAAGTAAGCGGTACATCTTTTGCTGCACCTTATGCAGCAGCGGTAGCGGCGCTATATAAGCTACAGAACCCGGGAGCGGCCGCTTCAGATATCGCTTACGCAATAACGGCGGCAGCTACCGATTTAGGTACCGCCGGACGCGATAACACATACGGGTACGGTAAGCTGAATGCGGCGAAAACACTCGATCCGATCACAGATCCCGAGCAGCGGCCCGCCATTCAAATTCTCGAGCCGACAAAAGATAGCCATGTTATGGGAGAAGTATCCATTCAAGCGCGGGTTTCCGACGAAACTATCAATTCGGTACGTTTTTATCTCGATGAAGTGAAAGAAGAGAATTTGATTTCACTTGTTAATAAGCAAGGGGAACAGACGCTTTACAATACGAAATGGGATACGAAAAAAATTGCCGACGGTTCGTACACGGTATGGGCGGTTGCGTACAATGGAGAGGCGGAAATCGGGCGTACAAGCGTACCTGTCATCGTAAATAACAATCCGAAAAACGGTCTTATGCTGAATGTGTTTGACCCTGAGGGAAACAAGGCGCCGGGAGCAAAAGTAAGCATATATACAAAAGCGCCTGTTTCACAGGAAGAGACTCCGTTCCCTTCTTCTGCCACTGCTCCGTATACATATAAGTTACTATGGTCGGGCAGTACAGATAGTTTAGGAGTCGCGCGAGTGCCGGGAACGATTGTGACAGATTTAACAACTGTATCGATCGTCGTATACGGTGGGTTTGATTATGCGGATGCTGCGGAAGGAAATACCGTATTTTTATATAATAAGACAGTAGAAGGCCCCGGAGTCTTTACGATCAGGGGAGAAGAAACGGTTCCGGTTACGCTTAACACGCTTGGTGAAAATCAAAAGAAGCTGGAAAACGTAAAGTATTTTGCAACCCTCATCGATGATAACGGTATAACCGTTGGAACGACTACGGCTTTAAATGAAGAAGGTTCTTCTATCTCAACGGTTTTCATGAATAAAGGAAAATATAATTTATTTGCCTACAGTAAAGCAGCGGAGGCTACGTACTTCTTACATGAACGGGCAAAACAAATCGCACAAGCAACGACCATCGTATTCGACGGTTCAAAAGCGGGTGAAGTCGGGTTAGCGCCCGGCAATAATGAGAATAAAATTGTGAATGGCATTCTTTACATGTTTAATGAAGGAACGGAAGAAACGATCGGGATTAATGACGAAGTTCTCGTCGGCAGGAAGCTGCGGGTTACACCTGGGTCTTATGATTTTTGGGTCGATGTTGAGGTCAAAGACCCAGAAGGCGGGCAAAACTGGATTTATGTATTCGGTACCGGTGAAACCGGAGAGAAGTTAGTGGAAGTTCCGGCAAACGGCAAGGTGTCCATCCCTGTAGGCGGAACGCTTACTCTTGCAGAATTTGCCCCGGATTTGGAAGAGTTGAAAAATCACCTGAAAAAGACGGGAAAAGAGTATGTGCCACAGGAAGACGAATTTACGGTTCAAAAAAGTTTCGAATATTTCTTTACAAAGCAAAAATTCACCGATGCATACGGCAATCTTCTTGTCGGTATGTATCGAGGCTCTCTAGAAGGCAGTGGACTGTGGAAAAAACAGAATATGAACGGAGAGAATCCAACCGTCTCCCGACTTGATGAGCAAAGTAATAGCTGGCAGACGCAAGAATATTATTTTGGAAATATTTACCCTAATTTTAAAGTAACGCGTCAAGCGGATAACTTTACGATATACAATAACAAATTCCGCCAGTTTTATTATTGGGCGTTCTGGGCGGTGGTACTGCCTACCGTTACGCCGGGTAAGTATGATGTTCAATTGACGCTTCAGAACAATCCGCTGGCCGGCAAAGAGCTAACCGCTCATATGGTGAATACGGTAAAAGATGACCGGAAATACAAAACGATAAAAACCACATTGAATGGTAAGCCATTCGCAGCCAATGTAACTATTTATCATTCAGTAGAAGACGGCGGCGAAATGATATGGGAGAAGTCGTTCACAGGTAAAGCTAATGCCACTACAGGAGAGCTTGCCATTGAAGATAACATTAAGCTATCGAGTAAAGAGAACGGAAATCTGGCAAAAATCATCTATATTCTAACAGACAAAGAATATGGGGCCGCCAATAAAGGCGAGTATTTGTTCGCTTTCCGCCAATTCACAACGCTTGAAGAACTGAAAGAGATAAAGCTAGAGAATATGCAGCGGGTTGAAATCAGTGCGCAAGATCAAAACGGAAAAGCAATTCAAACTCCGATTCGCCGAGACCGCGGCATTATTTTCCCAGGGCTGGTTGAAGGAAAGAAAGTTCCTTTCTATCAATTTACCGGCAACGACTATAAAAAAGAAGTTGTATGGTTGGAGCCCGGTACGTATCACTTTGACGGTCACTACATTGTTGAAACTGGGGAAAGAAAGAAAGTGAATTATTACCTGTTCCAAAAAGATGCGGTTGTTTCCGGTAGCGAAGGAGCGGTAAACAAAGTATTGCTGGATGGTACCAAGACAGCAAAAATCACTTTTGAACCTGATACAGCGGGATATCATGATTTCAGGGGAGTAAGTCTTTTCCCGTTTAACCCATATCGTCATGAAATGAATGAACTCAACACCGTAGGTCATACTTTCTATTTAGCTGCAGATATTCCATATCATCTAGATACGAAATTAACGCTGGGAGATAAGGAGAATCCAGCGTATACATGGAATTATTTCTTGGAAGAAGCGAAAGAGCAGTCATTTGCACGCGGGGCAGAAAAAATCTGGCAGATCGGTAAGTTTGTACCGCAATTATTGCTCGATAAGACGACTATAAAAAGCACAGAAGCGGTGACCGGACGTTCCGGAATTGTGGACAAACATGGAAACAAAGTTGTCTACACATTCATTGATGAAGATAGCAGTTGGAGCGCCGCTGCAGGTGAGACAGAGGAACAAGGCTCACTTGCTGTCCGCTTGCAGGCAAATGGACAGATCAAAGCCAGTAAGGATGTAGAATATAGCGTCAACCATGAGGAAACGAAACCCGCTGGCCCGTCCGTAACGGAAATCTATCCATATCTTCGTGTCTACAAGAAACAAGCAGATGGAAAAGAAACAAGAATTTTTAATGAGAGCAAGGCTGCTTACTATAATGGCTTTAGCGAATCGTTAGGAAACCTTGAGCCAGGAAATTACCGAGTAGAGGTGGCATTTGCTTCCGGGCCGAATGGACCAGTGACTACCACACTGCAAGAGGGTACATTTACTGTGCTAGGTAGCGGCAGCGGTGGATCAGGCAGCGGCGGCTCGGGCAGCGGCGGAGCAGGTGGCGGCGGTGGAAGCATGCAGCCGATGCCAACTCCGGCTAAAGAGGAGACGAAGTCAGTAAGCGATAACCAGATAAATCAAGCGGTGAAAAATGCGCTTGATAACAATGCATCTGTCATTCGTATCGAATCAGATAAAACAGCGGCCATTTCCTTGACAGTTAATCAACTTAAGACAATTAAAGACACGAAAAAAGCGTTGGAGATAAAATTCAATAATGTTACGTTTACAATTCCTTCTGCCGTACTTACTGAATTGCCGATAAAGGATACAGCCACTATTGAATTCTCAGCTACAGCTTTAAACGAGGCAGATGCGAAAAACGTGACAGACGCAGCGGAAAATGCGGCGATGGTGAAAAAAGTCGTCGGAACCATTTTTGAGCTGCGAGTGACTGCGATTACGAAAGCTGGTAAAGCTGTAGGTATCAAAACATTTACAGAGCAGTTGCAGGTAAATCTTCCCGTTCCGAAGGAGGAGCATGCCGCTGCACTGGCTGGTCAGGTTCATGCGCACCGTTTCAATCCGGATACGAAGAGATGGGATTATATCGGAGGGACGTATAATCCTACCACTCGTACGATCAGCTTCACCACCGGCAAGTTTGGCAGATTTGCCCTGTTGATTACGGATGAGGTTATGCAAACATTTGAGTTAACCGATTTGAGAGGTCACTGGGCGGAAAAGGATATTCAGTTTATGGTCAGTCAAGGATACGTGAAAGGTATTGGGGGTGGCAAGTTTGCTCCGAACAGCCCGATTACCCGGGCCGAGTTCACGGCTATGCTGGCGCGCATCTTAGGATTGCAGGAAGATAAAGACAGCGCGATAACGTTCAAAGATCTCAGTCCTAAACATTGGGCTTACGAATCGGTACAGGCTGCAGCTAAAGCAGGATTAATCAGCGGTTATAAGGATGGTCGTTTCTATCCGGATCAGAAAATTACCCGTCAGGAAATTTCCGCTTTGATGGCCCGTGCTCTAAAGTATAAACAAGTGGAAAATGAAGTAAGCGAGAATGAGAAGAGCGAATTGCTTCGCAAATTCAAGGATCGAAAAGAAATTTCTCTATGGGCAGAGAAAGATGTGGCCGCAGCAGTGAAAGCAGGCATTGCGGCAGGACGAAGAAGCGATGAATACGCTCCACAGGCTTATGCCACCCGTGCAGAAGGCGCGGTGCTACTGAAACGGGCTCTGGACAAAATAAATAAAACAAAGTAGAGAAAGAGCGATTCGGTGTCAATTGGAACCCCTTGCTATTAAGGGGTTCTTTATTTTTTAAAGTTAATCAAACCAGAGATAATCAACTGCCCTGTTTCTATCCAACAAATAAAGGAGGCAGAATGAGTAAAGTATTATTCTGCCTCCCATGTGTCAACCATTAAGCATTGTTAACAACTTGTGTTCCTTTGTAAGTTCCGCAGCTTTTGCATACGCGGTGAGCAAGCTTCATTTCGCCGCACTCAGGGCATTTTACCATGCCAGGCACTTCCAGTTTGAAGTGAGTCCGACGCTTTCTTTTGCGAGTTTTTGAAGTCCGTCTAAAAGGTACTGCCATGAATCCCACCCCCTTCACAAGATCGCAATCAAAGCATCTATTTGATGGGACAAGTTATCCATCAAAGCACAACAATTATCATACCTGATTTTTGTACAAATGAAAAGCTTTTATTTATCTTGCTTTCCAAAAAGTTCACCCAGCACAGCCAAACGTGGATCAATGCGTTCCACAACGCAACCACAATCTTTTTCATTACGATTCGCTCCGCATTCCGGGCACAGGCCTTTGCAGTCATCGCTGCACACAATCGTGTGCGGTAAAGACAAGAGTACCGTTGCTTCTAGGTATGGTGTCACATCAATTTCATCACTCTCAAGCGGATGAATTTCCATCTCTTCATCGACTCCGAATTCAATCTGATCTTCATCCATAAACATTTCCTTACTACTTGCATTATAGGAGTAAGGAAATCGTTTTAAACACCGGGCACATTCTATCGTAAGCTCGCCGGACACTTGTCCTTCGATAATGAAAAGCCCCGATGTCGCATGCGCTTCTCCTATAAAACGTGCTGGCTTTGCCTCCACAATTTGCGGGTGCTTCCGCTTCAAATGCAAATCGACGGTTTCTTCAAGGGGAAGCTTTCCACCGCGTAGTTGAAGCAATTGATTTTTCCTAAACTTCACCATTTGCCACCTCATTTCGAGCAACGAAAATTATTATATCTTTCCTCTCACTATTATGTCAAGGAAACAATCTTGACAACCTTCCTCCCTTATCAGGTGCCGCTCCAGCAAGGAAAGAAAGAAGCGTTGCCAAGGGACGATTCATCCTTTATATTGAAACAAAAACGAAGGTGAATGACATGAAAACGGTAGGGATCGTTGTCGAATACAACCCGTTACATAACGGTCACGCATACCATTTTGTAGAAGCCAAAAAACGGACGGGCGCCGATGCAATCGTAGCTGTGATGAGCGGACATTTTCTCCAACGCGGCGAACCGGCCATCGTAAACAAATGGGCGCGCGCGAATATGGCGCTTCGGCTCGGCGTCGATCTTGTGCTAGAACTTCCATTCGTCTATGCGACGCAAAACGCTGAACGATTCGCATTCGGGTCCATTGCTACGTTGCACGCCACCGGAGTCGTGGACGCCGTCTGCTTCGGCTCCGAAAGCGGAGAAATTAGCTGGATGAAAGAGCTGGCGGCGCGTCTCGCGGAAGAACCATCCGCTTTTCAAACGGCACTTAAGCAAGAACTGTCACAGGGAAAAAGCTATCCTGCTGCGTATGGGCGGGCGATTAAAATGCTGTTACCAGATACCGAAGAAGCCGAAAACACCAGGCATGCAGCAGAGCCGAATAATATTCTTGGTCTAAATTATTGCCTGGCGCTTCACCGTCTGCAAAGCCCGATGAAAGCCGTTACTATTAAACGACAAAAAGCCGGATACCATCAGACAGACATCACTGATAAAAACATCGCCAGCGCTACCGCGCTACGGCGTATGATATTCGAACGAGAAAACGTCGGACTCGATGTTCTTCTGCCATACGTGCCTGCAGGTACGCTTGAAGTATTAAAGCAAGAAAAGGCAGCCGGACGCTTCCCCATGTCATGGGAACGGTTTTTCCCTTACTTGCAACACCAGTTGCTCACTCGCTGGCCAGAAGAGCTGGCCACCATTCATGAAATGAATGAAGGAATCGAACGCCGTCTGCTACAGGTTCTTCCCGGAACCGATTCGTTCTTCGAACTCATGAACGCGCTTAAAACAAGGCGGTACACATGGAATCGGCTGCAACGCTTGCTTTTGTATAGTATGCTCAACCTAACGCGCGAAAAAATGGCGCGCGCGGAATGCGCACCAGGCCCAACCTATATTCGTGTTCTCGGCTTTAACGAAATAGGACGAAAACTGCTGAAAAAAATGAAAGAAGTAAGCGCCTTGCCGGTAATTACCCGTGTTCCCAAAAACAGGCATCCGATGCTTTCGCTTGATGTACAGGCGGGCGCTATTTACGCGCTCGGCTATCCTCAATGCATAAGAAAAAAAGAAATGCAGCGGGAATTCTGGCAACCCCCACTGCAGTATGAAAACCATGTCTAGTCTTTATTGCTTAGGCGGTAAGCTTTCTAAATAGCGGATAGCATCATCCACCGTGCGCACGGGCACGATTTTCATACCGGTGTTAAGCTTTTCGGCTTCCGCTTTCGCGTCGGCATAATTGGAGCGCGCTTTGCTGCCCGGTGGCACCGGATTGTCCGGCACAAAGAAAATATCGGCTTTCATTTTGTCGGCGGCCCGCACTTTGTGCTCAACCCCGCCGATCGGACCTACCGTTCCATTCTCATGAATCTCTCCTGTGCCGGCAATGCGGTATCCTTTCGTCAAATCACCTGGCGTAAGCTGGTTGATAATTTCCAGCGTAAACATCATGCCGGCAGAAGGGCCGCCAATATTCTCGGTTTGAATGGTTACCCTTTTCGGCAACTCTACATCCCGGGCTGTTACCGCGCCATCCGGGTCAGGGTAGGCGATGCCAATGCCGCCCCGTATTTTTTCGCCTGGCGCCTGCGGCAATGCCTTTAACGTCATCTCTACGGTTTTCGCGTGTCCGTCGCGGATATATGTAAGCTTCACTTTTTCCCCGGCCTGTCTGCCTTTTAGGGAGGTGAGCAATTGCTTAGCGTTTTTGATGTTCTTTCCGTCCACCCCAATAATCACATCACCAATCTTCAAATATTTTTCTGCCGGCATATTCGGAATTAAAAAAACGACAAGCGCGCCACGCTCATTGATTTTGACTGGCAGCCCCGCTTTGCGGAACGCAACGATCATCGCATTTTCCTGCGAATGTTTCATTTCCTGCAACTCACGTCGATTGTACTGCTCATCCGTTTCATGGGGGCTGTGAATAGCCTTTTCATTAATCAGTTCCGCATACGGGCTAATTTTGGCATACAAATAGCCCAGCACGTTGGCTTTGCCCATACGAACCGTCGTCAGCATAAGCACGCCTTTTTCATCTTTCTCTCCTCCTTCGACGGTTACCATCGGTTCAAGCTCGATAGCTGAGCCTGGTTGGACAATATAATAAGGCGTTGGACTAAACGCTATTGCGGCCAGCACCGCTGCGATCAGTACGGCCACAATAAACCGTGTCCAACGGCTTGCAAAAAAACGCCGGTGGCGAATCATGCTTGTTTCCTCCATTCTTCTATTTTCTCTTGAATATGCGGTATCATCAACCGCGCCGCTTTTCGTCCTTCTTCAATAATCTGAGCGACATTCGTAAAGGAAGTCGAGCTAAACCGACCTACATCCGGGCGGATCATAATGTCCGCATGCACGGTGCGGTGGCGGAAAATTTCCCGCTCCATTACATCAATCGTCTGGAATATCACATCAAAAAGTGAACGAATCGGGCTGCCTGAAGGCGCGAGTGAAACATCGACCCCAATGGTCAAGTCTGCACCCATGCTTCGGACAAGCTCAATCGGCACGCGATCCACGACACCTCCGTCCACTAATAACCGATTTCCTATTTTATGCGGAACAAAAATACCCGGAATGGAAACGCTGGCGCGTACCGCTTCGTACACAGGCCCTTCCGTAAAAACCACGCGTTCACCTGAAATGAGATCCGCGGCAACAATGGACAGCGGGCGATCCAACTCTTCAATATTTTTGCCGCGTGTCAGCAATTCTACAATATGGCGTAACTTCTCCCCGACGACAAACCCCATGCCAGGAACACATAAATCAAGCCAATGCTTCCGTTTTAAATGAACGGCCAGCTTTTCCATCATGGAAGGCGTAAATCCGCATGCATACAGCGAAGCAACAAGGCTTCCCATACTGCTTCCAGCCAAAAAGGCCGGTCTAATGCCGTGTTCTTCCAGTATTTCCAGCACTCCGATATGCGCAAATCCGCGCGCACCGCCCGATCCCAAGGCCAAACCGATTCGCGACATCATCTTCCCTCCATTTCTCCGTTTTCTTTTCTCCGCCGTATGCCCGTATTAGGAGCAGGTCTAATTTAGAATGCAAGCTCGTACATATATAAGTGTGAGAAGAAGTTGGATAAAGTAAGGAGAATTTGCATGCGTACGATAAAACCTTATATGGTCACCCTTCTGTTCGCCCTATGCTCCTTTTTTCTTGCGGCAAGTTTACTACTCTTCCCGAAAACGTCGTTTTTGGCCGCACTACGCGGCTTGAAAATCTGGTGGGATGTCGTCTTTCCGGCATTGCTTCCGTTTTTCATCACCTCAGAGATTTTGCTCGGCCTAGGCCTCGCCAATTTCATGGGCGTTCTGCTTGAACCGCTCATGCGCCCGATATTCAACATTCCCGGATCAGGTTCATTCGTGTGGACGATGGGCTTTGCATCCGGCTATCCGATCAGCGCCAAGCTCACCGTCCGTCTGCGCGAAAAAAATCTCATTTCACGTGCCGAAGGTGAACGCCTCGTATCCTATACTACGACATCTGATCCTGTCTTTATTACCGGCGCGGTCTCCATCGGTTTTTTTCACAATGCGAAGATCGGACTTATCCTGCTAATATCACATTACCTTTCCGCCATTCTCGTCGGATTCATCATGTCGCTCCATGATCGCAAAGCTGCCCGTACACCATATAATCCAGATACATCAAGGCCAATTTTTTTACGGGCGCTCGTCGCCATGCACCGTGCCCGCTTACAGGATGGACGGACGTTCGGCAAGCTCATGGGCGATGCCGTAATGACATCGATCCAAACTCAGCTCGTTGTCGGCGGGTTTATCCTTCTTTTTTCTGTCCTGCTCGCCCTATTTATGAAGCTCGGTTTAATCGCTCTATTCTCTAATATACTTGGCGCCACACTTTCTTTCTTCGGATATCCGTTCGAAACGGCCCAGGCGTTCATCTACGGCTTATTTGAAGTCACGCTCGGCGCGAAACAGGCAAGCGAACTGTCCACCTCCCAGCCGCCCGCGCTCATAATGGCGGTGACAAGTGCCATTCTGGCTTGGGGTGGGCTTTCTGTGCATGCCCAAGTGGCCAGCCTGCTTGCAGAAACGGATATTCGCTATTTGCCGTTCCTGTTTGCCCGCCTGTGCCACGCACTATTTTCCTTCCTGTTCACGTATACCATCGGCTCATTCCTGTATAACAAGCTACAGCAAAGCGCCAACGGAGCGCTTCCGGTATGGCTGTCTTCATTTGACCCAGCGCGCGATTCACTCTGGACATTATCCTCCCCCCAGACGCTTTCCCTGCTGGTATGTGCAACGCTTATGCTCTCTACCTGGCTGTTCCTTCTGCTCGGCGCTTTCACCTCCAAAAAATAGAAGCGAAAAACCCCGTTTTAACGGGGTTCTCCAAATTTTTCACGCAGCGCCTTTTCCACCACCGGCGGCACCAGACTGCTAACGTCTGCACCGTATTTGCCAACCTCTTTTACAATGCTGGAACTTAAGAAAGAGTACTGATTATTCGTCATCATAAAAAACGTTTCGATGTTATGATCCAACAGGCGGTTGATAGATGCCATCTGCATCTCATATTCAAAGTCCGAAACGGCGCGGAGACCCTTGATAATCGCTTTCGCGCCTTTCGTATGCATGTACTCGACAAGCAGGCCATTAAATGTGTCCACTTCCACGTTCGGCATCCCTTTCGTCGCCTCGCGCAAAAGTTCTAGCCGCTCTTCAATCGTAAAAACCGGATTCGTTTTATTGCGATTAATTAATACCGCCACAATCACCTTATCAAATACTTTCGCACCTCGCTGGATAATGTCAAGGTGCCCGTATGTAACCGGGTCAAAGCTTCCCGGGCAAACCGCAATACTCATCTATACCCACTCCTTTTTATCCCTCATTCTTATAAATGGTAATTGTCGTTTGTCCATACGTTACTTCTTTTATCTTAACGACACCGCCAATCCGGTTGCATAGTATATCTTTGGCATCGTGCTCTGCGACAATAACGGCGCCCGGCGCAAGCAACCTGTAATCAATCATCATCGCAATCTGGCTTTCGATTTGCTGCTCGGCATACGGAGGATCAAGGAACACAATACGAAACGAAAGCTTCCGCTTTTTAAGCGCATTCAAAGCCCGGTTCGCATCGTTTCGGTACACTTCTGCCTGATCGCGCAGACCGGTCGTCCCAAGATTTTGAAAAATAACGTGAACCGCCTTACGGTTTGCATCGATAAAAATGCAGCGTTCCGCCCCCCGGCTCAATGCCTCGATGCCAAGCCCGCCCGTGCCTGCGTACAAGTCAAGAACCAGTCCCCCTTCAAAATAAGGACCTATCATACTAAAAATCGCCTCTTTTACTTTATCCACCGTTGGGCGTGTACTTTTGCCGGGCACAGCTTGCAGCGGATGCCCTTTTTTCGAGCCAGCTATCACTCGCATCGCTTCCACTCCACTATTTTCCGTTTTTAACCGTCGTTAGTATAACACAAACGAAATATCTTGGTAAATAATTAAAGCCTTTTCTTACTTTTGTATGTATATTATGAGCTGAAGCCGACCAAAATAATAACAGCAGCACGGGCTTCCGTGCTGCCGACAACCGCGGAGAAGACTTACGTTTCCCCATAAGCTCTTCCTCCGGTTTCTCCTCTCCCATTATGCAAGCCAAACGATTACGCGTTTGGCTTGCCCGCCCTGTATGATTGCCGGGCGGTTTTTTTTTTATCTTATTTCCCATAGAATAGAATGTGGTAAGATAGAAAACACGGAGAGAGGTGAAGTTCATTGCAACATTTTGTAAATAGTATTATTCAAGCAGTGATTTCCCATGAACATTGGGAAATGTACGTCCGTCTGCTGTTGAGCGCTTTTTTTGGATTTGCGATCGGGCTGGAACGTACAAGCCGTTCCAAACCTGCCGGTATTAAAACATATACGTTTGTCACGGTCGCTTCCACGCTGCTTACGCTTGTGTCCATACACACGGTGGAGCGCTACTCCGTCGCCGGGCATACAATGATGGATCCCATGCGTCTCACCGCTCAGATCGTAAGCGGGCTCGGCTTTCTTGGTGCCGGTCTTATCATTCAGCGTGGCCGTTCTGTCAAAGGGCTTACATCCGCTGCCATGGTGTTTTTCGCGGGCGGCATCGGCATCAGCATCGGAGCCGGCTATTATGGCATGACAGCGTTCGCCATGCTCCTCATGTATCTTGTCATTATTATCGGGCACCGATTGGAACACTCTCCCCTGCTTTCCACCCACCAGGAAGAAGACGAGGAAGAGGAAGAAGAACACGCAGAATCTTAGTCTTTTATTCTTTCTAGGAAATACTCATCCCGCTTTAAATATTCGCGTAGCTTCGCATACTCCGGACCAACCCAAAAAGCAGGACGGCTCACCATATCGGCCGCCTCCTGACGGGCTACTTCAAGCATCCGATAATCCTGCACAACATCAGCCACTTTAAACTCTGGCAACCCGCTCTGTTTAGTGCCAAAAAAATCTCCGGGGCCGCGTAATTCCAGATCGCGACGCGCCACTTCGAAACCGTCGTTCGTCTCAGTCATAATGCGCATCCGCTCCTTGCCGACTTCCGTTTTTGGATCGGCAATCAAGATGCAGTATGACTGTTCCGAGCCACGGCCCACGCGGCCACGCAACTGGTGCAATTGGGCGAGCCCAAAACGTTCGGCATCGTATATAACCATCAAAGAGGCATTCGGTACGTTGACTCCGACTTCTACCACCGTCGTCGAAACAAGCACATGCACCTCGCCCCAGCTAAACTGCTGCATGACTTCATCCTTTTCCTTTGCGGGCAGCCGCCCGTGCATCAACCCCACCTTATACTTTCCGGAGAAATAATGGCTTAACTGCGCATGCACATCGATAGCATTCTGTAAATCCAGCTTTTCTGATTCCTCGATCAATGGGGAAATGACATATGCTTGGCGCCCTTTATCCAATTCTTTACGCATAAAGGCCAAGATCCGATCCAGCATCTCATGCTTCACCCAGTATGTTTCTACCGGCTTGCGGCCGGCCGGCAATTCATCGATGGTCGATACGTCCATATCTCCAAACGCGGTAATGGCAAGCGTCCGCGGAATCGGGGTTGCAGTCATAAACAGCACATCCGGATGCAAGCCTTTTTCCCGCAAAATACGACGCTGCTCTACCCCGAAACGGTGCTGCTCGTCCGTAATGACCAGTCCAAGTTCTCTGAAATACACATCTTCTTGAATGAGAGCATGCGTGCCAACCACAATATGAATCATCCCGGATTGTAACCCAGCCAGAATGTCGCGGCGCTGACGCGCCGTTGCACTGCCGGATAATAAGGCGATTTCAATCCGATGCGGCTCAAGCAATTGCTTAAGCGTCGCATAATGCTGCTCGGCAAGAATTTCTGTCGGCACCATCAATGCGCCTTGAAATCCCGCAGAAGCGGTGGCAAACAGGGCAATGGCTGCCACTACTGTTTTTCCGGAGCCCACGTCTCCCTGAAGCAGACGATTCATCCGGTATTTCGCCTGCATGTCATCCAGTATCTCTTTGATCACCCGCTTCTGGGCGTTTGTCAGTGAAAACGGCAAGCTCCGAACAAAAGCGCGCACCTTGTCGAGCGGTATTTTCTGCGCCATCCCATCGCTCGCTCTCCGGTTCATCGCATGGTAAGCTGCAAGCTTTAACTGAAATAAAAACAACTCCTCGAATGCCAGCCTGCGCCGACCCTGTTTGCCGGCTGCAATGCTTGTCGGAAAATGAATATTGCGAATGGCCTCCGCCCGGGAAGCAAGCTTATATTTTTGCACGAGGTAAGGCGGTAGAATTTCTTCCACCGCTCCCCCGTATTCTCTTAACGCTTCCGCCACCCAGCGGCGCATTTGTTTTACTTGAATATTGGCGGTCGTCGAATAGACCGGCTCAATGGTTCCTTCTTTCGGTACCTTTTTTCCCGTATCAAGAAAATAGTGTTCACTTACTGTTATTTGCAAACGCGCCCGCTCAAACTTTCCGGATAGCATAATCTCGCGCCCGGCACGCAGCTGTTGCTTCAAAAAGTGGCGGTTGAACCAGATGGCGGTCAGCACCACCCTGTCTACCACCACTTTCACCGACAAACGCGATTTCTTCTGGCCATAGAACCGGACGACGGGCTCGCCATATACCGTTCCGACAATCGTAATCTTTTCCCCGTCTTCCGCCTCGCTTACATCCCGCACCCGGTAGTCTTCGTAACGATACGGAAAGTGTTCGAGCAAATCTTCGATGGTGCGGATGCCGAGCGCTTCGAGATCAAGCGCCCGCTCCGCCCCGATGCCTTTGAGCGCGGTGACGGGCTGCAATAATTTGTTACTCACTTTTTCCCTTAAGCGGCCCACCGAAAATTTTCGCCTCCAATGCTTTTCCTGTCGGCGTAGCCGCTAACCCTCCTAACGCAGTCTCTCTTAAAGCATGCGGCATCGTTTTGCCGATCCGGTACATCGCATCAATAACTTCATCACAGGGAATCCGGCTCTTGATACCGGCCAAAGCCATATCGGCTGCCACGGTGGCGATCGCCGCCCCCATAGCGTTCCGCTTTACGCATGGCACTTCAACTAAACCGGCTACTGGATCACATACAAGGCCGAGCAAATTTTTCAGCGCAATGGCGGTTGCATGCGCCGATTGTTCCGCGGTGCCACCGGCCATTTCAACAATCGCCGCAGCAGCCATAGCTGTAGCCGATCCTACCTCCGCTTGGCAACCGCCTGTAGCGCCCGCAATAAAAGCATTATTGGCAATCACATAACCGATAGCGCCCGCGGTAAACAAATAACGTACCATGGCTTCGCGAGTCGCCTGCAAACGCGGCGCAATCGAGAACAATGTGCCTGGAATAATGCCGCAGGCGCCCGCTGTCGGTGTTGCTACAATCGTGCCCATCGCCGCGTTCACTTCGTTGGTCGCAATCGCCTTGCTTACCGCATCCAACACCTCCGCTCCAGCCAGCGTTTTTCCTTTTTTAATATATGCCTGCAACTTTCGAGCATCGCCCCCGCTTAATCCGCTGCGTGAAGCCACTTTCTCCATAGTTCCGCGCTGTACCGCCTGCTCCATTATTTCAAGATTTCGGTACATTTCCTGCATAATGGCCTCCCGTGTCCGGCCTGAAACTTCTATTTCAGCCAAAATCATAATTTCTGAAATGGGTTTATTCTCGTGAGCAGAAAGCTGGACAAGCTCAGCAACCGTCTTAAACTGCATCTTCTCATTCTCCTTTACGGATTTCTTTTTTCGTTTTCATGTTTGTTTCAAGTCTAAAGCGACAGCAGCGACGCTTTCAGCACATGGGGAATCGCTTCAATTTCGCGCACTGCATCCTCCGGCAAATCCTGGTCTGTTTCTATTACCATCAATGCCTCGCTTCCTTTGGATTTACGGGCCACTTCCATTGCCGCGATATTCATTTGCCATCTTGTTAACACATTGGAAACGCTGGCAATCATGCCGAATCGGTCTTTATGCAGTACAAGCAAAGCAGGAGAATTTCCTGAAAGCTTTACCGTAAAACCGTTAATTTCCGTAATCTCAATTTTTCCCCCACCGATGGAGATTCCCGTAATTTCAAGGCTTTCTTCCTTATCCTGCAACTTGATCCGCGCCATGTTCGGATGGGTAATTTCTTCTTCTTCATCTATATGAAACACTACCGACACGCCGGAGCGGCGGGCAATCTCCAGCGAATCAACGATCCGTTTATCCGATGTATCAAAACCCAGCACACCGCCGACAATCGCAATATCCGTTCCATGACCTTTGTGCGTCTTGGCAAACGAACCGAAAAAAGTAATATCGATTCTTTCCGGCGCCCTGCCGAACAACACGCGTGCCACTCTGCCAATACGAGCCGCCCCCGCTGTATGTGAACTGGAAGGTCCGATCATCACCGGGCCAATAATGTCAAATACGGAGCGATATTTCAAAACGTTTCCCCCTTACAATAAAAATATTCCTATCATCAAGCATGATAGGAACGCAATATCTATTATTCATATTATACTTTATACAGCATCAAGGCTGACAACCCCAACCTCCATAGCAAAACTATTCTTACAATTTTTGTCTTCCCGCATCCGCCTTAACCTACGACGGTTCATTCACATAGAGTGCAGGCGCATCCTCTAACGATGTAAAGGATAAACCATTGACAGATTGCTTGCTTTTAAACAGCGCGTATGATATTATGTTTGAGTATGCAAAGAGAGTCATTTTGTGTGACTGCATCTCAGGGAGGTGGAAATAAATGGCACGTGTATGTTACGTAACTGGAAAGCGGGCAGGAACCGGTAATAAACGCAGCCACTCCAACCGCGCAAACAAGCGCAAATGGGGCGTAAACGTGCAAAAAGTGCGCATCCTAGTGGATGGTAAGCCGAAGCGCGTATACGTAAGCACAAAAGCGTTACGCTCTGGTTTAGTTACCCGTGTTTAATAAAGGAAACCGTAGCGCATCAAGTTGCGTCCGGACGGGACCTGCTATTTATGGCAGGTTCTTTTTCATTGTTTGAGCCTTTCCTTCATACTCCCTCAGTTCGCCATGGCGTTGACAAGCTGTTTTCACGTCAGGACTTGTGGTTAACAGACCACGATCGTTTTCTTTCTTATTAAGACAGAAAAGCACCTGATTTATGGTGCTTTTTCATGTCTTGCGCCGCCTCATCGTTTTCCTCCGCCGAGAATCGCGCGAATCAATCCTCCGAGAAACTTCGGCAGCTTAATGGTATAAAACTTCATGATGACCCCTCCCCTTAATTCAGGTACAATTTAGTATATTCACCTTGGTTCCTCAGATGTGTATCATCTGCGATTTTCATTTATTCGCTCGATTTAACATATGATCGATTCAGGGGATTTATGAAAACCGATAAAAAAGAATAAAAAAATTCTCCTTTCTTTAACATAAAGAAAGGAGAATTTCCGGGCCTTCTGTCATTCGCACGCCTGCCTGATTTCCCGAATTGCCCGAGCGCGATCCTGCTGTCCGAAGATAGCGTTACCGGCCACAAGGCAAGTCGCGCCTGCTTCCACGACAAGCGGCGCTGTCTCTGCGTTGATACCGCCATCAATTTGAATCTCTACTTTATCTTCCAGGCCGCGCTCCACAAGCAACTCTCTCAGTTGCTTTATCTTGCGCACAACTTCCGGGATAAACTTCTGGCCGCCAAAGCCCGGGTTGACCGACATCAACAGCACCATGTCAATGTCTTCGAGTATGTGCTCAAGCGTGGATACCGGCGTCGCCGGATTTAGCGATACGGCCGCCTTCACGCCCTGATTTTTAATATGGTAGATCGTGCGGTGCAGATGCACGCACGCTTCCTGATGCACGGTAATCATATCGGCGCCGCTCTTTGCAAATTCAGGAATGTAGAAATCCGCATTCTCAATCATTAGATGAACATCAAGCGTCAGGTTCGTATGCGGACGGATTGCCTTGACAACCAACGGACCGATAGTCAGATTCGGCACGAAATGCCCATCCATTACATCGACATGAATCCAATCCGCTCCTCCCTGTTCAACCTCTTTAATTTCCTCTCCCAAGCGGGCAAAATCCGCGGAAAGAATGGAAGGTGCAATCTTAACCATATGTCTAGTACCTCGGCTTTCTATCCTTAATTTCCTGTAAAAACTCTACGTAATGCTGATAACGCGCAGGCTGGATTTCCCCCGCTTCGACAGCGGCGCGCACGGCGCAATTCGGCTCGTTTACATGCAAGCAGCCCCGGAACTTGCATTCACCAAGCCTTGAGCGCATTTCCTTAAAATACAGCCCCAGTTCACCCGCTGCAATCGCCTGAAAATCGAGCGAACTAAAACCGGGCGTATCCGCCACCCAGCCGCCTTCCGGCAAACGGATTAATTCCACATGGCGGGTTGTATGACGCCCGCGACCCAGCTTCTGGCTAATCGGCGCCGTCTCAAGGTTTAATTCGTTGAACAACGCGTTTAAAAGCGAAGACTTCCCGACGCCGGATTGTCCGGCAAAAACAGAGAGATGTCCGCGCAGACGGGCGCGGATTTCTTCTATTCCGCTTTTGCTTTTCGAACTGGTTACAGCGACCGGATAGCCGATAGCTTCACAATAGGCCCAGACGCGCTCAATTTCGCTTATGTTCGGCACTAAATCGGCCTTTGTCAAACAAATCACTGCATCCACTCCGGCCGCTTCTGTGTGCACAAGAAATTTATCCAGCAATTGCGGATTAAAGTCGGGTTCGACAAGGGAAAATACGAGTATCGCCTGATCGATATTAGCGATGGGCGGACGGATTAATTCGCTCGTCCGCGGCAAAACTTCGGTTACTGTCCCTTCTGTTCCATTCGCTTCGTATACGACTTCGTCCCCGACAAGCGGCGTTATGCCTTTTTTCCGGAATACTCCCCTGGCTCGGCACCGCCAGCACTGATCCCCATCCTGCACATAGTAGTAGCCGGCCAGCACTTTTACAATACGGCCCTGCGGCATGAGACCCCTCCAACTATGTTATTGAAAATCGCTGTATCTGACTTGTTTTTCCTGGTACAATTGTCCATCCTTGTACACCTGGATGAGTGCGTCTTTCGAAGGCGAAAGAACGACCGGGATTTGAAACTTGATGCTTTGCGTGATGGTGTAATTTTCTATGGTCTTATTCTCCCCGGTGGCATCCGTTACTTTAATCTCGATGTTTGCTTTTTCGCCTGGATTCAGATAAACATCCACTTCTTCCTTCACGCGGCGCGCTTCTTCCGGCAGGCCGGAACTTACCGTCACACGCACCCACGTGCCTCTCTCCAAGCGATTATCCGGGCGATACGACTGCTCGATAACCATTCCTTCCGGTTTGTAGCTCGGCGCCCGTTCAAGCTGAAGGCGTAAACCTAATCTTTCCATTTTTGCCTTCATTTCTTCTTCTGTCAACCCGACCAAATTCGGCATGGTTACTTTATCCTGTCCATCGCTTACGACCAGCCGAACTTCAGTTTCGCCCGCGACGATTTCTGTGCCGGCAGCTGGCGTTTGCCTGAGAATTGTGCCGGCAGGCTGTTCTTCACTCGGTTCTTTTTCAATTTTATAGTCTTTATATTTACCTGCAAGCTGGCTTTCGATTTCGTCAATATTCTGGCCGACGAAATTTGGCATTGTCGCCTTCGGCTTGCCCTTGCTGACAATAAGCTGGACTTCGGTGCCTTCTTTTACCGGCATGTTGGCCACCGGATTCTGTTTAATAACATGTCCTGCCTCTACCGTGTTATCAAACTGTTCCTGAATCGCCGGCTTCAGATGAACGGCCTCAAGCTTCTGGCGCGCTTCTTCCAGCGGTAGATTTTGCACCGACGGCACGACTACGTCAGGCGGTACGCCCAACCAAGAGAAACCGTAAAATATGCTAGCGCCTACCAGCACAAAAAACAGCAGAATACCACCCGTCCAGCCAATCGCCTTTTTCCACGGAACCGGCCTCGCCCGCTCTTCCGTCTCTTCTTCCTCTTCCTGTACGGGCGCTTTTTCCGCGGCACTCACCGCCGGAATCTCACGAATCGTATGCCCTTCTTCTTCATCCCACGAACGTTTGCGCAGCATCTCAGGTTTGATAGCCGGAATCACGCGGGTAATCTCCGGATCTTCTTCCGGCGCGTATTTCTCCGGCAGAACATAAGGCGCCTCGCTTCTCCGTTCAGAAGTCAAACACGTCCGCAAATCCTCAAGCATTTCGCGCGCCGATTCATACCGGTACATCGGCTCTTTAGCCATCGCGCGAACGATAATGTTTTCCACGCTTTGCGGAATTTCTGGACGCAACTTGCGCGGCCGCACATACGGTTCCTGCAAATGCTTCAGCGCCACACTAATCGGCGAATCCCCGGAAAAAGGAAGTTCACCCGTCAGCATCTCGTATAATACAACCCCGAGAGAATATAAATCGGACTTGGCGCCGGCCGCAATGCCTTTTGCCTGTTCCGGCGAAAAATAATGAACAGAACCGAGTACGGAACCGGTATGCGTGATCGTGACAGATGAGACGGCCCGGGCAATTCCAAAGTCGGTAACTTTAATGCGCCTGAACTTGTTAATAAGAATATTGTGCGGCTTAATGTCGCGATGAATTAATTCATTCTGATGGGCATGGTCAAGCGCATCACAAATCTGGATCGCAATGTCCACCGCTTCTTTCACATCGAGGGGAGCGTGTTCATTGATGTACTGCTTCAGCGTCATCCCTTCCACATACTCCATTACGATGTAGTACATATCATCTTCCTGACCGATATCATATATATTTACTACGTGTGGATGCGATAGGCTCGCCGCCGCCTGGGCTTCCCGATGAAAGCGGGCCACAAAATCGTCATCGTTGCCGAACTGGGAGCGCAGCACTTTAAGCGCGACCGTACGATTCAATAGCGTATCGCGCGCACGATAGACAATGGCCATGCCGCCTTCCCCAATTTTTTGCTCGATCTCATAGCGGCCTCCGATTCGTTTTCCAATCATTTGCAGGCTCCCCCCTTTCATTCTCCAGCCTCCGGTTGATTGCGCAGAAGGATAACCGTAATGTTATCTTCTCCACCCGCTTTTAATGCCCGGGCAATCAACTCGTCCGCCATTTCTTTCAGGGAACCGTTCGCGAGTACGGACGCGATCGTCTCTCCGCTGATTTTGCCGGAGAGCCCATCAGAACAAAGAAGCAGCGTATCGCCCGTATCCCAATGCAAAATGCTAAAGTCGGCTTTCACCTTTTTGTCCGTGCCAAGAGCGCGGGTCAAAATATTGCGTCGCGGGTGGTTGGCCGCTTCATCCTGCGTGATTTGGTGATTGCGCAAAAGCTCATTCACAAGCGTATGATCGTTCGTGATCTGCTGCAAAATTCCGTGACTATACCGGTAAATTCGGCTGTCTCCGACATGTGCGAGAACGCCAAGCTGCCGGTTCATGAGCGCGATAACGACCGTTGTTCCCATGCCGTGGCATTCTTCATGCTCCTGTGCGTACGCGAGAATTCGCTCGTTGGCAAGTTGAATCGCATCATTTAGTTTTTGCTGCAATTCGTTCGGCGTAAGATGGTCGGCCACTTCGCGCAGCGAGTCGCAAATGATGTCCACCGCCATCTGGCTGGCAACATCCCCTGCTTGGTGGCCGCCCATACCATCAGCCACAATTCCAAGAATCCATCCATTATCGTAGCGCTGAACTCGCCCGGAATCCTCATTTGTTTGTCTCACACAACCGATATGCGTTTGTATGACTGACTCCATCCGTATCCTCACCCCTACGTCTGTTTAGCGTGCTGGGCCCGCAGTTGGCCGCAGGCCGCAGCGATATCGCTGCCGTGTTCCCGGCGAATCGTGGCGTTAATACCTTTTGCTTGCAAAATTCTTAGGAACTTGAAAATGTCGTTGCGCGCGGTGCGTACATAGTTGCGTTCCGGGACATAGTTAACTGGAATTAAATTCACATGGCACAGCATGCCATCCAGCAATTCGGCCAGCTCTTCCGCGTGCCCGGGCTGGTCGTTAACCCCGCCAAACAAGCCGTACTCGAAAGTCAGACGGCGCCCGGTTGTTTTAATATAATACTCGCAGGCACGCATCAGTTCATCCATCGGATAACGGCGGTTCACCGGCATAAGGCGCGTGCGAATTTCCGCATTCGGCGCGTGCAAAGAAATCGCCAGATTGACCTGCATTTTTTCGTCGGCAAACCGGTAAATGTACGGCACGATACCGCTTGTTGATACCGTAATGTGCCGCTGACCGATGTTTAATCCTTTCTTATCATTGATAATGCGGAGGAATGACAACAGCGCATCATAGTTTTCAAACGGCTCACCGATGCCCATCACAACCACATGGCTAGCCCGCTGTCCTTCCGGATCAAGCGCTTTTTGTGCCGTCAGCACCTGGGCGACAATCTCGCCCGCTTCCAGATTGCGTTTCAGGCCGCCGAGCGTTGAGGCACAAAATGTGCAACCGATGCGGCAGCCAACTTGAGTTGTAACGCAAATACTGTTGCCGTAATTATGACGCATGATGACCGTTTCAATGGCATGGCCGTCATGTAGTGAAAAAAGGAACTTCACCGTTCCGTCTTGTGAAACTTGACGTGTAATCTCGCGCAGCGCATCCATGCTAAATGATGCATCCAACTTCTCGCGCAGCGCTTTGGACAGGTTGGTCATCTCAGCGAATGAACCCACCCTCTTGACATATAGCCAATCAAATACCTGCCCGGCGCGAAACGCTTTCTCTCCATTTTGCTGCATCCATTCTTGCAATTCGGGCAAGGTTAAGCTATAAATAAAAGATTTCATGCTTTAAATCACCATATCTTCCTCAAAAAGTTCACATCATATTGTATCACAAATAATTTGCAAAAAGAAAAAGGAAGCATAAAATACGCTTCCTACTATTGTTTCATTTTCAGGCGAGAAATAAAAAAGCCGTCTGTATGGAAATGATGGGGCAAAATTTGCACATACCCCTCGACAAGCGTTGGATACTTCTCCTGCAACGCTCTGGGCATATCCTGGATGAGCGATTTGTCCAGTTCCCATTCCGGATGCCCGGCTAAAAAGCGGCGCACCAGCTCGATATTTTCTTCCGGCTGCACGGTGCATGTGCTGTAAACTATTTTGCTTCCTGGCGCAGCAAGACGGGAAGCAGCACATAATATTTCGTACTGAATTTCGCTGATGGCCCGCGCGTCTTCTTGCCATTTGTACCATTTAATATCCGGTTTGCGGCGGATAACACCAAGTCCTGTGCACGGTGCGTCCACAAGAATCCGGTCAAACGTCTCACCAGCCAGCAGACGGGCCGCATCCCGCGCATCCCCATGGCGCGCGCGAATAATCGAAATACCAAGGCGAAATGCGTTCGCTTCGATCAGCTTGATCTTATGCGGATGCACATCCAGCGCAATAATTTGTCCCTTATTGCCCATGAGCTCAGCAATATGAGTTGTCTTTCCGCCCGGCGCAGCGCACATGTCGAGCACCCTCATGCCTGCTTCCGGCGCAAGCGCCCGCGCGACCAGCATCGAACTTTCATCCTGTACCGTGCAAGAACCGCTCGTGTAGGCTGGCAATTCAGCGATATTGCCGACATCGCTTGCGATGACTCCTTCCGGAGCGATCATGGAAGGCTCTACTTCCGCATCCGTGGCCTGCTTTTCAATCTGGGCGATGAGTTCATCCCTCGTTGCACGAAGAACATTAGCCCGAAGACTCAAGCGCGGCGGCTGATTGTTTGCAGCACACATGTTCTCTGTCTCCACTTCGCCAAAGCGTCGCAGCCATTCTTCCACCATCCACTTCGGATGGGAATGGACAAGCGCGATGCGTTCCACTGGTGGTAAATCGGCCGGAATGTCAACTCTTTCTGGATGGCGCAGTCGGTTGCGCAGCACGCCGTTAACCATTCCGGCAACGCCTTTATGCCCCCACACTTTAGCAATTTCTACCGCTTCATGCACGACGGCGTGGGCCGGAATGCGATCAAGATAGGTCAGTTGATAGAAGCTGATACGCAGCAAGTTGCGCGCCCATCCTTCCAGTTTGTCGAGCGGTTGATTTACAAATTGCGCAAGCATCCAGTCAAGCGTATATAAGCGGCTTATCGTCCCGTAGACAAGCTCTGTTGCCAGAGCTTTATCCCGATGCAGCAGCTTTGTCTGCTCCAGTACGCGCTTTAGTTCCAGATTGCTGTACGCCTGCCGGTTCTCGATATCCGTGAGCACACGCACCGCAAGTTCACGGGCGTTCCCTGGTTCGGGCAGCGCTTTCTTCCGCCTACTCATCGCCAGACCCCGTCGCAAAACACATGCCCGATGCCACGCTTGCGCTTCCCCTCACATAATCCGCTACCGCCATCGCTTTCTTGCCGGCCGGTTGAATGCGTGTCAGGCGCAGCACGCCTTCCCCGGTCTGCACATCGATACCTTCCGGCGCGACCGAAAGAATCGTACCTGGCTCTTCGGCACCTTTCCCGTCTTCTTGCAGTACATACGCCTCCCACACTTTCATTACCTGACCGTCCACCTCTGTGTACGCCACTGGCCAAGGGTTCAGGCCGCGCACTTGGTTAAACAACTGACGCGCGCTTTTCGTCCAGTCAAGCCTCTCATCTTTCCGCTGGATGTTCCAGGCATACGTCACTCGGGCCTCATCCTGCGGCACCGGCTGAATTTCACCGCTTATCAGCTTCGGAATCGTCTCGACGAGCAACCGGGCTCCCGCTTTGCTCAACTTATCGTGCATTGTCCCCACATTATCGCTCTCTTCAATCGTGACACGCACCTGGCTCAAAATATCGCCCGCGTCCAATTTTTCGACCATATACATAATGGTTACACCCGTTTCTTGTTGTCCGTCAATAATGGCCTTGTGAATCGGCGCGCCGCCGCGGTACGCAGGCAAAAGAGAGGCGTGTACATTAATGCAGCCATACTTCGGATACTCAATGATCTCTTTCGGGAGAATTTGTCCGAATGCGGCGGTAACGATTAAATCCGGTTCATAAGCTAGAATGTCTTCCGTGCCGTTCCTTTTTAATTTTTCCGGCTGCAACACCGGAATCCCCAGTTTTAGAGCGGCTTCTTTCACCGGCGGCGGAGTCAGCTGCTTTTTCCGGCCCTTCGGACGATCCGGCTGCGTCACTACCGCGACGATGTTATACTTTTCCTCCGCCAACTTCTGCAAACAGGGCACCGCGAAATCCGGGGTGCCCATAAAAACGATTCGCACAAGCTTCCACTCCTTCTGCGTCCCTTCTATTCTTTTGCTGCATACGTCTTCTCTGCAATATCGATAAACAGTACACCATTCAAATGATCGATCTCATGTTGAATGGCACGCGCAAGCAAGTCTTCCCCTTCAATAATAAATTCTTTGCCATGGCGATCCTGAGCTTTCGCTTTTACCCAACGGGCGCGGCGAACATCGCCCACGAGCCCCGGAATGCTTAAACAACCTTCCGGGCCAAACTGTTCCCCCTTCATTTCGATAATTTCCGGGTTCACCATTTCGATAATCCCATCACCAACATCAATGACAATAACGCGTTTGGTAATACCTACCTGTGGCGCGGCCAGGCCGACACCTTCCGCGTCATACATTGTTTCAGCCATATCATCAAGCAATTTGTGAAGATTTGCATTAAATTTTGTTACTTCTTTACATTTTTCCCGCAAAACCGGGTTCGGATGCTTTACGATCATTCGAATACTCATTATTTTTTCCTCCTACACAAGCGGAAGCATCTTTAATTAGAAGCCACCACCTTCTTGCATTACATCATCATTTGCGGGTCTACGTCTACCGTAAGCGTAATTCCCGTTTTTTTTCGTTCCTCTTCAAATGCCCGCACGATCCTGTGTACGGCAGATGATACATACGGATCATTTTTATATTTTATCATGCATTGGAAACGATATCTATCTTTGATACGAGCAATGGGCGAAGCGACCGGCCCTAGCAAATATGCGCCCGGCGGAATGATTTCGCGGAGACGCTTCGCAAACCGCTCTGCTGTTTTAACTACCAGCGGTACATTTTCATGCGCAAACGTAAACAAGATGAGCCGATAGTAGGGCGGATAGTTTTTCTCATAGCGCTGCTTGATTTCTTCCACAAAAAAAGATTCATAATTGTGCTGGCTTGCATACCGGATGCTATAATGCTCCGTATTGTATGTCTGAAGTATGACTTCGCCCGTTTTTTCATGCCGACCTGCCCGGCCACCTACTTGAGTGATCAGTTGGAACGTACGCTCCGCGGCGCGGAAATCCGGCAAGTGCAGCATACTGTCCGCCGCCAACACACCAACAAGTGTGACGTTCGGAAAATCGAGTCCTTTGGCGATCATTTGCGTACCCAAAAGTACGTCGCCCTTTCCTTCACGAAACGCCTGCAACAACTTTTCGTGTGCGCCCTTCCGTCCCGTAGTATCAACATCCATTCGAATGACGCGAATCCCCGGAAAATAGCGGGCCAGCTCTTCTTCAACTTTTTGCGTGCCCGCGCCAAAGAAACGAATGTGTTCGCTTCCGCATTCCGGGCAAACACGCGGTTCACGTTCCGTAAAACCGCAGTAATGACAGCGAAGCGTCCGGTTGCTGCGATGGTACGTTAACGAAATGTCGCAGTGCGGGCACTGAGCGACGTAACCGCAAGAACGACACATGACGAACGTAGAAAAGCCGCGCCGATTCAAAAACATGACCATCTGCTCATGTTTGCTTAACCGATCGTGAATGGCGGCCATAAGCGGCCTGCTGAACATCGTTCGGTTTCCTTCCCGCAATTCTTCACGCATATCCACTACTATGACTTTCGGAAGCGGCCGGTTATGCACCCTGTCTTTCATTTCAAAGAAACGAATCGCTCCTCTCCTTGCCTCATGGTACGATTCCATCGACGGAGTAGCGCTGCCGAAAATAACGACCGCTTTGTGGCGCATACCACGGTACTGGGCAATCGTACGGGCATGGTAGCGCGGCGTCTCCTCCTGTTTATACGAACCTTCATGTTCTTCATCTAGAATAATAAGACCCAGATTTTGAAATGGAGCGAAAATAGCGGAACGCGCGCCGATGGCGACTTTTACTTCGCCACGCCGAATTTTCCGCCACTCGTCATAGCGCTCCCCTTGCGAAAGGCGGCTGTGCATCACCGCAACCTGGCTGCCGAACCGGCCTTTGAACCGGTTCACCATCTGCGGTGTAAGCGAAATTTCTGGCACGAGCAAAATCGCTTCTCGCCCCTGCGCAATGGTACGTTCCATAATCTCAAGATAGACTTCCGTCTTTCCGCTGCCTGTCACTCCGTGCAACAGGCACGGAAAATAAACAGGCGGATTCATCCCCTCCGTAATACCGTCGATAACGGCCTGCTGCTGGGCG
Organism: Aneurinibacillus thermoaerophilus; assembly: GCF_900099925.1. Classification (GTDB taxonomy): domain Bacteria; phylum Bacillota; class Bacilli; order Aneurinibacillales; family Aneurinibacillaceae; genus Aneurinibacillus; species Aneurinibacillus thermoaerophilus. The sequence continues at coordinate 104,995 of NZ_FNDE01000001.1, read as the reverse complement.
GTAAACACGTGCTTCGTCACAGGCTTAAACTTCCGCCCGGCAAACGGATCGCGATAATCTTCTACCTCCTGGCTATTAAGCAAACCTTTATCCACCAAGCTTTTTATAGCGTGGTTTGAGATGCCAAGCATAGAAAGCAACTCAGGCTGCGAAATGGGGCCGTAAAAATGAATGAAGTGGGACAAAACCTCTTTCTGCCGCACCGCTGTTTTCGGAAGCTTTTCCAGCGCAGTTTCCAGCTCTTCTATGGAAACCGCAGGCGAAAGAATCGTTACGTTTTTTGTGGTGGCCCGATCACCTACCACCTGCTCCACTGTAAGCCGACCTTGCTTAATGCCTTCATCAATCCAGCCTGCGGCATCAGGGAACTCTTTTATTACTTTATTCCAAGACACAGGCTGACGTTTCGCGATATATTGGTAAAATGCTTGTTCTTCCGGAAGTACCGGCACAAACATCTCTCCTGCCGGAGTCAAAGAAATTTGCTTTTCGTAGCTTGAGCGCAAAACCGCTGGAATCATCGCTTGCAGCGCAGCATAGTATGTGCACATGTAACGCTCGCTCATACGTCTGGCCAACCATACCATTTCCTCGGTCAGCGGAGGCTCCACATCAAGCACATCGAGAATATCACGCGTTTTTTTTACTTCCGACACTTCAGACAACTCAATCACAAACCCCTGCAGTTTGCGAGGGCCAAACGGGACGGAAACGCGGCTTCCAACCTGTACAAACGGTGCAAGCGCCGGAGGAATCCGGTAATCAAACGGACGATCCGTATCTATGACCGGCACGTCAACAATAACCCGGGCATACATCACTGCCGTTTTTGCCCCCCGCGTGCCTCAAGCACTTTATCCAGCAAGCAGTCGGCAATCTCCGTTTTTCTCATCTGCGGCAGCGCCTCGCTTTTTCCATCCCGCGTATAAATGGTAACAATGTTAGTATCCACGCCAAAGCCAGCACCGCTTTGTGTCACGTTATTCGCCACGATCATATCCGCGTTTTTCCGCTCTAGCTTGCCTCGCGCGTTTTCTTCCACGTTTTCCGTCTCTGCGGCAAATCCTACAAGGAATTGATGCGTCTTGCGTTTGCCAAGATCCGCAAGAATATCGCGTGTCCGCGTAAGCTCCAGCACAAGATCACCGGATTTTTTCTTCATTTTCTGGCTATGTACAACTTTCGGGCGATAATCGGCCACCGCAGCCGCTTTGACTACAATATCCATGTCATCATAACGCGAAATAACAGCCTGGTACATATCTTCCGCCGACGTCACTTCCACAAACTCCACGCCTGCGGGCGGAGTGAGATCGGTTTTTCCGCTCACCAGCGTTACCTTCGCGCCGCGCTTGGCCGCCGCTTCCGCAATCGCGTACCCCATTTTTCCAGACGAACGGTTCGTGAAAAAACGCACAGGATCGACCGCTTCTCGGGTTGCGCCCGCCGTTACAAGCAGGCGGATGTCCTTCATATCTTGGCGCTCTACCGCAGCGAAAAATCTTTCCATCTCCTGCAAAATATCCATAGGCTCAGCCAGGCGGCCCTTGCCGATCCAGCCACACGCAAGATACCCTTCCGCAGGTTCAATAAACCGGTAGCCGTATTCCGCGAGACGGCGAATATTATGCTGAACCGCCGGATGATTGTACATGTTTACATTCATCGCGGGCGCAATCCATACCGGGGCTTTCGTAGCCAGATAAGCTGTAGTTACAATGTCGTCAGCGATGCCGTTCGCCATTTTACCGATAATGTTGGCTGTCGCAGGTGCAATCAAAAACAAATCAGCCCGATCCGCTACATCAATATGAGAAATCACCGATGGATTCGGTTCTTGGAATATGTCGGTTAGTACCGGATTTCGTACGAGCGCTTGAAAAGTAACCGGCTGGACAAACTTTGTCGCCGCCTCGGTCATCAGAACCCATACATCCGCGCCCTTTTGTGTCAATTTGCTGCATAAATCGGCAATTTTATATATCGCGATACCTCCCGCGACACCGATCACAATCGTTTTTCCCTTCATTTGTTTTCTCCCTCCGTACAGGAACCTGATGCATAAAATACATGCGTGCCTTTTTCCCTCATCATGCAGAAAAAGCGCATATCGTTCCCGCGTATGTTTTACATGAGCCCCGGTTCCGATATGCGCTCTCTTTTGTTTGCCGTCTTACTTTCTTTCAAAATCGATTTTTCCGGCGTGCAGTTCCTCCAGCGCGATGCCGACAAATTTGTGGGAAACAGGCTTTTCAAGCAAAAATTTGTTCTGCTCGCGCATCTGGCGGGCGCGTTTCGCAGCGATGCTCACCAGCGTATATTTGCTGTCCACTTTTTTAAGCAATACATCAATAGAAGGATAAATCATAGCGTCAAAAAACCTCCTTAAGCCAATCACGGTATTTCGTGATTTGTCGCTCTTTTTTCAGATGTTCGGCCGTCACGATGGCTTCGATGCGTTCGCAGGCCTTGTCCACTTCATCGTTGACAACAACATAATTATAATGATCCATCAGCTCGATTTCCGCCTTCGCCATCATCATCCGCTTGTGGATGCTTTCTTCCGTTTCCGTCCCCCGGCCGGTGATGCGGGAGCGAAGCTCTTTCAAATCGGGCGGTGCAAGGAAAATGAATATTCCCTCTGGAAACTTCTGCTTAACTTGCAGCGCCCCCTGTACTTCAATCTCCAAAATAACATCAAGGCCGCTCGCAAGCGTATCTTCCACAAATTTGCGGGGCGTGCCGTAGAAATTACCAACATATTCTGCCCATTCCAGCAATTCGTCATTCTCGATCATTGCTTTAAATTCTTCTTTTGTCTTAAAGAAATAGTTCACCCCGTCTATTTCTCCAGCGCGCGGCGCGCGCGTCGTCGCCGATACCGAATATACAAGCTCTTTCATACGCGGCCGAAGTGCGGCGCATACCGTCCCTTTTCCGACGCCGGACGGCCCTGACAAAACAAGCAACAATCCTCTGTTTTGCGTCATACAATCCCCCGTTCAATTATTCCTCAGAATCATCGTCTTTGCTGGTCAACCGGTGGGCCACTGTTTCCGGTTGCACAGCCGACAAAATCACATGGTCGCTATCTGTGACGATTACCGCACGTGTACGCCTGCCGTACGTTGCGTCAATCAGCATACCACGTTCCCGCGCTTCCTGGATGATGCGTTTAATCGGTGCAGATTCCGGGCTCACAATCGAAATAATGCGATTGGCTGAGACAATATTTCCGAATCCTATATTGATCAATTTAATGGCCATTCATTTACGCCTCCCTGTTTCAGCGGGATTATTGGATTAACTCTTATTCTACTGCTTTATTCTATATTTTGCACCTGTTCTTTCACTTTTTCTAACTCAGCTTTCAAAATGACCACTTTCTGACTGATTTCCAGATGATTTGCCTTGGCGCCAATCGTATTGATTTCCCGATGGCATTCCTGTACAAGAAAATCCAGCTTGCGCCCGATCGCTTCCGTTTCATCCGCGATCTGTCCGAACTGGGAAAAATGGCTGCGCAAGCGCGTAATCTCTTCAGAAATGTCGGCGCGCTCTGCAAACACCGCGACCTCATGGAGCAGGCGCGATTCATCAATGTCATAGCGGCCCTGTATGTATTCTTCAATCCGGGCGAAAATTCGCTCACGGTACGCTTCAGCCACTTTCGGAGCAAGCACAGCTAATTCCTCAACCAAGCGTTTCATAACATTAATGCGGCCCAGAATATCTTCGCGCAGCGCCTGTCCTTCTTTGCGGCGCATGGCAACGAGCATGGCCGCCGCTTCTTCTACCGCGACCAGCATCGGCTCCCGATAGGTCTCCGAGTCAACCGCTTCTTTGCCTACTTCCACCACATCCGGCAAAAGCAACAGCTCACGTGCCGACATCTGGTGGTCCAAGTCGAACATTTGTCCCATTTTTTCTGCCGCCTCTTTATACTGACGGGCCAATTCCCAATTCACAGTGAGCGAAGACGGGGAAACTTCCGTCTCCATCGTAATAAAAACGTCCACACGTCCGCGGCGGACATAGGAAAGAACTTTTTTACGTACCGCGTCTTCCAGCGCGGTCAACTCGCGCGGCATGCGGATCGCCACTTCGCTAAAACGATGATTAACGGAGCGCATTTCCACGGTAAACGAAACGCCTTCCCCTTTTTTCTCCGCACGACCATATCCTGTCATGCTGTGTACCATTATCCTCACCTCCTGCCGCTACCTTTTGCACCATGTTCCTGTAAATACCTCTTCGGCAGGCCCTATCATGTAAACATGGTCGTCCGTTTCAGCCCATTCAATTTCAAGATCGCCGCCTTTCAAATGAACAAGCGCACGGCGATTCGTCCGTCCGGTAAGCGCGCCAGCCACCACCGTGGCGCACGCTCCCGTGCCGCAGGCAAACGTCTGCCCGCACCCGCGCTCCCAGACACGCATCTCTACTTCCTGTGGGGACGTAACAGATACGAACTCAATGTTTGCTTTGTTCGGAAATAAGGAATGCTTTTCCAGAAGCGAACCCCATTTTTCCACATCAAAGTCCAAGGCATTATCAACGAAGATGACTGCGTGCGGATTCCCCATCGAGACCCCTGTAAAGGAAAATGTCTTGCCCTCCGCTTCAATCGGATGATCGATCACTTGCTCACGGTCAATCGCAACCGGAATGGAAGGCCCGTATAAAATCGGCGCACCCATATCAACTTTTACCAAGGAAACTTTTTCGTTCTCCACGGTTAACCATACGCGCTGAATCCCGGCAAGTGTCTCCACGGTGAGCGCTTCTTTTCGCGCAATCCCGTGGTCATACGCATACTTGGCTACACAGCGCACGGCATTGCCGCACTGTTCAGCTTCCGAACCGTCCGCATTGATAATGCGCATGCATACATCCGCCTTGTCTGACGGCAATACAAACACAAGTCCGTCCGCACCAATTCCAAAATGCCGGTCACACATCACACGAGCCATATCAGATGCATTCTCCGGCAAAGTCTCAAAATGGGCAACGATAATAAAATCGTTGCCCAACCCATTCATTTTCGTAAAATTCAACTCTCTCTCACCCTTCCCTGCTTGCCGGACTTTATACGCAGCAGGGAGAAACATCCTGTCGCAAACGTCGGTATTCCGGCCAGCAGTACAATAAATAACCATTCGTATGCCGTGAGCGCCACCGTGCCAAAAATCGGCTGTAGCACCGGCAAGTAAATCACCGGTAGCACCAGCAGTACGGAAGAGAGCACCGCCAGCACAAGGTATTTATTCTGCAGCGGATTACGGCTAAAAATTGAAATCTCGCTCCGGCAGTCAAACACGTGGATTAACTGTGCCATCACGAGCGTCGCAAACGCAATTGTCTGTGCCCGCGTAAGCTCGCCGGGATACGCTTCATACGCAATCCAGAACGCCGTAAGCGTTACAAGACCGATGAGCAGGCCACGCGATACAATTTTCCAGGCCAGTCCACGCGCGAACACATTTTCATGCCGTGAGCGCGGAGGGCGCTTCATCGTCGCTTCTTCCGGTTGATCTACTCCAAGCGCCAAAGCTGGTAATCCATCCGTAACAAGATTGACCCAAAGAATCTGAATCGGAACGAGCGGCAAAGGCAATCCGGCCAGCATCGCAAAAAACATGACCATAATTTCCCCCACGTTAGAGGCGAGCAAATAGCGAATAAACTTGCGAATGTTGTCATAAATCGTGCGCCCTTCTTCAATCGCCGCCTCAATCGTGGCAAAATTGTCGTCGGCAAGCACCAAAGAAGCCGCTTCCTTCGTCACATCAGTTCCGGTAATCCCCATCGCGATTCCGATGTCGGCCGCTTTAATCGCAGGCGCATCGTTTACGCCGTCGCCTGTCATCGCCACAACATGCCCCCTCTTCTGAAGAGCCTTCACGATTCGAAGCTTGTGTTCCGGCGATACACGAGCGTAAACGTATACATTATCCACAATCGACTCGAACTCACTATCGGACATATTATATAAATCCTGTCCATTTAATGTCAACCCGCCCGGCGGCAAAATGCTGAGCTGGTCAGCGATCGCTTCCGCCGTTGTCTGATGATCGCCCGTAATCATCACTGTCTTGATTCCGGCCTGGCGGCAGCGGCGGATGGCCGCTTTCGCTTCCGGGCGCGGCGGATCAATCATTCCCACAAGACCGACGAGCACGAGGCCACGTTCTGCCATCTGCTCGTTACCCGGCGTCTCGCCCGCGCGCAAATCGCGATATGCAATCGCCAGCACGCGCAACGCCTGCCTGGCCAGCGTTTCGTTGGCGGAAATAATATGACGGCGCATTGTCGGCGTAAGCGGAGTCGGATGTCCCTTCCATAAAACATGCGTGCAGCGGCTTAGCAGTACATCGGGAGCCCCCTTGGCGACCAACATTCTTTTGTTGTATCGATCCTGTACGATGACGGACATCATCTTTCGGGTGGAATCGAACGGAAATTCGCGGACTCTCGTCCATGTTTCCTCCATCTTCGCGCGTGTAATATCCGCTTTTCCTGCCGCCACAAGCAATGCACCTTCCGTTGGATCGCCATTTACCACCCACTGCTCTTCCGTTTTCCTAAAAAGCCCTTTTCTTTCCTCCTGCTGATGCTCTAAATGCGCATTATTGCACAAAACGCCAAGCTGCAAAAGTTTATAAAGCGTTCCATGGGCCTGAGCCCGAACCTGCTGGTTGCCCGTAAAAAATTTTCCTTCTGGCTCATAGCCAGTGCCTGTTACTCCAATAATAGAGTTCTCCAGCCACACATGAGTTACCGTCATTTTATTCTGCGTCAAGGTTCCGGTTTTGTCCGAGCAAATCACGCTGGCGCTGCCGAGCGTTTCAACCGACGGAAGCTTGCGGACGATGGCACGACGCCTAATCATGCGTTGTACGCCCAGCGCGAGCGCTACCGTGACAATTGCGGGCAATCCTTCCGGAATCGCGGCGACAGCCAAACTAACCCCGGCAAGAAACATCTCATAAGCTTTCTGCCCATGAAAAATTCCGGCCGCTACTACAAGAGCAGTAAGCGTAAGTGCGACTGCGATAAGGATTTTTCCAAGCTGTTCCAACTTAGCCTGCAACGGTGTCTGGAGCGTTTCCGTCGTTTGTAGCAAATGGGCGATTTTCCCCATTTCCGTCATCATGCCCGTAGTGAGTACTACGGCATATCCTGTTCCGGCAGTGACCATCGTGCCCATAAACCCCATGTTGATTTGATCACCGAGCGGAATCGCTTCATGAGGCAATACCGTGCTTTTTTTCATAACTGGAACCGATTCGCCTGTCAGTGTGGATTCTTCCACATGCAAACCGTTTGCGGACAGAAAACGGACATCAGCCGGGATGCGGTCACCGCCTTCCAGATAAATAATATCACCTGGGACCAATTGTTTGGCAGGAATATGAACAAGTTGCCCGTCCCTTACGCAATATGCCATCGGAGCAGTCAATTCTTTCAGCGCAGATAACGAACGCTCCGCCCGGTACTCTTGAATAAAACCGAGAATACCGTTAATGATCACAATCGCAATAATGGTGATCGCATCCACATATTCGCCCAAGAAGCCAGAAATAAGCGTAGCAACAAGCAACACAAGCACCATAAAATCCTTGAATTGCCCGAGAAACATCATAAGCGGCGAAATTTTCTGCTTCTCCGCCAGCACGTTCGGCCCGATTGTCCGAAGCCGTAACTGCGCTTCTTCTTCGGTCAACCCTTGTTTTACATCCGTTTTGAGAGTGCGCGAAAGTTCCTCTTCTGAATAGCTAAACCAATAATGCTGCCCATTCATGCAGGTGCCTCCTTTGCTCCGATCCTTGTTTTTCAAACCTAATGTATTCTGACAAGCTGCAAAAAATGCTATCTGCATTGAACTTGATATATCGACTTCGCAACAATGGTATAAGAATGTAGATACGTCAAACTATATTTATCATAGATTTACCAACACGCGTGAAAAGTTTATAGTATAATCTACAATGTTAGTCTGCATCGTTTTTCCGCCGCATACATTTGTTTCTTTTGATATTTTGATCGTTGTGCAGCGGTAAGAGAAATAGGAAGGTGAGATAACCATGGCCTTTGACGGCATTGTGACGCGCGCGGTGGCCCACGAGCTGCATGAAAAGCTCGCCACCGGCCGCATTATGAAAGTCTATCAGCCGACCGATACGGATATTGTCATGCAAGTAAGAACACGATCTGGAAACGTCCGGGTTCTGCTTTCGGCAAGCCTGAGTTTTCCGCGTATACATATCACGAATATAAGCTACCAAAACCCGCTGGAAGCGCCGATGTTCTGCATGCTACTTCGCAAATACTGCGAAGGGGCTATTATTGAAGCCATCCGCCAAACGAATATGGAGCGCATCATCCATATTGACCTTAGAAGCCGCGACGAACTCGGAGATGAGCGGCCAAAGCGAATTGTGCTTGAAATCATGGGCCGCCACAGCAACTTAATTCTTATGGACCCTGAGAGCGGAATGATTCACGACGGGATCCACCATGTCACCCCCGCGGTCAGTCGTTATCGAGTTGTTCTGCCCGGACGTCCATATGTGGCTCCGCCACCACAAAACAAGCTTAACCCGCTCGCCGCGACAAAAGAAGACTTTATGCGCAAAATCCATTTTAATGAAGGGAAAATTTCCAAACAAATCGTCGGGGCTTTCGCGGGGATAAGCCCTCTGATCGCGGATGAAATCGTGCATCGTGCAGGACTTGCGACGCAGGATCGGCTATGGTCTGCTTTCTCGGAAACGCTGGAGCCGACCCGACGCCATTCCTATACACCCATGCTTATTCGCACGGATAAAAAAGAATATTTTTCCGTCATTCCTTTAACCCACTTACCAGCGAAAGAAAGCGAAACGTTCCCTACGGTTAGCGAATGTCTTGAAGCGTTCTACCAAGGCAAAGCGGAACGCGACACCGTCAAGCAGCGTATGCACGATTTGGTACGGTTTATCACCAATGAGAGGAACAAAAACGAGAAGAAGATCGAAAAATTACTAGAAACGAAACAGCAGGCGGAAAACGCGCGCAAATACCAGATATACGGTGAACTGATTACAGCAAATCTATACCAAATGACTAAAGGCCAAACGGAAGCAAAAGTGGTAAACTACTACGAGGAAGAGGCGCCCGAGATCACGATTCCGCTTGATCCGGCACTTACGCCAGCGGAGAACGCACAGGCGTATTTTAAGCGGTATACAAAAGCGAAGAATAGCCTCGCTGTCATCGATGAACAAATCGCCGCAGCGGAAGAGGAAGTACATTATCTGGATACCGTACTACAGCAAATTGAGAATGCAGGGCTTTTGGACATTGAAGAAATTCGCGAAGAACTGTCCGAACAGGGCTATCTGCGGAAGCGCCCGGAAAAAATGAAAAAAGGAAAGCCGAAAAAACCTGTGCTTGAACGTTATATCTCCAGTGAAGGCGTAGATATTTATGTAGGGAAAAACAACAAGCAAAACGATTATCTAACTAACCGGCTGGCCTCTCCAAACGACACATGGTTGCATACGAAAGACATTCCCGGTTCGCATGTGGTCATCCGCGGAACAGATTTCGGCGAAACGACGCTGTCGGAAGCAGCAACGCTTGCCGCTTATTACAGCAAGGCGCGTCATTCCAGCCAAGTTCCTGTCGATTATACACTTATACGTCATGTGAAAAAACCGAAAAGCGCCAAACCGGGATTTGTGATCTACGAGCAACAAAAAACACTATTTGTCACACCGGACGAAGAAGTTGTCCGCAAACTAATGAAAACGAAAACTACAACGTCTTGAGGAATGAAGTATGTCAAAGAACTCATTTTTAAAAGGCACGCTGATTCTAACCTTGGCAGCCGTCATTTCGCGCGTACTGGGCGTCGGCCAGCGCGTTCCGCTCCAGCATATTATGGGGAATGACGGGATGACGCTGTACACTATTTCCTACAATATTTATAGCATGCTGCTTATTATCGCCACGCTGGGCGTGCCGAGCGCCTTAAGCAAACAAATCTCGGAATATACGGCTATCGGCCAATATCACGAGGCGTATCAGACCTATAAAGCAGCCCGCAATTTTGCGCTTGTGACCGGTTTTGTCATGTTCGCATTGATGATGATCATCGCGCCATACTACGCCAAATATACGCTCGCACCGCAGGCGGAGCTGGCGATCCGCGCCATCGCTCCAGCGATGCTCCTCTTCCCGTTAATCGCGATCATGCGGGGATACTTCCAGGGGCTGCAGTTCATGCAACCGACCGGTCTGTCGCAAATTATGGAGCAAATTTTGCGCGTCATAACCGCAGTGGCGCTGCCGCTTGTGCTGCTTCATCTAGGCTATAACAAAGACGTGGCTGTCGCCGGCGCTTCATTCGGAGCTGTAACCGGCAGCATTGCCGCCTGCGGGGTCATGATCTATTTCTATAAAAAGCGACGCCCGGAACAAAAGCGTGAACTCGCCACGCAAAAAAGGTATAAAAAACTTACGTATCGGCAAATTTACAGCAAAATGCTCCGCCTGTCGCTGCCGATTACTCTATCAGCATTGGCGGTGCCGCTCATTTACTTTATTGATTCATCCACATCGCTGCGCCTGTTGACGCCGCAGGAAGAGCGCATTTCGTTCGCGGTCGGTCATAAAGAGGCAACCATCGGCAACAAAGAAATAATTCTGCCAGTGGCTCCTTACCTGCACAACAATAATACAACGATGGTGCCGCTTGAACCGGTAGCTGAAGCGATGGGCGGCAAAGTTACGTGGGATAAAAACAGAAAATACGCCTTCTATGAGCGAGGAAAAGTAAAAATAACGCTTACGTTGGGTGAAAATATCAAACTGGACAGCAAGTCACTCGGACCGTTCCAGTATGCGGAAAACACAAACATTCCGTGCGTGCCACTCCGTTTCTTTACCGAGCAGTTGCATACGTACAAGGAAGCGATGGACACGCTCGGCATTCTCGGTGGAAGCGCCCAGTCACTGGCAGGTCTGCCGATTATTCTCGCAATTGCGCTTAGTTCGTCTATTATTCCTGTTGTCTCGTCTGCGCACTCGCGCGATGACGAACGCGAAGTGCAACGCATGAGTTCAATGGCATTGCGTGTGGCGCTCATTACCGGGGTTCCAGCGGCTCTATATTTAACGGTAGCCGCATATCCAGTAAATGGATTTCTGTTCAGCAACACGGAGGAAACGTATTCAAAAGCGGCCTGGATTATCGGTTTTCTCTGCTTTGGAACAATCTTTCAAATTTTGATGATGACCTCGTCCGGCATTCTTCAGGGACTGGGGCGTACCGACCTGCCCATGCGCCATGTCGCGATCGGCATTCTCGTAAAATGGGGCGGCAACTATGCGCTGGCACCGCTGTTTGGGATTTATGGAATTATTGCGGCGACATCGTTGTGCTTCATTGTCGTTATGGCGCTGAATTTGCGTGCAATCAGTCAATATACTCGCCTGATTATTCTCGGCGAAAAGTGGCGCGGATTTTTGCTGTCATCTCTACTGCTTAGCGCCATTGGTCTCAGTATTGTATGGCTCGGACTCAAGGTACAACCGCTCATTCCAATGCCGGCATTTCTGTTCTTTGGTATTGAATCAGCTGTCATCGCCATTTTTAGCCTTGCCGGTTATGGTATCGCGCTGTTCTGGTTAAAGGGAATTGACGTGCAGGAAATCCGCTATTTCCCACGGGTAGCACAGAAAGCATATCACCTTCTGGCACGCTACCGGATTGTCCCAGAGTATACCGCTCCTGTAAATCAACAATCAAGTAGGAGGGGGTGACTAGCCCCCGCCCTCTCATCTATGAAAAAATGCAAGTCCTTCTCGAAAAAATATTTTAATGTACACCACCACTCGGAACTTGAACCCTAGAGATAACGCTCATGCCGGGCACACGCAAAAAAAGTGGACTTCCTTAAGCAGGATGTCCACGTACTGTTCTAAAACAAAAATGAGGCAGCCCCGCTAGGTTTGTCCAGCGAGGCTTCTCATTTATCTATGATAACGACGAAACATATAAGGTTAGCCTTTATACGCTGCGGGATTTTTGCGCCATGCATGGAGTGCCTCCAGTTGCTCGGGGCGGATGGCACCTTTTTCCTGAGCGACTTCGAGCAACGTCGTATAGTTGCTTAATGTTTCAAATGGAAAGCCAGCTTCCGCAAATGCCTGCTCCGCCTGTGGGAACTGATACGAAAAGATAGCGAGTACGCCGAGCACATTTCCACCCGCTTCTTTTACTGCCCTCGCCGCTTCAATCGAACTGCCACCAGTAGAAATTAAATCCTCAATCACAACCACTTTCGCACCCGGCTCTAATCTCCCCTCAATCTGGTTGCCTTTTCCATGTCCTTTCGGCTTAGAGCGTACGTATATCATCGGCAAATTTAATTGTTCTGCTGCCCAGGCCGCATGGGGAATGCCCGCCGTTGCCGTTCCGGCAATCACTTCCGTTTCCGGGTATCTCTCTTTAATAAGCGCGGCGAAAGAAAGACAGATCAAACGGCGCACTTCCGGATAAGACATCGTCAGCCGATTATCGCAATAAATAGGGCTTTTCATACCGGATGTCCACGTGAACGGCGCGTCTGGACGTAACGCCACCGCATCGATTTCAAGCAGCTTTGCCGCGATTTGTTTTGCCGTATCTATATTCGTTTGCATATTGGTTCACTCCCTGTTTACTGTCTGTTGACTGTTTCTAAAATATTGAATAGCGCCTGCTTCGGATCCTGCGCCTGCGTAATTGCCCGACCAATGACGATATAATCAGACCCAAGACGAAAAGCTTCTTCCGGAGTCGTAATCCGGTGTTGATCCCCTGCGTCCGTACCCTTAGGACGGATTCCCGGAGTTACAGTCAGAAAAGATGGGCCGCACGCCTCCTTAATCAACGGTACTTCCTTCGGGGAAGCCACTACCCCATCCAATCCTGCCTCCTGAGCCAGCCGTGCATAGCGCACGACACAGTCTTCCACCGTACCGGCAATCCCTACCTCATTATTCATCATTTGCTCCGTTGTGCTTGTTAGTTGGGTAACACCAATAAGCAAGGGCCGCTTCTTTCCTGCCGGCGTTCCTTTTTCCAATCCTTCCCGGGCTGCTTCCATCATTTTGCGGCCCCCTGCCACATGCACGTTCACCATATCCACACCAAGTCCCACAACGCTTTGCATCGCGCCTTTAGCCGTGTTTGGAATATCATGCACCTTTATATCAAGAAACACGGAATGGCCTTTTTCTTTGATTTGCCGTACATAGTCCGGACCTTCCGCATAATAAAGCTGCATGCCAATTTTTACATATACACCTGTACCTGCAAGCGACTGCAAGCAGCCATTCGCTTCTGCGGCACTCGGAAAATCAAGCGCCACCATAATCCGTCCGTTCCTGCTATTCATCGTTTCCACCCCGCTCCCGTTAATTCAGAAATCGACCCCACGTCGAATTCGTCCAGCTTCCTTTCTAGTTCATCAATGATCGTCGGGCAAATATACGGATCGACGAAGTTTGCCGTACCGACCGCAACAGCCGACGCGCCCGCCATGAAGAACTCAATCACATCATCCGCCGATTGAATGCCCCCCATACCGATAATCGGGATCTTTACCTGCTGGCTTACTTCGTAAATCATGCGAATCGCTACCGGCTTAATCGCCGGGCCAGACAATCCGCCGGAGCCGTTGGCTAGAACAGGTCGGCGGGTTTTTAGGTCAATACGCATGCCAAGCAGCGTGTTAATCATACTTAACCCATCCGCGCCAGCCGCTTCCACCGCCTTCGCAATCGTCACCACATCTGTCACATTCGGCGATAGCTTAACAAATACAGGAACTTTGCTTACTTTCTTAATCGCCGCCGTAAGCTGTGCGGCAATGTCCGGGTCTGTACCGAATGTAATCCCGCCACATTTCACGTTCGGGCAGGAAATGTTTAGCTCAATTCCTGCTACATTTGGAACTTCGCTTACCCTTTCCGCCACCTGCACATAGTCTTCGATTACCGTGCCTGCGACATTGACAATGACAGGCAGCTCTGTAAACTGTTCCAGCCACGGCAACTCATGCGCAATGACATCTTCCAATCCTGGGTTTTGTAAGCCGATTGCATTCAGCATACCGCCCGGCGTTTCTGCCACACGCGGCGTCGGGTTACCTTGGCGCTCTTCTACAGTCGTAGCCTTAACAGCGATTGCGCCAAGCCGATTCAAATCATAAAACTGCGCATATTCGCGGCCAAAGCCAAAGCAACCGGACGCTGGCATAACCGGGTTTTTCATGTGAATGCCCGCAATGGTAACCGCTAAACGGTTCGTTCTCGAAGCTGTCATGACAACCGCACCTCCCCAAGCGGAAAGACCGGGCCATCGGAACAGATTTTGCGGTATTTCCTGCCTTCTCCTTGTTCCTGTACCGGGCATACGCACGCGAGACACGCACCGACACCGCACCCCATCCGCTGTTCAAGCGAAATGTAACCTTCCTTGCCAGCTGGCTGGTATTTATCCTGCAATGCACGCAACATGGGAAGCGGTCCGCACGAGTACAGCACGTCCCAATCACTCATACCCAAACCATATTCACCTGTCAGCACATCTGTAACGAGCCCTTGGACTCCTGCCGTACCGTCAATCGTAACGACATGCACATCGCCCAGTTCCGCCAACTCCCTTTCTAAAAATACCTGCGAAGCAGTGCCAAAACCGATGACGGACGTAATGCGTACGCCGCGTTGTTTCAGCTGTTTGCCAAGATAATAAAGCGGAGGAACCCCGATACCGCCGCCAACCAAAAGCGCATGCTCGCCCGCTTGACGTCCTTCCACAGGAAACCCTTCGCCCAATGGCCCAAGAATGTCAAGCGGCTGTCCAGGCACGTATTCGCTCAATACACGCGTGCCGTGCCCTTCCACCCGGTAAATCATCGTCAGTCTCTTTTTGTCCGTGTCCACATTGCAAATACTGATAGGACGGCGCAGCAGCGGATCGATGCCAGCGCCGCATTTTACGTGAACGAACTGGCCAGGCCGCGTCATGCGGCCCGCCAATTCCCCTTCCACTTCCATACGAAAAATCCGCTCTGCTATCTGTTCATTGGACACAACGCTCAGCACGCCTTTATCCATGCACGTATGCCTCCTTCGACTGCGGCGCTTCAAATCCTGGCATGGATTCCGCTGTAAACGTAATCGCTTCAAGCACTTTCAGAAGGGCGCGTGCAGTGTCAAGCGATGTCAAACATACGACGCCATTCTCCACTGATTCGCGGCGGATGCGGAACCCGTCCCGCTCCGGCGTTTTGCCTTTCGTCAACGTGTTAATGACGAAGCTTGCTTCACCTTTGCGGATGATATCGAGCATATTTGGCGAAGCCTCATTCACCTTGCGAACGCGGGTTACGCGCATGCCCTCCGCTTCAAGGAATTTGGCCGTTCCCTCTGTCGCCAGCAGCTTAAATCCGAGTCGGTTAAAGCCTTTGATAAGGTCTTTCGCTTCTTCCTTGTCTTTATCGGCAATGGTCACTAGGAGTGAGCCGTGTGTCGGAATGCTCATGCCGGATGCAAGCAAACCTTTGTAAAGCGCTTTGGCCAGCGTTTTGTCGCGGCCCATGACTTCGCCCGTAGACTTCATTTCCGGTCCGAGCGTCGTGTCAACGCGACGCAGCTTAGCGAACGAGAACACCGGCACTTTTACGGATACGTGTTCCGTTTCTTTTTGATAGCCAGGCTCATAGCCCAATTCCGGAATGGTAGCCCCGAGAATCACTTTGGTTGCAATGTTCGCCATCGGAATGTTTGTGATTTTGCTCAAGAACGGTACGGTACGGGAAGAACGCGGGTTTACTTCCAGCACGTACGCTTTGTTTTTATGGATAACAAACTGAATGTTCAACAGCCCTTTGATATGCAAACCGCGCGCGATGCGAGTCGTCATATCGACTAATTCGTCTTTTAGCGACTGTGAAATGGTCTGCGTCGGGTATACGGCAATCGAGTCGCCAGAATGGACGCCGGCCCGCTCGATATGTTCCATAATTCCCGGAATTAACACGTTTTCGCCGTCGCTAATAGCATCTACTTCTACTTCTGCCCCCATCAAATACGTATCCACAAGCACCGGGTGTTCGGGATTCACTTTTACGGCTTCGCGCATATATGTCAACAATTCCTGCTCGTTGTACACAATCTCCATTGCTCGGCCGCCCAGCACGTATGACGGACGAACAAGCACCGGATAACCGAGAGATGCCGCTGCTTCGACAGCCGCTTCGATGGATGTTACCGTTTGACCCGGCGGCTGCGCGATGTCCAGCGAACGCAACAGCTTTTCAAACTTTTCGCGGTCTTCCGCCGCATCAATGCTGGCAAGGTCGGTACCGAGAATTTTTACACCTGCTTTTTCCAGTCCTGCCGCCAAATTAATCGCAGTCTGCCCGCCGAACTGCACAATGACGCCTTCCGGCTTTTCTTTTTCAATAATGTGCAGCACGTCCTCAATATAGAGTGGCTCAAAATACAGACGATCAGATGTGCTGAAGTCAGTCGATACCGTTTCCGGATTGTTATTAATAATCACGGCTTCATAGCCCATTTCTTTGAGCGCCCATACAGCGTGAACGGTTGAGTAGTCAAACTCAATTCCCTGTCCGATGCGGATCGGGCCGGAGCCGAGTACGATTACGCGCGGTTTGCCTGAATCGACGCGTTCGTCTTCCTCTTCATATGTAGAATAGTAGTACGGTGTGGCCGCTTCAAATTCGGCCGCGCAGGTATCAACCATTTTATATACAGGCACGATGCCTGCTTCTTTGCGTTTTGCTTCAATGTCCGCAACCGGAATACCGGTTACTTCCGCAATGCGGCGATCAGTAAAGCCCATGCGCTTCGCCTGGCGCAGCATGTCGGAACTAAGCGCGCCTTCTTTTGCCGCTTCTGCCATTTCTGTTTCAAAGCGCACAATATTTTTGAACTTCGCCAAGAAGAAGGAATCGATTTTCGTCCATTCATGAATTTTCTGTTCGGTTATACCGCGGCGCAAACCTTCCATAACGAGGAACAAACGCTCGTCGTCTGCCTTTATAAGGCGGCGCTCCAGTTCTTCTTGACTAAGCTCTTTCGCCTCTGGCAAATCCAGGCTGTGCAAGCCAATCTCGAGCGAACGCACGGCTTTGTGGAGCGATTCTTCAAACGTGCGCCCAATCGCCATAACTTCGCCTGTTGCCTTCATCTGTGTGCCCAGTTTCCGGTTGGCCGAAGTAAACTTATCGAATGGCCAGCGCGGAATTTTTGTTACGATATAGTCGAGCGTGGGTTCAAAGCAAGCGTAAGTTTGCTGAGTCACCGGATTTTTCAGTTCATCAAGCGTGTAACCAACCGCGATTTTGGCAGCCATTTTCGCAATCGGATAACCGGTCGCTTTGGATGCCAGTGCAGAAGAACGGCTTACGCGCGGATTGACTTCAATAACGTAATATTGGAAACTGTCCGGATCGAGCGCCAGCTGTACATTACAGCCTCCCTGAATATTCAAAGCGCGGATGATCTTGAGGGACGCAGAACGCAGCATATGATACTCGCGATCCGAAAGGGTTTGGCTCGGTGCTACAACGATACTGTCGCCGGTATGGATCCCAACCGGATCAACGTTTTCCATGTTACATACGACAATCGCATTGTCATTCGCGTCGCGCATGACTTCGTACTCAATTTCCTTAAAACCGGCAATGCTTTTTTCGACAAGACACTGGTGAATCGGGCTGTATTTTAGACCGCTTGCTACGATTTCGCGCAATTCTTCCTCATTGGATGCAATGCCGCCACCCGTTCCCCCGAGCGTATAGGCCGGACGCACGATAATCGGATAGCCGATTTCCTCGGCAAACGCAAGCGCCTCCTCCACTGTATGAATGATATCGCTCGGTGGAACCGGTTCGCCGATCTCCTGCATCAGGGCGCGGAACTGTTCCCGGTCTTCCGCTTTCTTGATCGCTTCAAGATTCGTGCCTAAAAGCGTTACATTTTCCTCTTCTAAAATGCCTGCTTCATGCAGTTCCATGGCGAGATTCAGGCCGGTTTGTCCGCCGAGCGTGGCAAGTAGACCGTCCGGCTTCTCCTGACGGATAATGCGCGCGAGAAAGCCTTTCGTCAGTGGTTCGATATAGACTTTGTCCGCCATGTTCGTGTCAGTCATAATGGTGGCCGGGTTGCTGTTGACCAGAATGACTTCAAATCCCTCTTCTTTCAGCGCCTGACAAGCCTGCGTTCCGGCATAGTCGAATTCAGCGGCCTGGCCGATGACAATAGGGCCTGATCCAATTACAAGAATTTTCTTGATGTTATCGAGTCGCGGCATAATTCTTCTCCTCCTTTGTGAATTTGGCAACTTGCTCTAAGAAACGGTCAAACAGATAATCGGAATCGTATGGTCCTGGCGCAGCTTCCGGATGGTACTGTACGGAAAATGCCGGATATTTTTTATGTGTAAGGCCTTCTACCGTACCGTCATTGAGCGCGATGTGACTAATTTCCAAATCAGTGTCTGTCAATGATTCCTTGCTAACCGCATAGCCATGGTTTTGGGACGTAATATAGGTGCGTCCGGTCGCTAACTCTTTCACCGGGTGGTTGCCGCCGCGATGGCCAAACTTCATTTTATGCGTATCAGCGCCGCACGCCAGCGCGAGCAGTTGATGGCCGAGACAGATGCCGAACAGCGGATATTCACCCAGAATCTCCTGAATCATGCGAATCGCTTTCGGAACGTTTTTCGGATCTCCCGGTCCATTGGACAGCATAATACCATCCGGACGAATGCGGCGGATTTCGTCTGCGGTCACATTATACGGCACCACGATAACGTCGCAGCCCCGTTTGATCAGCTCGCGTAAAATACCGTATTTGGCTCCGAAATCTACAAGCACGATTTTAGAACCACGTCCTGGTGCAGCAAACATATTTTTGGTAGATACGCGGGCCACCTGGTCTTCCATCAGCGGCGCTTTTAGCTTCTCCAATAAGGATTCTACCGGCTCATCCGAGGTAGTAATGAGCCCTTTCAGCGTGCCATGCTGGCGGATAATACGAGTTAACTTGCGCGTATCGACTTCTTCGATGCCCGGAATATTGTATTCTTTCAGCAGCGAATCAACCGTTTGCTCGCTGCGCCAATTGCTGTGAACCTCGCAGTGCTCCCGGACAACGAAACCATGCACGAACGGCCTCATCGTTTCAAAATCATCGCGGTTTATGCCATAATTTCCGATTAAAGGATATGTCATTGTCACGATTTGCCCGCAATACGATGGGTCTGACAGCACTTCCTGATAGCCGGTGATTCCGGTGTTAAAGACGACCTCGCCCAGCGATTCTCCCTGTGCCCCAAACGATTTGCCAGTAAATACTGTTCCATCTTCCAATACAAGTCTTGCTTGTTTTTTCATTATTGTCTCGCTCCTTCGCTGTTCATCTCTTCCGCTTGCCACACGATACGGCCTTCTAGCATGGTCAGCACCGGCCAACCTTTTAACTTCCAGCCAGTAAACGGTGTATTGCGCCCTTTGCTCGCGAATGTTTCCGGATTCACTTCTTTTTCCGTTTCTAAGTCAATTACCGCAATATCGGCGCTCTTGCCTTCCTCCAGCGCACCCCACGGCAGGTTAAATACTTCCGCAGGAACGCGGGTCATCCGATCCACAATTTCCTGTAAGGTAAATTCGCCTGTCAATACTAGCTTCGTATATAAAAGCGGGAATGCAGTCTCCAAGCCAACGATGCCGAACGGTGCCAGTTCAATGCCACGCCCTTTTTCCTCTGCTGTATGTGGTGCGTGATCCGTTACAATCATGTCAATCGTGCCGTCCTTTAATCCTTGGAGCAACGCTTGACGGTCACGTCGTGAACGAAGCGGCGGGTTCATCTTGTAGTTAGCATCCGGACCTGGAATATCCTCGTCGCACAGCAGCAAATGGTGCGGGCAAACTTCCGCGGTTACGCGCACGCCCCGCTGTTTCGCCTCACGAACAAGCCGCACTGATTCGGCTGTGCTGATATGGCATACATGGTAGTGTGCCCCCGTCGCCTCTGCCAGCAAGATATCACGTCCGACATGAATCGACTCCGCCTCAGATGGAATGCCTTTCAAACCATGCTTTTCACTGAACACACCCTCATGCACGCAGCCGCCTTCCACAAGACTATCATCCTCACAATGTGCCACAACCGGCAGCCCAAGGGAGGTAGCTACTTTCATCGCATCTTTCATCATTTTGCTGGATTGTACGCCTACACCATCGTCTGACACTGCGATAACCCCTGCTTCTTTCAACGCGGCCATATCTGTCAATTCTTGGCCCAGTTCACGAACAGTAATCGCCCCCATCGGCAGCACCCTGGCGCTTCCTTCCTCTTTTGCTTTCTGCAGAATCAACCGAACCGTCTCGGGAGTGTCAATCACGGGACGCGTGTTCGGCATGCAAGCAACGGTCGTGAAACCGCCTCGCGCCGCGGACGCTGTTCCGGTAGCAATGGTTTCTTTTGCTTCAAAACCCGGTTCCCGCAAATGTACATGCATATCTATAAAACCGGGGACAATCAGTTTACCCGCCGCATCTAACACTTCGTGACCTGCTTCCTCTATGCTGTCGGCAATTCGTGACACGTTCGTTCCTTCGATAAGAATATCTTTCTTTACTAGCTTTCCATCTACAAGTATTTGACCGTTGCATAAAATGGTACCCATTGTTCTCCTCCTGCCCTAGAATCAAATTTGATTTATAAAAAAAGCTTCTTACCCATTTTTCTTGGTAAGAAGCCTTGTTATATACACACTGAGAAGCGAGGCCCGGTTTCTCTAAGTGTCCGGTCTGAAGCCGGGCACGAAGCCTTTTCTCCATATGCAGTATACATCATGGCATCCTTACCAGACTCACAGGACTGTTTTAAAGGATGATTATGATGCCTGTTTATGCAATTGTCCCTCTTTTGTTTTCCCAAAAGCGACCTCTTTGCCGGGCAACACCGCATGCAGGAAAATACCAAGGAACGTTGCCATTGCAATGTTGTCGATCGTAAGGTTCGCGATGAAGGTGCTAAATGTTACTTCATGGAAGTCCATTTTAAATCCTCCGATTCCGGTTACGAGCACAATGGCCGAGATAACCATATTCCGCTTATGGGAGAAATCGATGTTGTGCTCTACATACATTCGCATCCCCTGCGCCGCGATAATGCCGAACAATACAATCGTTACACCGCCTAATACCGGTTTCGGAATCGTCATCAGGAACGCGCCGATTTTTCCAATGAACGCGAACAGGATAGCAAAGCAGGCGGCTCCGGCAATAACCACGCGGCTGTATACTTTAGTTAACGCAAGAACGCCCATGTTTTCGCCGTAGGTTGTGCTCGGTGGTCCACCAAGGAACGATGCGACTATCACCGCTACCCCATCTCCCGCAAGCGAGCGGTGCAAGCCCGGGTCGCGCATCAAATCACGGTTCATAATGTTGGCTGTTACGAGCAGGTGGCCAATGTGCTCAGCCAGCGTGACAAACGCCACCGGTGCGATTACGAGCGCGGCCAGCAAGGCGCCCGGAGAAGCAAATGCGTCCAATACCTGACCTGTTATGAAATGCTCGTTCACCCACATGCCTGGGCTAATAAACCAGGGCGTTTCCTTGATTTTCGCAAAATCAATCCATTCTGGATGGCGAACCGCCGCGTACGCATAGCCGACGATCATTCCGGTTAACACCGGGAGCACCGATAAAAATCCGCGGAAGAAAATCGTCGCCACAACCGTAGCCGCCAGCGTAACAAACGCCACTTCCACCGCTCCGAGGGAGTAGGCCGGCTTCGCCGGATCGCTTAGCGGGTCATTTAGCGCCCAGCCAACCGCCACGCCGGATACGCTAAGGCCAATTACAACGATAATCGATGCAATAACAACAGGCGGCAACAAACGATTGAGCCAATGAACGCCCGTCCATTTGACAATGGCTGCCACAATTAAATATACGAGACCGGCCATAAAGCAGCCGAGCATTGCAGTGCCGACACCGTGACTGTGGCTTACCGTAAGAATTGGGCCAATAAACGCGAACGAGGAACCAAGATAGTTCGGCAGCTTGCCTTTAGTAATGAGCAGGAACAGAAGCGTTCCAATTCCGCTCGTAAGAAGCGCCACCGATACGTCAAGCCCGGTCAAAAGGGGCACCAGAACGGTTGAGCCAAACATCGCAAACAGGTGCTGCAAGCTTAGCGGAACTACTTTTTGCAGCGCCGGTATCTCATGCACATCAACATAATCCTTTTTTATCATTGAATTTCTTCTCCTTCCTTATCAGCCTCACGGAGCTGAGTTAAAGGTCACTGTTCTTTTTTCTGTGCTCTGTTACTTTTTAAATTTTTCACGAATCGTTACGCATTCGCGGTTATCAATTTCAGCCAGTTCAACAACGATAATCTCTTCCTTCGATGTCGGCACGTTTTTTCCCACATAGTCCGGGCGGATAGGAAGTTCGCGATGTCCTCTGTCGACTAACACGGCCAGTTGAATCATTTGCGGTCTTCCAATATCCATCAACGCATCCAGCGCTGCCCGTACCGTCCGGCCTGTAAACAACACATCATCTACGAGGATGACTTTTTTACCAGTAATATCAACCTCAATCTTGCTGCCTCTGATCGTCGGCTGTTCTTGTTTATGCGTAAGGTCATCGCGATACAGCGTGATATCCAGCTCACCGACCGGGATCGTCTGTCCTTCGATTTGCTGAATACGGGCTGCAAGCCGCCTCGCCAGATAAATCCCACGCGTGCGAATGCCAACCAACACACAATTTTCTATACCTTTGTTGCGCTCGATAATTTCATGGGCGATACGGGTCAACGCCCGCCGCATCGCAGCCTCATCTAGAAGCACGTTTTTTTCTTTCCATTCGCTCGTCATTGTCACGCTTCTCTCCTTCACAAACGTACCTTTATTTTATCCATAAAATAAAACCCCGACACAAAAAAAGCTTTCTGCGGGCGGCAGAAAGCTTTTTTGTGCTCGACAAAGAATGAGTGAGCGCACAACTCCCCATCCCTATGCCAAACCTATTCGTTCTCCTTGCCAGCCTCACAGGACTGATTTAAAGGTTCCTTTGTAGTTAAAAGAAGTATGACACGAAAACGGGAGTATGTCAACTACTTTTTAGAAATAAGGTAAACTCGTGGATTTTTCACTGCTCCATAAACGCTCCAAATCTTAAGCGCTTCAAAATTTGTTCCATATCATCCGGCAATGCAGCATGAAATTCTAGGTACTCTCCGGTCGAAGGATGAGTAAATCCGAGCGTTTTCGCGTGCAACGCTTGCCCCTCAATCTTAAAGAAGCTCTTGGGTCCGTACTTTGGATCGCCGACCAACGGATGGCCAATGTATTTCATATGCACACGAATCTGGTGCGTGCGCCCGGTCTCCAGTTTCAATTCGACAAGCGTATGCTCTTTAAAACGCTCCAGCACGACGAAATGCGAAACCGCCGGCTTGCTATACTCAAATACAACCGCCATTTGCTGGCGATTTTTCGGATCACGGCCAATGGGCGCATCAATGGTTCCTTTATCGTGCGAAATCACACCGTGCACGAGCGCTACGTAGCGGCGCGTCACCGTGTGATCTTTCAGTTGACGCGCCAGCGATTCGTGCGCTTTATCATTTTTCGCCACCATCAGTAAGCCGGATGTATCTTTGTCGATCCGGTGTACGATTCCGGGACGAAGTACCCCATTAATGCCGGATAAATCTTGGCAATGGTAAAGCAGCGCGTTTACCAGCGTGCCGGAGTAATGACCCGGTGCCGGATGTACGACCAGCCCACGCGGCTTATTTACCACAATGACATCGCTGTCTTCGTACACAATATCCAGCGGAATGTTTTCCGGCTCAATGTTCAATTCTCTTGCCGGCGGCACGTGCAGTACGACTTCATCATCTTCCTGTAACCGATAATTTCCTTTGACCGACTTTCCATTAACGAAAAGCAATCCGTCTTTAATCCAGCCCTGCAATTGGCTGCGAGACCAATCATCCTGCACAGAAGCCAAAAATTTATCTACGCGCTCGCCTGCATCCTCCGGCTCGATAATCCAATCATGCCGTTCATAACGTTCTTCGTTATTCATACGTTTTACCCCGTTCATTCATAAGTAGCTCCCGCAGCGCGTCTATCATAAACAGACCTACCCCAATCACAATCACTGAATCGGCAACATTAAAAATCGGAAAATGAATCAATGTAAAATCAAAGAAATCCACAACCTCCCCGGTCAGCAACCGGTCATAAAAGTTGCCGGCCGCGCCGCCCAAAATAAGCGCCAGCGCCCAGGAAACAAGCGTGCTTTCTTTCACCATTTTCCGCAAATACCACACGATCCCGACAATGACAACCAGGGTAATGATGATAAAAAAGGCGCGCTGGTTTTGAAGGATACCAAACGCTGCCCCTTTGTTCCGGTGCGAAGTAAGATGAAACACACCCTCCCACAGGGGGATAGACTGGCCGATTTCCATATAAGTTACAACCAGCCATTTCGTGAAGCGATCAACAAGAAAAACCAGCAGCGCAATCACATAATAATAAATCAACAGCCTTCCTCCCGGTTATGCGTTTACTTCCTGTTTAACTACCGTTGCACAGCGTACGC
Organism: Aneurinibacillus thermoaerophilus; assembly: GCF_900099925.1. Lineage (GTDB taxonomy): Bacteria > Bacillota > Bacilli > Aneurinibacillales > Aneurinibacillaceae > Aneurinibacillus > Aneurinibacillus thermoaerophilus. Next base: position 80,279 of record NZ_FNDE01000001.1, on the reverse strand, counting down.
ACAGCGTTGGATGGTCAGCATCATGTCCTACTTCCGGCGTAATCACCCAGCAACGCTCGCATTTTTCGCCTTCCGCAGGCGTTACGACAACCGCGAGACCTTCCAGCTGCACAGCATTTTCCGGTGCCACTTCGGAAGAGGAGTGAAGCGTCACATGCGATACAATGAACAGTTCTTTCAAATGCTCGTCCGCGCCTTTAAGCGCTTTTTCCACCTCTTCGCCTGGATAAATCGCGACGGATGCAGCCAGCGATTGACCGATGACTTTCTCGCGACGTGCCTCTTCAAGAGCCTTCAGCACTTCATCACGAATTTCCACAAGGCGATCCCACTTCGCTTCCAGCGCCTCATCGCTCCTTTCACTCCGCGCTTCCGGCATATCGGTCAGCTGTACGCTTTCCGCGTCAGTTCCCGGAATGTACTTCCACACTTCGTCCGCCGTATGCGGGATAATCGGTGCTACAAGACGCACAAGAGCCAGCAGAATGTCATACATCACAGTTTGCGCGGAGCGCCGGCGAAGCGATTTCTCCCCGTCCGCGTACAAGCGGTCTTTCGAGATATCCAGATAGAAGGAACTTAGCTCGATCGAGCAGAAGTTGTGAATCACATGGTATACCGTATGGAATTGATACTCCTCATACGCTTTACGCACTTTTTCGATGACCTTCTGGGTTTTAGCTATCATATAACGGTCAAGCTCTTCCAGTTGTTCATAAGGCACACGGTCTGCGGCCGGATCGAAGCCTTCCAAGTTACCAAGCAGAAAACGGAATGTGTTGCGGATTTTACGGTACGCTTCGGCAATTTGTTTGAGAATAGCGTCCGAAATGCGCACGTCCGCCTGATAGTCTACAGAAGCAACCCACAGACGGAGAATGTCTGCGCCCAACTGATCCATAATCTTCTGCGGCACAATCACGTTCCCGAGCGATTTGGACATTTTCCGTCCCTCGCCGTCCAGCGTAAAACCATGGCTCAATACCGCTTTGTATGGTGCCCGTCCATACACAGCCACAGCGGTGGACAAAGACGAGTTAAACCAGCCGCGGTACTGGTCAGAACCTTCCAGATACAAGTCCGCCGGCCACACCAGTTCTTCCCGTTCGCGCAACACTGCTTCGTGGCTAGAACCTGAGTCAAACCATACGTCCATAATGTCTGTTTCTTTACGGAAGTGCTTGCCGCCGCATTTCGGGCAAACGGTGCCTTCCGGCATCAACTCTTCTACATCTTTTGCGAACCAAACGGAAGAACCTTCCTTACGGAACAGTTCGGAAATATGATGAATCGTATCGTCATTCACCAGCGGCTCATTACAATCGCGGCAGTAAAAAATCGGAATCGGCACGCCCCAGACACGCTGGCGGGAGATACACCAGTCACTGCGGTCCGCGATCATATTATGCAAACGCTGCTCGCCCCAATGCGGTATCCATTTCACATCTTTAATCGCCTGAAGCATCTGCTCGCGGAACCCGTCAATGGACGCAAACCATTGCTCGGTCGCCCGGAAAATAACCGGCTGTTTGGAACGCCAGTCGTGCGGATACGAGTGAGTAATAAAGCCCATATGAAGCAGCGCACCCGCTTCTTTTAACTTCTCAGTAACCAGCTTGTTGGCATCATCGTAGAATACGCCTTCGAATCCCGGCGCTTCTTTGGTCATCATCCCTTTTTCGTCCACAGGGCAGAGTACATCTAGCCCATACTTCTGGCCAAGCATAAAGTCGTCTTCCCCGTGGCCGGGCGCGGTATGAACGCAGCCTGTACCAGCATCGAGCGTAACGTGTTCACCTAACAGCACTGGTGATGTGCGATCATAGAACGGATGGCGACATACGACGCCTTCCAGCTCCGCTCCTTTGTATGTAGCGGTCACCTCGTACTGTTCCCAACCGATCGTCTGCGCTACATTTTCAAGCAGTCCGGATGCGACGAGAAACTTGTCGGCTCCTACTTTCACAAGCGAATATTCCAGTTCTGGATGAACCGCAATTGCCAGGTTAGCCGGAATCGTCCACGGTGTGGTTGTCCAGATAACGACTTTATCGCCTTCTGCCAGTTTGCCCTTGCCGTCCGTCACAGAAAACGCGACATAAATGGATGCAGAGCGTTTGTCCTTGTATTCGATTTCCGCTTCCGCCAGCGCCGTTTCCGAAGACGGAGACCAATATACGGCTTTTAATCCTTTATAAATATAGCCCTTTTTCGCCATTTCACCAAAGATTTTAATCTGGCGGGCCTCATATTCTGGCTTCAGCGTAATATACGGGTTGTCCCAGTCGCCGCGCACACCGAGACGTTTGAACTGTTCTTTCTGCTTATCCACGTACTTGTACGCGTACTCGGCGCAACGCTCACGGAACTCGACGACGCCCACTTTATGCCGATCAATTTTCTCGTTTTTGATAATGGCATGCTCAATCGGCAGTCCATGCGTGTCCCAGCCCGGCACATACGGTGCGTCAAATCCCAGCATCGATTTCGAGCGCACAATAAAGTCTTTCAGCACTTTATTCAATGCGTGTCCGATATGGATATCACCATTCGCGTACGGCGGTCCGTCATGTAGGATAAACTTAGGCCGGCCTTTGGTGCGTGCCTGCACTTTCTCATACATTTTGTTTTCTTCCCACCATGCCTGCATTTCAGGTTCGCGTGTTGGCAGGTTTCCCCGCATCGGGAAATCGGTTTTTGGAAGCTTCAATGTTTTACTGTAATCCATCCTCGTTTCATCTCCTACAGTATAATCATCGCAAAATAGCCTTCCCAGCCCATGCAAACGGGACGAGAAGGCTACGCTATCCCTCGTAAAAATCTGGTATATTCTAAGAATTATAGACCAATCAATGCCCTAACGTCAACCGACAGAGTTTTCACATGTTGCTGCTTATTCTGTCATATTTTTCGCAAGGTCTTCTTCAATTTTTTCGAAGTCTTCCCAATCGCCGTTGTCCAGCATTTCAAGCTGCGCTTCCAAGATGGAGCGGAAACGCATGCGATATACGGAAGCGCGACGCTTTAGCTCATCGATTTCGGAAACAAGCTTGCGGGACTTCGCCAACGCCTCGTTAATCAAGCGATCTGCGTTCTTTTCCGCTTCTTTAATAATGAGCTGCGCTTCTTTGCGCGCGTTTGCCTTCAGCTCGTCCGCCGCTTCCTGAGCCATAACGAGCGATTTTTTGAGCGTCTCTTCGATGTTGGAGAACTGGGACAACCTCTCGTTCAACGTAGCCACGCGCTCTTCAAGCTGGCGTTTTTCCTTTAGCAAAATATCAAACTCTTTGATAATTTGATCAAGAAATTCATTGACTTGGTCTTCGTCATACCCGCGAAACACGCGGCTGAATTCCTTATTATGAATATCCAGTGGTGTAAGCGACACGACAGTGCACCTCCCATAAATCTAAAAAGCAAAACATAGAATCAGTCAAATACAACAACTTCCATTTTAATGCGGCCTTTTTTTGTTTCTCCGCCAATAGAAGTTACTTTAAAGCGGCCAAAACCTTTAAACGAAACAATGTCCCCTTCTTCCAGATAAAAAGACGGATCGTTTATTTCACGAAAATTCACCTTCACCCGTCCGTTTTGGATCGGAGCGACCACTTTGGCCCGGGACAAGCGGTATACATCTCCAACTACCGCATCCAGTCGGGGGGATTGTACGGTAAACGACAACGGATGAAACGACTGCTCAGGTACAGAAATCCCCTCAAGTGGAACCTCCTCCACTGTTACACGAACACGGTGAACCTGATTCATATATAAACGCACGTAACCAGCAATTTCTTCCGCCACCAAAAGCTGTGCGCCATCAGTATGAACAAGTATATCTCCAAATTTTTCCCGCTTTATACCTAACCCAATCAGAGCGCCTAAATAATCCCGATGTTCCAGCGTCAAAAAACGATTTGTCCCTTTGACCTGAAGCAGGGCTAACCCAAACTCTTCCCGCGATGGTTCCACATATTCAGGGTAAAAAAGGCCTCTTACTCGCTCCGCCTTTTCGTATCCGCCATATGTTTCAAAATATACGCCCGCTTCTCGGTTCGCAATCGATCTCGCAATAAATGCTTGACGCGGATCAAGAAAATCGGTGCGGAGCACCTGATACCGAGCGCGAACGCGCTCGGTCCATTCCAGCACCCGCTCCACGAACGGATGCTCATCCCGCCGAAAGTGCTGGTATATGCTCATCTAGTTACACCAGCGACATCAGGATGCTGATAAGCCCGATCTGGGCGAAATATAGCGCAAACAGCGCCACAATCGGCGAAATGTCAATCATGCCAAGCGGCGGGATAAAGCGGCGGAAAATTTGCAGATACGGCTCCACTAGCCGTCCCAACATTTCACCAAAAGATGTTTCGCGTACCTGGGGAATCCAAGACATTACAATATAAATAATAATCATATAATAGTATACATTGAATCCAAAATGGATCAGGCTGATAATTTGCGCCATTTCCTCACCTCGACTACTTTAACCTCTATCATCATATATCATTTCCGTAATATTTCCTTGTACTTCCATATGTTCAGGTAAGCACAAAAACGTCTTGTGTCCAACCCGTTGAATGCTGCCGTTAATAGCGTACACCGTACCGCTTAAAAAGTCGATAATCCGCTTTGCCTGTTCGCCCGGTACACGCTGCAAATTGATGACAACGGCGCGTCTGGAGCATAGGTGATCCGCAATCTCCTGTACTTCTTCATAAGATTTCGGTTCAACCAGCATGACACGGGGCGCCTGCTCTTTTACGGCGTGCAGGCTGACGACGTTATTCATCTGGCGGTTTTTGCGCGGCTTTACATACGCTTCTTCCTCTTCATACTCCTCCGCCTCATCGATAATTTCTTCATACACTTCTGCCTCGCCCCCAAGCCCGAAAAACTCCTTAATCTTGCTAACGACGCCCATGTTCATCGCTCTCCTTACCTAAATAATTTCAATTTCGTTCGTCGCCGACCAGCGTGGACCCCAAACGGATAAAGGTTGCTCCTTCCTCGACAGCGATATGGTAATCGTTGGACATTCCCATGCTTAAATGATGCAGCGGCATATGTGCATACTGTTTCCGCATCCGATCGCGCAACTGACGCAGTTCCCGGAAAATCCACCTTGTTTCCTCAGGATTTTCGACATATGGGGCCATCGTCATAAATCCACATGCTTCAATGTGCGGCATGTCCTGAATAGCCGCAAGAAAATCAGGTACCTCTTGCGGCGCAAGCCCATGTTTCGTCTCTTCACCGGAAACATTTACTTGCACCATGCATTTTGTCACTACGTCGTGTTGCGCTCCGCGCTTATTTAATTCTTTAGCGAGCGAAAAACGATCCAAGGAGTGCACATATGTAAACCGGCCAACCATGTCTTTCACCTTATTGGTCTGTAAATGACCGATAAAATGCCAGGTGGCTGCTTCCGTGCCGATTGCCTGCCACTTCGGCACGGCATCCTGTGTCCGGCTTTCCCCAATATGATGGATGCCGGCCGAAATAGCCGCACGCGTCGTCTCCAAAGACACATATTTCGTGACCGCTACAATTTGCACTTCGGACGGTTTACGCCCCACACGTTCGCAGCTGGCTTCAATCATTGCTTGTACCCGTCGTAAATTTTCCGCAATATATGACAATGTCTTCCCTTACCCCTCTTTCAATGCGATAAAAGCCGTCATCCGGCCCGTTTTTCCTTTTTCTTTCCTATAGGAATAAAATACATCGCTTCGGCAACTTGTACATAAATGACTCACTTCGATATGAGATGGCAAAATTCCTGCTCTTTCAAGCAAAATTCGATTCGTTTCCTGCAAATTTAACATATACTTTCCTTCGCGCGTCTCTGTCAATACACGAAAGGCTTTTGCACCAAGCACATTTTTAATCTCATCGGCCACTATATCATTCACTTCGTAGCAGCAGGCACCGATAGACGGCCCGATTGCTGCGTATATATTCTCCGGACCAATCGCCCATATTTTCCGCATTGTCTCAACCATTTTCGGACCGATACGCGCGACCGTTCCGCGCCAGCCCGCATGCGCCACACCAATCACTTGCGCTTTTGCTTTTGATGCATAAAAGAAAAGCGGCACACAATCGGCGTAAAACGAAGCAAGAAACACGTTTCGCTTATCGGTCAGCAGACCATCCGTTTCTGCAATCGCGTCGCTGTGCGCCATTCTGCCCGCGCCTACATCATCGTCCGTTATCACGCGAATATTGCTTCCGTGTACTTGTTCTGCGCACGTCCAAGAAGCAAAAGAAAAACCGTTTGCTTCAACAAGTTTTCGTCTATTTTGAATGACATGCTCCACTGTATCTCCAACGTGCAACCCACAATTCAGACTTTCATATTCTCTCCTACTTACGCCGCCGTTCCTCGTGGAAAAGCCGGCCACAAGCTGCGGCCACTTGCTTTCCCATCCCGTAAGGCGGAGCATAAGCCCCTTCTCCTGCATGACGAATGGCTCCATCCTCTTCCCTCCTCACAATAAGAATCTTACCATTCCCGTCCTTATAAGAAAAGAAAGAATACGGATTTATGAACGGTACGAGCCTTCGTCCATACCCTGTTTCATAAGTGCCACCCCATCATCCAGCCGGACAAGAATTACATCTTTCCCGATTTTTACGATGTTGCGCCACGGAATTGTAATTTCTTCTCCTCCGCCAAACAACCCGAAAAACTTTCCGTTCCCTTTGCCCGGGACAACAATTGCCTCGACGCGCCCCGCTTGTAGGTTAATTTCCAAATCGATCACCTGGCCGAGATTTTTTCCATCTAATATGTTTACCACATCTTTCTCCTGAAATTCTGAAATTTTTACCATTATTTGTTCACCTCGCTTTGCAGCGCCCGGCTTCTCGGTTTATATAACCAGTATATGTACGAGATTTAGTAAATGTCCTAAAAGTATTTTTTATCTTCAAAGCACTTGCCAATAACGTATTATGCTCGTATACTTATTCATGTTACCTTATGAATAAACATTTTGTATAAATCCGTTTGAAATTGCAACATCGTGCTATAGTCTAAATGAGGAAATGCACATTATGTACAAAAATATAGGAGGTCTATACACAATGGGGAAAAAGTTTTTATTCACACTTATCGCCTGCTTGCTCGCGTTTGGACTTGCAGCTTGTGGCAGCAAGGAAAGCAATGGGGGAAATGCGGCAGGGGCAGAAAAAAAGAAGCTCATAGTAGCAACGGATGCTGCGTTCCCTCCGTTTGAATCAATGTCTCCGACCGGAGAGCCGGAAGGATTTGATATTGATTTGATTAAAGCGATCGCCAAAGCGCAAAACATGGAGATCGAAGTAAAGCATACGGGCTGGGATCCGATGATGGCCGGTCTTAAAAACGGTTCCGTTGACATCGCCATCGCCGGTATTACCATTACCGATGATCGCAAAAAAGTGTTTGACTTTACAACCCCTTACTTTACAGCAGAACAAGGGATTCTCGTTAAAAAGAACGCGCCGGCTGTGAAAACGGTAGCTGACCTGAAAGGCAAGAAAATCGGCGTTCAATCCGGTACAACAGGTCAACTCCTTGTGGAAGAAAAACTCGGAAAAGGTTATAGCGGCTTAAAAGGCTACGAAGAGGTAGCGGGCGCGATTGAAGATATGAGGAACGGCCGCATTGACGTGGTTGTTGCCGACAACGCGGTTGTGAAAAAATTCATGGAAAAGCTAAAGCTTGACGATGTGAACATTATTGAAGACACTTCAGCCAAACAAGAACAGTACGGCATCGCGGTGAAAAAAGGGAACAAAGAATTGCTGGATAAGCTGAACAAAGGTCTTGCCGCTATAAAGGAAAACGGCGAGTTCGACCAAATCTACAATAAGTATTTCAAAAAATAAAAGTAATAATTGAAAAACGGACGCGGTACAACGCGTCCGTTTCTGTTATTGATCCACTCACTTCTTCACTGTACGTGCTTATACATCTGCGATATGGCGGCCTTCTCCAGCCTCGATACTTGCGCCTGGGAAATGCCGATTTCTTCGGCAACTTCCATCTGGGTTTTTCCTTCAAAAAAGCGCATAGAAAGAATCAATTTTTCTCTTTCCGTGAGCCGCTGCATCGCCTCCCGCAACGCGATCTCTTCTGTCCACTGGCTATCCCTATTTCGCTCGTCGCCGATTTGATCCATAACAAAAATCGGGTCACCACCGTCCTGATAAATCGGTTCAAACAACGAGACTGGATCCTGAATTGCATCCAGAGCAAACACTACATCTTCCTTCGGAACGTTTAATTCTTCCGAGATTTCCATAATAGTAGGTTCACGGGAATTTTTATTCGTTAGCGCATCCCTTACTTGCAACGCTTTATACGCAATATCTCGCAATGAGCGGGAGACGCGGATGGGATTGTTATCCCTAAGGTACCTGCGGATTTCCCCAATAATCATCGGGACAGCATACGTAGAAAACTTGACGTTCTGGCTCAAATCGAAATTGTCTATGGCTTTCATCAGCCCAATGCAGCCCACCTGAAACAAGTCATCCACGTATTCTCCGCGATTGTTAAAGCGCTGGATTACACTTAACACTAAGCGCAAGTTGCCATTCACTAGTTGCTCTCTTGCTGCATAATCTCCATTTTGCAGTTGGACAAACAATTCCCGCATTTGTGCGTTAGTTAGCACAGGAAGCTTGGATGTGTCCACTCCGCAGATTTCTACCTTGTTGCGTGTCACGTATTTTCCCTCCTAATGGAGCCAGCGTTACTGATAAGTATCTCCGCGAAGGGAAAAATTATGCAGCATCGACATGATACATTCGCTTTCGAATTATCACGCAATTCATGCGGTTATTATAGCATTTTGTTAAACTCTTTCTTAAGCCGTTTAATAATGCGCTTTTCAAGGCGGGAAATGTAAGATTGTGAAATGCCGAGAATATCGGCTACGTCTTTTTGCGTTTTTTCTTCTTCCCCATTTAACCCAAAACGCATTTCCATAATAATACGCTCGCGTTCCGACAGTTTATCAAGCGCTTTATACAGAAGATTTTTGTCCACTTGTTCTTCCAGATCACGGTAAATAATATCGTTCTCTGTGCCTAGTACATCGGACAGCAGCAATTCGTTCCCATCCCAGTCAATATTAAGTGGCTCATCAAACGACACTTCCGATTTAACTTTGCTATTACGACGCAAGAACATAAGAATTTCGTTTTCAATGCAGCGGGATGCGTATGTTGCAAGCTTAATTTTCTTTTCCGGATCAAACGTATTAACAGCTTTAATCAAGCCAATGGTTCCGATACTAACCAAATCTTCGATATTAATGCCCGTATTCTCAAACTTGCGGGCAATATATACAACAAGTCGCAAATTTCGTTCAATCAAGATGGAGCGAACAGCTGGATCCCCGGTGTGTAAACGGCTTAGCAAATAGTCTTCTTCCTCACGGTTTAACGGAGGCGGGAGCGCTTCACTGCCGCCGATATAATGAACTTCTTCGGTTTTCGCGCCAATGCTAATAAGGAATCGGTACCACCACAATTGTACTAGCAAGCGTAGCTTTGCAATCATTGTATCCCTCCTTTTATCGTTAGGAAGCGAGCTCATCCTTTTCTGCCGTCGCTTTTGGATGTACTACCGCCTGATAGCTTCCATCCGCAGATAACGGGGAAGCTCGCAAACCAATCAACATCCGGCGTAAACGATATGTTTTGTTACCCGCATATACCCGCACTTCGTCCGGACGAATAGCAATAAGAAAACTTGCTTTGCTGGATACCGTACAGTACGGGATAAATCTCATTCTTTCTAACCACTTTTCCTCTCCGTCAGGCACGGCGCTTGCAATATCTATTTCTTCACAATATATCTGCCGCAAAATTCCATCCGGCAATACCTCTTTCCACAATTCGGCTTCCATAATAGTGACGGGGATGCGTGACAACGGATCATGCAATTGGTTGCCTGTATCAATAAAGCCGCGGCAGCGAATCGTGTGACCAAACACATCCACTTCAAGACAGACGTGCTGCACATCAACCTGCCGGTTGGCTTTCACGCTATAATACCCGTGACGTGTACACCACCAAAAAATTGGAAAACCAAAAGCAATAAATAGAAATGTCGGATTCGTTCCAGCAGAGCCTGTATGCGTCAATACGATCCCATTTACGACTTCACTCTTGGATTCCAGCATAGTGTGGGTAGCCATGAGCCCACCGCCGATAAAAAAGGAAACAGCGTAAAAGGCACCAAGAAGACGAAGCGTAGTCCATATTCTCGTCCAGCGGAACGCAAGCAAAATCATAATGCAAGAAAAAATAAATTTCGCAAGAAAAGTAAACGCGAAGGATAAGGGCGGAAAAAACAAAAAAACCGTATACGCGGCGCCAACGGCGGAAGCGAGTAACAACCTGCGTTTTCGAAGAGGCTGACGACAAATATGACCGGTTAAAAACAACAACATATAATCAATAACCATATTGATAACAAATACCATGTCGGCATACACCGTCACATTCGTTCTGAACCTCCTCTCCCATTTTCTCGTGTTCTTATTATCACATAGAAAAAGATGGCATTGTCCTTAAATCGTATGAAAAATTAAGACAAAATATGAGAGGAATTTTAGACAGGATATGACATAATAAAGGGAAAAAGAGGAAAAGTAAATCATGAATATGCCGCACTCGCTTTTTGAAAATGTATGTTCTATAATAAAGATAAGTTATTCCCATTTTTCAAGCCAAAAGCCTTGAGTGATTGCATTTCACTCAAGGCTTTTGCTATTCCAGCTATCTTTCTTTATTTTTGCGTCTGCGATTGCGCAGGAATGTCGGAATGTCAAGATTGTCCATTCCGCTGTATGATGGAGCTTGACGCGGCTCTGGACGGGACAGAATTTGTGGCTCTTCGCTGTCTCGCTCCGGCTCAGCCTGATTTGTACGACGCAGCGGTCGCAAGTTCTGCACGCTTAGCGCCTTATCGCGACCTGCATCTATTTGTGGTCGGCGCGCCATTTGTTGTTGTGACTCTTCAAATCCGGTCGCAATGACTGTCACGACGATCTCGTCTTTCAGGTTCTCGTTAATTACAGCACCAAAAATCATGTTTACTTCCGAATCAGCAGCAGAAGCAACAATATCGGCCGCTTCATTTACTTCATATAGACTCAAATTCGTACCACCAGTAATATTCATTAGCACGCCGCGCGCGCCGTCAATCGATGTCTCAAGCAACGGACTACAAATCGCTTTTTTCGCCGCTTCGGCCGCCCGATTTTCTCCCGTAGCAATCCCAATCCCCATAAGTGCAGAGCCCCGCTCCGTCATAATCGTCTTCACATCAGCAAAGTCAAGATTAATTAATCCCGGTACGGCAATCAAGTCGGAAATGCCTTGCACACCCTGGCGAAGCACGTTATCCGCCTCACGAAACGCTTCAAGCATTGGAGTATTTTTATCAACAATTTCTAGCAGCCGATCGTTTGGAATGACAATAAGCGTGTCAACCTTGTCTTTTAGTCCGATAATCCCCTGCTCTGCTTGCACGGCGCGTTTACGACCTTCAAATGTAAATGGACGGGTTACAACGCCTACTGTAAGTGCTCCGATTTCTTTTGCGATTTCCGCGATGACTGGAGCAGCTCCTGTTCCCGTCCCACCACCCATTCCGGCAGTCACGAAAACAAGATCGGCTCCCCGTAGCGCCTGTTCGATTTGTTCACGGCTTTCTTCCGCCGCCTTCTTTCCAACTTCCGGATTGGCTCCAGCGCCAAGCCCGCGCGTTAACTTGGCGCCAATTTGCAGCTTATGCTGCGCCTTTGACAGATTAAGCGCTTGGTAATCAGTATTGACTGCGATGAATTCAACGCCCTGAATCCCGCTTTCGATCATCCGGTTTACCGCATTGCTCCCACCGCCGCCAACACCGATGACCTTTATCTGCGCTAGCGTATCCATTTCCAAGTCGAATTCTAACATGTATAAAAGTCCCCCTCACTTATCATGCACACAGTTCTAAATAAATTCACTAAACCATTCCTTAACCTTCTTGAAAACTCCCCCATGTTCCTTCAGCTCTTTTGAAGTTTTCAGTGCATTATTCGTTTTTTTGCTTTTCGGCTGAGGCTGTTTCACTTCCGGTTGCTGAGGCATCTGATTCATATAGTATTTGGACGCGTATTTGATCAGCCCCACTCCCGTTGTATAGGATGGATCACGCACACCTATGTAATCCGGAATCGCAATCCGCACAGGGGCCTGTAGCTCATAACGCGCCAACTCTAACAAACCCGGAATATTGGCCACTCCCCCGGTCAATACGAAACCATTCGGTATGCTTGTATCATAACCCATAAGATATAATTCGTCTTCTACCAAATTAAAAATTTCCGCAGCACGAGGTTCAATCACATTAGCCAATTCTAACTGGGTATATTCCTTCTCCACATCGCTCCCTATCCGCTTCACAAGAAAGCGCTCGTCCTCACTCGCTTCTTCGATAAGCGCGCACCCGCTGTTTAATTGAATTTGCTTCGCTTCTTCTGTTGTCGTCCTGAATCCGATCGCAATATCGTTTGTAATATAATCGCCACCGATTGGCAACACGGAAAAAGCGTTCAGCGTTCCTGACTCAAATACTGACACTGTCGTAGAACCGGCGCCGATATCCACAAGCACTACCCCTAAATTTTTTTCATCCTTCGTCAACGCAATCTCACTGGATGCAAGCGGCATAAGGTACATTCCGGCGATGGATAATCCCGCCCGTTCTACGCAGCGTACGAGGTTATGTATGACAGTCTTTGCTCCTGTAATGATCGTACCTTCCATCTCGAGGCGTACGCCCATCATACCTCTTGGGTCGCTGATTTCTCCAAGGCCGTCAACAATATATTGAATAGGAACCACATCGATAATTTCGCGTTCCGGGGGAACGGCTATCACCTGCGCCGCCTTCATTACACGTTCAATATCTTCGTCCGTAATCTCTCTGTTCTCGCTGGACACAGCAACCACTCCGTGGCTCGGCTGCAACTGAATATGGTTGCCTGAAATACCGACCACAACATGACGGATCGGCAAATCGACCATACGCTCCGCTTTTTCTACGGCTTCCCGAATCGATTGCACAGTCTCGTCAATATCTACAATGGCACCTTTTTTTATTCCATGCGAATCCGCCGTTCCAACCCCAATAATATTAATGGTTCCGCTGTTAATTTCTCCAATGATTACTCTGACTTTGGATGTACCAATATCTAAGCTGACAATATATTCACTGCTGTTCAAATTTGGCACCTCCTCTATTTTTATTTTTGGTAGTGTCTAGCGTAGCAATAAAAATGATGTACTGTATTTACTTCCACATCGCGCAGTATTTCCCCTCTTTTTTCAACGCGAAAATTTATAAAAAATATGCGTTAAGGGAGCGTTTTCTCCTCTTTTTCCCTGAACCAGCGCCCGATGAGTATACGGCGGATCACAGCAATATTGTTAAACAGGCGAACGCCAAAAGCAAAAATGGCCGCTAAATACAAATCGATCCCCATATACACGCCAAGAAAAGCAAGCCCGGCCGCCAGTAACGTATTAAAGAAAAAGCCCGACATAAATACTTTAATGTCAAAGGAATTCTGCAAATATGCGCGCAAGCCTCCAAAAATGGTGTCAAGGGCGGCCAGCACTGCGATGGACAAATAGCTGCTGTATTCCTCCGGTACCCGGAATTGAAATGATAGCCCGAGAATCACACCAATGACTAAACCGAGAATTGGTAACCACATTCGCTTACGACGCTCCTTTTTGTTCCATAGGCTTCATATATTTTACTCTTACAGTTCCTTGATACGCGGGAACCGTCACGCTTTCCGATTTTTGAATGATAAACTTTTTATTTAAAAATTGAAACCAGGCTTCCATTGATTCACGGTCCGAACCGGGAAGGCGCAGCGCAGCTTCCAAGCTCTGTGGTTCTCCGATTGCCTTTATAATATAAGGCATCTCAATTGGCTTTGTATCTACCTGAATGCCTTCACCGACGGTACGAATGGAACTGCTCACGATCAACCGATTCCCGTTAATGGCGATCGCTTTGGCACCGTTCGCGAATAACAGGCTTGTCAAATCGGTTAAATCTTGGTCAATAACTGGAGATTGAAGCTTGTTCATTCCTGGGGCGACAGGATTATCTTCAATCGTAATAATCACGCCAGGTCCCGTCACATCGGAAAAACCATTCTCTCTTTTAATGCGGGCAAACTCTTCCTGAATGACAGAAAGCCCCCCGCCTTCATTCATCGACGTTTCATATTCTCTCAACAGTTTTTCATACTTGGAAATGTCATTTAATAGCTTCTGGTGACGCTCCATTTCTTTTTGTACATTCTGACGCAGTTGAAACAAGTCTTGGCGTTCCGTTGCAAAAATCATCTGATTTGAGCGAAATTGGAGCGCTAGCATGAACCCAATAATAATACTTATTACTGTAATTATGAATGGGACCTGTCGATTATTTTTCATTTTTCATCGCTTCCTTACCGCTCCTATTAAATACACCTTAAGATACTAACATTCATCGACGTTATAAGGGAAAAAGTGATGTCAAACTATCATTCCCTTGATGCTTTAGGCTTCTGTCGACGCCTTCGCTTGCGTTTCACCGACATAGGCCGGCAGTTCAATTTTGTCTGAACTGTTGATGGTAATTTCAATCGTACGTTGCTTCAGCATGTCAATGACCCCACCGGGCAATTTTAGAGCTGAAAGAAGAGTTTCCTTGTCACCAATCGCCTTAATCACAAACGGAGGCGCAAGTTTTGTATCATTGACAATCACTGTCGGCCCGACACAGCGGACGCTTGAACCGCCCACCAAACGTTGATCATTGATGGCGATACCTTCCGCACCAGCAGCAAATAATTCGTTGACCACATCCCGAATATTCTGATCGTGCACAATCCCGTCGGCAACATTATTAAAGCTGCGGGCCGATTTACTGTCTTCAAGTGTGACCGTCACCCCCGATCCGACAACCGGTATCAATCCCGCCTTCATTCGCATTTGTTCCAATTCATTCAATACCTGTCGAGAAACTGCCTGTCTTTCCGACAGTTCCTTTTCTTTTTGATTCACTTCCAGCCGCAACTTTTGCAATCTTTTTTCCAGTTCCTCGTTCGTTTCTTTTTCCTGGATAAGCTTTTCATTTAGCTTAACTTTTTTCTCCCACTCACTATCGCTTGAAGCAGGAACATTGCTTGCACCTTCCATGGTCAACTGCACCGAATAAGCAACAATAAATCCAAATACGAGGAACACAAGCGCTAAGTATACGTGGATTCTACGAATCTTAAGGTTGTTTATTACCGTTTGTTTGTTGCTGCTTATACGGTTCAAACCACTTCACCTCTGATAAATTAATAATCCCTTCCGTCTTTCCTTCCCGCTTCAAGCTCTGTACAAATGAAGGGTACCATGCCATATTATCCGCAAAATCCTGGATTACGGTATGAACCTCAAAACCGTCTTTCATAAAAAGAATGAGACGATCTGGATTATTTTTCGTAGGTTCATGCCTAATCTCCGAAATTTGTCGACGAATTCCTGGATCTAACTTGTCGAGTTGCTCCGCAAATTCAGGCAACAGCTGCTCTGTCTTCCACAACCGGATAATCGGCTTGTCCACCATTTCGTCGCTCGACGGATACTGTCGCAAGACAACGCCTTTGTTTGTTACCGGATAAAGTTCGCCGCGGTTATTCATCAAAAACGCCACACGTGGGCGTTCTTTAACCACCAGTTCAATTTTCCCAGGAAACGTTTTACGCACTTCTACGCTTTCAATCGCAGGAATCGCTGATACGATAGAGGTGGCTACTTTCTCTTTATTCACCAGCAAATACTGCATATCAAAATGAAGGTGAGATTGTTTGATCACTTCTCCCGGAGACACAAGTTGGGCTCCGGTTACGGAAATATCCTGTACCCGGCTGATAGAGGATTGAAAAAAAAGAACGAGGAGTAACACGAGAAAAAATAGCAACAGCAGTATAAGCAATTGGCGGTTCGTCCTTTTCTTCCGGTTTTCCTTCCGTAAACGCGGGATTTTTTCTATATTCGCCATTCCGTATTCCTCCGCTTTTAAACCTGTAAACTTACAAAAGCGGCATACTCCCATATGCCGCTTCACATGCACAAAATATGCTTGTTGAAAGTGCCGCTTCACTGAACCCGCCGAATACGAGCCCCCAGACTCACAAGCTGGTCTTCAATCCTATCATAACCGCGATCAATATGATAGGATTGCGTCACTCTCGTTTCTCCTTCCGCAGCGAGCCCGGCAATAATCAGCGCCGCACCGGCTCGCAAATCAGTTGCTTCTACTACCGCGCCCGATAAACGCGGCACACCACGAATAAAAGCCGTATTCAAATCCACGTAAATATCAGCACCCAACCGACATAATTCATTCACATGCCGGAATCTCCCGTCAAACACCGTCTCTTTAATGATACTGCATCCTCGTGCCAGTGAAAGAAACGCCATCATCTGAGATTGCATGTCGGTTGGAAATCCAGGATAGGGTGCCGTCATAATTCGATCAATGGCGCGAAATGATCTGCTGGCCTTTACCGTAATTATATCATGCCCATATGTGATTTCAACACCGCTTTGTTTGACAACATCTAACAAAGACACAAGATGCATTGGGTTGACGTTTCGCAAAGTAATGCTTCCGCGTGTAATAGCCGCCGCCAGCATCATCGTCCCGGTTACAATCCGATCGGGAATCACCTGATAATCTGTGGCATGAAGTCGGGAGACCCCTTCGATGATAATCCGATCCGTTCCAGCGCCGCGTACGCGCGCGCCCAAACGGTTAAGGAAATTTTGCAAATCGATAATTTCCGGTTCACGCGCTGCATTGGAAAGAATGGTCTCCCCTTTTGCCAACACCGCTCCCATCATAATGTTCTCCGTAGCTCCGACACTCGGATAATCAAGAAAGATGACGCTACCTTTGAGCTTATTAGCTGTACAATGAATCAATCCGTCTTGAGTCGTAATTGTGGCTCCGAGAGCTTTCAATCCTTTAAGATGAAGATTGATGCGCCTCTCCCCGATAGCACAGCCGCCCGGACGTGAAAGCGTCACTTGCCCGAATCTCGCCAAAAGCGGCCCCATTAAAAAGATAGAAGAACGCATCTGCCCCATTAGATCTTGTGGAACAAACGAAGAAGAAAGATTCGTCGTATCTACGTGAACAGTCGTTCCTGTATGACTGCATACGGCACCAAGTTTTGTCAAAATCTTAAGCATTACATCAATATCAGAGAGACGGGGTACATCGTAGATGGTGTAGGAACCTCCGGTCAGCACGGTAGCCGCAAGAATCGGAAGTGCCGCATTCTTTGCGCCTTGAATGCGCAATTCTCCTGAAAGAGGGGTTCCCCCCTCTATTACGAATGACTCCAAGATTTCACCTCCGTTTACCCCTCGCCCACCACCAATACTTCCGGAACAAGTTTAATATTATACCGTTCATTTACGATTTTTATTACTTGTTCCATCAGGTCGAGGACATCCTGGGCCGTCGCGTTCCCTCGATTTACGATGAAATTGGCGTGCTTCTCCGAAATTTGTGCACCGCCGACCCGAAGCCCCTTAAGTCCCGCGCTTTCAATTAAACGTCCGGCGTGGTCGCCTGGCGGATTACGAAACACGCTTCCCGCGCACGGCAGCGACAACGGCTGTGTCTGGCGTCTTCTATCTTTATATGCTGCCATATGACGGGCGATCTCTTTACGGTCGCCGTAAGCCAGCTTAAACACCGCGCTTACAACAATGCCCCGCCTCTTCTGCAAGATGGACGTGCGGTAACTAAACCCGAGTTCGTCGGCGGAAAAAATCACCAATTCCCCTGTTTCGAGCAACACTTCAGCCGATTTAAGAATGCGTGAAACGTCAGAATTGTGTGCGCCTGCATTCATATAAATGGCGCCGCCCACCGTACCGGGAATGCCACCGGCAAATTCAAGCCCGGTTAATCCCTCTTTCCCGGCCATGACAGCTAATCGAATAAACGAATAGCCAGCACCCACCTCTATCTCTTCCCCATTAAAAGCGAGGTGATTAAATCCATCAGCCAGTTTAAAGACAACGCCGCGGATTCCTCGGTCCCGCACAAGCATATTTGAGCCTCTGCCCAGCACATACCAAGGTACATTATGCTTGTGAACGAGTTTCATACTGCGAGCTAACGCCATCTTGTCAGTCGGTTCAACAAGAATATCTGCCGGGCCGCCGATTTTCCATGTTGT
Source organism: Aneurinibacillus thermoaerophilus (assembly GCF_900099925.1). Lineage (GTDB taxonomy): Bacteria > Bacillota > Bacilli > Aneurinibacillales > Aneurinibacillaceae > Aneurinibacillus > Aneurinibacillus thermoaerophilus. Next base: position 61,965 of record NZ_FNDE01000001.1, on the reverse strand, counting down.
ATGGTTTGCCAGCGGCTCATTGATAAGCACTGTTCCAATGTTAGCTTCTTTCAACTCTCTGATTAGCTCCTGCATGATAGAACCTCCTTGAGTGAATCCCCTGCCTGGTACGCACTGCTTCCACGGGTCACGCGCCTAGAATAATGTATGCCCAACCCGCTCGCTGTGTTACAGCTAGGCGCAGGTGATCGCTTGTAATTCTTTGTATATGAGTGTGGCGGCATTCGGCTGACCAAGCGCTTTTGCCGCCTGGCGCATTCTATCCACTCGCGCGCTGTCACGCAGGATAGCGTCAATTTCAGCAAGAAGAAGAGAACCGTTCAATTGCGACTCAGTAATCACGCGCGATGCGCCCTGTTCTTCCAGCCACCTTCCATTTTTTTCTTGATGATTGTTTGTTACATAAGGAGAAGGAATCAAAATAGACGGCAAGCCGAGCGCAGTAATCTCCGCTAGGAAAGATGCGCCTGCCCGGTTTACGATTAAATCAATACCAGCCAGCACTTCAGGCATATTATAGATAAAAGGACGGATCGTCATATTTTCCGGCACACCGCCCTGATTTTTTATAGCTTCCATTGTTTTATCGTAGTGGACCTCTCCCGTTACATAAATAAAATGGTAAGCCGGATAATCACACAGCTTCGGTGCCATTTGAATCACTGCTTCGTTAATCGCTTTCGCCCCGCGGCTTCCGCCAACAATAAGAACATATTTTTTCCCTGATGGAACATGTAGCGAAACGAGCCCGGCCCGTCCGTCCGCGTGCGCAACTTCCGTAGCCCGTGGATTTCCGGTCACCACCGTTTTTCCCTGTGGAAAGTACGAAGCTGACCCGGAGAATGTAACCGCCACTCGATCCGCATAACGAGACAAAAATTTATTGGTCAGACCTGGAATTACGTTCTGCTCATGAATCAGCGTGGGAATACCGAGCGAACTCGCGGCGTATACAACCGGACCACAAACATAACCGCCGGTGCCTACGACAACATCCGGCTTAAATTCCCGGATAAGACGTTTCGCCCGGCGGGTCGCCTTAAAAAATCGCATGATTGTTTTTACATTCTCAAACGAAAGACTCCGCTTAAAGCCAGTAATATACACCGACTCAAACGGAATCCCTTCTTTCGGCACAATTTCCGACTCCAACCCTTTTTCTGTTCCAATATATAATACGCGGGAGCCCGGCTCGTGCCGTTTGATTTCTTTAATAAGGGCGAGAGCCGGATAAATATGTCCGCCTGTGCCGCCCCCGCTAATAACAATATCCATACTCGCACCACCTGTCTCCTCTATTGTTCATTTTCTCTCTATTTTAATCCGTGCACTTAGATTCGAGAATAGCGTGAAATATTTAGCAGAACCCCAATTCCCGTCAGCATCAGCGTGAGGGAAGAACCGCCGTAGCTCAGAAAAGGTAGGGTGATTCCCGTTACCGGAAACATACCGGTAACAACACCGACATTGATAACCACTTGAATCGCCAGCATACCAATAATCCCCGTCGCAAGCAAGCTACCGAATAAATCGGGCGCCGTAATTGCAATTCTCATACCGCGCCACAGCAGCAGTAAGAATAACAACAGCACTGTCGCACCGCCGATAAATCCAAGCTCTTCCGAAAGGATAGAAAAAATAAAATCGTTATACGGTTCCGGCAAATACAAGAATTTCTGGCGACTCATACCGATGCCAAGCCCCATTAAACCGCCAGGCCCAATGGCGTATAGAGATTGGATAATCTGGTATCCATCGCCAAGCGGGTCTTTCCACGGGTCGAGAAAGGCGGTAATCCGATTTATTCGGTACGGCGCCGCTAAAATAAGGCCAGCGAACCCGAGAACGCCGAGAAAGGCAAGCCCAAACAAATGCTTCATTTTTGCTCCAGCGATGAAAATCATCAATACTGAAGTACCAAGCAATACCGTGCCAGTTCCAAGATCAGGCTGCATCATAATAAGACCAAATGCAAGGCATACAATGCCGAGCGTTGGTGCCAAACCTTTCGTAAACGAAACAATCATTTTCTGGTTATCCGAAAGCCATTTGGCCAGAAAAATAGCCATACCTAACTTCGTAAACTCCGCTGGCTGAATTCCGAATGCACCAATTCCCAACCAGCTTTTTGCTCCGTTAACCTCCTTACCGATAAGGAGTACAATAACAAGCAAAAAGAAGCAAAAGTAAAGGCCAGGTTTTGCCCATTTTTTCCATATCCAGTAATCAATGTTCATCGTCACAAACATAGCGAAAATACCGAGAATCGCAAAAATAAGCTGCCGTTTGGTGAAAAAGAACGGGTCGCCTTTCTGTGCAGCGACAACCGCGCTCGAACTGTACACCATAACGACACCGACCGCCAGCAGTACAAGTGTAACAACAATAATAATAAAATCAGGAGTTGAACGGGCCTTTATCAACATAAACACCTCTTACAGCACAGAATTTACTGCATCCAGCTGCCTGTCCGTTCAATCCCCTGATTTTGGATCAAACGTTCAAACAGCGGTTACAGGCTTGTTTTAAGCTTATGCACGGATTGCTTAAACAAGACCCCCCGCTCTTCGAACGATTTGTACATATCCCAGCTGGCACACGCCGGCGAGAGCAGTACCACATCCCCTTCCTGAGCGATCAGTCGGGCCTGCGCAACCGCGTCAGTAACATTATCGACGCGCTTTCTGCGAATAATCCCTGCTTCTTCCGCCCGAGCCAACAATTTTTCTGCTGTTTGTCCATATGTGATGACCGCTTTAACGCGCTTTTTTAGAAGTGGCACAAGCTCTTTGAAATCAATGCCCCTGTCAAGACCACCTGCAATCCAGATAATTGGCGCGACAAACGAAGCAAGTGCCCGGCTCGCCGCCTCCGGATTGGTCGCCTTCGAATCGTTGTAGTATTTAACCCCATTAATTTCCGCCACAAATTCAAGCCGGTGCTCCACCCCGGCAAATGTGCGAAGTACGCGCCGAATCGCTTCTATACTCGCCCCGGCAGCACGCGCCACAGAGACACCCGCCAAAATATTTTCCAGATTATGTGTTCCCGGAAGCGCCAGTTCATCCAGACGAAGCACTTTCTCTATCTCCGGGGCTTCCGACAGTTTTTGCGCTAATCTTCCGCTTTGCGGGCGCTTAAATACGATTTCGTCTCCACGAACAAAGCTTCCCTGTTCCACCTCTTGCTTTGTGCTGAACCAAAGAAGAGCGGCCTTTATATCAGCCGCAAGCGCCCGACAAATCTCGCTATCATAATTCAGTACAGCCACATCTTCGGCTGTTTGATTCGCAAACAGCTTGCTTTTGCTATGTACGTAGTCTTCCTTTGTTTTATGATAATCCAAATGCGCGTCATACACGTTCAGCAGACAGGCAATGGACGGACGGAACCGTCGCGTGCCCTTCAATTGGAAACTGCTCAACTCTGCCACCAGCGTCTGCTCCGCCTTTGCCTGGGCCGCCTGTTCACTCAACGGTGTGCCAATATTGCCAGCCACAACCGGATGAAGACCGCTTTCCTCCAGCATGCGCCCAATCAGTGTAGTGGTCGTCGTTTTACCATTCGAGCCAGTGATTCCAATAATGGGCGCATCCGACAGTTCATATGCGACTTCCACTTCCGTTATTACTGGAATGCCAAGCGCAAGCGCCTTTTGAATCGGTACGACCGAATACGGAATCCCCGGATTTTTTATTACGAAATCGACGGACGGATTTACAATGTCGTCGGGATGCCCCCCGCAAATAACATCAATCCCTTCCGCCCGCAAATCTCTTGCCTCCTCACATTCACTTTCCGGCTTTTTTTCATTTACCGTTACTAAGGCGCCGCAATGCTTCAACACGCGCGCCACAGCGGCCCCGCTTTTGGCGAGGCCAAGCACCAGGACTCTTTTCCCTTGATATAACGCTTTTCCCTCTTCTACTGACATTAGCTCAACACCCCAATATACACGCCCAGGCTTGCGCAAATCAGTCCGGCAAACCAAAAGGTGACCACTACTCGCCATTCGGACCAGCCGCCCAACTCATAATGATGGTGCAACGGACTCATGCGGAATACCCGTTTTTTTCGCGTTTTGAATGAAATAACCTGAATGATAACAGACAGGGCTTCCATCACAAATACCCCGCCAATAATCACAAGCAAGATTTCTGTTTTTGTTAAAATCGCGACGCCTGCCAGCGCGCCGCCGAGGGCAAGAGAACCCGTATCCCCCATAAACACTTTGGCAGGGTGCGCATTAAATACAAGAAAACCAAGCACTGCCCCGACGACCGCAGCCGAAAAAATAGCGATATTCATCTGGCTGGCTGTCCAGGCAATTACCGCATATGCGCTGAATGCAATCGCGCTCGTTCCCGCTAACAACCCGTCCAGTCCGTCTGTCAAATTGACGGCATTAGAAGCGCCGATAGTCATAAGCAATACAAGAGGCAAGTACAGCCATCCCAGCTCTATGCCCCAATCCGTACCGGGAATCGAAACAATTGTGTCATAACCGTTGCGGAGCAGCACATAATAAAATACGCCGCCAATTACGAGTTGACCAAACAATTTTTGTCTTGCGGTCAGCCCGAGATTTCGCTTCATCACGATTTTGATGAAATCATCAAGAAAACCAATTAATCCATAGCCCAGTGTAATAAAAAGCAACAGAAATATCTCGACCGACTGATTCGCGAATTTAATCACTGTAAAAGTCAGCGCAAGCAAAATAATAATTCCGCCCATAGTCGGTGTACCCGCTTTTTTTTGGTGCCCCTTCGGTCCTTCCTCGCGGATTGTCTGGCCAAACTTCAAGCGTCTTAGAATAGGAATGAAGAGCGGAGCGAGAAGAACCGCAATCAAAAAAGCTGCAGCGATCGAAAAAAACAAAACCCGTACTAGCATTGTGCGCCCTCCTTTCTATTTTCTCCTCATCCTACTTTTTCTTTTCTAGTATGGCTTGATAGGCCTCTTCTTTATCATCGAAATGAATGGTTTTGTCTTTTAAAATTTGATACGTTTCATGGCCTTTGCCGGCGATGAGCACCACGTCGCTCGGCGCTGCCCTGTGAATCGCTTCACGAATGGCTTCCCGACGGTCCACGCGCGTAAAGTAGCGCTCTTCACTTACGCCATCGGCGATAAGGCCAGCCACCATCTCGTCTATAATGGCCTTAGGATCCTCAGAGCGCGGATTGTCGGACGTAATCACAGCCACGTCCGCGTAGCGCGCTGCAATAGAGGCCATAATCGGGCGCTTTGTCCGGTCGCGGTCGCCGCCGCAACCAACAATGCAATACACTTTGCCTTCCGCAAATTCGCGGATTGTTTTCAATACATTTTCCAGACTATCCGGCGTATGAGCATAGTCAACGATAACCGTGAAGTCCTGTCCTGCATCCACTCTCTCAAAGCGGCCACGCACACCTTCCACTTTTTCAAGCGTAGCCTTAATCTGCTCAAGCGGTATGCCCTCTACAAGGCAAGCCGCAGTGGCAGCGAGCGCATTGTATATGTTGAAGTTGCCAATCATGCGAAGCGTAAGCGTCATGCTCCCAACAAACGTATCAATCGTCAAGCGCGTACCGTTGGCCGTAATCAAAATATCTCTCGCGCGTACATCCGCTGCATTACGAATACCATATGTAATGATCTGCGCCGGGGTTATCCGCGCAAACGTTTCGCTCGCCGGATCATCCGCGTTCAACACAGCGTATTTCATCCGCTCATTATCATACTCATTGCCAAGCTGTGAAAACAATAGGCCTTTTGCCTGCAAGTAATTCTCCATCGTTTTATGATAATCAAGATGATCTTGCGTTAGATTGGTAAATACGCCTGTCGCAAAACGCACGCCGCGTACACGTCCCATATCCAGTGCATGTGAAGATACTTCAATCGCCGCGTATTCTGCTCCTTTGTCTTTCATCCAGCGAAACGCACGCTGCAAGTCGAGCGCTTCAGGCGTCGTATTTTTCACTTCCCGTACTTCATCACCCAGGCGCATCTCGATCGTGCCGATGATGCCGGTTGGATGACCGGCTTCTCCCAGAATACGCTCAATTAAATACGTGGTCGTCGTCTTGCCGTTCGTTCCAGTTACCCCGATGATTTTCATGTGTTGCGTTGGATGGCCGAAAAACCGGTCTGCCAGCACAGCCATCGCGCGCTTTGTATCCGGCACGTACACAACCGGAACATGCACGCTTACCTCACGTTGGGCAAGTACGGCCACCGCGCCTCGCTCTACGGCTTTCACGGCGAAATCATGTCCGTCGACCGTAAAACCGGGCAAACATATAAACAAGTCGCCCGGCTTTACTTTACGCGAATCAACTTCAATCCCTGTAATGTTTGTTTTCACATTTCCTGTGGCGCGCCACAGGGCAAGAGGTGCCAATAACTGTTCTAGTTGCATTACCCTTCTCCTTCTTTCCGACGGAAAATCCGCTTTCTATCTCTCATGCATATCCGCATATATTTTAATGCTCTTTGTTTCATTTGTCACCCAGGTAGACGCGAATGGTCGAGCCTTCTTCTACTCTTGTTCCCGGTTGCGGTGACTGGTAAGTGACTTTACTGCCTCTGCCTGAAATATCAAGAGGGAAAGAATAATAGGAACCGGTAATATCTTTACGTTCCATGCCGATAAGATTCGGCACCTGAACGATTTTTTTGTCCGTATACTGATACTCTTTCTCCATCTGCTGTGTTCGGGGCAAAACTTTCATATAACGCAATGAAGAATCGAGAATGTTACGTACAATCGGCGCAGCGACACGCCCCCCGAACTGAATGCCCTTCGGATTGTTAATAGCTGTATACACAATGATTTGCGGATCATCCGCTGGTGCAAACCCAATAAACGATACAATATGCTTGTTCTTCGAGTAAACCCCGTTTTCTACCACCTGGGCGGTTCCCGTCTTGCCGCCGACACGATACCCGTCGATATAGGCATTGCGCCCTGTACCGTTCGCTACGACACTTTCCAGCGCACGTCGCACGTTGGCGGACGTCTCAGGCGAAATCACCTGACGCACCACCTTCGGCTTGTTTTCCTCTAGCATCTTGCCGGTTTTTGAATCATACCACGCTTTGGCAATATACGGCTTCATCAGCTTGCCGCCATTAATCGCGGCACCGACCGCCGCCACCTGTTGGATGGGCGTCACCGATACCCCTTGACCAAACGCCGTGGTAGCAAGTTCCACTGGTCCGACACGGTTAAGTGAAAATAGCACACCATTTTCCTCGCCAAGCAAGTCAATCCCCGTCCGCTTGCCGAATCCGAACTCTTTAATATAGTGAAACAAGCGCTCTTTGCCAAGACGCTGGCCTAGCAGAACGAAACCGGGGTTACATGAATTTTCTACGCCTTCTAAAAACGTTTGATGGCCATGTCCTCCTCGCTTCCAGCAGCGCAATGTCGCACCCGCCACTTTGATAAATCCAGGGTCGTTGAACGTGTCCTTATCCAAATCAACCTTTTTATCTTCCAGCGCGGCCGCCAAAGTAATAATTTTGAACGTGGAACCCGGCTCATACGTTTTCCAGATCGGCAAGTTTCGGTTATATGTCTCAACCGGATATTCTTTGTACCGGCCCGGATCATAGTTCGGCCGGCTCGCCATTCCCAACACTTCCCCGGTTTTTGGCGAATAAGCGATCGCAAGCGCATCGTCCGGTTGGTATACAACCATCGCCTGGTCTAGCTCCCGCTCAATAATGGCTTGAATATTAGCATCGATCGTCAAATGCAAATCCTTCCCGTCCTCCGGCGGAGTAAATCGCTCCGAAAGACCTGGCATTTTCTGACCGGCTGCATTTGCGCCGAACGATATATAGCCCCACTTCCCTTTTAGTTGTTCATCATACACGCGCTCAATCCCGGTTAACCCCTGGTTATCCACTCCGGTGAAGCCGAGCACATGGGACAAAAACGCGCCACGTGGATAATAACGCTGACTATCTTCCGTCAATTGAATGCCAGGCAAATTCAACGCCTGCACCTGTTTGGCCACCTCCGGGGAAATGCGGCGGCCTCCCGGCACGCGCACAATCAACTGACGCTGGCTAATTTTTTTGAGTATTTCTTTTTCATTTCCTTTTAGAACCTGCGCCAGCTTGCGTGCGGTCATGGATTTGTCTTTGATTTGGGCCGGGATGGCCAAAACGGAAGGTACGCTAATATTGTACGCAAGCACTTCCCCATTCCGATCGAGAATCCGTCCCCGCTTGGCTTCAAACGGAATGTTGCGCGTCCACAATTCTTCCGCCATGTCCGTAAGCCCAGATCCTTTCCATAATTGTACATATCCAAGGCGTGTGATAAGCAATAGGAACATAAAAAACCCAAGCAGCATCGCAATAAAAATACGGCGTCGAACGGTAACTCCGGATACACGCACGTCCTTTCTCCCCCCTCATCGAATGGATACGCGGACGCGTGTATGCCCGTCCGCATATTATACTCTCAACAATAACCCTATTCGATGAAGAAAAAAGATAGAACGGGCTTTCCTTAGTTCGCCGTTTTTATGTTCTGTTCACCACTTTCTTCCTTGTGCTTTTTCGCTTTTTCTCCTTCCGGCTGCGCCGCGCCTGTCGTTGATTTCGGCGCCAGTGTCACCGCCAGCTTGTCGCCTTTTTTCACTTTTGCTCCTGGCTGTATACTCTGAGTGATGACGTAGCCTTCCCCGTTAATGCCGGTCACTTGGATATCGAGCAGCGAAGCAAGCTCCATTACTTCACGCAGCGTTTTGCCCGTCAAATTCGGCATCTGCGTTCCATCTTTAACGGTCAATATATACACAGCACTTCCTTTGGTCAACTCCGCTTTCGCGCTCGGATATTGCCTGACAATCGTTTTTCCGTTTCCAAGAATTTCGGCGCGAAGGCCGGCCTGCCCTAAGATTTGTTTCGCCTGACTAACGTTTTTTCCGATAAGATCCGGCATAACGGTCGATTCATCGCCCATGATTTCTGTCGTGTGGCCATCCGTCTCATCCGGCGAGAGCTTTAAGTATTGGAGACTGCGCTCCATAACAGACTTAAAAATCGGGGCCGCAATAATTTTGCCGCCCGCAGACGGTGTATCAATTTGCGGCTCTTCCACCATCACATAAACAAGCAGTCTCGGCTTATCTTTTGGCGCAAAACCAATAAAGGAGTTAATATATTTACCGCGCACATAATGTCCATTACGCGCTACCTGAGCAGTTCCCGTTTTACCGGCGACATGATAGCCCGGCAGCGCAAACGGTTGGCCGGTTCCATGCTTCTCGTTGACAACCGCATCCAGCAAATCGCGCACTTGCTTTGCCGTATCTTCGGACACAACGCGGCGAACCATTTGCGGCTTAAACTCCTGGATCACCTCGTTCGTTTTCGGGTCACGAATCTCTTTTACAATATATGGCTTCATCAGCTTGCCGCCATTCGCGATCGCACCAACTGCCGCCACCTGCTGAATCGCCGTAACAGTTACACCTTGTCCGAACGTGATAGACGCGATGTCACGCGGATAATATTTCCGATTTGGATCGAATGAACCCCGCGCCTCATGCGGCAGTTCAATCCCGGTTTTCCCACCGAAGCCAAACTTTTGCAGATAGCTAAACAACCTATCTTTTTTCAGTCTGTCGTATCCGAGAATAACAAACGCCACGTTACTGGAACGCTTCACACCTTCCTTAAACGTAATCCAGCCCCAACCAATGCCGCGGTTATGGTCACGAACTGGCGGACTGCCTTTGATCTTGTAAGTTCCGGACTTATAATATTCGTTCGCATTAAACTCCTTTTCTTCAATCGCCGCAGCCAGTGTGACGATTTTAAATGTGGAACCCGGTTCAAATTCCGCGCTGACAACCGGATTCGTGAAATTTTGAATATCCTTGGGAGCATTCGGATTAAAGCTAGGGCGGCTGCCCATCGCCAGAATCTGACCAGTGTTCGGATCTGCTACCACAACGCTAACGCTCTTCATTTTATATTTAGCGTCCGCCTGGTTCAGCGCGTCCTCGACATAGCTTTGGATCTGGTGGTTCAGCGTCAGCACAACTTTATTTCCGTCTTTGGCCGGCTTGTACGACTCCACGCCTCCCGGAAGCTGGTTGCCCAGCCGATCCTTTCTAAATTTCAGACTTCCTTTTTCTCCGCGCAGTTGCTCGTCCATCTGGCGTTCAAGCCCCATCTTCGCTTCTCCATCTAGGTTGGTATAGCCTATCACATGAGAAGCAAATGTGCCGTACGGATAATAACGGCGTGATTCTTCATATAATCCAATGCCTGGAAGGTTAAGCTCCTTTACCTTATCAGCGGTTTCTTTCGGAACTTTCCAACCACCTGGCCTGATTTCTACCTGGTCTACGTCTTTGCGCATAAGACGCTGTAAAATTTTTTCTTTCGGCATGTCAAGAATGGGAGCTAATTTGGACGCTGTTTCTTCAGGATTGCTCACATAGTTTGTATTTTTTTTGTCATTCGGGTACGGCTTTAGACGCGCGATAACGGTATACGCTTTTCCCTGATAAGCGAGAACTTGACCATTGCGGTCTACAATCTCGCCGCGTTTCGGGTTAAGCGCGCTACTTCTCTCCCATGTATCTTTGGCTTTGACAAGCAATTCAGGGCTATCAATATACTGAATCCAGAACGTGCGGAAAATAAGCGCAAAAAAAGAGAGCGTAAATAGCCCCCCTATGAAAAACGTACGCAGGTTAATTTTCTTTCTTATATCTTTCATTTCTATGTCCCCCTAATTCGAGGCCGTACCGCCTTTGAATACGCGAACCGTATTGTCAAGCTTGCTCAAACCCATTTGTTCGGCGATGCTGCGGATTCTTTCTGGCTTGCTCAGTTCATCGATTTTCGCTCTAAGCTCTCCGTTTTCCTCTGTCATTTTTTTCATCTCGCTCTTTGTCTCAAGAATTTGATAGTTATAGTCGGAAATTTGCGCATAGCGAGCGACGATGAGCGTGGATACACCCACAAGAGCAATAATCGCGAAAAAATAGAGCAATTTCTCTCCCGAGCTAATGCCGTAGCGAATTGTAACCCTTTTCTTTTGAATCATGCGCTGCTTCGGCTTCTGTTCGATACGCGCGGCGAGATTTCCCTGATTGTATAAACGCAATGCTACCTCTCCCCCTTTTCCTAATTTGCTAATTTTTCAGCAATCCGCAATTTCGCCGAACGAGCTCTGCGGTTTTCTTTCAATTCGGCTTCTTTAGGTACAATCGGCTTACGTGTAATAATTTTCAAAACCGGTCTATTCTCGCAAACACATTGCGGAAAATCCGGTGGACATACACATCCTTTGCTGTATTCTTGGTACGTCTGTTTACAAATTCTATCTTCCAGCGAGTGGAACGTAATAACACTTGCCCTGCCACCGGGTGCAAGCCGCTCAATCCCTGATTCCAATGCTTCCCTAAACGCGTTTAATTCATCGTTTACCGCAATGCGGATCGCCTGAAACGTTCGCTTTGCAGGATGTGGTCCGGTGCGTCTTGCCGCGGCCGGAATGCCGCGCTTAATAAGTTCAACCAAATCTCCCGTCGTTTCGATGGGACGCTTTTTGCGCTCCTGTACAATTTCTCTAGCAATACGGCGAGCAAATTTTTCTTCGCCATATTCAAAAATAAGGGTCGCCAACTCTTCTTCCGGCCACCCGTTCACAATCTCATGGGCCGTTAGCGGCTGCGTCCGATCCATTCGCATATCAAGCGGCGCGTCCGCATTATAGCTAAACCCCCGTTCAGCTTCATCAAGCTGCGGAGAGGAAACGCCTAGGTCGAACAATATGCCGTCAATTTGTTCGATATATAATTCGTCCAATATGTGCGCAATACGGCGAAAGTTGCTTTTTACCAGCGTCACATGTTCCATATACGGCGCAAGCCGCTCCTTAGCGGAAGCAAGGGCGTAATCATCCTGGTCAATCGCGATAAGACGGCCTCCTTTCGTCAGGCGCGACGCGATTAACGAACTGTGGCCAGCGCCCCCAAGCGTACAGTCCACATAAATTCCGTGCGGCTTAATCACCAGGCCGTCTACTGCTTCCTGATGCAGCACCGTAATATGATGGAACATCATATTTCCTCCTTGTATCCTGCTACAAATCAAAATCAATCATCTTTTCTGCAATTTCATTAAAATATCGCTGGAATGGGCGACATATTCCTTCCACATCGCCCGGCTCCAAATCTCAATGCTGGATACGCCAATAACGGCGCATCCTTTATCAATAAGACCATATTGAAGCAAAACGATCGGTATATTTACTCTGCCCTGCTTGTCCTGTACACATTCAGTCATTCCTGAAAAAAAGGCGAGTGAAAGCGCGGACATCCACTTTGCCCCACTTTATACCACATACGTAATTCTAGCTTATAAACGAAAATCCTTCTATAAAAAAATAGGAAGTTTTGCTGAATTAGCGCTAAAATCATAAAAAAAATGTCGAATAGGTAATTACACCTATTCGACATTATAACCTTTTTCCTATTCTTCTTTCCAACTTTCCAAATACGCCTTTTGTTCCTCGGTCAAAGTGTCTATACCCAGTCCCAAAGCTTCTAGTTTGAGACGGGCCACTTTTTCGTCCAATTCATAAGGTACATTCAGTACGCGCGGACCGATTTTTTTATAATGCTCATTAACATAAGCGAGCGATACAGCCTGCAGTGCGAACGTCATATCCATAATTTCTGCCGGATGGCCGTCCCCAGCCGCCAAGTTTACGAGACGTCCTTCTGCAAGCAGATAAATTTTGCGACCGTCTTTCATCACATATTCTTCAATGTCTTTGCGTACTACGCGCTTGGATACCGCAAGCGCTTCAAGCTCTTGCTTATTAATCTCGACATCAAAGTGACCGGCATTAGAAAGAATTGCACCATCTTTCATCACTTCTATATGTTCGCCACGGATAACGTCGCGGTTGCCTGTTACGGTTACGAAATAGTCCCCATGCTTTGCGGCCTCCGCCATCGGCATGACTTCAAAACCGTCCATGTACGCTTCGATGGCCTTAATGCCGTCAACCTCCGTAACGATAACTTTGGCACCCAGCCCCTTCGCACGTAGCGCTACACCGCGTCCGCACCAGCCATAGCCTACAACGACAACCGTTTTGCCAGCCACAACAAGATTCGTCGTGCGGTTGATGCCGTCCCAAACAGATTGACCCGTACCGTAGCGATTATCAAACAAGTATTTGCAATACGCATCGTTTACAGCAATCATTGGGAATTTCAGTTCGCCGGACTTTTCCAGTGCCCGGTTGCGAATTACGCCTGTTGTCGTTTCTTCGCAGCCGCCGCGCACCTGCGCAAGCAAATCCGGACGTTCGGAATGCAGAATGGTGACAAGATCTCCTCCATCGTCAATAATCAGATCCGGCTTCGTTTCCAATGTTTTGATAAGATGCTCTTTATATTCATCCGGGTTCGGATTGTATTTAGCAAATACTGTAATACCATCTTCAACAAGCGCAGCCGCTACATCATCTTGTGTGGAAAGCGGGTTGCTGCCTGTAATCGTCACGTCAGCGCCGCCGGCTTTAATCACTTTCGCCAAGTATGCCGTTTTTGCCTCCAGGTGCAGCGAAATAGCAACTTTCAGCCCTTTGAACGGCTGCTCTTTTTCAAATTGTTCGCGAATGCGGTTTAACACCGGCATGTGTTCTTTTACCCAATCAATTTTCAGATGACCGCTTGGCGCCAGACTCATATCGCGCACAATGCTTTTTTCCATCGTGTTCAAATTGTCAGCCCCCCGTTTTTTAATCAATGCATACGACATAGTGTTCGGGCGAAATGTCGTATAGATACGAAACAAACTCCCTAAACCATGTTATGCCGTATTTATTAAGATAACCAAATATATTGTAAACTCGTTCCTGCGGTTTGTCCAATGGAAAGAGCGATGCTCTAATGCGGTCAAACTGCCGCAGCGCCGCTTCGTGCCGTTTAATAAAAGCGGAGCGGGTTTTCCCTTCGTAGTATGCCACCTGCTCAAGAATTTTCTCCAGGTTTTTCTCACCCAGCTTCTCAAGGCCGCGTTCAATGCCGGCCGCTTCCCGGATCAGCGGCTCGTACAGCGCCTGTATCTCGGCTTTCACTCGTGCAAACTTGTCTTCCAGGTGAAGCGTATCCTGTGCAGCTAGAAATTCTTCTTTTTTCTCCTCCAGCCTGTTCAATACGTCCTCTACGCTTAAACCAAACTTCCGCATACTTTTCTGTACCGCTCCTTCAAACAAACTGAAAGTCAGGCGCGGAACAAGAGGCGGCATGTTAAATCCCAGAAGCATAAAGCTGTTCCTATACAACCCCCAGTATGCAATTTCACCCGGTCCGCCGACAAATGCCAGCGTGGGCAATAAGTACTCCTGCATAAGCGGGCGAGTCACCACGTTTGCACTGAATCGATCCGGTCGTTCTTCAAGCAACGCCAAAAGTTCCTCTTTTTTATATGTTTCACTGCCGTCTCGTGTTTTAAATGTTCCGTCTGGCAACCGCGTAACGCCTATTCTTTCGTTGCCTTTATACAAGAAAAACTGTGCATTCGTCTCGTCGGTCTCTACTTGCCGATGATAACCAAGTGCTACGAGCTTATTTCCTTGCGCAGCAACCGCCTGGTTTAACTCCGCATTCTGTTCGATAACACGGGCAAACACCGGCCTTTCTAATTGGCGGACAAAGGAAAGCGCCGAATCCATAAGAACCAGTCCCTGTTCCCCAAACAGCCAAGCCATCGTTCGCGCGAAAAAGCCTGTCAACGTATCCGAAGCATCGGCAAACTCATACAGCTTTTCTTTTAGCTCATCAGAAAACTCAGTCACAATCTGCTGAATGAAATATTCGTCTACGAATGCACGCAGCGTTTCTGGCTTTATCGGTAACCGGGAAATGGAGACGCGCCCTGGCGATTCTGTCTCCAGCTTTATTTTCTTAATGTCGGAGCCGCCGCTCTGCGTATATACATGGTTCACTTCTTCATAATCATGATCTTCACCTGCGATCCAGAACACAGGAATCATTCGCTTGCCCAGAAGCCGCTCCTGCTCAGCGGCAAGCCGAATAATCGTAATCGCCTTATGAATCGTATACAGCGGCCCTGTAAGCGCGCCTGCCTGCTGACCAGCCACTACGACATATGTATCCGGCTGGCGCAGCTTTTCAATATTCTCCAGCGCACGGGCATGATTGCCAATTTCTTTGTTGAACGCAAGAAGCCCTTCTACAAGTTCGACGCGGTGCAAAATCGGATGCGCCTCGAGCCATGCCAGACGTTCTTCGTAATCCTTCTGCCGGTACGGGTGATATGGATAGAACTCCTTCACCTTTTCGTAGTTATGTATATAATCATGTACAAGTTTTTGATCGAATGATATCTTCACCTGTTTAATCTGCACGTGGCTCATCCTTTCTTCTCTTATCAAAAATAAGTATATCGCTAAACGAGAAAAAAAGAAAACAGCGGTGCGGACATAAAATATTTCTTTGTAAAAATAGAAAACAAATCTAGGAGAAAGAAGAGATTTACCGATGAATCTTCTTATAGCACAAAAAAGAACTGCTATAGAAGCACTTCTATGCAGTTCTTTTTTTGCTTCGCTTTTTTATTTGTACTATATAGTGTCGCAGTTTTTCTTTTCCGTTAACTGAACGATATGTTGAACCAGTTCAGTCACATATTCTCGGTTCATATCTAATTGATCCGGAAAAAACACACCGATATGTGTGACCGCGGCAATATACGTCAGTACGTGGCGCTCAATCCAAGCTGAATCGTCGGTTACCATTTCGGAAAACAAGCGGCGCAAATGCTTTTTCAACTGTTCAAACGCCTGAATCTGGGCTTTATGTCCTTCATCCGGCAATTCTGCTTCGCGTTTCGAGTCTTCCATAATTTCCCGCCAAAAACTGGAGTGTTGCGATACGAATTTAAGCAAACAATCTGTAATATTGTGCAGTCTCAAAAGCGGTTCCAGTTCTCTGTCGCATGTCATCCGGAAAATAGCCTGCTCCAATTCGCTCCACTGCCCAGTAAGAATCTCCTGATACAGTACCGCTTTATTCGGATAATAGTTATAAATCGTACCGACGGCGATTCCTGCTTCTCTGGCGATGGATCGCATGTCGGACTGACGATACCCATTTTCGATGAAAACTTTATGTGCAGCCTCTAAAATCCGCTGCTGAAAAGACCGATTCATACTCCCGCTCCTCAATTGCTATCGTTATGTTCCATCATAGCACATTCGTACACATTAGAAAACGCCGGGAGCAAAGTACCAATCCTCAGTATGAAATGAAAAGAAGGGCGGAGGTGCCGCTTTACTCCCCACCCCGCTTACACCGGATACACCGGATGTTTGCGATGTGAGAACGTAAGCTGCTTACTACTGTAAGCGGCAAGACGGTCAATCAGTTCCTCGCGCAGGCGGCTTCCTTCCACAATACCATCAATAATAAGTTCCGACGCAAGACGATAAATATCAATATCCTGCTGATACTCTTTACGTTTCTCCATAATGAACGCCTGGCGCTCTTTCGGGTCTTCGATACCATTAATTTTGTTGCTATACACCGCGTTCACCGCCGCTTCCGGTCCCATAACAGCGATCTGGGCGGTTGGCAGCGCAAGGCAGCAATCCGGTTCAAACGCGGGTCCCGCCATCGCGTACAATCCAGCACCATACGCTTTGCGCACAATGATCGAGATTTTTGGCACAGTGGCTTCGGACATCGCGGAAATCATCTTTGCCCCGTGACGGATAATTCCCGCGCGTTCTACTTTCGTGCCGATCATAAAGCCAGGTACATCGGCAAGAAAAATAAGCGGAATGCCGAACGCGTCGCACAAGTTGATAAAGCGCGCCGCTTTGTCAGCCGAGTCAACGAACAAAACGCCGCCCTTAACGCGCGGCTGATTGGCGATAATGCCCACCGGTTTGCCGTTCATACGGGCCAATCCGGTAATAAGTTCTGCCGCAAACAATTTTTTTATTTCATAAAAAGAACCTTCGTCCACAATGGCTTCAATCAATTCATACATATTAAACGGCGCGTTCTGATTGGTCGGCACGATTTCTTCCACGCTGCGGACTCCTGTTCTTGGAGGCCTCGCCTCTTCTACCGGAGGCTTCTCCTGATAATTAGCAGGAAAGTAGGACAAGTATCTGCGCGCAGATGCGATCGCCTCCTGCTCCGAAGAGGCAAGCACGTCACCGCAACCACTCACCGAGCAATGCATACGGGCTCCACCCATTTCTTCCAGCGTCACTTTCTCACCGATTACCATTTCCGCCATACGCGGCGAACCGAGATACATGCTGGCATTACCTTCCACCATAATTACGATATCGCAGAATGCTGGAATATACGCGCCGCCGGCCGCAGAAGGCCCGAACAAAACACACACCTGCGGTATCATACCGGATAATTTTACCTGATTGTAAAAAATGCGGCCAGCTCCACGACGGCCCGGGAACATTTCAATCTGATCCGTGATGCGCGCACCTGCGGAATCCACAAGATATATCATTGGCACGCGCAATTTCTCCGCCGTCTCCTGAATACGAATGATTTTTTCAACCGTACGAGCCCCCCATGAACCTGCCTTAACGGTTGAATCATTTGCCATAACACAAACTGTCTGGCCGTTTACTTTACCCATGGCTGTTACGACACCGTCCGCCGGCAAATCCCCCGCCATGAAATTGGCAAACAAGCCATCCTCAAGCTGAAAATCGTCATCAAATAACAACTTCAGCCGATCGCGCACAAACAGTTTATTTTGCTCTTTATTCTTCGCATGGTATTTCTCCGCTCCGCCCCGTTGAATTTGTTCGATTCGCTCATGAAGCGTCTGTTCCAATGTTTGATTTGCCTGCTGTGTATCGCTCATTGCCGCATTCTCCTTCCTTGCCTGTCTTTTTCATCACCTGCAACACGCGTGAAGGCAGCTCTCGACCCAAAACCCGTTCCATGAATTCCCCCGCCTCCACAAGCTTCTCCAAGTCTACGCCTGTATTCAGTCCCATACCATGCAGCATGTAAACAACATCTTCCGTAGAAATGTTGCCGGAAGCGCCCGGCGCATACGGGCAACCGCCCAATCCGCCAATGGAACTATCAAACGTGCGAATGCCCGCTTCCAGCGCCGCATATACATTTGCAAGCCCCATGCCGCGCGTATCGTGAAAATGACCAGCTAACTTATCGCTTCCAAATTGTCCAATCAACGAAGTGAATCGCTCTTTTACCTGCTTAGGCGTACCTACACCAATCGTGTCTCCAATGGACACCTCGTATACGCCCATTTTCAGCAGCTGTTCCGTCACATGAGCAACTGCCGTAAGCGAAATCTCCCCTTCATACGGGCAACCAAAAGCCGTCGATACGTATCCACGTACGTCCATCCCTTTGGCCGTAGCTGCTTCGACCACCTCCTGAAGCACAGGAAATGTCTCTGCGATAGACTTGTTAATATTGCTTTTGTTATGGGATTCGCTTGCGGACATAAACACCGCGATTTCTTTGATACCGGTCTTGCACGCGCGCTCCAGTCCTTTTAGATTTGGGACGAGCGCGCTGTATACAACGTCGTCATGTATACGTACTCGGTTTAACACCTCTACGGCATCCGCCAGCTGTGGAATCCATTTCGGATTCACGAACGAAGTCGCCTCCACTTTACGAAGACCTGATCTGACTAATCGCTCAATCAGTTCAACCTTGTCAGAAGTAGAAATGACCGTTTTTTCATTCTGTAGCCCATCGCGTGGGCCGACTTCAAAAAGGGTAACCTGATCTTTCACGTTTCCCCCTCCTTACCCTTCTAATTCAATGAGCACATCTCCCTCATTGACAAAATCGCCGGGGTTCACCTTGACAGCCTTCACTTTGCCAGACACTTCGGCTGCCACTGGAACTTCCATTTTCATCGATTCAATCATCACCACATCACTACCTGCCTGCACTTCGTCCCCCGTATTTACAAGGACACTGATGACCGTACCCGCCATGTTTGCTATCACTTGTTTCATAATCTACCATCCTTCTCCTTCTATTTATTTGTTGTCCGTTTCATTTGCTGCACAAACTGCGTCGTATACACGCCTGCTACAAATTCCTCGTCACGCAACACTCCAGAAAGTAGCGGCAAATTCGTCTTAATTCCTTCAATTACATACTGCGCTAACGCGTCCTGCGCCCGTTCTATCACTTCTTGCCGCGTATTTCCGCTTACAATCAATTTGCCTATCATCGGATCATAGAATGGTGTAATGACAGACCCCGATTCGACCGCATCATCAACACGAATCCCTTCCCCCTCAGGCTGCACATAACGTGAAATTGTGCCGGGAGATGGCATAAACGTTATCGGGTCTTCTGCATACACCCTAAACTCCATCGCATGTCCCTGCTGTTTCACCTCTTTCTGGGAAAATGAGAGCGCTTTCCCTTCCGCGATCGCAAGCTGCAACTCCACCAAATCAAGTCCCGTTACCGCTTCGGTAACCGGATGCTCGACTTGAAGGCGAGTATTCATCTCCAAGAAGAAAAATTCCTTGTCGCCGTTCATAATAAATTCGACCGTACCGACGCCTGTATAGTTGACCGCTTGCGCCGCGCGTACAGCCGCATCACAAATCAGGTGCCGCGTTGTCTCATCAAGGAACGGAGAAGGACTTTCTTCAATCACTTTCTGATGGCGACGCTGAATCGAGCATTCTCGTTCAAACAAATGTACAATATTTCCATGCTCATCACCAGCAATCTGCACTTCAATATGGTGTGGATTGTCCACATATTTTTCAATAAATATATCATCGTTGCCAAAGTATGCTTTCGCCCGTCCTTTAGCGGATTGGAATGCTTTTCTAACTTCTTCGTCATCCCGGCAAATCTGCATACCGATGCCTCCGCCACCCGCGCTCGCCTTCAGCATTACCGGATAGCCGATCTCCGAGGCAATACGGCAAGCTTCTTCCGCATCCGGAATGTTTCCATTATAACCTGGCACAACCGGCACGCCTGCTTGCATCATTTTGGCACGTGCGCGAATTTTATCCCCCATCTCCTCCATGACTTCCGCGCGTGGCCCGATAAACACGATTCCCTCTTCCACGCATCTTCTGGCGAAACGCCCGTTCTCTGACAACAAACCGTAACCCGGATGGATGGCGTCCGCTTCGTGTTCTTTCGCCGTTTGCAAAATCGCATCCATATTTAAATAACTTTGCGCAACAGGCGCAGGACCGATTAGGGCGGCCGCATCAGCTTCACGCACAAAAGGCATAGAGGCATCCGCTTCCGAATGAACCGCTATCGTGCGAATTCCTTTCGCTTTGCACGTCCGAATAATCCGGCGGGCAATCTCTCCACGGTTTGCAATAAGGATCGTTTTGATTTCCATTTGCTCACCCTTTCATGCATGGTATGTAAAAATAAACGACTGTTATATTACTTTCTACAAATATTTGCAAAAACCTTTTAACTTTCAAAATTTTTACCATAAAAAAAAGAGGCCCACTCCAACCGCAATGTTTGGCCGGTTCGCCTCTTGCTTTTCAAGTATTTACCTGTAGTCTACACGCTCTAAATTACCATTGGCATCCATTTTAAAGCGTGGCTTTGCATCAATATCTTCATTATCGCCAAGGAACGCCATCTTGCGGGCGCGATCCATAATTTGAATAAGCGCTTTATAATCGTCGTTTACAATCTGGTAGTCCGATTTCATAAGGTTCAATTCTTCTTTTAGACTATCGTTTTCAGCGCGTAATTCTTCGATTTTCTTACGGCTTTCCACCACTTCTTTTTCTAATTGCTTCACCCGCTTGAATGCTTCTTTCTGATTGCGTAAAAAACGGATAACAATATCAAACGAAATCTCCTCTTCTAATTCCTGCGTACGCATGATGCCTGTGCTTCCTTCTATGGCAGAAGCCCCATTTGCTAGACTTGTCTGTGCTTCCGCAGAAACAGCGACTGACTTCAGCTTGCGTTTTGCCTTTTTCCGTTCCTGGCGATGCGCTTTCGCAATTTGAATCGCGTCCTCGTAACGTTTGCGCACAGTACTGTTCCAGCGGAAGCCGCAAGCTGCCGCCGTTCTATTCAACCGTTCACCCACTTCTTCAAATGCGGATAATTGAGTACTTCCTTCACGAATATGGCGCAATGTCACTTCAGCCAACACCAAATCATCATCCGGCGTCCAAGCGTCTTGACGTGTTGCTGTCATATTGCAAATCCCTCCGTTTATTTAGCAATTTACTTTGTTATCACTATCTTTATGCACTTGCTAGAGTTCATAGACTGACTTTCTACTAAAATAGTATGTCCAGTCCAAGACATCTTTAAACGGAGAGAATAATACTTTCTTATTTTTTTCGCAAAAATTTCTGAACAATTCCATAATGCGCGTCCGAGCCCCATAACGAAGAGCACAAATCAACTTCCTCTTCAATGCATACGTCGCTTTCCAGACCTGAATCCACCATTTTCGCTACTTTCATATACGCCTCGATGCTGCATAATGGCTTCTCCGCAATCTTAGCAGCGAACCCAAACACTTCTTCACGTAACTTTTCATGCGGAAATACGCGATCGATAAACCCAACTTCCTTACCGTACGCTGCATCGAACATCTCCCCAGTTAAAAGTAACGCCAGCGCACGATTCGTTCCAATCTTCTTCATAAGACGCGTTCCACTGCCCCATCCGGTAATAATATGCATGCCAATTTGTACAAATCCCATCCTTGCCCTGTCACTAGCCATACGAAAGCGGCAAGCAACGGCGAACTCGCAACCACCTCCGATCGCCGCCCCATTTATCATCGCGATCGTCGGCTTTGGATAGCGGTCGATTTTGCTCAAGAGGCGCGCCACCCGCATCAACATCGGATGGGACTTGTCTTTCGTGCGTACGGACAAAAACTGATCCAAATCACCGCCAGAAACAAAGGCTTTATCTCCAGAACCTGTGAAGATCACAACCTTAACTTCCCGGTCAACCGCCAATTCATCCAAACATTTATCCAATTCTTCTACCATTTCAAAACTGATGGCATTGCGCACCTCCGGACGGTTCAATGTTACCAGAGCAATGCCGCCCTGTCTGTCTACTAAAATCGTATTCATCCTCTCTCCCTCCATTAAATTACGCGTTGGTAGTATATTCAACCAGCCTGTTCAACAGACGGTGAATCTCATATTCTTCGAATTTTTCGCGCGCCTGTTCTACGTCCACGCACCATACGCATATATCCAGCGTTATCTTATGATCAACATCACAAACGATCGTGGCAAGTTCGCGAGAAAGATGCAGCATGTCCAAGCTCTCGATAATTTTCTTGCGCAATCCTGGCGTTAAATCGTCCATATTCGACAAAAGATTCTCAATCGTTCCATATTTAGCAATAAGTTTAATGGCTGTTTTCTCCCCGATACCTTTCACGCCCGGATAATTGTCCGAGGCGTCTCCCATCAATCCTTTGACATCGATCATTTGTACCGGGCTTAAACCTTTTTCTGCACGGAGTGCTTCCAGCGTGTACACTTTATAATTGGACAATCCTTTTTTCATAATTGCCACGTGCACATTTTCTTCAACTAGCTGAAGTGTATCATGATCGCCGGTCAGTATTATTGCTTGCGCGCCCTGCTTAGCAAACGTATGACTAATGGAGCCGATAACATCATCTGCTTCATATCCGGGCACCCCGACATTCGGTACATTAAGGGAAGCAATCATTTCTTTTACAAGGTCGAACTGCGGCAACAAATCATCAGGTGCTTCGCTACGGTTCGCTTTGTATCCTGCAAACTTCTCGTTACGAAACGTTTTCGCCCCCATATCCCAACAGCAAACGACATGTGTCGGTTCAAAAGTCATGATCGCGTCAAAAAAATATTGCATAAAACCATATACAGCGTTCGTTGGATACCCGTTCTTTGCGCGCATCGGCCCTCGGTTCGCCATCGCGTAATACCCGCGAAACAGAAGACTCATGCCATCGACAAGCAGTGCTTTATTCTGTTTCAATCCTATCTCCTCCCTCTGTATTGTAACACAAAAAACCGACAGGCATTCTGCCGTCGGCTTTCTTCGCTTCTATCGTCTGTTATATAAGTTCCGTACTCTATGCCAGCAATTCTTGCATCGCGTTGCGGTTATATCCAATAATCAGATTTTCACCGTCAAAAATAATCGGACGGCGCAACAATCTCGGCTCTTCGCTTACCATTTCCAACAGTTCCGAAACGGTCATCTCTTCGATATTTTTATCTAACTCTTTAAATTTTCGGCTGCGTGTAGAAAGAATATCATCCGTTCCGTTGTTTGTCATTTTGATAATTTCTAACAATTCTTCAACCGAAGGAGGATTTTTAAATAAATGGCGTTCATCGTATGGAATTCCATTCTCTTTCAAGAACGCTTTCGCTTTACGACAAGACGTACAGCTTGGATAAGTATAGAATGTCAAGTGCCCACTCATCCCCGGTCATCTCCTTGTTCACAATTTCACAATTTATATAAAAATATATAGCTGATTAAAAATGTAAAGTGATAAAATAATAAAAATTCCCATTCTTGTTAGTTAACTTAATTATATTATTGTGTTTAATTCTATGTCAATAGTGTTTACAAAAGTTTCATTTACCGCTTTCTCTATTTATACTATAATTAACCCCAGATATTTAAAAAAATAAAGAGGGGGGAATACTCGATGGACAACGAAACTTTGAAGCTAACAAGCGTGCTCGCCGATCCTACTCGCTTTTCCATTTATCAATATATCGTATCCAAGCATGGAACCGTTACCGTTCAGGAAATTGCTGAACAATTTGATATTCACCCAAATGTCGCGCGACTCCATCTAACAAAATTAGAGGACGTCAATCTGCTTACTTCCACCTCCGAAAAAACTGGAAAAGGCGGCCGTCCAAGTCGTCTTTACTCGCTATCCGATCAGATGATTAGCCTACAATTCCCACCGCGGGATTATCAGTTACTTGCCAACATCGCCATAGAAACGCTCGTAACTTTAGGAGAAGAAGGGCAGAAAGCTCTTTATGAAATGGGCCGCAAATTCGGGCATGAGGCAGCGAGACAGGCCATCGAAAAAGAACGCGTGAGCATTACCGAAATGAACATAGAGGAAAAAATCGCTTCCATTCAGCGCCTCGTGGTAGCGCAAGGATTACACCCTGAAATCGAACTCACCGACGGGCAAAATCTCCGCTTCCGCGTATTCAACTGCACATTTAAAGAAGCGGCCATTAATCATCCAGAAAGCATTTGTCGTATGCACCATGCGTTACTATTAGGAATTTTTGAAACGTATTTCGGTAAAAATATTTCTTTAATCGAAGAAAATTCCATGCTGGTAGGGTGCAAGTCCTGCGACTATACAATGCTTCGCCTGTCCTAAGGGTTTATTCGATAGACAAACCTTCACGTTTACAGTCCTTTACTGCTGGATTATAATATTTCATAGATTATCCATATTGTAGCTATAAGGAGGGGAATGAGGATGGCACGCATGTACCGTGTACTTGCGTTTTTTTGCCTGGTGATTGCTTTAATGGGGTTATGGGGTGGACTGCAAACAATGGCGCTCTTATTCTTTGCACAAACAGGGATGTTCTTAGCTCTCAGCTACGTTGATTTGTCTGAAAAAACATACATGATTATTTTCATGACTTATTTATTGTTAGCGTTTACTGGGTTTATGTTCTATGCAACCTTCGGTAATTATCAGAAAAATCTGGATGAGGTCCATGCAAGCGCAGCGATAAATACTGTCGTTTCATTTCTGTAACACGTCGAAAACGGAGCGGAGTTTTGATGCCCCCCTCCGTTTTTTGTTTATTTCAAAAATCCCACGGACGGCAACATGCAAGCTTATGATCGGTCTTTTTCGCTTGAATAAGCACGCAGAACGCCTGTCCCATACCTTCAGGCATAATTAGCTGACGAATAGCGCGGTTTCGTTTCGCTGCTTTGCTGGCAAACGGATCACCGCCCGCGTGTCCTTGAAGACGCGTCAAAATCCCCGCTTGAATTAAGAATTGCTGCTGCGAATAAAATCCTATCGTTTCCAACCCATGAAGCATCCCTGCGTCCATCAGTGCAGAAAAATTCACATGAGAAGTCATATCGCACTCTCCCGGATATTTATACGGGTTCTCGCTTACGGTATGAGCTCGGTAACAAAGCAATGTGCCCGCATTTCTTGAAGGTGCATATAATATCTTCCGTTCGTATCCATAATCCACAGTCAAAACGTATCCCTGCGTAAGCCATTCCGCCATTTCTATCATCCATTGCAAAGCCGCCAAGTTCACTTCCGTACGATATCCTTCAAGAGACGGGATGTTTTCTCTTTTAATATAGACACCCAATTCCGGAACCGAAAGCGGGCCCAGTTTTTCGCTGAATTTTTGTGTGCTGTTTTTATTTTCTGTTACATATACCTCTTGCCACTCTCCATCTCTATATTCAATAAGATGAACAGGAAATGCATCAGCAAGCTCGTTTGAAAACAACACGCCTCGCAATTCTGGAATCTCTTTTTTTGCCTGCGCCATACTTTCATACCATCTTATTTCTACCATATCCCGAAACGTTTCCAGCGTTTCTTTCTGTAAACGACGGTGATAGTTGCTTGACTCAATCATGATATAGGTAATGTTTTGCAGCGGAAGAAGACACTTCTCCTTAAAATAATG
Organism: Aneurinibacillus thermoaerophilus; assembly: GCF_900099925.1. Taxonomy (GTDB): domain Bacteria; phylum Bacillota; class Bacilli; order Aneurinibacillales; family Aneurinibacillaceae; genus Aneurinibacillus; species Aneurinibacillus thermoaerophilus. Next base: position 36,215 of record NZ_FNDE01000001.1, on the reverse strand, counting down.
AAGAATCTGGGCGCTTAGTTGTCCCGTACCGCCTCCTATCTCCACAATCGCTCGCGGCCTATCATCCGGAAGTTTCACAATCATCTCCCAAATGACATCGGCCATCACTTCACCATACACCGAGCCAACGGAAACATTGGTGTAAAAATCCCCTTTTTTCCCAATTTTTTGATTATAACGCTGATAATAGCCGCTTTGTGGATGATAGAGCGCATATTCCATATATGTGCGGAACGGAATCATTTTTTCTGGCGCATTTCGTATTTTATCTTTGATAACTGATATAACATTCATAATGATTCTTTCTTCCCCTTATATTCGTAAATCCTTCCACCACTTTTTCCATAAAAGAATTTATAGACTTTAATAAATCAAACGATGTAAAAGTAGCTATAAATTTTCACGTAGAAAAAGTGAGAGCTAAAACAAGAGTGTATGTTATAGATGATACGGCACGAAAACTCATGCTATAAAGAATATTCATTCATCCTGGTAGTTAGTTTATTAAAAAAATGATGCTGAGAGCAACAAAAAACAAATTACTACTTAACACTATTGACATAGTTTAAAAAGAGATTTATCATTTAATTAACATCCCATATGTAAAACCCAGGGGCAGTGCCCCACCCTATTAGTAGTTTAACTCTAAATTCTAATCCTCCCCCTAAAACACCACCTATACCCCAAGGTGGTGTTTTCCTTTTTCTTAATTCATTATAACATGGCATGAGATTTTTGTTAGAAAAATGACAAGTTTCCAAATAAAATATAGATGACTTATTGTCTTTCTATGCGTACATATGGTAATACATAAAAGTGCCACACGCTCCTCATGGAAAAAGGCAACGTTTGGCACACGCCTTGCAAGTGTTTCCCTGTTTACTCATAGAAAGAAAGGATATGTTACTTTATAGTGATAAAGTAACATATCCTTTCTTATACGACAAAAAAAAAGCATACTCAGGCAAGTATGCTTTTTCAACGCTTTGCATCAATTGGCGCATCCACAGCGGACTCTTCTTCAAGCATTCGATACTTTACGCCTTCTACATCGTCAAACTGTCCGCTTGTTTTGGCAGCATACCAGATCAGCAGGGCGGAGCCGGAGAAGCAAACCATAGTGATGAGTAAAATCCATGTTCCGATGGACATTCCCAACAACATTCTTTCACCATTCCCTTTCTTGACAGTAAATCACCAAACATCCATGAATATCCTCATTCTTCCAAGCCCTTCTATCTTTTAGTTTAGCAATGTTCGTGCCTTTTGTGGAAATGTAACACAACACTAGTGTGAAAAGTATGTGACAATCCTAGTATTACCGTAACGTTCCAGCAATAAACGGATTATGCATTTTCTCAAATCCGATAGTAGTCTCAGGCCCGTGCCCCGGGTATACATGCGTTTCTTCGGGAAGCGGCATGAGCTTCTCCTGAATACTGCGAATCAGTTGCCCGTAGTTTCCGCCCGGCAAATCGGTCCTGCCAATGGAATGGGCAAACAGCGTATCCCCGCTAAATAAATGCTCACCAATCAGAAAAGATACTCCACCTGGCGTATGTCCCGGCGTCTCCAACACACGTATGCTCATACCGGCCAAATCCAGAACATCTCCGTCTGCAAGTTCGTATTCCGCCCGTTCTGTCCTCATTGCATCTCCGACCATCGGCCAGTGTGAAGAACCGTTTAAATCCGGATTTTGCAGCCATTCCTGCTCATTCGGGTGAATATATACAGGGGCACCGGTTTTCTTCCGGATTTCATCCAATCCGCCCATATGGTCAAAATGAGCATGCGTCATCAAAATCGCCCGCACTTTGTATTCGGACGCTTTGTCAAGCAACGAGCCTGGATGCATCCCCGCATCAATAATAATCGCTTCGTTTGTTTCTTCGTTGGCGATAATATAACAGTTCGTTTGCAGCGGTCCTAACGGAAAAGTATAAATACGCAATCAAAACTCCCCCTCTTCTTGTTTTTTTTAGTGTACCATCTTTCTCCATAAAACGAAAAGCAAAAGCTCTACCCGGAAGCGGATAGAGCTTTTACCATTCTCTTATAGCAAGTCGGCCGCGAGTTGCGCCAGCAAAGACCGTTCACCTTTATGCAATGTAATGTGTCCCGACATTTTCTCGGTTTTAAATATTTCTACCACATACGTCAGCCCGTTGTTTACTTCATCAAGATACGGATGGTCAATTTGCTGCGGGTCACCCATCAGGATGATCTTGCTGTTTTCTCCAACCCTTGTCAAAATTGTTTTTACTTCATGCTTTGTTAAATTCTGTGCTTCGTCAATAATGATAAACTGCTCGGGGATGCTGCGTCCGCGAATATACGTCAACGCCTCCACCTGAATACTTCCAAGACCCGCCAAAATTTTATCCAAATCCCGCGACTGTTTCGTGTTAAACAAATACTCCAGGTTATCATAAATCGGCTGCATCCAAGGACGAAGCTTCTCTTCTTTTTCACCCGGCAAATAGCCGATGTCTTTGCCAAGCGGCACAATGGGTCTTGCTACTAGCAATTTTTTGTATGCGTGTTCATCTTCCGTTTGCATCAAACCAGCAGCAAGCGAGAGCAGCGTTTTGCCTGTACCAGCCTTACCAGTAAGGGTTACAAGCGGTATCTCTTTGTTTAATAGCAATTCCATCGCCATTTTCTGCTGAGCGTTACGCGCTTTGACTCCCCAAACAAATTCGTCACCAAACACTAGAGGAAGCAAATACTTTCTGTCACCGCTGACCCGCCCGATGGCCGATGCCGATGATCCCAGTTCATCTTTCAAGATCAGGAACTCATTTGGCAAAAAAGAGCGACCGGGAAGAAAATTTTGAATTTCAAACAGGGGCATGCTGTAAAATTTTTGAATAATATCAACAGGAACATTGATGATCGTATATCCTTTATAGAGACTGGAGAACTCATGCACCACACGGTCGGATAAAAAATCTTCCGCCACAAGTCCAATCGCATCGGCTTTTACCCGCAGCAATGCGTCTTTTGACACTAAAATCACGGGCCGTGGATGCTGTTTTTGCTGTTCTTCATCATGTAGATTCATAGCCACTGCAAGAATCCGATTGTCATTCGTCATATCGTGAAATAACTCCTGCATCCTGGCAAAAGAGCGATGGTTTAATTCCACCCGTAAACGGCCGCCATTTTCCATCATGACTCCATTGTGCAGTTGTCCTTTCACCCTCAGTTCATCCAGCAACCTGGCTACATGTCGCGCGTTCCTTCCTATTTCATCCATCAACCTTTTTTTCGAATCCACCTCTTCCAATACCACGGCTGGTAATACAACATCGTTATCCTGAAACGAAAAAATCGCCAGCGGATCCTGCAACAATACATTCGTATCTAAGACATAGATTTTTTTCAATGTCTCGCCTCCCAAGGCAATATATATGGATGCTATCCAGCGGCAAACGCATAAAAAACGCTTGCTGAAAGCTTTTTTGTTTGCAAGTACAAATAAAGTGTAACCGTTAATACATTCGCTTTACTTTACTTTATGGTTTACGGAGATTTGTTGTTAGTGTATGTCACAAAAATATTCTAGAAGGAAAAATCATGTATGACTCCTTTCGGTTTGCGAAACACTACGCATAAAGCTTATGCATTTCAATACCGGAAAGGATGTGACAAGATGAAAGAACGTTTGCTCTTGCCACTCATTGTCCTTGCTCTTATATTTGCCGGATGCAGTGCAAATAAAAAGGCAAGCCCTAAACCCGCTCCACAAAGCAATGGAACCCAGCGTGTGCAACAAACAGCACCGAAACCGAAGCAACCGCAAAATGCCAAAGCAACCGCGGATAGACTGGTGAAACTCGCTTCCAGCGTGCCAAAAGTAAACAGTGCCACCGCTGTTGTATTTGGTAAGGTAGCCATCGTCGGCATCGATGTCGATGCCAGGCTTGATCGCTCGCGAGTCGGTACCATTAAATATTCGGTAGCGGAATCCCTTAGGGAAGATCCCCAGGGAGCGAGAGCTTTGATTACCGCTGACCCGGATATCGTACAGCGGCTTAAGGAAATAAACGCGGACATTCGCCGCGGCCGTCCGATTGCGGGATTCGCAGAGGAACTGGCCGATATCGCTGGCCGTATCGTTCCGCAAGCGCCGCCTCGTCTTCTAGAACGCAATCAGCTGCGAAGCACCAAGCAATAATCGAGTAGGAGGGGGTGACTAGCCCCCGTCCTCTCACACCACCGTACGTACCGTTCGGTATACGGCGGTTCATTATGTACGCCGCAAGGCGTGATATCGTCCTTTTAGACTCTTAAGTTGATACGATTCGAAGAATCGTTTATCAAGAGTCCGATGTAAAACAGGGCTTTTGGCGATACGCCAGTATCCCTTACGGGAATTTCCCCACTCATAGGCTTTTCCTCTAGGCACGCCTAAAGCGAGAAGCCTTTTCACTTTTGTTCGGGGAAGTTTCCACTCTTTCCACAAACACATACGCAGTCGCCTGCGCACCCATGCGTCGAGATGTAATCTGACGGATTTTCTGCTTCACCCGCTGTAGTGACTGTTTTGCAATGCGAATCTTTGGTTCAAGGAGAGAAGTAAAGCTGAAACCGAGAAACTTGCGTTTCCATGGTCGGTCAACAGCACTCTTTTCTTGATTGACCTTCAATTTTAGCTTCCCTTTGATAAAGGCAGTGACAGACTGTTTCACCCGTTCACCTGCTTTGTGGGTTCGTACGTAGATATTACAGTCATCCGCGTAGCGAACAAATTTATGTCCCCGCTTTTCAAGTTCTTTATCCAATTCATCCAATACAATATTGGAGAGAAGCGGACTCAGTGGGCCACCTTGCGGTGTTCCCTCTGTAGGATTAAGAACTACACCGTTCACCATAATGCCAGATTGGAGGAAACGACGGATAAGCAGGAGAAGCTTCTTATCTTCTATTTTCTCCGCGATTCTTGCCATCAGTCGGTCATGATGGACACGGTCAAAGAACTTTTCAAGTTCAAGGTCAACTACCCATCGATAGCCTTGCTGAATGTATTGCTTTGCTTTTCGTACCGCGTCATGTCCGCGCCGTGAGGGGCGGAATCCATAACTATGTTCGGAAAAATAAGGGTCAAACACAGGGGTAAGTATCTGTGCAATTACCTGTTGGATGAAACGGTCGAGCACGGTAGGGATACCTAACTGTCGGACTCCTCCGTTCGGCTTCGGGATTTCGACGCGACGGACAGGCCTCGGTTCATAAGTTCCCGCCTCAATGGAACGACGAATGTCATGCCAGTGGTCCATGATATATCTACGTAGGGATTTTACGGACATACCGTCCACACCATGACTTCCTTTATTTCGTTCTACCTGTTTCAAGGCACGTAAGAGATTGTCCCGTGCTAACAATTGTTCCATCATTGAACGTACACTCCTTGCGTGAGCGAAAGGTTCCATTTGTGCCGAAGGCACACTCTGCCCTTCCGAAGTCCCCCGTGGAATTCACCACATCCTCCTTCGGATAAGTCCATACGGATTGTCTGCCTTCATCGCGTGTCTTCGAACGCCTGGTCTTTCGTTCTCCATAATGTTCGGCCCTTCCATGTCATGTCGTCACATGGCATGTACTATGACCTCTGCTGACTTCTGTCTGTTCAACTCATTCTCGCGAATGAGGTTACCGAGGATACTCGGCCTATCAGACAGATCTCCCCGGGTAAGAGCGCCATCTTCCCCTCCATCTACCTGCCTCATTTACCTTCGCTCGCCTTCGGCAGTATGGACTTCGCCTTGTTGTGCAGGCTCATCCAACGAACGCTGGCCTTATATGAGATTCGTGTTCCTCAGGCCGGAGGTTTGCCGCCGGCTTCCTTCAGATTCGACCTCACGGTCGACACCCTTGCCACAAGCTAATGGCTACTACTGCCTTCGCCACTCGGGACTTGAACCCTAGAGATGACGCCCATGCCGGGCACACACAACAAAATGCCTAGTCATACGACTAGGCATTTTTAAGCGCTTGCATAACCTGTTTATCCAATTTTTCCGCTGCGCGCGTATCATACGTCTTCTCATAACGCGGCTCAATGGCAATACGCGAGCCATAAAACATAACATCACGCACTTCCTCAATGGTAATCTCCACCATCGTAAGCTTAAGCGGGACATTTTCCATACGATCCGCTTTAATCCGCGCGCGCCCATGAATCGAATATACGGAACCCTCAGCAAACACACTCAGCGTAACCAGATGATTATGCTGAATGTTTTCAACGATCACTGATTTGCTGTTCACAGCAAACAAAATAGTAGATACTTCCGGCGCATACACCCACGAAATTGCGCTTACATACGGAGCGCCGGATTGTTTGCTGATCGTGGAAAGCATGACAAACCGCTCACCCTGAAGCAGTGAAAGCAATTCCTGGCTTAAAGATTGCGCCACAACTTCTGCCATAAGCAAAACCTCCTTGGACATGAGGATACTTTTATTGTACACTGCGTAGAAACGTATCCTCAACAGCCAATTGGAAAGCAGTATGATCGCTGAAAATGGTGAAAGTCACTCCCCTCCTACACTAGTGCTCGCTTAGAGGCAGGGGGAGCCTATGCGATTTTAGATGAAAATAAACTATCGCAAGATATATACCGTTCACTTGGGTTACTCTCCACTCTCTTGACGGGGTGACTTTCTCCGTTTTTTATCTTTAATTATGTTTTATTGTTTATATTGTATAAGTTTCCCACCGCGACACTTTTTTGATTGAATAATAATGTATATAATATAGTTCTCTCCAGTAAAACTTGCGATAGTTTATTTATTCATCCTCTATACTTTTTATAATAATGCAAATTCAATGCCAAATTCCACCCCAAGCTTTTTTAGCACATTTTGCGCACTTTGTTCTTAGAAAATTGATGCATATGCATCAATTTTTGCATCAATCCTCGCATCACCGATGCATATGCATCACTTTTTCTGCTGAACCCCGTACTTATTCAACCTGCGAACGACTGTCGATTGATGAATTCCAAGCACTTTCGCTACTTTTCGGGTACTGCGGTATTTTTCATACAATGCAAGCAAACGCTCTTTTTCACTCTCCTGATCCGCCGCATGAAGAACCATCTTTGAATGCATGCCCACCTCTCGCTTTTCTTCCATCGGAAAAGCGACCGAGGCAAGATTCGCCCCAAGCATCAATTTCGGAAGATGCTTTACTTCAATGATCGGGTCTACAGTCGTTACCACCAGGCGCTCGATGATATTTTCTAATTCCCGCACATTGCCCGGCCACGAATACGCTTGCATCACTTCCAACGATTCATAGGAAATACGCTTATTTGTATGGTGCTTTTCATTAAACTTGTTCAAGAAATACCGGATCATCGGGAACAAATCCTCCCGTCGCTTACGCAACGGCGGCACTTCGATGGGAACAACATTAATCCGGTAATACAAATCTTCCCGAAACGTTCCTGTCTGTACTCGTTCCAGCAAATTAGCGTTTGTTGCGGCAATTAACCGAAAATCGACGGCCCTTTCCTTCACATCCCCAATGCGGGTAACATGTTTTTCCTGCAACACCGTCAACAATTTTACTTGAAGATCAAGTGGCAGGTCTCCGATTTCGTCCAAAAATAGTGTGCCTCCATCTGCAAGTTCAATGAGGCCGGGCTTACCTTTCTGCTGTGCCCCCGTAAAAGCGCCTGATGCGTACCCGAACAATTCCGACTCCAACAAATTGCTAGGAATCGCGCCACAATTGATGGAAATGAACGGGCCGCGTCCCCGATCGCTCCGCTGATGAATCAGCTTGGCAAGCACCCCCTTTCCAACGCCTGATTCTCCGAGAATCAAAATGGACGTATCAACCGGGGCGATGCGGATACACATCTGCAGAATGTTACGCATTTCTTCGCTTTCCGCAATAATTCCTTCGATTTCCATTTGCTGCGCGCGCAATACTTCCAGCTCGGAATGGTATCGTTCAGAAAGCTGCTTCGCTTCTTCCAACTCCGCTTTTACCCGGTTCAGCTGGCTTAAGTCTCGACAATTCATAACAATCTGTAGGATTTCCCCTGTTTCATCGTCTAAAATCGGCGTTCCCGTCGATAAAAGCACGCTACCGTTCGCCGCATGCTGAATCACGCTTACCCTTTTTTTCTTTTCGATAACCAGCCTGCTAACCGCCTGGGAAATGATTCCTCGCCGCTCTAATTCTTCTTCCTTACAACCGATCGCTTCGTACGCCGGCAAGCCTGTCATTCGACTAAAGGCCTGATTAAAATGGCGAATGACGCCGTTCCGGTCGGTTACGACAATTCCATCATGAGACGACTCGATAATTGTATCTAGTTCACGGTTTAACTTTTGCATGGCAGTCAATTCCTGGGAAATCACTTCAAGCTCTGTAATGTCCTGCATGACGCTTGCCATTCCGATTTTTTTTCCCTCATCAGTCACAATCGGAGTATGGTTAATCAACAATTTGCGTCCGCCGTAGTCAAGCCGCACCATATGCTGTTTTTCAAGCGAAAGAAGCAGGTTCAACAATGTCTTATCAGATACTAATTCTGTAATGGATGTGCGGATCATATTTTTTTGCGAAATGCCCAAGAGCCTTTCAGCCGCTTGGTTAATGGATAGCACATGCCCCGTTAAATCAACAGCTACAATGCCATGATACGTAGATTGTAAAATGGCATCTAATTGTGATATGGTTTTCCGCGTCTGGTGTTCGAACGCGCGCAAAATGTCGGTACGCGTCAAAATGCCAACCAACGTGCCAGAACGGTCAATAACAGGCAGGCGACCTGCATCCAATTCTTCATCCCAGTCCTCATAAATTTGCTGATCGTCATACAATGTGACGAGCCGAGTCTGCATAAGTATACCTACCGGTGTTTCCTCAGGCAAATGGTTTTTCATCGCTCGGAATACGTGCGATTTTGTTACAAGGCCGATAAGTTTATGCGCCTCATCCACCACTGGCAGGCCATCAATTCGGTTTTCCAAAAGTAGCGACGCCGCCCGGCTAATCGGGTCTTCCTTATGCAATACAATCGGATTGGGCGTCATGTAATCCCGTACTCTCATCTATTTCCTCCTTCCCTGCTCGACCTGTGCTTTCTTTTCTATACTCTAATTATGTACGAGAATCATAAAATCAGCAAAAAGGAGAGGGGTATCCTCTCCTTACCGGCCATAACGCGGCTCCGCTTCAATCGCCGAAAGCAATTGCTCTACAGCTTCCCTATCGAAAAACTGTGTTTTGGTTTTACCGTCAGATATATATTTTATATGATACATCGTATCGTCTTTTGTAATTTCCAAGCCCTCAAGTTTATAATCTTCCTTAAGGATGGAATAGAAAAAATCACTTGTTTTCTTTGCCGCATTATCCTCAGGCCGGGCATCGGAAACGACCTTTATCTGCAAATAGTCAAACAAAGCATTTTCCAACCGCTTCATCGCACTCTCTCCTTTCCCTCTATTCTTTTATAAGAATGACGTAATCGCCCCGTTCAAGCCAGTAAGACATCCGTTCGGCCACCGGCCCGGAAATACCGAAAACAACCGCCAGCAACTTCCGCGCCTCATCTTTCAATACTTATCGTCCGGTGTCAAGGAAACAGGAGTTAACCACAGCATACTATCACCCCTTATATTCTTTTTCGCGCCACGACTTCGCAACTTTCCTGCGAATACGAACGATAGCAAGCACGGCGACAGCCACGCACAACGCTGGAATCATCGACAATCCTATAGCGTTTAAAATTGTCAGCGGAAACGCACCAACAAGAAGCAATACATAAATGATCGCTTTTTTAAGAATCGGCAGCTTTTGTGCGAAACCGAGTTCATATGTAACCGCCGTCAATACAAAAATAAGAAAAAATTCTGGATATTTCATATATCTCCCGCCTATGAAAACTTATATATGTTCTCATCTTAAACCAGCCTGCCAGCAAAAAACAACTGCTGAAAAGCATAGATACAAAAAAGAGAGGTGTAAACACCTCTCTTTTTACGCATGAATGTAGTTCGGGTTCACTTTTGGCGTTACAATTTCCATTTCACCCATACCGCGAACTAACTTTTTCACATAGTATTTTTCCGGTTTTAAAATAGAAACCATGTAATCAATAGCAATCTGCGGATCCACTGTTTCACCGCAAGTGTAGCAGTCTAGGGCAGCAAAGCCTTTTTCAGGATAGGTATGAATCGAAAGATGGCTTTCCGAAAGCATAACAAGTACAGTCGCGCCCTGCGGTTCAAACTGTTTCGCCTGCACCGACAACACGGTCGCGCCGCAAGCTTCTGCCGCTTCTACCATATGGTTTTTTAGGAATTCGGCGTTATTCAAACGCTCAAAATCCACTCCCCAAACATCAATTGCAATGTGTCTGCCGAAAGTTGAGTATTCCATCTTCCAGCTCCCCCTTCCTAGGATGAGTATTGTAAACATCTCTAGGACCTACGTCATTCACCACGGGGGCGAGTGAGCGATGAACATTCCCACCCTTTAAGTGAATCCTGGTTCCTAATCACAAATTTTCTTAACGAGAAATAACATAACACGGTTGAAGCAAACATGCAATACTTTTTTATTCGTCTTTAGCCCCATTTTTTATCGCCAGCGCAAGCGCCTGCTTTTCTTCTTCGGACAATGCGTACAATGAAGCCCCGTTCTCAACCGGTTTCGCATATACCCGGGATTCATGACGCCCATAAATGCTTGTCATGACCATTCCGTTGTTATTTTCATCCACAAGCGCGAAAGAAAAGCTTAAGTCGCTTCCTTCGTTTTCAAATGCAGAAAACCGAAGAATGCCAAGCCGGCCTTTTTGTTCCCGGATACGCGCCCGCATACTCTCTGTCAACTGTTCAACCGCCCGCTGAGAATTCTCCAGAGTTTCCATACGATCGAACAGTTTCTCTAACATCTGCTCCAAATTTTCTTTGGAACTGCCTTGCGCCATCCTCCGGAACCGTTTCTGTAACCGTCCAAATTTTACGCTAAGTACAATGTTCCAGATGAAAAGGAGAAGGAACATAATAAGAAAAAGACCGACGATGCCCATGGCGATCTCTTTCGTGAACCATACCTCCACGGCTATACCATCCTTTCACTACAAAAAATCCACAACGTGTTTATTTTATATCAGGGAAAGCCTCATGACTACACCGAATCACCGACATTTAAATAATTATGCCAATTTTACCGGACAAAAATAAACCTAGCTTGTCCGAAACATAAGAAAAAAGCTTTCTCCTAAATAAAGGAAAAAGCTTTTTTCTTATGGTCTTTATTTTCCGCCAAAGCGGATAGCCAGTTGAATGAGCGTGCGCACCGCTACGCCGGTTGCTCCTGTCGGATTGTGACCTCTGTCCTTGTCGGTTGTAGCTGTACCTGCAATGTCAAGATGCACCCAAGGCGTATCTCCAGCAAACGCGCCGATAAAAATGCCGCCTTGGATACAACCGGCTGGACGTCCCGCATCATTCTTAATATCAGCAATTTCGCTCTGGATATATTCCTGATATTCTTCAAAGTTCGGTAACTGCCACATTTTTTCGCCTGCAATGCGCGCTGCTGCCTTTACTTCTTCAAGCCATTGTTCATTATTGGTGATCATGCCGGTTGCGACATGCCCAAGCGCGGAAATGACGGAGCCGGTAAGCGTTGCCACATCAACAAGTTTAGTTGCGCCAAGATGCTTGGCGTATGCAACCCCATCTGCCAGAATGAGTCTGCCTTCCGCATCGGTATGCACGACCTCAATGGTTTTGCCGGAAAAGGAAGTGATAACATCCGCCGGCTTCAGATTGTTGCCCGAAATCATATTTTCGCATGCGGGAATCACCGCGATTACATTGACATGCGGCTGTAGCGCACCAATGGCATCCATCGCGGCGATAACAGCTGCGGCTCCCGCCATATCAGTTTTCATCTCACCCATACCTTCATCAGGTTTTACCTGAATGCCGCCAGTATCAAATGTGACACCTTTGCCTACGTATCCGAGCACTTCTTTGCTGTCAGCCGCCCCATAATATTTCATGACAATCATTTTAGGCGCGTTGGCGCTCGCTTGACCAACAGCCAGCAATGCACCCATGCCAAGCTCTTCTAACTCTTCTCGATCCAGCACTTTAATTTCTAAATTTCGACGATGTGCCACTTCGCGCGCACGCTCCGCTAAGATTGCTGGCGTCATTTTATTTCCTGGCTCATTTACCAAATCACGCGCCAGATTCGTCGCATACGCCGCGACGTCCGCCCTGTCGAGTCCAGCTTGGATCGCGCTTTGTTCCATCTTTTCGTCTACTCCTAAGATAAACTCTTCGATAACGAAAGGCTGCTCCTCACGCTTTTTATAACCTGCGAAGGTGTACGTTCCAAGCGCAACGCCTTCCACAACATTTTGCACAATATCGACTGCATTCCAGAGTTGCTTCTCGACATAATAATTCGATACACCAAATGTAATGTTTTTAACTCCGCGCTTCTGGGCGTAACGGGCAGCGATTCCAATCGCGTCGCGCACTTTAGCCACTGTTAATTCCTTTTCTTTACCCAAACCAAGGACAAGCGTCCGCTTGGCCGGAATCTTGCCCCAGTTATGCAGCAATGTTACTTCCCCGAAGGTTCCACGGATTTCTTTTTCCGCAATCAGTAGCGAAATACGGTGTTCAAGCGCGGTGTCGACAATTTTCGCGTATCCCTTCACCGTGTCTTGATCCTCACAATATGTCACAATCAAACAATCCGTAGCGATGGAAGAAATTGTTTCTTTTGAGATTTTTACTTTCATGCTCTACCCTCCGCAAGTCAAAATGTCTTCTCTGTTAGTATGCGATATCCAAAATGCAAAAAAGCATACTCCGGGTGAAGTATGCTTTACTTATTTCTCCATGGAAAAACTATTTCCTGCTTTCCTTTACAATTATACTTCTAGCATCACCATTTCCTGATGAAGCTTGCTGAGCTTTTGCTTGCAAGCTGCAATCGTCTCTTCATCTCCCGCTTCCATCGCTTCATGCAGCACCGCCAATTCATAGTCAATTTCAAGCGTCAGCACCGGAATCCTTTCTTCAGCATCGCGCCGACAAAGCACTGCCATTACTTCTTCCATCGAGACAGAACACTCCTTCTCGAAAATAACCTCTTTAGAAGCACCGGAAATTTTTATAATTTGTTCCGCTTCTCCATAGCGAATTTTTTGAATGACAAGCTGTCCTCCGAAGAAGATTTTCACTACCGCATGCCCTTTCACCTGTTCAATAAAATACTGCAAAATCTTTTCAAAGCGCGGATCGGAAATATTATAATGGCGATCGCGCAAACGATAGCGCGCGCCCACCTTACGAAACGTTAACCAATGAGTTTTATGTTCTGTCCGGACGGAGAGGGTAAAGTATTTCTTCGTTTCTTTCCATGCGATGCTCATACCTGCTTCGACGATATGTGCCACAAGTTCGTGTATCTGCTCTTCGTTAAACCATAAAGCTACGTCGCTGTACTCAATCTGTTCAAATGTGTGCACAACTACCCCTCCATTCGTAGAATTTTCAAAATATTTAATTTATTATGTTTATTGTACTATATTCATCAAACAAAAGCAATGTGTTTCTATTACCAATCTAGCTTGTCTGCAACAATCGACTTCACTACGACAAGAGAAAAGCATACAGGCAGCCTGTGTTCACATTTTATGCATCGCATGGTACGATGAGAACAGATTTTGACGAGGAGGAACCCGAATATGCACAGCTTCACTGAGCAGGATTTTGCCGTATTTGCTGTTCCAGGGCTCGATGCGCGTATGAAAGCGCTGAGAGCTACAATTCGCCCAAAACTAGAGGAATTAGGAAAAGAAATAGCTTTGTTTTTATCAGCAGAAACAAAAGATGAGATGTTTTACCATGTCGCCAAACACGCAAGGCGTACCGTACATCCTCCAAACGACACATGGGTCGCATGGGCGGCGAACAAACGCGGCTACAAAATGCTACCGCACTTCCAAGTAGGACTTTGGGAAAGCCATATGTTCATCTGGTTCGCCATCATCTACGAATGCCCGATAAAGCCAGCGTTTGCCGAACGCTTGGAAAAAGAATGGACAACCATTGAAAAAAACATCCCCAAATCGTTCGTTTGGTCATTTGATCATACGAAGCCAGACGTATTTCAACACAGTCAAATGGATGAAGACAAAGCACAAGAAATGATACATAAATTAAAAAAGAACAAGAAATCAGAAATTCTCTGCGGCATTACCATCGACCGCGAAAAAGCAATCGTCATGTCAGGAAACGAATTAATGAAAACAGTGGAAAACACGTTCCGTACGCTGCTTCCTCTCTACCGCTTGGCAAAGGAAGCGGGCGGACGCTTACCTTCAACACAAAGCTTTCCGGTAACTGAAAAGGCTACTGACTACGTACAAGCTTAGCCGTTCAGCTTATCGACGTTTTATGATGTTCATACCTGAATCCATTCCTCTCCTTCTCTTCTCCGGCGATTTTGCCTCACTCTAACAAAGCCGTTCGGAAAGCGAGAAAAGCACTCTGTTGTCTTCCTTTCGAGATATCCGGATGTTTTGTGCGCTCCGCTTGAAGAACGAATTGGCTTCGTGGATGAAAAAGACAATCAAGTCAAAAGAAAGAAGGAGAGGATGGCCTTGTTTTTAAATAATCCTTATTAGCGATGTACCTTGGCTCCGAAAATCATCTCCAGCCGCTTGCGGCCTTCCTCCGCCTGGGAAATGATCTCATCGAATAACTCCTGAACCGTCGGAATACTGTGGATCAGCCCGATCACTTGTCCTGCCCAACCATATCCAGCCTCTTCGTTTCCGTTGTAAATATACTCACGGTTTGCTTTGCCGCTAATCATATCCTTCAAATCTTCATACGTCGCTCCTTCCTGCTCGCGTGCAACAATGTTGAGCGCATGCGGCGTCTTCAATACGCGGCCCGGAGCGCCAAGCGTACGCTTAATGATAACTGTATCGGTTTCCTTGCTGGTGAGAATGGCTTGCTTATACGCTTCACTCGCATGAATACACTCCTGAGTAGCGATAAATCGCGTTCCCATCTCAATTCCTTCTGCCCCTAGCGCAAGCGCTGCCAGCAGTCCGCGTCCGTCACCAATACCGCCGCTTGCAAGTACTGGAATCGAAACCGATTCTACCACACGGGGGATAAGTACCATTGTCCCGATATCGTCACGTCCGAGATGGCCTCCGCCCTCCTGACCGACTGCCATCACCGCGTCCGCGCCCAATTCTTCCGCTTTTTGCGCCTGCCGTACCCCAGCCACCAGCACGAGTGTACGAATATCTTTTCCTTGCAGCCGCTCAAAAATCGGCTTTGGGTTCCCGCCAGTCACAGAGATGGCCGGAACTTTTTCCTCGATCGCCACTTCCAGCAATTCTTCATACGGTCTACCATGCTGTCCAATAGCGAAATTCACCCCAAAGGACTTATTGGTCATCGTGCGTACTTTCCGAATTTCTTCGCGCAATTTCTCCGCCGTACCTAACGTCATAGCCGTAATCTGCCCCAAACCGCCGGCGTTGGAAACAGCCGCTGCCAATTCAGCATACGCCAGATATGCAAGCCCGCCTTGCACAATAGGGTATTTAATGCCGAAAATCTCTGTTATGCGTGTTTTCATACCTTTCCCCACTCCTTCAACACAATTGTATATGATTGTATTCGCGTTCAGCTTCTAAAAATCCTTTCTGATTTTTAAGAACAATTAAAAATAAAAAAATAGATGGAAATCAGTTCCCCTTAACAAAGAAAGATTTAAATTAGAAATGCATTTTGATATACTCTAATTTGTTTGCAATGTAATGAATGATTATACCGCGTAAGGCGACATCACATACAGAAATGGGGAATGCTCTATGGATCAATCAAAAACTCCCCTGTTTACGGGGCTCCTGGAACACGCCCGGCGCAATCCAATCCAGTTTCACATTCCGGGCCATAAAAAAGGAAGCGGTATGCTTCCTGAGTTCCGCGATTTTATCGGAAAGAATGCACTATCGATCGACTTAATCAATATCGCCCCGCTCGATGATCTCCATCATCCAAAAGGGATGATTAAAGAAGCGCAGGAACTGGCGGCAGAAGCATTCGGCGCCGACTATACGTTTTTTTCCGTGCAAGGAACGAGCGGTGCCATTATGACGATGATTATGTCTGTCGTGGGACCGGGTGACAAAATCATCGTTCCGCGCAATGTGCATAAGTCCGTATTGTCTGCCATTATTTTCGCAGGCGCGATTCCGATTTTCGTGCACCCCGTTATGGATACAAACTTAGGAATTGCGCACGGCATTACAACCGAATCTGTACGCAAGGCATTGGAGCAACACCCGACAGCCAAGGCGGTACTTGTCATTAACCCGACTTATTTCGGCATTGCCGCCAACCTGAAGGAAATCGTGGATCTGGTGCACGAATACGACATTCCTGTGCTTGTAGATGAAGCGCATGGCGTGCATATTCATTTCCATAATGCTCTACCGTTGTCGGCAATGCAGGCAGGCGCTGATATGGCAGCCACAAGCGTGCACAAGCTGGGCGGTTCAATGACGCAAAGCTCAATTTTGAATGTGAAAGAAGGCCGCGTATCCGCAAACCGCGTAAAATCCGTAATCAGTATGCTGACGACAACATCCACTTCTTATCTGTTGCTCGCATCGCTTGACGCGGCACGCCGACAACTGGTAGAGCACGGCAAAGAGATGATAGACCATGTGCTTGAGCTGGCAGCGTACGCACGGGAAGAAATCAACGAAATTCCAGGCTTGTACTGTGTGGGCAAAGAAATTCTCGGCAGCGAAGCGACATATGACATGGACCCTTCAAAGCTTATTATTCAGGTGCGCGGAATTGGGCTAACAGGACACCAAGTAGAAGTGTGGTTACGCGAGAAGTATAACATTGAGGTCGAGCTAAGCGACCTGTATAACATTTTGTGTATCATTACGCCAGGTGATTCGATCTTGACCGTAACAACACTTGTACAGGCGCTCCGCGAACTGGCGCGCATTCAGCTCGGCAAAGATTCTATCCAACCACTCCCCGTGCATCTGCCAAACATTCCAGCACTATCGCTGTCACCAAGGGAAGCGTTCTATGCGGAAACAGAAATGATTCCTCTTCGTGAAGCGGCAGGACGCATTATGGCTGAGTTTATTATGGTATATCCGCCAGGTATTCCAATTGTGCTTCCAGGAGAAATCATGACACAAGATAATATTGACTATATACTTGAAAACCTGGAAGCTGGCCTGCCGGTGCAGGGACCGGAAGACGAATCAATTCAGACTGTTAAAGTCATTAAACGGGCACAAGCCATAAAATAAAAACTCGGTATCATATACGAAAACCCCCGCAAGAACCGCGGGGGTTTTTTACGCTCATTATTTCTCCTCATCACAAGTCGGACAGTTACCGCAGGATGTGTACAGCACTTCCACCTTCTCATGCTCATAGTGTTCAATAATTTGTTCGCAATGTTGGCATACGATTGTCCCCATAAATCTCACCCTCCATTTAGTAAATACGCGCTTTTAATGATGTATAATCACTAAATAAACGTACAATATGTTGTATTATTAATATAATATGACATACTAATTGTGTCAATCGTTTTTTAATTAAAAGGCGCACCTATTTTTCAAACAAATATTTGTACAAAAATAAAAAACTCGCGGGCAAGTGCCTCGCAAGTTTTTCTCTGCAACAGTAGGAAGAAAAGCATATATCACTTTATCGATTTAGAGTCATATACACTTTCCTCGCCACTTAAAAAGCCTCCAGACATTTCCTGAAGGCTTGCTTTTACGTATGCGTTTACATTTAATCTTGTCATTAAATACTAGTACTGAGGCAAGGCATGGTCTGTATCTGGAAGATGTCCCTGCAAAAACAAGGAAAGTTCCATCGCTTCCTCGTCGTCCTTAATCGCAAACTTATCTTTCAATACCTCGATGTTTCGCGCATCTTCGGCACAGAGCAGTGAAGAACGCCCCGTCTGCATGCAAATCACCAGAGGCTTTCCAAAAAATTGATTCGTGTAAATAAGCCCAAAATCGTAGCGGGACTTCTCAGATGCAAAGCCCACAAAATTCGCTTTTGTCGTCTCTGACGTCTCGTATAGGCGCTCGAACATTTTCAGAAACCCTCCTTGTAATTTGCTTGAATTTGTCATTAATCATATTTTACTGCAAAAACAATAATTTGACAATTCTGATTTAAAAAATAGTAAATCTGTACCTTCCAAGGGCAAAGGTCATAAATTATTCACTTTCTTTTCAAAAGTTCCTATGTGAAAATTTCAGTAAGTGCAACTCTATTGCTCTATAAAGAATTCAGGAAGAGAATATAAAGGAGTGTAGGCAATGAGTAAGCGCGCATTCATGCAAGTTACGATCCTTATTTTATTCTTTATTGTACCGTTGCTGGACATATTCCGGATTGATGTAACGCATCTGCACTTTTATGTGCTTACAAAAAGCTTTTCCTTCAATGAAGGATACATTCTCTTATTAACTGTTCTGGTGCTTGTTTTTACCTTCGTCTCCATCTCGCAGTGGTTCGGCCGCCAATTCTGTGGTTGGCTGTGTCCACACAACACGTTTTCCAAATACTTAACAAAAATCACTCATTCTAGAACGTTGCGCAATCATCCGGCACTGCGCACCGTTCTCGATATCGGTTTGTCACTCGTATTCGCTCCAATCATCGCTTTTAGCATGATCGCCTATTTTTACAATCCAAAAGACTTATTTCGCGAAATCACTTCTCTTGATACAGGAGCATGGGCGTTCTGGGCATACGTTCTAACAACAATCTTCTTTTTTATTATGGTTAACCGCCTGCGCCACGTGTTCTGTCGCAACGCCTGCCCATACGGGATGCTGCAAATGATTCTGTCCGATAAAAATTCGCGAACCGGCGGGATCAAAAATATGTTCCGCGGCACAGGCTTGGTGCTTACCGTTCTTATGGCTGTCATGGTGTCCATTTTGCTATTCGCCATCTTCACAAGCACGGGATTCACCGTAAGTATTGACAAAAACTTGCAAGGTGTCCCCTCTGAAAACCATATCATTTATACGTATAATCTGCAGGTAGAAAATCTGCGCGACAAACCAGCCACTTATAAGCTGAAATACAAAAACATTCCAGAAAACTGGGATGTCATACTGCCTACAGAAATAAAAGTAGCTCCCCATTCGGTAGCGAATGAAAGCTTACTGTTCCGCATCGGCCGGAAGAGCATCGGCGAAAACACAACCATCACAATTGTTATCATAAACGAAGAAGGCAAAACAATCGAACGGAAAATCAGCATTTTTCCGATTCAAAAATGAAGGAGCGGCCTTTTCCGCTCCTTTGTCATTACATGGTAGCCATGCGACGCATCTTGTCTTCACTTTCGCGCAACCAGTGAATTTTTTCTGAACCATGAAGCTCTTCTGCTAAAAAGTCCAAACATTCGAAAAAGAGTGCAGACACATTACGACCATAGCGTTCCTCTAGGCTTTCAAGCGCCCGTGTAATGCGAAACACTTCCGGGGCCTGTACTTTACTTTTTTCGATAATTCCCTTTCCTTTTTCAGTCAAGTACACATTGACTACGCGGCCATCTTTGTCACTCTTCTCAATTGTGACGAGTCCCTTCTCCATCATCTTTTTCACATGAATGACAACAGAGGACGGATGCCAGAACGTCCATTCCGCAATCTGGGTGACACGTACTCCTTCGTAACAATACACAATCCATAAAATATTAAGCTGGACAGCCGAATCAAGCCCCAGACTTCTTGCGGCTGTTTCCCAATCCTCTTTATTGATGACGGCAATAGCGCGCAATGTGTTAAGTACTTCATGCAAATCCTGTGATTGGTTGTGGTAATCCATAATTAGCCTCTCCTTCCCCCTCCACAACATGAAAATATATCGAAAATTATTTTATCTACTATACAATAGTATATTTTTCTAAAAATTTAGTCAACAATAGAATCGGCAAAGATGTATAGAAATTCATCCGGTTTTCGGTTGTCAAAGATTGGGTACGGTGCTAAACTCAAGGTAAGATATCATAAGAACCCGGGGTGGGAGTGAGGATATATGAGCAGAAGCGCCTACATAAAATTTGTTGAAGGGTCAACTACAAAGCAAGTCACTCTTGATGATGTAAAACAGAAACTGCAACGTTATATCGAAATGACAACAAAGACAGGGGAACAGCTGGGATGGGAGTACCAGAACTCTGCGTTTCCGTATACGATCGAACAAAAGCCGGAAGCAAGCGGTCAATGGTTTTACTTAAAAGGCACGGACGAAAAGCTGTATCGTTATATTCTGATCGGCGTTGGTTCACGCCAGACGGAAAAGCACGCCATACAACCGGACCTGAAAAGCGAAGGACAGACCAATCCTAACGAAGAACACTATATACAGGTAACGCTGACCGAACAATCTACACACGGGGATAAAGGAAAAGCTAACGAATTTTGCAAATATTTGGCCAAAGAGTACAAAGCCGAACTGCACCTGTTTAATGGTCGCATCATGTACTTCAACCCGCGTAAATAACAGCGATCAACACATGCGTAAAAAAGGGCAGATGCATCTGCCCTTTTTTACCCTGCATAGGGAAGGATCCGATCGGATCGTTTCAGCGAATAGTACCGACCGTCAACCATGCGCACCCCTAATTCTACACAATACTGACGGGTGGATTCGATTCCGTACAAAAGCCAATTTGACGCCTGCACGTTGATATCAAAATCAACATACGAGTCAAGGCCATCATTTTTGATCATCCGGTCTGTTACGTCATACAGCCGAAGTACAAACGGCAATTCAGAAACCGGAATCGCAAACCGCTGCTCAATAGCCTCCTTCTGACGTTCATCAATTTCCCAAGATGCCGTGAGCGACTGTGTATCATTCCATGCGACACGTATATTCGGTCCCTCTACATCAAGCTTAGAGGTGCGCCTTTTAGGCTTCGCTTTCATCCGCTGCTCTCGTTCCTTTCTTTAATAAAATATATGCAGTTTACAACGCTACCCTGTAGTATATCCTGATTATATCACTTTTTTACATAAATATAAATACAGGGATAAGTCAAAATGCTATCGCGAATGAATGATGTTTTCGCCAACGACCTGGTAATCACCGCTGTTACCCAGCTTCATAATCATCTGAACCTTATAGTCACCAGCCTCTTTAAACTGCATCTCTTTTACATTATGCGTATATAAAAAAGCGGTGCCATTCCGGACGGTTGAATAACTCTGGGGATAACTAACGTACTCTTCGGCACCGGAAGGGTTACGAATGACAAGCTTGAATACGAGGGAGTCCGATTTTGGAGCATTGTCCACATCAACAAAAATATCAAATGAGGCTTTGCTTCCTTTGGACACGATCATAAACGGGGACTCGATGGTATAATTCCGTTGTCGCTTCTCATCGATGGATGCCGCCACAATCATATTAATATTTGGCTTGACTACCGTCGTCTTTCCGCTTTCTTCATCTTTCATAACGAAAGCGCCTAGCTGTTCAGCGATCGTCTGTAGCGGAACAACTGTGGTGCCGTTTACAGAAAAAGACGGGGTGCTTTCTTGAAGCTTGTTGCCGTTTATTTCAACAGGCACAATCGGATATTTTCCGAGATATACATTGCTTGAAGCCGCAGCCGTTACGCTGGAAGCAAGTAGCGATAATAGCAGGACTATTGCTTTGCGTTTCATTCTTCAACCTCTTTCCCGATTCTTCGCCTACTATATTTATACGCGTCATTTGTCTTTTTGTTTTGTTTTTCTTTTGTCCCATCTTCCATTTCTTTTCGCTCATCACTTTCCGGGATAAAGATAAAAGAACAATATAAAAAATATTTATGCAAAAAATCAGGCTGCCTGAGTATATCGGCAGCCGAATGCAGAAACATATCCACAACCAAAAAGGATGTAATATTTTTACAATAAAATTATAACTTATATTTTTACCTAATGCAACTTTTTTTCTATAAGTAAATTTTTTTATACGCTCATTCTTTCTTTTGCTTCTTGATAACGTTTTTCTACTTCTCTCCAATTCACCACATTCCACCAAGCAGAAACAAAATCAGGACGCTTATTTTGATACTTCAAGTAATAAGCATGCTCCCACACATCAATGACCATAAGCGGGATTTTTCCTTCCGCAAGAGGAGTATCCTGGTTAGATGTACTCATAACTTCCAACTTCCCGTTATCAAAAACAAGCCAGCCATATCCGCTGCCAAAATGGCGAATCGCAGCTTGGGATACCATTTCTTTCATATTTTTAAAATTGCCAAAACAAGCAGCAATCGCCTCGGCGAGCTCCCCGATTGGTTCTCCTCCTCCAGTTGGACTCATCACCGACCAAAATAAAGAATGATTATAATGTCCGCCACCATTATTACGGACAGCCGTTCTAATAGATTCTGGAATATGCTCTAAATTGCTTAATAGCCACTCTATTGACTTATCAGCCAATTCATGTTGTCCTTCTAAAGCAACATTTAATTGGTTCACATAATTTGCATGATGCTTACTGTGATGAATTTCCAAAGTTCGAGCGTCAATATAAGGCTCAAGTTCATCGTATGCATACGGCAAATCCGGCAAGAAAAACATCCATAAAACTCCTTTCCATTATTCGCGTAATGTATATTCAATAGCAATTATATAAAAATATTTTTCGTTGATCAAACTTTTTTTCCTAAGGGAAACTTTCTGCATAAACACATATCCATTTCCTTCTAGCGTGTCTTTCCGATTCTCTCTGTCCCGTACACTCCACATAGAAAAAGCTACGTTTGGCACACACCTTACGAGTGTTCTCCTGTTTGCTCACAAAAAAAGGATATGTTGCTTTATCACTGTAAAACAACATATCCTTTCTCATACGCCAAAAAACAAGTTCCGGTTACTCCAGAACTCTTTCTCCACAATAGATACAGGTTAAAAATATAAAAGCTTAGCTCCCCTGTTCATTATTAGGTTGAGCGTTCAACTGTCGATCACGTTCCACTTCTTCCTCGTCGCGCAAGCGATGGGCCAGTCGGCTTGAAGCGGAAGCCGCAATGCTCGCCACCAAATCATCCAGGAACGTATGAATCCCATTCCCTCGCTTCGTGTCCAACCGTTTGATAACCCCCACTTTTTGCTTGTCAAGATGACCAAAAGTGGTGACAGCAATGCTTCCATAACCGAATACAGAACCGAGCGCCAATGTTTCATCGCAACCGAATAGCCCTTCATCAGCTTCTATAATCGATTGCAACGGCTCGGATAACATTTTCTTTTCAGCGAGAATATCCAATTCGGTGCCTACGAGAATAGCATGCTGAATTTCTCTTTTTTCCAGCACCGCCCGTACACTCTCAATGCAAACATTCATTTTTAGATTCACATTGTACGGTGCCTGCATCAAATAAACGATTTCCGCGATATCTTCAACGGTAACCCCTCTCTCAGCAAGACGCTGCAATGCTGCATTTTTTACTTCTTTGCTGTGTACTTGTCTTTTCATTTTTTATCTCCTTCCCCAAACCAATAACGCTACAAGTAAAAAAAATATATAATTTCATCATATCACAACCGATCCGTAACGATGGTAATATTCTGGCTATAACAAATATTAAAGAAAAAAGATATAATTATATATATGTTCTTCTTGGTTTCTTTGCCAATAGCAAAACGCGTGAATGTTTCCTCATTTACTCATGAAAAGAAAATATATGTTGCTTTATACTGTAAAATAACATATCCTTTCTTAATAACATAAAAAAACCGGCGCTTAAGGCCGATTCTCGCCTTAATCCTCCGGTTCTTTGTCTTTAGACGCAAGCCTATATTCCGCTTTCCAATCCGCACGCGGCGGATTGATTTTGTTTAGCACGACCACCACCAGATAACTCGCACCAAAAAGCAAGAAAAGGGAAAGTAAAGACAAAATAACAATATAAAAAATAGCCAAAAAACCCCCCCTTTTTTCAATATGTATAAGGGTTTCCATCATCATAAAAAATATACAGAGAATCAATGTTACTTTACAGAAAAAGAAAAAAGGAGCTGATAAATAATGTCAATATATACTGTGAAGTGTGTACATAATGAAACCGAGAAACAGCAAGCTCTTGCTGTTAGACGCCAAGTATTTATTGAAGAGCAGAATGTGCCAGAAGAAATAGAATGGGACGAGTATGACCATCAAAGTGCTGATACACTGCACGTCCTGGCACTTGATGAGAATGGAAATGCCGTCGGTACGGGAAGGTTACGTCCTTATGGCGAGGGGATCGGTAAAATCGAACGGGTGGCTATCGTTTCTTCCTGCCGCAGAAGCGGACTCGGACGTTTGCTCATGGAGAAACTAGAAGCTGAAGCGAAAGCAAGCGGTTATCATACCTTAAAATTGAACGCGCAGGTACATGCCAAGCCGTTTTATGAACGCCTTGGCTATAAGGCACACGGGGAGACGTTTATGGAAGCGGGGATTGAACACATCGCAATGATTAAATCCATGTAACAAAAAGGAATGCTGACGAACATGTCTCTTTCGTGATTTTTATGTTTTTACCAGCTTTTGCTTAATTCACGCAGATAGCGCACGGTGTCTAGGGTGGTCGTGCATGTTCCTAAATCGGCATGAAATATAAGAGCGTTCCGCATGCCGTGAAAGTCTGAGCCTGCTGTCTTTACCAAACCGTATTCATCCGCCATTTCCCCGTATAGACGTCGATCCGCTTCATCGTTATCCGGATGGTGAATTTCAATCCCCTGTAAACCATGGCCGATCAGCCGTCTTACCATATCTGGCTTATCATACAGGCCAGGATGAGCGAGCACAGCTACTCCGCCCGCATCCTTAATCAAGTCAATCGCTTCCTCCGGTGAAATACGCGGCGGGTTCACATACGCAGCGCCAGAAAAACCAAGATATTTATCAAACGCTTCTCCCATGGATGCCACAATTCCTTTCTCCATCAATACTTCGGCAATATGTGGCCGCCCTATGTTCCCCTCTTGTTCTTTCTTGCGGCTTTCTACTTCTTCTACCGTAATATCAATGCCTAGTTCATTCAGCTTCGCAATGATCATCCGATTACGCCTGCTCCGTACCTGGCGCAGCTCTTCGAGATAGGAAAGAAACTTCTCGTCATGAATGTTAATATAATATCCAAGCACATGCACATCCTTCCCTTCATCTACAGAACTGATTTCAACACCTGGTACGATTTCCACTCCAAGGCGTTTTCCTTCCTCCAACGCTTCCGGTAAAGCTGCAACCGTATCGTGATCGGTAATGCCAAGAGCGCAAAGTCCTTTTTGCTTCGCCCGCTCTATTACCTCGCGTACTGTGAATGTTCCGTCAGACGCTACTGTATGAGAATGCAAATCCACTCTTGCCATCATGTCACCTCATCCATCCAATTGTGCATAGCGGATATTTTCCCGGCCAAGGCTAGATGCTAAATAACGCATGCCCATCTCAAGCGCCGTTTCCGCCACGTCCATAACAAAAATTTTCCTACTTTTCAGCATACTCATTCGTTTATTTTCTCCTGTTAATTTTACCTTATACAAGCATAGTCCAGCGGTAAACACTATATATTAAAAAACAAAAAGCAAACAAAAATCCACAAACTAATTTTAGGAATCATCAAGGAATGTGCGTTGCTTAAGCCAAGATACGGAAGGAGGAATTCAGATGCTTTCCTCGTATATGGAAAATACCCCGAACACAGACTTTGTCTATCAATTGGAAAATCTGCAACAAGAAATCACACAACTCCGCGAATCTATGTATAAAATCGCCAAAGAAAAGAACAGTTTATGCCATCCGGAAGTTGTGGAAATCAGCCAACTTCTAGATCAGAAGCTCAATCTTCATGCCCGTGTATCGAATCGCCGTTCACATTAATTTTTTTATCCATTGTCCATACTTTATCCCCTTATGGCAGGAACGGCACAATCATAGACAATATCAAAGAAATGGCAACAATAACCGAGATAATCACATATGCTTTTTTCATACGCATTGGCGTCACCCCTTCACAATCCGCCAACTTCCGGAAAGACAATATAAAAATATCATGTTATTCATCCCATTTCAACGCGATAAACATGATGGACTCCCAAGCGGTTCAGCGTACCATCACTTGGGAGTTTCTTTTAGGCATAGGCAGCGACACCATAAAAACAGGCGTCAGCTTTTGCTTTCATTACAGTTTAATATTTTCAATAGTCTTGCATGAAAAATTTGTTGGCATATGTCTCCATTGCGACTTGATGAAAAAATTATAGCTTTGAAAAGAAGGGAGCTGGTATTGTTTCACTGATTGGGTTTAATTTGCATAAATATAAAATACTTGATACAACTTACTCTATCCTACATGATGCTCAATTCTCAGCTTGTCCGCGACCATGGCAATAAATTCACTGTTCGTCGGTTTTGCTTTGCTGTTGCTCACCGTATAGCCGAACAGTTTGCCGATGGAATCCATGTTGCCACGACTCCATGCTACTTCGATCGCATGCCGAATAGCCCGTTCCACCCGACTTGCTGTCGTATTGAACTTCTTAGCAATTTCCGGATACAAAATTTTCGTAATCGATCCGAGCAACTCCACATCATTGTACACCATCGTAATCGCTTCACGCAGGTATAAATAGCCTTTAATGTGTGCTGGAACACCGATTTCATGAATAATATTCGTGATATTCTGATCAAGGTTTTTTCCTTTCGGCGGCAGAGAAGGCGAACGTAGATTATGGGCAGAAACAGGGGTCAGCCCTGCAACCTGCCGCAAGCGGTTCGCCAAAACTTCCATGTCAAACGGTTTCAAAATGTAATACGATGCGCCCAATTCTACTGCTTTCTTCGTAATTTCTTCCTGTCCAAACGCGGTCAGCATAATAATCTTCGGCATAGTCGGCAATTTCATGCTGCGGATTTGTTCAAGCACCGCCAGTCCGTCCAAGTGCGGCATAACAATATCAAGAATCAACACATCCGGCAACGTATGCTTCAATAAACTCAATACGTCGTTTCCGTTAAACGCAACTCCTACGACTTCAATATCAGGCTGGTCATTCAAATACTCCTGAAGCAATTCTGTAAATTCTCGATTGTCATCCGCCAAAATCACTTGAATCATTCTCAAAATGGTCTCGCCCCTTTTGCGCTACTGCTTTAATTATATTTTCATCACATTGCTTATAAATCCTCTCGTTTCATGTATATATGCGGCTAATTTCTGTATGGAAAAGCAATATGGCTCTGTCCACTTTGTAATTCGACGTTCTTCCTTTATCTCCTGCAAATAAAATCCAATGACTTTTCGACCAATATTTATCTGTTTCGACGAAACTCCAAAAAAAACGCAGGGAGTTAACTCGCCCTGCGCTTTTCTTCTGCTTGATGCCGAAGATCGATCCCCGCATCCTGCAACATCCATTCGATATACGTACCGTATCCACTGGTCGGATCATTTACAAACACATGAGTAACTGCACCAACAAGCTTACCATCTTGAATAATAGGGCTTCCGCTCATCCCTTGAACAATACCTCCGGTTTTTTTCAACAGTACCGGATCTGTTACTTTAATGATCAATCCTTTGGTGGCCGGGTATTTTTGCGGTATCGTGTTTACGATTTCAATTTTGAACTTTTCCACTTTCTGACCATTAACGACTGTATAAATTTCGGCTGGCCCGGTCTTTACCTGCTCGCTCAGCGCAATCGGAATCGGCTCTGTTGTAAGTGCGTCATCCGGCAATTGCTTCATCGTGCCGAAAATTCCAAACAGCGTATTTTTTTCAATGGTGCCCAGTTTGACTCGTTCGTTGCGAAACTGCGCATACTTCTCGCCGGGCGCACCGTTTCTTCCTCTTTCAATGGATGTTACATTTGACTGCACAACATGCCCTTTACCGACCGTAATCGGCTTCCCGGTGTCCATATCGGAAATTACATGGCCAAGCGCGCCATACTTTTTGCTTTCCGGGTCATAAAACGTCAGCGTTCCAACTCCGGCAGCCGAATCACGAATATACAATCCCATCCGATATGTGTTGTCCTTATCCTCAAGAGCGGGCTTTAAATCAACGGTAAGCTTTTGCTTTCCCCGAAGAATCTTCAGTTTGATTGTTTTTCCCTGCTTCCCTGCTTCATTCACTATCTTTCCCACTTGATCCATGTTGTGGATGGTCACGTCATTAATTCCGATGATCATATCGCCCACTTTAACATCAGCAAATTCTCCAGGAGAAAACTTCTTGCCTCGGCTTTCCACCTGATGATGGCCAACGACCAAGACACCGGTAGTGTGCAATTGCACACCGATAGACTGTCCGCCCGGTATTACTTTTAGCTGAGGCAAAACCTCCACATCAACCGTTTTTACAGGAATATTGCCAAGCTTTAGCGTCACTTTAGCTTCGCCCGGTTTTCCGGGCTGAATGGTAAGGGGATTGCGTAAATCGACCTTTTTTGACGTAACGGCTTCCTTGACATGCGCCACATCAGGATCAGTCGATTCAAGCGTTGCCGTCACCGGCATGGTGAGCGAAAGCTGAGACAGAGAGCCCTGGAACATGCGGATTTTCTCAGGAAAAGAAGCAAATTGCTGAAAAGGGGTCGAAGAGAAAGTGAGAAGAGCGAGTGCAATTGTAATGCATCCAATCAGCATTTTCTTTTTGTTTCGGGTGGTCAATGGGTCATCACGCTCCTACACGTTCCCTACCTACACCTCCATATATCTGTAGTAATAATGTTGCCGTAGTTGGCTGCGTTTATAACCGCATAGCTCAAACAATCTCTTCCTGCTTACCCTTCCAGCTCCTGCTTGACTTCCTCAGCCTGCGCCAGCATTTCACGGGCATTGTCTTTCGTTGTCTCAGTTACCTGAGCGCCGCCGAGCATGCGAGCAAGTTCTACCACCCGCTCCTCGTACGACAGCGGATTGACTTTCGTCTCCGTTTCTTTCTCATTCATATGTTTCTCGATGCGCAGATGCGTATCAGCCATGCTTGCCACCTGTGGCAGATGTGTAATCGACAATACCTGACGTTTGCGGGAAACCCGCATCAATTTTTCCGCAATCGCCTGTGCGGCCCGCCCGCTTACTCCTGTATCTACCTCGTCAAAAATCATCGTATCCGTGCTCTCCGCATCGGCAAGAATCGTTTTCATCGCCAGCATAATACGGGACAATTCGCCGCCGGAGGCAATTTTGCTGACCGGTCGGAGCGGTTCGCCCGGATTCGGCGCAATCAGAAACTCGACGGTGTCGATCCCCTTGCTCGTCACACGAAAACGGTTACCGTTCACATCAAGTCCACGCTCATCTTCCTGCTGCCGAACGGCGATTTTAAACTGGGCACGGCTCATGTGCAGGTCTTTCAGTTCCTGCTCAATCGCCACGGCAAGTTTTTCTGCGATTTGCTTGCGAATTTGCGAAAGTTCTTGGGCCTCAACCGCTAAATCAAGAGCGACTTCCTTTAGCTTCTTTTGCAGTTCCTCAATGCGCGTCTCCCGATTTTCCATGCTGTCGAGTTCATCTTCAATGGAAGCACCGTATTCCAAAATTTCATCCACCGAAAGGCCGTATTTCCGCTTCAAACGATTGATTTCATCCAGCCTGCTCTCAATCTGTGTGAGGCGCTCCGGGTCGAATTCAATAGTATCGCGGTACGCGCGTATGAGTCGTGCTGCCTCTTCAATCTGGTAAAATGCGCTTTCTAACATTTGATGTGTTTCCCTTAGTTCTTCATCGTATTCAAGAATGGTTTCTAGATGGCTAACCGCATTCCCCACCCAGTCAATGCCACGCTGTTCTCCAATAAGGGAACGATACGCGTCTTCGAGACTATACACAAGCTTTTCGCCACCCGAAAGCTTTTTCTTCTCCTTCATAAGCTCTTCGTCTTCACCTGGCTTCAAGTTAGCGGATACAATCTCCTGTAATTGAAACCGAAGCATGTCCATTCGCTGTACCATTTCCCGTTCATTAGTGGATATATAATCCAATTCGGAACGGAGTTGCTGATACTGCGCGTACAGCTTAGAAAATTCACGAAAGGCGGGAACGATTCTCTCGTCACCAAATGCATCCAGCCAGTCAATATGCCGCTCACCCTGCATAAGCGATTGATGTTCGTGCTGGCCATGAATATTGATCAGCCACGGAGCCACTTCTCTAAGCATGGATAGAGTTACAAGCCGACCGTTCACCCGACATACCGTCTTGCCCGTACTCGCCAATTCACGGCGAATAATCAGCGTATTGTCTTCCACATCAATCCCCATCTCCTTGAGCATGCCAAGCACCGGGGCATCTGCTTCGAATTCGAACAGTCCTTCAATTTCCGCTTTTTTGCATCCGTAGCGAACATATTCAGAAGAGCCGCGTCCACCAAGAAGCATGCTGATGGCGTCAATCAAAATCGATTTCCCTGCTCCCGTTTCTCCGGTTAAAATCGTAAGGCCTCGTCCAAACGAAATGGAGACCTCTTTAATTACGGCAAAGTTGCGAATGTTTAATTCCAGAAGCATTAAACAGTCCCCCTCCGCCTGTTTACAGCATGTTAAGAAAACGCTGCGACATCTCGCCTGCCGCTTCTTTTGTCCGGCAAATAATTAGAATCGTGTCATCGCCGCAAATCGTACCTAAAATCTCGGACCATTCCAAGTTGTCAATCAACGCGCCGATCGCATGTGCGTTGCCCGGCATCGTCTTCATCACAAGCAGATTATCCGCCTGATCGATGCTGACAAAGCTGTCAATCAGGGTTCGCTTCAATTTATGATGGGGGTTAAAACGCTGATCAGCAGGCAAAGAGTATTTATAACGCCCATCGTTTGTCGGCACTTTCACCAGGTGCAATTCTTTAATATCGCGTGAGACTGTAGCCTGTGTTACATTAAATCCTGCTTCACACAACAAATAAACCAATTCGTCCTGCGTCTCTACATCATTCCGAGCAATAATTTCTCTGATTTTAATATGTCGTTGACCTTTGTTCATATTCTTTCCTCCGGTACTGCTTTCTTTCATGTTATCCGTTCTCCCTTTGAAGTTTTTTTCGCACAACTTCGAAAAAGCTTCGCTCTTTCCATTTAATTAGCGGAGTAATGTAAGGTGAGCGGCAAATGACAATTTCATCATTAATCTTAAGCGGATATCCAAGCTGGCCGTCGATCGTTAAGCCAATATCATTATGAGTCGCATCAACTACCACATGAATTTCTTCGTTAGCTGGCAGTACAAGCGGACGGGCTGTCAGCGAATGTGGCGCCACTGGCGTTAACAAAATAACATTGATATACGGTACCACAATTGGCCCTCCTGCCGACAAGGAATAGGCGGTTGAACCCGTAGGAGTAGAAATAATGAGCCCGTCGCCGTTGTAGGTACCTACATATAAATCATCAACGTACACGCTGCATTTAATCATTCGACCGAAGCTTCCCTTTGCAATGCCAACATCATTCAGCGCAACGGATTGGTGAACCCGTTCCCCGTTACGGAATACCTCCGTTTGCAGCATCATCCTCTCTTCCACACAGTATTCACCGCTTAAGATGCGATCCACCGCACGTGGCAAATCGTCTGGCTCTGATTCAGAAAGAAAGCCAAGGTGCCCAAGATTAATCCCGAGAATCGGAATGGAATACGGAGCGATTTCGCGGGCTAAGCCGATCAATGTGCCGTCTCCGCCCAATACGAACACAATATCTACTTTTTCATGAAACTGTTCAAGCGGTAAAGATAAATCCTGCCGTCCAATATGGGCAGCAACCACATGGTCTATATATACGCCCGCTTTTTTCCCCTCCAGCAGGCGGACAAGCGCTTCGGCTACAAGCCAAGCATTGTGCTTATCTTTGTTCATTACGATGCCTATTGCCGTCACAAACAACACCTCGATTACGTAGGGTGATACTGCCTGCTCTCTTATTATACATGGTTTTATTTCCGAGTGCATAAAAATGCAAAAAAGCAGGAATCCTCTTTCAAGGCTCCTGCTTTTTACCTTTCTATTTAGAAAGCGGCATGCGCTTCTCGCACGATACGAGCAATATCTTCCGTATGGTCTTCCGGCACCACCGGCCCTTCTGTCCATTCCAAATATA
This sequence comes from Aneurinibacillus thermoaerophilus, assembly GCF_900099925.1. Classification (GTDB taxonomy): domain Bacteria; phylum Bacillota; class Bacilli; order Aneurinibacillales; family Aneurinibacillaceae; genus Aneurinibacillus; species Aneurinibacillus thermoaerophilus. The sequence continues at coordinate 4,011 of NZ_FNDE01000001.1, read as the reverse complement.
GCAAAAACTCAATGTTGCCCTGGCCACCCGTAATTGGAGAAAATGATAGACCGCGCACCCGAAAGCCAAGCTGCTCGCTAAACCTCATCATTGTGGTGAGCACTTCCCTGTGCACAGCCGCATCACGAACGACACCATGCTTTCCAACTTGTTCGCGCCCTGCTTCAAACTGTGGCTTAACCAATGCTAGCACGCTGGCACCCGGATCTAGGAAATCTTTGAGGACAGGCAAAATCAACCGCAACGAAATAAAAGAAACATCAATCATGGCGAACTGGATACGCTCGCCTTCCCATTCGTCCGCTTTCAAATAACGAAAATTGGTCCGCTCCATCACGACTACTTTTTCGTTCTGACGCAACGACCAATCAAGCTGCCCATAACCTACATCAATCGCGTACACAAGACGTGCACCGTGCTGAAGTGCACAGTCGGTAAATCCACCAGTGGAAGCACCAATATCCATTACCACCGCATCCGTTACATCAATGCCGAATGTTTTGAGCGCTTTCTCAAGCTTTAATCCGCCACGGCTGACGTAAGGATGAACATGTCCTTTAACCGTAATCGACTTATCGACTTCCACTTTCACCCCTGGTTTGTCACAGCGTTCTTGCCCCACAAAGACAAGGCCTGCCATAATGGCGGCCCTTGCTTTTTCTCGGCTCGGGAAATAACCTTCCTGCACCAAGCGTACATCAATTCTTTCTTTTTTGTTCATTGACTACGCCCTCTGCCTCCTTGCCGGCCAAAGCGAACGAACCTTATGTGCTACCTTTTCAGAAGTTAAGCCTACCTCAGCGCGCTGTTCCTTCACACTGCCGTGTTCCACATAGTAATCCGGGATGCCCATTAATTCGACCGTTATATGATGATAACCGGCCTGCGCGTAACATTCGAGTACGGCGCTGCCGAAGCCGCCGTGCACCGCCCCCTCCTCAAGCGTCACAATCGTATAGCCGTCCCGCGCCAACATGAAAAGCAATTCCTCATCCAACGGTTTGGCGAACCGGGCATTGACCACCATCGGATTCATTCCTTCCGCCATCAGCATGTCCGCAGCTTTTTGCGCGATAGGCACCATGTTCCCAAATGCCAAAATCGCCACATGCACTCCTGGACGCAAAATTTCTGCTTTACCGATCGGAAGAAGCTTGAACTCTCCATCTAACGGCACCCCTTCTCCGCTACCGCGCGGATAACGGACAGCAATCGGACCGCCATCATACATAAGCGCCGTGTACAGCATATGCTGCAATTCATTCTCGTCCTTCGGCATCATAATTGTCATATTAGGCAGGCTGCGCATATATGCGATATCAAATACACCCTGATGTGTTTCCCCGTCCGCGCCGACCAAACCAGCTCGGTCAATGGCAAACGTCACATTCAGGTTCTGGCGGCATACATCGTGCACAAGCTGATCGTACCCACGCTGCAAAAATGTAGAATATACAGCAAACACCGGCTTTAACCCCTGCGTCGCAATTCCCGCCGCCATCGTTGTCGCATGTTGCTCTGCAATTCCGACATCAAAAAAGCGTTCGGGATATTTCTGCGCAAAGTGATCAAGACCTGTACCGTTAGGCATCGCTGCTGTAATTGCTACGATGCGGGAATCTTTTTCGGCCAGTTTTTCAATTGTACGTGCGAAAATACTTGTGTAACTCGGCGGGCCTTCACTTTTCAACACTTCACCGCTCTCGATCTTATACATACCCACACCATGAAATGCGTATGAGTCGAGCTCAGCCGGGGCATATCCTTTCCCCTTCTTAGTAATAACATGAACGAGTACAGGGCCTTTTGTGTGAGACGCCTGACGCAAAGCTTCCATCAACGCAGGCAAATTATGCCCGTCCACCGGTCCCAGATATGTAAAGCCCAGCTCTTCAAAAAGAATGCCGGACACGACTACATATTTCAGACCATCTTTAAGCCGCTCGACCAGCTTGGCCATTTTGCCGCCAACTGCCGGTATTTTCTTCAGCAATTGTTCAATCTCTTCCTTAGCGCGTCTGTAATTATGGTTCGTGCGCAGCTTTCCTAAGTGGTTGTGCATCGCCCCGACGTTCGGCGCGATGGACATTTCGTTATCATTCAATATAACAGTAACATCTCTGCCTTCGTGCCCCATATGATTCATCGCTTCCAACGCCATGCCGCCGGTTAGCGCACCGTCACCGATAATCGCAATGACCTTGTGCTTCTCACCTTTTAAATCGCGGGCGATTGCCATGCCCATCGCCGCGGAAAGCGAAGTGCTACTATGACCCGTCTCCCAAACATCATGTTCGCTCTCACTCCGCTTTGGATAACCGCATAATCCTTTATATTGGCGCAGCGTATCGAACCTTTCCATACGCCCTGTCAGCATTTTATGCACGTAAGCCTGATGCCCTACATCCCAAATGAGTTTATCTTTCGGGCTGTCAAAAATATAATGAAGCGCAAGCGTTAGTTCTACTACGCCAAGGTTCGGCGCCAAGTGTCCCCCGGTCACTGATAAATTTTCGATGAGAAACGCGCGAATCTCTTCCGCCAGTTCAGTTAGTTGAGATATATTTAATTTTTTTAAGTCTTGCGGGGAATTGATTGTAGATAACAAGGAAAACCCTCGCTTTCAACGTTTCATTCTAATTTTTCCATACATAGCACACATATCATACCTATTTTTTTATAAACGAATCAACAACATGGTATCACAAACGAACGATAAACTCCAATCTAAAAAAAAGGCCGCAGGTATAAACCTGCGGTCTGCGGTTTTTCTTTAATAGTCCCGTTCAATGATAAAGGCAGCTAAGGCGCGTAAAATACTATTATCTTCAAGGGCAGCTTCCACGAGCGCCAAATTTGCCTCTTCGATCAATTGTTTCAGGAGCGAGCGCGATTTCTCCATTCCGATAAGCGCAGGGTATGTTGATTTTTTGCGCTTTTCGTCACTGCCTACAGGCTTGCCCATTTTCGTTTCATCGCCCGTCACATCAAGAATATCGTCCTGAATTTGAAACGCAAGTCCGATATTGTTCGCATAGCGGGTCAAAAGCGATAACTGTCTTTCCGAAGCCCCGGCAAGAATGGCACCCGCGCGCACGCAAAAGACAAGCAAATCGGCCGTTTTATGCTGATGAATATACCGGAGTTGCTCAGGCGTTAGCGGAATATCCTCACCTTCCATATCCGCACTCTGTCCACCCACCATACCTCTTGGGCCGGCGTAAGAAGCCAGCTCCCGTACAATGCGCAACACACGCCCTGATGGCGCACCCGCTTCTTCCGCACTGCACACCGTTTCAAAAGCGTACGTCAACAGCGCGTCGCCAGCGAGAATCGCTGTTGCCTCCCCATACACTTTATGGTTCGTCGGCTTTCCACGCCGAAAATCATCGTTGTCCATCGCAGGCAAATCATCATGAATCAAAGAGTATGTATGCACCATCTCCACGGCACAGGCGACCGGAATCCCTGCATCAATCGACTTACCGAACGCTTCGAGCGTCGCAAGCACCAGCACCGGACGCAGGCGCTTTCCTCCTGCAAGCAATGAATACGCCATCGCCTGACGCAGTGTTTCCGGAATCTCCGGCGTTTCGATCAAATCCGCCAGCCGTTTCCCGACAAGATCGGCTTTGGTTTTCATATAGTCATGTAGCAGCGCCTGGTTCACTCGCCGTCTCCCTCCAATCGAAACGGAACCGCAATTTGCTCCCCTTCCTGCTCCAGCAACATTTCGATTTTTTGCTCCACATCCTCCAATTTCCGGCTGCACAGACGGGAAAGCTCCATTCCTTCCTGAAACAACGCGATCGCTCTTTCAAGCGGCACCTCTCCTGCTTCTAACTGCTGCACAACGTTTTCCAATTGTTTCATCGCTTCCTCAAATGACATATCCGCCGCTTTCTTGCTCATGACAAATCCTCCTCGTATAGTATGTTTAAGCCCCTCAAAATCACGAATTTCCAGTTGAATTCGAGAGACTATTAACCAAAAAACCAAGATATATTTTCC